>JABZKB010000009.1:0-19241 GCA_015257505.1 Nanosynbacter sp. | reverse complement strand
TGTTGGTGTACCGCATTGTCCAATCTGCCACCGCGAAGTTTCCCGCCGTTCGGTTGAGGATATCGTTAATGAAGTCATGAAGCTACCGCTTGGCTCAAAATTAATGCTGCTCGCTCCCCTAGTCCAGCAGAAAAAAGGTGAGTTCCAACATATTTCTGAGCAATATCTCCAAAAAGGTTTCTCTCGCGTGCGTGTTGATGGCATTGTTTATGCACTTGATGAGTTTCCAGAACTTGAAAAACAGGAACGCCACGACATTGAACTCGTCGTCGATCGCTTTATTCTTAGTACCGAACTTTATTCTCGTATTTCCAGCTCGATTGAGCAGGCCCTAGATCTTGGCCAGGGAATTATTCAGCTTCTCAAGATCAACGACAATAGCTCAACCATCGAAGGTAAATCTCTAGGCACTCAAAACACGGAGGTCCTCACCTACTCTCAGCGTTACGCCTGTCCAGTTCACCCAGATGAATTAATCCCAGAGCTTGAACCAAGACTTTTTTCCTTCAATGCCCCACAAGGCGCCTGTCCAACCTGTACTGGTCTCGGCACACGCATGGAAATTGATCCAAATCTCGTTTTTAATAATAATCTCACGATCGCCGAGGGAGGCATCCGTCCTTTCAATCGCGTCCAGAGTGATTCATGGTGGCTAAAACGCCTCACTGCCGTTGCCAATCGTCACGGTTTCTCTGTTCATACTCCGATTGGTGAACTCACTGAAGCCCAGAAACATCTCATTCTCTATGGCACAGGAGACGAAAAATACCAGATTAAAATTTCTGGTTCCGGCAAGTGGCAGGAAGGTGCAACTTATGAATCAGTGTATGAAGGTGTGATTCCGACTCTTGAACGTCGTCATCGCGAAACTGATTCTGATTTTATGCGCAAAGATATTGAACGTTTTATGCGTGTGCGTGAGTGTCAAACCTGTCATGGTGCTAGATTAAAACCAGTAGTGCTCGCCATCACGATTCACGGCTTGAATATTGTTGATATGTGTAATCTCGATGTTGATTCAACAATCGAGGTGCTTTCTCAGGATCTCGGCTTTTCCGAAGCTGAAACTCTCATCGCGAAACCAATCCTTAAAGTCATCAAAGAACGTGTCAAATTCATGCAGGATGTCGGTCTCGGTTATCTCGAGCTTGGTCGTTCCGCCAATACGCTTTCTGGTGGCGAGGCGCAGCGCATCCGTCTGGCCACTCAAATCGGTTCTGGTTTGCAAGGCGTTTTATATGTGCTGGATGAGCCATCAATCGGTCTTCATCAGCGTGACAACGATAAATTAATTGCCACCTTAAAACATCTGCGTGATCTCAAAAACACCGTCTTAGTAGTCGAGCATGACGAGGATACAATGTTGAATTCAGACTATCTCATCGATATTGGTCCAGGCGCTGGCTCACGTGGTGGTAATGTTGTTGCGGCTGGTACACCAGAGGAGATCATGCAGGATCAAAACTCTTTGACCGGCCAGTATCTCAGTGGTAAAAAGAAAATTAGTGTACCGAAAAAACGTCGTCAACCAAAAGTCGGCAAGGAACTCGTTGTGGTGGGTGCTAGGGAAAACAACCTTAAAAATATTAATGTGCATTTTCCACTTGGCGTGATGACTGTAGTTTCCGGGGTTTCCGGTTCTGGTAAATCCACTCTCGTAAATGAAATTCTCGCCAATGAATTACTTGCCAGACTCCATCGCGCGCAGACTGTACCAGGTGAACATACCCGCATTGATGGTATTGAAAATCTGGATAAATGTATTGTGATCGACCAGAGTCCAATCGGTCGCACTCCTCGCTCAAACCCAGCCACCTATACTGGTGTCTTCACTGCCATCCGTGAACTTTTTGCCGCCCAACCTGAGGCTGAAATTCGCGGCTATAAAGCTGGACGTTTTAGTTTTAATGTCAAAGGTGGGCGCTGTGAAACCTGTCAGGGTGATGGTGTGAATAAAATCGAGATGCATTTTCTTCCGGATGTTTATGTTACCTGTCCAACCTGTCATGGTAAGCGCTATAATCGTGAAGCACTAGAGGTAAAATATAAAGGCAAGGATATTTCCGACGTTCTCAATATGACCATTGATGAGGCGGTCGAGTTTTTTGAAAATATCCCAGCCATCGTGAATAAATTAAAAACCATCCAGGAGGTCGGTCTAGGCTACATTCGTCTCGGCCAGTCCGCTACAACCTTCTCTGGTGGTGAGGCGCAGCGTATTAAAATTGCCACTGAGCTCTCTCGTCGCAGCACTGGTAAAACTCTCTACATCCTCGATGAGCCAACCACTGGTTTGCACACTGATGACGTTAAACGTCTCTTGCAAATTCTTAGCCGCCTAGTTGACGGTGGCAATACTATGATTATTATCGAGCATAATCTTCATGTGATTAAGTCTGCCGACTGGGTAATTGATATGGGTCCAGAAGGTGGTCAGCACGGTGGTTTAGTGATCGCTGAGGGTACGCCAGAACAACTAGCTAAGCGCGACGACACGCCAACTGGCAAATTTCTCCGTGAGGCCCTTAAGAATTCTTAACTTCCTAAGAACTCTTGACTTCTTGAGAACTCCTAGTTCTACTTTGAAAAATTTTCTATTTCATTGCTTCACAGGTTTCTTGCAGCCTCGAGTCTAGGATTGCCTTGGCAGTCTGAATATTTTTATCTTCACACTTCCACGCTACGAGTGCTGGGTCGGCCAGTGCTCGCCCAAAAGAGAACGATAAGTGAAATTGTCCACGATTCAATCTCATGATTTTGCGTAAATTCTCTGTGGCCTGCTTTGGAGTTTGACCACCAGATAGAAAAACTACTCCGCCAATTTCTGCCGGCACCGCCTCCTTCAAAAGCTGTATCGTATATTTTGCGGTTTCGGTAGGTAAGTTTGTTTTATCGTAGATCATGTTGATTTTCAGAATCACATTTTTAACATCAATACCTGATTTTTTAAATTTAGAAAATAATGCCACTAGGACCTTTTTAGTATTCAAAAAATACTGCGATATTTTTGCATCTTCATTAAATAAAACTTCTGGCTCTATAATCGGTATCATTCTGTGGTCTAATATAATTTCGGCATACTTCACTAAATCACTTGTGTTTTGTTCAATCACCGCATCCGGCACTTCTTCGCCGTTATTTGTTTGAAAAATCGTACGCCATTTTGTAAAACGCAATCCCTGCTCAAAATAACTTTTTGCCCTACATTCTAAGTCATCAAGTCCACGCGTACTAAATTGATTCTTAAAATCAGGAATTTCAATAAGTCCAAGGTCGGCCTTCACCCCAGGTAATACCCCCTGCGTAGCTAAGAATTTCGGGATAGTCTGTCCGTTCGGTAGCTTCTGCAGGATAGTTTCTTGGGATAAAATTACCCCGTTCAAAAACTTTGCCAAATTTGGAGTTGTCACTAAAATCTCACGATATTTTTCGCTTGTCGCCGTTGAATCGGGGAGACCTAACTTTAGAAGTTTCTTTCTCATAGTCTTTTTCGATTCGTCAATCGCTAAGATTCCTCGTCCATCAGCCGACAACGATTTTGCAAGTAGTGTTAATTCATCTTCTTTTCCCAGGGATCTCTGTAATTTCTTATATAATTGGTCAAGATTTAAGGTTTTTCCTAGACTAGCATACTGGAGATTCAGTTTTGCAAAACGCATTGCTCGTTCAAGATTCCAGCCAGTGGAAAGCGCAGCCAAAATTGTGGCCACCGCTCCGGAATAAATTGATAAGTGTGTGAAAAAATGTTTCTGATTTACCTCGAGTCTCATAATCTGAGATTTGTCTCTCCCAAATTTCAAGATATTTTCATTCAGTGGGTTGACTACTTCCGTCTCAATTAATTCAGGTGTCACCCGAACCACGAGCTCTGGTCTTATTTCTTCCGGTGTTTTCAATTCATCAAGCGTTTGCCCGCTAAAGAATAAAATGTTTGCACGTTGTACTAACTCGCTGAGTAGTTGATGGGCGCTAAAATCGTCACGCCTAGCTAGAAGCTTTTCGAACTTTACTCCCGTAAAAATCGCTACCTTAACGCCAGGATTCATTTTTAGCCAGGCTAGTATTTGTTTTAAGTTTGACGTATTTAATCTGGCCGAGCGGTCAATAAATAACCAATCCGGTGTAGTCTCAGGTTTTAAAAATACACTAGGCTTAGCATATTTAGAGGTTAGATACTTGACCGACTTTCCGCTCTTTATAATATATCGAGTATCGGCCACATCTCCGGCGAATTCAGTTTGGATTTTAAAGTCCCAAAAAACCTCTTCCGCAATACTTGCCCCGCTTCGTACTGTCGTGTGGTTTTTATAGAAAAGTGATTCCTCATCAAGCGTGGTTTCCAAAACTTTTTGCTGATTCCGGTCAGTTTCAAATAAATTTGCTTCAAAATCAAGGTAGATATCTTTAATTATATTGCCCACGATCAATATATTCATAGACTCATTTTAGCATAAAAAATAGGTCCATCGCGGGACCTATTTTACTTGACTTCTTAGCGAACTTCTACGCGAACACGTGGTAATGAACGACCAGAGAAATGAGTTTTCTTAGTCTTCACAAAAGTGACTACACCATCTTTTGCAGCGTGAATAGTGAAGTTGCGGGAGATGTAAGTGCCTTCACCAGCGATTTTGGTGCTACCAGTTTGGCGAACCAAAACTTCACCACAGCGTACTTTTTGACCACCAAAGCGTTTTACACCAAGGCGTTGGCCAGCGTTATTGTGGACATTTTTCGCGGTTCCACCAGCTTTAACATGTGACATATTTTAGCCTATCTTTTCCTTATTACTATTATTTCTCGAGCCACAATCTGACCTTCCCGATAGTAGAGTAAATCCGATTGACTCAAGTCTTGAAACTTTTCAAAATTATATCCCATCTCTTGAATTTCGTCAAGAATGTTTAGTCCGGCGTATTTACCATTCTCTCTCAGCCAGGCTGGAAGCGCCATCACTACTGGTGTTCCTGATTTTATTTGCGGGGTGATATTTTTCATAAATCCCATCGCAATCTCCCTACACTTCGCTTTTTCGGTCTTGAATTTTATGTCTACCGGCGGCTTAGACATTGGTGCGCCGAGATAACCTTCAAAAGCTACGGCGTCAATCTCGCCCTCCCAAGTAAAACTAGTGGCATCCCCCACTGAAATCGCATTAAGTATCTGGTCCTTTTTCTGGATCAGACCTGGAAGAATCTTAAAACGTTTCCGATTACGCTCGTTAAATAACCAGCTCAGGTTCTTTTTCGAATACTCCACCATACGTTCATTTAGATCGGTTCCGTATGGTACATATCCCATGATGGCCGCTTCTTGTAATACCACGCCAGTTCCGCAAAATGGATCAAGTACTCTTGCTCCTTCTGGTAATTTACCACATAGATTGATTAGGATCTGAGCAAGTTTTGGTGGTAGCATCCCAACTTTGGCGTCTCTTGCTGGTCGCGCCTGATCGCGCTCGGTGTAGGCAGTGATATTTTGTGTACCGAGGCTCAGGTATATCTCGCGGTCGATTAAGAAAATTTCAAAACATCCAGCCTTTTCACCTAACTGATTATGATGTGCGGTTGCAGAAGAAATCTCCGGTTCATTGCTAGTGATTA
The DNA here is from genome assembly GCA_015257505.1 of Nanosynbacter sp. GTDB lineage: Bacteria > Patescibacteriota > Saccharimonadia > Saccharimonadales > Saccharimonadaceae > Nanosyncoccus. Next base: position 13,638 of record JABZKB010000009.1, on the reverse strand, counting down.
CTCTTACACTCCGCCCCACTCTAGCTAAACTACGTTTTAGCTCCATACTTTTTTGTTTGGCTAGTCCGGACTTTTTCTGCTTAGAAAAATCTGAAATACCTAAAGTGATTTTACCTTCCGGATGCGTGGTAGCTAAAAATTTAGCTAATTTACTAAAATCTGTATTAAAAAACCTTCCCAGTTTCAGGCTACCACCGAGACGATTAATGTCCGGCGATATATTTTCTTCACCATCTTCGTTAATTTCAAAGAAAACTAGCTTCTTGCCGACTAGTCTCGCCGCTTTGTCATAAAGTGCCTGGATTTCGGCCAGGGAAATTAAAGGTTGACGTCCTGCAATTGCTACATATTTCATAAATCAATTATATCAAACAAACCACTATCCAATAAAACACTTGTGTCGCAAAATCGTATGCTATAATATTAGGGATATGTTTAAAAAAATTCTTAGTCTAATCACTCTCGCTCTCGTGGCTTTTGTTGTCTGGGGCGCCTGGGACCAAATTACTGCTGCTGCCAACTGTATTTTTGGAGGACACTGTATTGAAGGCGGCGAGTTTAGTATCAATCTTTTAATCGTCGTTCTGCTCATCCCAGAACAACTCTTCATGTACTACTGTGCTGGTAAGATCTTCTTTGCCTACATGGCTGGCAAACAGAAAGCTGAAGGTAAAAAGAGGGAAAAAGAAGTCCAGAAAATCTCAACTTGGGAGCTGGCTCGTATTTCTTTTGAGCTCAACTTCGTCAATCACGCCATTCCATCCGGCGGCGTATCTGGCCTAGGCTACATCACTTGGCGTCTAAAAAACTATGGCGCCACTGCTGGTCAGGTGAGCTTCATGTATCTTTTACGCTACTTCATCACCATCCTCGCAAATCAAACACAGACAATTCTTGCGATCATCTTCCTCCTAGTTACTGGCAGCGTGCCAAATGGTGCGCACTGGATGGTCTGGGCCGTCGGTGCTATGAGTGTTGGTATTATTGCCGCCATGGCTATTCTAACCGCCATCGTTTCAAGCAAGAAAATGATCAAATGGGCTGCCAAGAAAATTACCTCTATTGCAAATGGCGTTGTCAAGCTTGTTACCTTCGGTAAAAAAGAGAAGATTCTTGATTTTGATAAGGTCAATCAGTACTTCCTCGATCTTCATGATGATTTCATTACCGCCAAAAAGGATAAAAAACTACTTATTCAGCCTTTAATCTGGGGCTTCCTTTATAACTTCCTTGAGATTGCTACTTACGAGATCGTCGCGCTCTCGCTCGGGCATGGTGAAATCTTCCCACAAATTATGGTCGCCGAAGCTCTTGGTTCCCTAATTGGTGCTGTTCTTCCTACTCCTGGTGGTGTTGGTGGATACGAGGGGTCAATGATCACAGTTATGTGTGTTCTTGGTACCAACCTCGCAGTTGCCAGTACCGTGGTTATCGTCACTCGTGTGATCGTGCTGCTCAATACTATTGTCTCAGGTTACGGCTTCTACCAAAACGCCATCTCTAAGATTGGCAAAGCTGACAAGCAAAAAGTTTTTGAAGCTGCCACCAAAGAAGAGAAATAATGTCAGAAGCTCCAAAATTCACCGTTAGCCAGTTTGTTGCCGTCACCAACCAGGTGCTAGAAACTGGCCTCGGTGATGTGGTCGTTTATGGCGAAGTTAGTAGCTTTAAAATAAACCAGGGCAAGTGGATTTTCTTCGATCTTAAAGACGCCGAATCGTCGGTCGGCTGTTTCATGACTGTCTATCAGCTAGGAAATTTTCCTCTTGAGGATGGCATGAAAATCGCCATTCAGGCTACCCCAAAACTCACTAATTTTGGTAAATTCAGTCTAACCATTAAACGTTTCCATCCGCTTGGTGAAGGTAGTCTCAAAAAAGCTTTCGAATTACTTAAGGCCAAGTTGCAAAAAGAAGGTCTCTTCGACCAGGCGAAAAAGCGTCCAATCTTACGAACTTTTGAGCGCATTGGCGTAATTTCTTCCACCCAGGCCGCCGGTTATGCTGACTTCATAAAAATTATTAACGAGCGTTGGGGAGAACTAAAGATTCAGGTCGCCCACACTCAGGTGCAGGGGTTGCCAGCGGTAGATCAGATTATTCGCGCCATAGAATATATGAACCAGTTTACAGATTGCCAGGTTATCGCACTGATTCGTGGTGGTGGCTCTAAGGATGATCTTGCAATTTTTAACGATGAAAAGCTTGTCCGCGCCGTTGCGGCCAGTCGCATTCCGATCATCACGGGAATCGGCCATGAAATCGACGAATCCCTAGCTGATCTTGCCGCTGATTTTGCTGCTTCTACTCCAAGTAATGCTGCCCAGTTTTTGACTCGTGACCGTCAGGCCGAAATTCATTCTCTTAAACTTCAAATAAATCGCATCAATCAGCAAATTAAGAATAAAATTCAACTAAAAGAGCAAGGACTAAGGGAACAGCTAGTATCCGTTCGCATTAAATTAAATAACATGATTGAGCTTGAGCTTCAGAAAATTAGACAAAAAACTCAAGTGATTGAGAATCTCAATCCAGCCATCATTTTAAAACGCGGTTATGCTATAATTCGCGGCGATATTAGGCCAGATTCGATAATTAATATTGAAACTAAGTCAGAAAATGTGGAAGCAAAAATTCTAAAAATTACTGAAAAAGCAAGAAGTACAGAATCTAAAAATATTAAAGAAACTAAAGATATCAAAGAATTATAAAGTGAGGAAGATATGAAAAAGGACAAAACTAGCACAGAAAAACTAACCATTAATCAGAAGCTTGAACAGCTTGATCAGCAGATTGAGTGGTTTTATGGAGAAGATTTTTCTTTAGAACAGGCCGCCGAGAAATACCAAGCCGCAGCTACTGCCGCCAAAGAGATTGAATCTGACCTCAGTGAAATCAAGAATCAAATTGAAATTATTGATCGCGATTTTAGTAAGGAATAAAGGTCTTTGCTGTAAAAACTTTACAAAAAAATAATCATAAGTAAAATAGAGATATATGGATAATCAGGGTTCGAATAATTTTAATAATAATCAAGGTGGGGTTGCGCACGACGCGAATTTTTGGAACCCAAATCCGGTAACTCAGTCTCAAGGTTTCCAGCCTCAAAGCACGCAACCACAGGGGTATCAGGCGCAAGGTTATCAGTCGCAAGAAGCCTTGCATTCTCAATCATCACAATATCAAACTTCACAATCTCAAGCTTTTCAACCTCAGAATTTTCAGACTCAAAATTTTCAGTCATTAGCACAATCAAATAGTTTTCAAACTACTCCAATTAATAATTTCCAGTCTTCAGCCAGCGCCAACACAAATAATCTCTTGAATAAAGATTTTAACATGATGACCGACGAGGAAAAGAAGGAAGCTGAGCGCATTGCGCGTGCCAAAAACCGTGTCGATCTCTTAAAAACCATCGGTCTCATCGTCGTTTCTCTCCTTGCCGTCCTCTTCATTGGTCTCTTCATTTGGATGACTCTCAAATGGAGTGAAGCGAGTACTAATGTCCAGGGAAAAATTGATGTTGCAGTAGCAGAAGCAAAGAATCAATTGCAGGCAAAACTTGAGAACGAGTTTGCCGAAAAAGAACAATATCCGTTCCTGACCTTTTCTGGTCCTGCCGACTTTGGTTCACTTACTTTCGAATATCCAAAAAACTGGAGTGTTTATATTCCTGATGATGCCAGCCGTGGTGGTGAATTTAACGCTTATCTCAATCCTGGTCAGGTTAACGTCGTTTCCGATACTACAATCATGGCCCTCCGAGTCTCCATCCGCACTGAACAAATTGATAGCGTACTTGAGGATTACAATCGTAAAGTACAAGATGGTGAAATGACGGTTGCGTCGAAAGTCGTAAATAAAGTTAACGTTAATGTCTTCACCGGAAAACTTGACAACGACTATCAGGGAATTGTCTGTATCTTCAAAATCCGCGACAAAACCGCTATTTTGCGCACCGATTCCAGCAACGTCTTCCGTGAAAACTTCGAGAAAATTCTCTCAACCATCCGCTTCAATAGCTAATCTGTATCATCCCGGCTGCGACGGCGAAATCTTAGACACAAAATATTAAAACTCCGACTTCTCTGCTATAATTTAATTATGTTAAGTGAGGTCGGAGGTTTAGCTATTGCTGCGCATGAGCTGAAAAGCCCTCTTGCTGTTATGCGCCAACTTGCGCTCTCAATGGACTTTGCTGAAGATTCACGGCTTGAACTCGAGCAGACTCGTGATGAACTTGTAACAATCTCTGAGCGTGCACTTCGTCAGGTGAATGATCTCACTAAGGTCGCTAGGCTCGAAGATGGGCTCTTCTCTATGGAGCCGGTCTCGGTGCGTCACATCTGTGACCATGTCCTCACTGAGCTTCGTCCATATTTTGCAAGCAACCAGCGTAGTCTCGAAGCAGTTTATAAAAGTCGAACTGACTTAGTTATTGCTAATCCGGATCTATTATTTAGTATTATTTACAATTTTTGCACCAATGCCGTGCATTATTCCACCCCCGAGACTGAATCAAAACTTTCAATTTCTGATTGCGGTGAGATGGTCGAGGTGGCGGTACGTGATTTTGGTCCGGCTCTCCCTACTAAGGTCTGGCAAGAAATTCGGGACGGACTGAATCAGCCGACTCGCATCAGTATGCGTCCAGGAAGTTCCGGCCTCGGTCTCTATATTGCCTCAAAATTCTCTAAATACATGCAGGCAGAAATGCTTGCCGTGCGCCACCGCGATGGTACAAGTTTTAAAATCCGCATCCCAGCCTCCCGTCAAGTTGCCTTCAGTTTTTAATACGAGATTGTTATGCAGATTGAATCTTTCCTTAAACCCCAGCCAGAAACTAAAAGCGAATCACTTGAATTTTTCATTCTCGAAGATGACTCAATCTTTGCCAGACTCTTCTCAAAAAGCCTTCACCGAGCCTTCCCGGATTCTACCGTTAGTATCTTCGAAAACGCCATTGATGCTATCAACGCATTGCCAGATGGTTGCACCCCACCCTCAGTTATTATTCTCGACGTCCTTCTGACCGGTCCGGACGGCTTCACTTTTTTAAATGAAATCGCTTCTTATTCGGACCTTTCAAATATCCCAATTATTATCGTTTCCTCTCTGAATTTTCCCATGCAAACCCTTGAAAGCTACAATGTGAGAAGGATTCTAAATAAGGCCACCATGACGCCGCAGGATTTACCGGCAGCAATTTCAGAAATTCTCTCTGTTAAGATTACTAACGGCCAAAAGAGCAATCTCATCAAAAACCGCACAGCCGGCTGCGCCAAGAAGGGCCCCAAAAGTTCAATCGAGAAAAAGGAAAATAAAAATGGCAGATATTAAAACCGAGGCCATCGTCCTAAAAAGAGTTAATTACAATGAAGGTGACCGTATTGTGACTTTTTTAACGCCAGACGGTCGCGTTTCTGGTATTGCTAAGGGGGCGCGTCGAGAAAAATCAAAATTGGCTGGTGGAATTGAAATGTTTTGTTTATCAAAAATCGTGGTCCATCAGCGCGATACGAAAAAGACCGAATCCGAATCTGAGCAGTTTGGCGTCCTCACTTCTGCCAAAGCGATAGAATTTTATCAAAACATTATTTCCGATCTAGAAACCTTAGAGCTTGCCTCAAACTTTCTCAAGCAAATCAGTCGAATTACTCACCATATCAGTTCTGCTGAACTTTTTTCACTCACCCGCCAAACACTCTATTACCTCAATCAATTCTACCTCGATCAAAATAGGCGCCAATTCATTGCGATTTACTTTAAACTGAATCTCGCCAAAATCAGCGGGGAAGAAATTAATGTATTTTATGACAGTAATAATCAAAAGCTTGAGTCGAATGCCACATACGACTGGGATGATTTTGAAAAAGTCTTTGTCAAGCGCCCGGACCAATCCGGCAGTATCGACCAAAATGTCATTAAAATTCTGCGACTCATTCTTAGCACTAATCTCGGTGTCGTCCTCAAAATCAAGAACCTTACACCTTTTCTTCCGATGCTATCCCATATTGCTGCCTGAAATGCTATAATAGACAGAAATAACAGGAGCAAAATATGGCAAAACTCGAAGATATCGTTAGTCTATGTAAACGTCGCGGATTTATTTTTCAGGGCTCCGATGTTTATGGTGGTATGGCAGGTACTTGGGATTTTGGCCCACTCGGTGTCGCTCTTAAACGCAAAATTATGCAAACTTGGTGGAAATACTGGGTTGATGATCGTGAAGATATGCTCGGTGTTGATGCTGCTATTATTATGAATCCAAAAACTTGGGTTGCTTCCGGGCATACTGCAACTTTCTCCGATCCACTAGTCGAATGTAATGAATGCCATGGTCGCTTCCGCGCTGATAAATTAGCTAAGACCGCCGAAGGCCACGATCTTTCGACCAATATTACGCGGGATGAATTAATGAAGGCCGGCATTAAGTGTCCGACCTGTGGCAAAATTAACTGGGGCGAGGTCAAGCAATTCAATATGATGTTCGAAACTCACGTCGGTGCAGTTTCCGATGAGACTTCTGTCGCCTACCTCCGTCCTGAGACCGCCCAGGGAATCTTCACTAATTATAAAAATGTCGTCGACAATATCTATCCAGACCTACCTTTTGGTCTCGCTCAGCAAGGTAAGGCTTTTCGTAATGAGATTTCTCCACGCGACTTTATCTTCCGCTGTCGTGAACTTGAGCAGATGGAGATTGAGTATTTTGTCCATCCAAACGACTGGGAACGTATCTTTGAAGATCTACTTAAAGATATTCATGTTTTTCTTGAAAAAGTGATACAGCTTCCTGAGCACATGATCCATGAATACGAGGTCCCAGCCGAGGATCGCGCACACTATTCAAAGCGCACAGTTGATGTCGAATTTGATTTTCCAATCGGAACCGAGGAGTTGATGGGGCTAGCTTATCGTACTGATTTTGATCTTCAAAATGTCGCTCGCGCCTCTGGTAAAAATATGGAGTATCGTGATAAGAAAACCGGTGAAAGTTTTGTGCCACATGTCATCGAGCCATCTTTTGGTGTGGAACGCTTAGTGATGGCTGTTCTTTCTGCCGCCTACCATGAGGATGAAGTGAATGGCGAAAAGCGCGTCTTTCTGAAACTTCCTGAAGAGTTCGCGCCATTCCGTTTCTGTGTTTCACCACTCCTAAAGAACAAACCAGAATTAGTTGAGAAAGCTCAGCAGGTATATCAAAACTTGCGCAAGAAATATGGCAATGTTACTTGGGATGACTCTGGTAATATTGGTAAACGTTACCGCAAGCAGGATGAAATTGGTACGCCAAAATGTGTAGTAATCGATTTTGATACGCTCGAAGATGATACAGTGACTGTCCGAAATCGTGATACCTTAGAGCAAGTTCGTGTAAAAATCGCTGATTTATAAGATGGCGGATTCTGATGGAAAATACTCCCAGTAAATTTCTTAAATTAAAAAAGCAGGCCCAGAAAAAACTTAAACATACAAAACAACAATTTTTCTGCGCCCTCCATGTTCTACCAAGACTCTTTGTCAGACGAAATTTTCTAGCCCCATTTCTTTTATGTTTCTTCATCTTCGGTTTTCTCCTCAATTTCTTTGCTTCCGGCACTGCAAACTGGCAACTTTTTCAGCTCTCCAATCTCCGCGGCAAATTAGTTTTGATCCTCGATACGTTTCTTGCTGTAGTGGGGGTCGGTCGAACTTGGCCCGATTTTTTCTATCTTACCAGTCTCAATCTTGTGCAGTCCACGCTGGTTGGTCTCCTCTTCTTTATTCTAAATTTCCGCAAACAATCTCTTCCAGATGAGCTCCAGCGCACCGGTATTATCGCCAGTTTCTTCCTCCTAAGTTCCGGCTGTCCAACCTGTGGCACCGCCCTGCTTGCTCCTGTTATTATTTCCATCCTTGGTTCCTCTGGACTTGCTCTAGTTGGCACAATTTCCGCCGTCTTAAATTCTATCTCTCTCCTACTCGCCTTTTTCGTCTTTAAGAAAATCGGTTACGAGGCTTATATTATCGTCGAAGATGAAAAATACCGTACAAAATCTCAGGAAAAGCTAAAAAACAGCAAGGAGGCAAATGAATAGCTCAATCAAAACCGATTTTTCTGGATCCGATTTTTCTGATCCTAAAAGTTTCGCAGCCGGCTCCACTAATAGTCTCCTTGGCCGTCTCGTTCGTTTCTCTGTAATCTTTATTATCGTCATCCTCTTTCTTTCCGTCGCACTCACTTCTGCTCCCAAAAACCAAGATCTGAGTAGTATTCGTGATGAACGCACCATTTTGGGTGATAAAAAAGCTAAAAATCATTACATCATGATGACTGACATCATGTGTCCATATTGCGACGTCTTCTCTCGTCTTGCCATGGAAAATCAGGAAAAATTCGATAAATATTTAAAGGACCATGATATTGTCTTTGAGGTTCGCGTCACGGATTTTCTTTATGAAAATAATATGGATAAGCGCGGCTTTTCAAGGATGGGAGCTGAGGCTATTGCCTGTGCCACCGATCAAAATCGTTTCTGGGACTACTACCATCAGGCCATTCGTCGTCTCTGGCAGGATTACCATAGCAAGGGAATTGGTTCTTCAAAAAATGCTCCCGCCATCAAAGACCTCACTCCCGCCTACTGGGAGAGTATCGCAAGTGATGTGAAGCTTGATAACTCTTTTAAATCTTGTCTTTCTGAACATAAAATGCTCGAGACTGTCAAGCAAAATACCGCGGATGCTACCACCCTAATGTTGCGTCATAATCTTGGTGGCATGCCAAGTTTTAAGTTTAATAATTTCACATCTTCAGGCTTTGACACTAACTGGGATTATAGCTACGTCGAGCGTTATCTCGCTGCCGGACTGGCCAAAAATCTCAAATAAAATCTTCTAGATAATAATCTTTTTGGCTTCAAACAATACAGTCGGCACCTTTGGTGGTGGCGTGAAATCTGTGGGCTTCAGTGGCAAACGAATTCTCGTCGCATAGTCGTCTGAGAGTAATCGCCCCAGCTGACTCGTATAATGCCTCTCAGTAATAATCAACTTTAGTGCCAGTTGTTTTTGTAGAATCAAATAAATGGCCTCTGGACGGCGTGAGCCTTCGCCTTCTTTTTTGCAAATTCTCCCATCCAGATTTTCTAAATTAAGCAGCTTATAAAAGACCTCAGCCGATAGGGAAAACGGGGGATTAGCAAAAACTTTGTATGGCTCGTCCGGAAGCTTCATTTCGCGGAAATCTCCTTCAAAAATCTCTATGTTTGAGATGTTCTGTCGTTTAAGATTTTCTCTGAGTCGCTTTGCAGTCTCCGCATCTTTTTCAACCGCAATTACTTTCTTGCAACGCTTAGCCAGCGCAGAGGTAATTACGCCTGAACCTGCCCCAATGTCAATCACAAGATCACGCTTCTTTATGTTTGAATGTCCAATCAAGAATAACGCCAGCTTCGGACTTCTTAGGAAATTCTGATCTAAACGAAAATTACGCATCGGTTACTTTTTCTTTTGTCTAAAAGTTTTATTAAATTTCACTAGTAGCTCATTCTGCTCAATCTGTGAACGAATCAAAGACTCGCCAAGTTTTCTCCAAACCTCAGAAATCACCTTCTTCTTTTCTTTTGGTGCATTCATGAATTCTTTTAAAATCTTTGGTCCAAAATGCTTCCATTCACGCATTAGCTCGATCGGATTATTCAGCTTGACTGACGCAAAAATTTCAAACATCCCATTAATAAAAATCTTAATCTCATCCTGGATAGCCGTCTGCATCCATTTATTAATCGTACGATTAATCATATCGCTACGCTTAGTAGTTTTGGAACGCACAAATTTATTACCATTCACCTGCCAGGAATAAATATCATGTTGGTATAGATTTTTTGCGGTACTTAAAACGATTGTCAAACCTTCGCGGTGTTCAAATAAACGCCCAATCACCGATTCTTGTGGGACAAAACTATGGATTTTTTCAAGCACCTGCACCGGTCCAGTATCTTGGTCGACTAAATCCTTGCGTATTCCCGGGCCGTCATAGTTATAGACTGCCTGGATTTTTTCCTGGATCCCATCAGAGGCATGGATGGCTGCAAAAATCGCAACGTTTCCGCCCTTCGAATGGCCACCAAGGTATAGTTTTTTCCAGAAAAACCTGCGGCTGATCCTCTTTAAGTACTCTAGAGCTTCAATCTGGGCTGGAATTTTATCTAAAACGGCCATATTAAAATCTTCTTTCCAGCCGGTAATCGAGCTATCGGTGCCAAAAAATGACAGATATGCTCGCTGAAAATTCATATGAATGGTAATGGCGGAAAACTGTTTTTCAAGGTCCTTGTCGTCATTGCGTATGTAGTGGCTGACCCGCATTTTTGCAAAACGCTTTGTTTGTCCAAGTAGCTTAATATACTCCTCGTCATCCGGCCAGCAGAAATCCTCGCTAGATAAAAGACTCATTTTTTTAGCAATCGAACCGATCGTCTCAAAAGCTCCTATCTTGATCTTAGGGAACGGCAAATATGAAAAACGCGCCAAAATTAATTGGTCTGCCTCCGAAAAGGGCGCCTCCTTTGAGATCTTTCTTTCCCCATGTTCCCTTAAATAATCGCAAATATTTGCCATAACTATATTTATATTATATCAAAAAGTTTTTCCCTAGAAATCTCAAAAGATAGAAGACCAAGATAAGACCAAAAAAGAAAACCAAGAGAAGATCAAAATAAGACCAAAGAATAACAAAAGAAAAACCCGCCGAAGCGGGTAGATTGTGTTCTTTATCAGTATTACCTGTGACTAGGCAGTATTATCTGCAATGGCTTAGATGATTTTCTGAGTATCAGTTCTTCTCACGTAATCCAGAAGACTTAAGAAAGTCTCGTCATCTTGATACAGACTTTTGTCCCACTCGTACCAGATGTCAAAAGCGGTCTCAGCACCGTTTCTTGTCATCTCCTGAATCTTGGAGCTTCGAAAGACTACATTGTCATCCTGCTCATCGAGCGAGTGTTGGCGTCCCATATCTTGATAAACCTTAGCCTGAATGTCAGCCTCAAGTTTGTCGCAATGGTGGGCAAAAACCGCCTCTTTCGTCTTCTTCTGGTCAAACTCCTTCAGAAGATCGTAGTATACCTCATTTTTCTGCAAGTCACCGAGAACTTCTCGAATTGCCTTAAACTCTATCTCGATCTTCTGTTCTCTGGGGATATTATCAAAAGGCGTAATATCTCCGATCAAAACCTCACCAAGCTCATGAAGTACCAACATCATGATAACTTTTTCAAGATCAAGATCTGTCTTAAACTCAGAATCCAGGGCGATTGCCAAAATACAGGTGCCATAGATATGCTCGGCGATACTCTCGCGTCTCTCACCAGAAATATTCCAGTGAGTGTTGTCCCATCCGCTTCGGATCTTATACTTAAGTTGTGTCGCTAAGACATAGAAGCGTAAGGTGTTTTCTAAATTCTCCTCCATTTTACCCCTCCTGTGAATGGCATTTTTTGCACCGATACCTGTAAAAGAACACTTATATATTATAACATGAAAATATCAATTTACAAACTAGCTCCCTAAACTAACATCAGAAGTGCAACACTAAGTAAAGATAATAAGTATTGATAAAAACAAGCATAAAAAATGGTGGTTCCGACTGGACTTGAACCAGTGACACAAGGCTCTTCAGGCCTCTGCTCTACCAACTGAGCTACAGAACCACTTTAAAAGAGTATAACACAACATGTGCTATAATAAAAGTATTATGAAAAGAATTAATACATCCGCAATTTCTGGGATGCAGGAACTTCTTCCGAACACCCAGGTTATCTTCAATACTATCAAAGACCAGATTGCTAGGATGTATCATCTCCACGGCTATCAGTATATTGAGACTCCAACCATCGAGCGTACGGATATTCTTTTGGCGAAAGCTGGTGGCGATACTGAAAAACAGATCTACAAGGTGGTAAAAACTGCCGAGACCGCCGATGAGGCTGACCAGGCATTACGTTTTGATCACACCGTGCCTCTCGCTCGCTATGTAGTTGAACACGAAAGTGACCTAACTTTTCCATTCAAGGTCACCCAGATCGGCCGCAATTTCCGCGGTGAACGTTCTCAAAAAGGTCGCTTCCGTGAATTCTATCAGCTCGACGTTGACGTGATCGGCCGCAATACCTTATCTATCGCCTATGATGCTGATGTTGTAGAGACAGCCTATGCCGCTCTAAAGACCTTTATCAAGCCAAAGATGCTTATCCGCATCAGCAACCGCAAAATCCTATCTGGCTTCCTTGAGGCTCTCGATCTTGCAGAGATTTCGAAAGACATTTTTGATGTAATTGATCACGCCGAAAAGGTGACAGCAGAGCAGACTAAGTCAGCTCTAGAAGCGTTGAAGATCTCTGCCGACAAAATCGCTAAGATTCTCGATTTTATCAAAATCAATGGTGAACGTGAGGCAGCCGTAGCGGCTCTTCGTGCCCTTGAGATCAAAAACGACAAGTTTGAAGCTGGCGTAGCAGAAATCGACTTTGTGCTTAAAACTCTTGAACAGCACGGCCTCGCCGGAGTTGCCATTGCCGATATGTTAATTATTCGCGGACTTGATTATTACACCGGTACAGTATTTGAAACCATTCTCCCTGAATATAAAGGCATTGGTTCAATCTGTTCTGGCGGTCGTTATGAAAATCTCGCCAGCAACTACACCGATCAGTCCTTCCCGGGTGTTGGTATCTCAATCGGCCTCACTCGTCTATTTTATATTCTCGAGAGTAATCAGATGCTTGGTGAATTTCAGTCTACTTCAGTCGACTATGTACTTATTCCACTCTCTGATGCGGAATATGGTTTCACTAACCAGGTCGCAGAGACCCTCCGCAAGGAAGGAAAAAGCGTCGATATTCTTTATTCCGACAAAAAGCTGGGGGACAAGATGAAATATGCTGGCAAAAACGCAAGGTATGTCGGTGTTATCGGCGAAAACGAGGCTGAAAGCCGTAGTGTTGAATTCAAGCAACTAATCACCGGCGAAAAAGAAACTGTTCAGTTTGCCTAAAAGTTTATAATCCTGAGCATGATTTAAAACTGCTCAGGATTACAAAAAATTAAGGATAGGAATAAAAACAAGATTTCAATCGATAAAAATAATAAAATTTTAAATAAAAAGATGGCCAAGACCATCTTTTTTGTGTGTCTATTCTATAGACACTCCAAATACTACCTCTGTAAAACCGAACAAAAATCCAAAACCGAACACTATTTTCAAAATCCGAACAAACTACTCTAAATACCACGACATAAAACACGAATATTGCAACTTATAAAATACAACTATTAAGACATAATATTCATTAAAAACAAGGTTGACGAATAATCCACTCATGCTAAACTATATATAGAACTTGGGCGAAGTTGAGAGACGCCGAAGTTCAAAGGGTGGAGTGTGAAGTAATTTGGCTAGATTGCTTGCATCTTTACTGCAGATCTAGGAATAAGAGATTCTACCCAAAATTACAGAGTAATTAAAAATACACCCGCAAGGTGTATTTTTTTATTTCTTTCTATGCTAAAATTAAGCCATGGCACTGTGGCGGAGTGGTTACGCAGCGGTCTGCAAAACCGTGTACACCGGTTCAATTCCGGTCGGTGCCTCCAA
>JABZKB010000008.1:0-19400 GCA_015257505.1 Nanosynbacter sp. | reverse complement strand
CTGAGTAGAGGGAGCGGAAAGAGTCACACTAATTGAAGACGGAGCGGCGAATGCGGAATTTTGGAAGACTGTGAATGTTAAGAGGAAGATACTATAGAGAACAACAGCAACGGGCTTAAAAAATGGCGCAATAAGCGTCGATCTAGAAGCCTGCAAAATTTCAGATTGCTGTATTATTTCCCCTGTTCTCATAATTCCCACACTAAGTTTGGTTAATTATAACATAAGGCTTTTTAGTCTTGCCATCTTGATATATTACCGTTTTGTGGGGTAGTAGTTTTGGATTTCTAAATATCTGAGCTACTATTTTAATATCTTTTTCAGAGAACAAAAAACATCCTGTCGGATGTTCTATACTGGTGGACGATAGAGGACTCGAACCTCTGACCTCGTCTACGTCAAAGACGCGCTCTAGCCAACTGAGCTAATCGTCCAGCAATATTATCTTAGCATGATTTTTTAAAATATACAAGAAAATAGGTTTTGGAGTAGAAAAAAACAACACACTAGATTTGGTTCTTAAAAATAAAAAATAGACCCATCTGAGTCTATTTTTTGAGCTTTCGCTCTGGTAGCGCGTGTTTTTATTCTCTTGATGCTTTTAGCGACGTTTTGCTTTGCGGTTGCGCTTTAATACCATAAGCGCGAAGAATGCTGCAACAAAGAAGACGGCGAGTGAAGTTGAGATGTAATCTGCGTTTGTAAAGTTTGTACCAGCAAAGATTGATCCACCAGTATCTGGTACGAGCGGAGCTTTCTTTGAGGTGTAGTCAAAACAGTACTTGGCGTTACGATCGAGAATATTACCTAAATTATCATAGGCGGTAAAGACTACACAGTAGTGACCATCTTTAAGATTGTTCTCTGTAACTGGCACAGTCCAGTTGGTTGAACCACCGTGTCCACCAGTGGTGTCAGTGGTTGGCACATTGATTGGAGCTGGCAGGACTGGGTTACCATTCTGATCATAGATCTGGACATTGACATGGTCGACATTTGGACCGTGATCAATAATTACCTGAGGATTATTGTTATTTTGATCAGTTCCGTTGTCTTTGATTTTTAATGCACGATATTCAAAAGTCACAACATCTTCGGTTGATGGTTTATTGTTGATCATTGAAATGATTTTATATGTACCATATTTTCCACCGTTTAATGCGGTAAGGTCAACCTGGTCTTCATGAGTACCAGAAGTGGCATTACCGTGTGGATCAGCCACGGAGATCTGAGGCATTGGATAGGTCGTTTCAGTGCCTGCATTATCTTTATAGACAATGCGCCACTGAATATTCTTAGCTTCACCATACTGTTGCCTGACGGTCACCTTGTCTGAGATAAAGGCGTTTCCATCTGTTGGGAGCTCAATCTGGAGAGCTTCACCGCTTGGAAGCACCGTTAGCTGGACAGTAACATTAGTACTATTTGCTGCATAGGTAGGCAATGCAGCCTGAACGATTAATCCGGCCATAGCCAAGGAGGCTAAACCGAATAGACCGATTATTCCTTTTTTCTTCATTTTTCACACTCGCTTTTTTATTTTTATTTTGAACGCTTGACGACTCGCATCGTCCCCTTCTTCTTAACTTATCATCCTCGCGATTAGATAATAAGCTTCGATTTCTGGGCTTGTCGCTTTCTGTAGAGGATTATAAACCAGGCAATTGTGATTGTCAATAGCATAAGCAGAATTACAATCATAAAGATCGGGATAATGAGAACAATTTTTGTTGTACTACTCGATTTATCCAGTGCATTCATGCTGGATGTAATGCGGTAAATTCCGAAGGCTGGTGTATCCTCCCAAAGCATTTCAATGGTGCGAGTGGTCTCTGGAAGTACGTCATAGCCTTTGCTATCTTCATAGACGACGCCACCAAAGATTTTTTCAACTTTAATTTTAAAGATAGCATTAAAATCTGCGTTGCCGTCATTTTTTACAGAGCCAGTCATCTTGACTTTGCCGGAAGTATAAAAACTATCCATATTATGGTTCAGGATCTCTGCTGATTCTTTGGTTTCGCCATTGGTGCGGCCGAAGACGCGGTAGCCAAGCCTAGAAATCGTGCGAATTCCACCAGTGTTATTGTCGGTTTTTGGAATTGCTTCAACAAAGATCATAGCATACTGACCACCGCCAGGAATGTCGGCTGGAACAGTGATGCGATAATGGACTTCTTTGCGCTGGCCAGGCTGAACCGTGTAAGTATTTTCTTTTACATATTCGCCTGCTTCATTTTTGAAATCAATCCAGCGACGAAGCATGGTGTGACTTGTCTCATTGGAGAAGTTTGGACTGTATTTTTCGTTAGTAACGGAATACGGAGTAACATAAACCTTAAAATCATAGGAGTCAGTACCAGTATTGTCGACATTAAATGAATATTCGTTAGTCTCACCCTTATTTAACGAAACGCGATTATCAGTCGGAGAGACCTGAATGCGCATGGCTGGTTTTTCGGTCTCTTCGGCATGGACAACAGGGTTCTCGGGATAAAATGTAGCACCTGTAACTACTCCGACGGCTAGGAGACAGACAGCTATTGCTTTATTTAAGAAGCGAGTAAGATTCTTTTGGGTTGAAGTAATTTTAGATTTTGCTAACATGATTTATCCCGGTTTTCCTATTAATATTAAGCACGTGAATTGGTTTTACGCTCGCGATTTCTTGCAACAAGCCAGAAAATAACAGACAGAATGAAGAGAACAATAAGTACAATGAGCCAGACTGGACAGACGATAACTAGTTTGCGCTCAGTTTTAGTCTCCGAACCGTATTTAATAATTTGCTCAACATTGAAAATACCAATGGCTGGTGAGTTAGTCCAAAGCTCTTTATGATAGCGCTTAGTGGCAGGTAAGGTGTTTAGGACGGTTGGCTTCTCTTCGTTCGTATAGATTTCTTCGTTTGAGAAGAATGGATAAACCTTAAGACTTACGCTTAGTTCGGCGTCGACGTTACCACAGTTCTCAACACGACTTTCACCAAAGATTGGAGGATTAAAGAGGAATGATGGCAATTTATTCTCCAAAATCCTGGTACAACGATTAATCTCGCCATTAATATGAGAATAGATGACCATACCGACGCGAGAGATTGCCTGAATGTTTGACTTATCATCGTTTTCCTTCACTGTTTCGACCATGATAGCGCCATACTGACCGCCGCCTGGAGCATTTTGTGGAACACGGATGGTATAGTTTATGGTTACTTCGGTATCGGATTCGAGATGACCAGTATCCTGGCTAAAAGTAAACCAGTTAGCGATCTTGAGTCCATCCTTAGAGCCGTCAAAGACTGGATCGTAGTTTTCGCCCTTAACTTCATAAGAAGAGGCATAGACTTTAAAATCAAAAGCACCGGTACCGATGTTTTGAACCTTGAAGCTCCCTTCCCTTACTTCACCTGGCTCAAGACCACCGAGCTGTTGTTTTGATGGAGAAACCTGTAGGAATGTCTTCTGGCGCTCTACTGCAAAGGTCTGGTTTGAGGAAAGCAGAATTGCACAAATCGAGAAAAGTGCACAAGCAAAAATCTCCATTAAAATATTATGTTTTTTAGTCATTGACCTCCTTTTTATCTAGATAATATTATACACAAGCAAAATCAAAATGACAAGCAAAAACCGCCCTGATTCGGGCGGCTTTTGACTTCTAATTCGAGGTCACAAATTAGAGAGTGGTTGCGGTATAGACGATTGTATCCATGTAGGTGCCCTGAGCCTGTGCAGTACCAGTTGCAACGCCGTAGGTCATCTGAATGTCTTCCTGAATACCAGTGTGGGCAGTGTTTGGATTGGTTTTAACTACCTGGTCGGTTGTAGCAATTGCGGCCTTAGTTAGGTCACCGCCAGAGAGATTCCAGCCTGCAGTACCAGCAACGAGGTTGCCGGCTTGAGCTGGGATAGTCTCAGTAGTATCGGCAGAAGTCATCGCAGTAGTTGGATCGGCGTCTTTAACGGTGAGCTTGTAACCGTTTTTGCTGTTGGTTGCAACGGTTAATTTAGTTTTTAGGGTGGTAGTGTCAAGAGCACTTGGAGTCATGGTGACTTCAGTTGAAAGGTTGTCAGCTGAAAGTGCGATAACTGAGCTAACGTTTACTTTAACAGCAACACTCTGGCTGCTAGTGGCAGCAAAAGTCGCTACTGGGAGTGAAGCGATGCCGAGGGCGGTGGTTAAGCCTAATCCCAACACGAAGCTTTTAATCTTGGACATAAGTCTCCTTTTTGTTTTATTGATATAACCTTTTGTGCTTATATTATAGTTAAAGCTAATGCATATGTCAATCATTTTTGTAATGATTATGGTTAATACTATGGTCGACATTGTGGCTAACGTTGTGGTTGATTTTTAGTGATTCTTGATCACATATTTTATTTTTTGATGCTTCGAATTATATTAGTATTTGATAGAAAAAAAATAGCCGCTGATTGCGGCTATTTCTTGTCTACTATATTCAATTATTTAGCGACAACAGTGTAGACGATAGTGTCTTGGTAGGTACCAGGAAGCTGAGAACCACCAGTTGCGATGTTGTAAGTCATGTTAACAGAAGTATTAACAGGACCAGTTGTTTCTGCAACCTTGAGGGCGGTTTGACTTTGCTTTACCATAGCGGTGTCGGCGGTAAGAAGGCCACCTTTGATACTCCAGTTACCAGAACCAGCAGTTGCACCAGAAGTACCAGCAGCGATAACGTCAGTACCAGCGACAGTACCAGTGTGACCAGCGGTCATATTGGTATCTTCATCGGCATCTTTGACGTTGACAATCATACCGTTAGCAGCGTTGGTTGCGTAGGAAATGCCTGAAGTAGCATTCTTTGCCTGGTTTGGAGCTGCGTTACCACCATTAGCGACACCATTGTCAGCCGAAACAGCAACAGCGTCACCAACAGTAAGCTGAACTACAACGTTCTGGGTTGCTGGGACTGAACCATCAAGAGCGATTGGGGCAGCGAAGGTTGCGACTGGGAGAGAAGCAATACCTAAACCAGTGATAACACCGAGAGTTGCTACGATTTTTGCATATTTTGACATAAATTTCCTTTACTTTTATGTTTTTTATTTTTTTGTTAACCTGAATTTTGTATGACCTCAAGTTGATATAAGTATATTAAACAAAAGCAGTTTAGTCAACACATTTTTGTCAAATTGTTTATGTTTTTCATAGTAATATTTACTATGATTTTACCCCTGTTATTTTTTAGTCTAACCTCATATCACATAATACATACAGTGTCATTATTGATACACTGTAATATATATTAGAATTTAGAATATTTTTAATTTTAATTTTTTGTCCACTTTTTTAAAATTCCAGCATTGATTCAGCGCGGTTTTGTGGTATAATTCAGGTATGCACCTGTGGTGAAATTGGTATACACGCTACCTTGAGGTGGTAGTGCCTTCGGGCGTGCTAGTTCGAGTCTAGTCAGGTGCACCATATAAAATTAACTCCTAACGGAGTTCTTTTTTTACACACCTGGAGCGTCCCAAGGGGCAAACAGGTGTACCATTTAAAATATTTATTTTTCCTTTGTCTCTGGAGCTTTTATAAGATTCTATAAGAATCTCCGTCAAAAAATAGGACATCGTCATCGGTTAAAGGATATACTTTAAAGCCCTTAGACTCCAATCGTTCAGTTGCCCTTCTTATGCGCTCAAAATATTTTTCTTTCTGTGCATGCGGGATTATTACATCTTTAAAAACTCCCATCCCATCAAAATTATCTAATTTTGGTGCCAGATTTGGATTATCAAATTCTTCCGCACCTTCGATAGTTGGACAACAAATAATAGATCCCGCACTTGAGCCAATATATATGCCACCCCTTTCTACGAATTCTTTTATAATCTTATCTGCCCTACTTTCTTTAAGTTTTTCCATCAAATAAAACGTATCTCCACCCGCGACCAAGACAATATCAGCACCAACAATAGCTTTTCGGATTTCTTCTTCATTTTTATTTTTTATATCCATCTCGACAACATCAAGGTCATACTTTTCGAGCGCAATTCTGTCAGCCTCAACGAAATCCTTATTATCGTATGGATCACTGGCGGTTGGAATAAAAATTGCTTTCTTTCCGATAAAATCTCGCCCCTCACGCTTGATGATTTTTGCCATAGAAACCATGGCATATGATGCAAGATATAATTTCATTACTACGGTGTGCGGTTTTTGACGGTCTTTTTGGTGGCCCAGTTTTCGATATCGACAAAACGATCAGTAGATGTGACCAAGCGATTTTCCTGAGAAAAGGCGCGTACGTTGCGGTTGACAAAATATGGCAAGGTCGTCTGATATAAACCGATAGCCGGTACATCATCCACCCAGCGCTCGAGGAACTTTTGATACTTGGCAGCACGCAGTCCGGCATCCATGTTTGAACGGGCGCTAAGCAAAAGATCATTCACCACCGAGTTTTTATAGTTACTAAGGTTATGACCATTTTCGCTAGCCTCAAGGCTATGATAATAAGCAATGACATCTGGATCTGGACCGAGACCGATTTCGTAAATTAATAAATCATAGGCACGAGGACGCAAGATGTTGAGCCTAAAATCCTGGTTGGAATCATAAACTGAGACAGTGGCACCGAGACCGAGGCTTTCCAACTGAGAAGCGATGCGATTAGCAAATTCTTCAAGATAATTATCACCTTTGATGGTAATAATTTTGATCTTCTCAGTTGTAAGTGCAGAGTTTGCAGCCTTTAGTTTTTCGATTTCAGCCTTGGCCGTGGTGACATCAGTTTTTGGAATGCTTGGGAAGGTAATGGATTCGATTTGAGACTCCAAGATCGGATAGTCAAGCGGCAATTCCCCACTGAGGCCAGTACGGAGATTGTTTAAATTGAGGCCTAGACGAATGGCCTGACGTAAAGCCTTGTCTTTCAGGAGGTTACTCTCAGTATTAAAGAAGGCAAACACACCATAATTCACGGAACTTTGATACTCATTGACATTACTCGAACTTACCTCGGTGGCAAATTTTGATGGTAGATCAGCCGTAGCAGTCACCGTGCCATTCTTAACGGCGTTCTTGATATCCGTCAGATTTAGGAATGCATGAATAGAAAAGCTGTCGAGCAGCGGTTTATTTTTATAATATTTTGGATTGGCCGTGAGGTAGACAATTTTCTCACCTTCATTACCAATGTTCTGGGTCGCGTTCACCGAAAAGGCGCCAGAAGTGACAGGACGGCTGGAGAATTTATTTTCGAGTAGAAGCTCAGGCGCCACGTCCCCGAGAATATGCGACGGAAGGATTGGTAGATCAAGCGAACTCTCAAAGAAAGCGTTTGGAGAAGTAAGAGTAAAGACAATTTCCCCCTGCTCATTTTCTGCAGCCGTCACACCGACAAGCTTGGAAGCAAAATTAGTCTTGATGCGAGGACTCTGGATGGTTTTAATGGTATATA
Organism: Nanosynbacter sp.; assembly: GCA_015257505.1. GTDB lineage: Bacteria > Patescibacteriota > Saccharimonadia > Saccharimonadales > Saccharimonadaceae > Nanosyncoccus. The sequence goes on along the minus strand of JABZKB010000008.1, from coordinate 11,974 downwards.
AAATATCCTTATTAGTAATCGGTTCACCATCGGACCACTTAAGATTTTTACGAAGTTTAACGGTCCAAACATCACCAGTATCGTTTGCATGGATGGACTCAGCTAGGCCTAAGCCAGTGTGTCCAGAATAATCCGTGGCACTGAGGGTGGCAAAAAGGAGACGAGAAAGCGTTTCCTCGGAGCTAGTAGAGGTGAAAAGTGGATTGAAGGAGTTAATTTTTCCTAGAGTCGCCTCAGTGTAAGTGCCGCCACTAGTATAAGTCTCTACAGCAAAAGTATTTAGATACCAATACGCCTGAGCGATGGAGAGTAGTATTACCACAGAGACCATCAGAAGCCACTCGACAATATAAAGTCGGACATTTTTGATATGCGAAATATGGCCAATCAGATTTTCTTTAATGTGTTCACGGCCATCTTCATTAACCTTTTTAGAAAAAAGGGAGATTTTCTTTGCTATTTTGCGCCCACTCTTTTTGAAAATTTTATTCATGATACAAAATTATGATGGAATCAAAAGTAGTCCTAGGATTGAGAATACGAAGACCAATGAGAAAAAGATTGTAACGTTAAAGAGAGAGCGGTCAAGGCCACGGCGAGTGGTATAGAGTTCACCAGAAGCACCAAAACCAGCACCAAGCGAGGCGCCACGTTGTTGTAAAAGGATCAATAAAATACAAAGTACAGCAGAAACGAGTGTCGAGGTTTCTAAAAGATTTCCAATATTCATAGATTAATTATATGATGGGACTAGAAAATTCACAAGACTATTTATCCCGCTCATCAGAAGCCAAGATAGAATTACCCCTATTGTTCCCATGTGGACGTGTGGGACGAGCCAGACGACTAGGGCGATCATTAGGATATTCAGGATGAGTGTAAAAATTCCCATGGAAAAGATAATTAGGGGGAGACTTAGGAGAGTGGCAATTGGCTTAACCACGGCGTTGACTAGAGACATCACAAGTCCAGCCGAGAGGTAGAGCCAAAAACTATTAGCGCCTTGATCAATACTGCCGAAGGCATTAATACAGAGCCACATACCGGCGGAAGAAACTAGCCAACGGAAGAGAAAGACGGAAAGTTGTTTTTTAATCATAATCGAATTATAGCACAAACTTAACGTTTGAATAGGTCCTTACTACGAAGCTGACGGTGATAAGTGATGGCAAAACGATGAGACTCTTCATCGATCCTAGTGATGAGTTTGGCAAGATGCGAATCGTTTGAATAAAGTTTTGACTCAAAACGAAATTCACCGCTTGGTTCTCTGATGGGGATAATTAAGTTAACATCAGCGTTTCTCGTATGGTCACCGGATTTATTCCGCCCAAGTACCGGGATATTAGCGACGGATAGAAGTGGGAGAACCGCATTTAATTGCTGAGTGCTTCCATCAAGCAGGATTAGATCCGGGAACGGCCATTCTTGATGTTTAAGACGGCGGAAAATCACCTCATACATGCTGGCGGTATCGTCATTTTTACTACTTCTAATCTTAAACTTGCGGTAGGCAGTACGATCCGAAGCGCCATTTTGAAAAACTACCATACTGGCAACGGTATTGGTGCCGGAAATATGTGAGATATCATAACCCTCGATGCGACGTGGAGGTTCTTTGAGATTGAGAAGCTTCTGAAGTTCGGAAAGCGCCTTATCCGACGATAAGTCCATAAATTCCTTGTCGGAAAAAATAATTTTGCGCTTTAGTCCCTTCAAGCCAAAATATTCATCACGTAATTTTGCGGCCTCTTCAAAATCACCCAGAGAAGCAGCAGTTTTCATCTGCTTTTCAAGGTCTAAAATTAGTTTCTCGCGGTCGCCATTGAGATATCTGATAAGAAATCGCAAGTTCTTTTTATAATCTTTTGGTGTAGTTCTGCCAACTTCAATACCAGGAGTGAGCCCAAGGTCGGTATTCAAATTTTTCTTACCATCATAAGGTTTTTCATAGAATGGGAAAATTTTACGAAGTACCCGAAGGGCTTTGATAATTGTATTTTTAGCATAAAACGGACCGACATAGACGGCCCCATCGTCAAGTGGGTTACGAGTGGTTGTGACATATGGCACCTCACTTTTCATATCGATACGAACATAACTAACGGTTTTGTCGTCTCTTAGCAGAATATTCCATTGCGGCATGTAGCGCTTGATCATTTCCGATTCAAGGAAGAGCGCATCCATCTCGGTATCAACCACGATCCAGTCAGTATCAAAAATTTCGGAAACTAGCGCCTCGGTTTTGGGATCTTTTTCGGTATTTTGAAAGTACTGGCGTACGCGATTTTTTAAAACCGCCGCTTTCCCAACATAAATAACCTCGCCCTGCTGGTTTTTATGGAAATATACTCCAGGTGCAGAGGGCAAGGTTTTTAGTTTGGCTTTAAGTTCTTCTGAAATCACGCAATAATTGTAGCACTAAAGCTGATTTGTAGCATCCTCGGCATCAGTACCGAAGTTACCAAAGAGCCCTGACTGATCTTTAGTAATTCCATGAAGAAGATTATCGATATCTTGGCCAAGATCTTTCGTCAAATCATTCACAAGGTCGGTGATTGGTCGTGAATTACTTGGGGCGTTGAAGGCAAAGGCCTTGTTTTGGTCAAAGCTAATCGCACCACTGAACTCATAGCTTTTATCAGAGTTATAGATAAAGAAGCTCTTTAACTGATGAGTGAAGAAATCAACACCAAGGTAGACATTTTTCAAGCTCTCTGCAAGTTTCTTAACTTCTTCTTCATTATGTTTATGATCTTCTTTTGTTTTATCTGAGCCCCTAAAATCGTCAAGTGATGGATCCTCGTTCTGGCTGTTCTCCCCCTCAAAACAGCTAGAAATACCACTTTTCTCAGCTAGCTGTTTTTTGTCTCGTATGAACTCAAAAAGTTTATTCGAATCAATACTGGCCTGATAGAGCATACCGGTCTCTTTGACGCGGTTTGCGGTACTGTTATTTTTAAGATCATCTGCGTTTGCTGGCTTGACGGCAAGGAACGGGGATTTGCGATAGCTGTCAGCAATTTTATCTGTCTGCTCGAGATCCTTCTTGATTTCACGAACAAAACAGTTATATCTTGAGACAACCTCTTCCTTCTCTTTTTGATCCATTTTTTGCCCATTGTCACCAACTGCATTAACAGTTTCGTTGACATTAATGCGCCACCATTTCCCCTCTATGGTACCGATGGCTTTCTGCAAGAGCCCAAGAATTGACGGAGTCCCATTTTGTCCATCTGGAACGATTGGCATGAAGCTTGTGGCCTTATTAAAAGCATCTTTTAGTTTGTCGACGTTGAGATAGATAACGCCATTCTCCTGAACATAAGCGTTAAGACTGAAGTTAATATTCTGGCCGCCCTGCATAGCCAGATTAAAATTCACGCTGACATTATTATTAAAGTGATTCGTGTCGGACTGAAAATCAAGACGGATACTTTGAAGAAGACTGGCCAACTCGTTATTCTGATGTGGTTTAATCTCTATACTGCCAGACATGTGCATTTGCTTATTTGCCTGTTTAATGTAGCCAGTAATAGCATCGGCAGCAACTTTTTCTGGCAAACTATAAAAATAGGCGGCGACACCACAGCCAGCAACCACAGTTAAAGCTATAGCTCCAAAAATAATCCCTTTTTTGCTCTTTGGCTTTTTCGATTGAGCTTTTTTATCTTCCTGAACTGTCGTAGCCTCCAGCAAAACAATTTCCTCATCAGCTGGCTTTTCAAGAAGTTTAGGATCGGCCACTACTTCAGCTGGCTCTTCGAGAAGTTTAGAATCGGCCACTACTTCAGCTGACTCTTCGAGAAGTTTAGGGTCGGCTACTACTTCAGCCACTTCTTCTACTACCACTACTTCAGGAACTACGTTATCTAATTCTGGTTTTTCGTCAGAAGTTACTGGCGCTTCCTGAGAGGTTGTTATTTTTGAATCCAAATCCTCATCTAATTGAGTTTCAATCGGATTCACATCTATGTCGCCATATTTTTCTTCTGGCATCACACACCTTTCGTTATTAGAAATTTCTTTAGTACATCATACCATAAGTGATTCAATAAATGCTATAATGGGCTTATGGATAATCTAACAATCAAAGAAATTAAAGCAAGACAAATTCTAGATAGTCGCGGCAATCCAACCGTTGAAGCAGACGTTTTCCTGTCTGACGGTAGCGTTGGTCGCGCAATGGTTCCTTCTGGCGCTTCGACTGGTTCAGGTGAGGCCTTGGAACTCCGTGATGGCGACCCTAATTACTATAACGGCAAAGGTGTTTTGAAGGCGGTTCATAACGTCAACCATCAGATTCGTGATCACCTAGTTGGCAACACGGCTGAACAAAATACCGTTGACCAGATGATGATTGACCTTGATGGCACCGAAAATAAATCAAACCTTGGTGCGAACGCAATTCTCGCAGTCTCGATGGCAACCGCTAAGGCGATGGCTCGCGCAAAACGTATCCATTTTTATGAATATGTAGCAAGCCTCGCTGGAACTCAAGAAATCATGTCACTACCAATGCCAATGATGAACGTCATGAATGGTGGCGCACACGCTGACTGGAGTACTGATTTTCAGGAATATATGCTCATGCCACTTGGCGCAACTAATATTTTTGACGCAGTACGTATGGGTGCAGAAACTTTCCATGCCTTAAAGAAAGTATTAAAAGAACGCGGTTATGTTACCACGGTTGGTGATGAAGGTGGTTATGCTCCACGTGTGAAAGACGGTAATAACGAACCACTTGAATGTATTAAACTCGCTATTGAAGCTGCTGGTTACAAACCTGGTGAAGATATTGCAATTGCGATGGACATTGCTTCTTCCGAGTTCTACAAAGATGGTCGTTACCAAATTAAGACTTCAAATGAAACTAAAACTTCTGAAGAGATGATCGATTGGTATGGCTGGATTCTCGATAATTATCCAGTAGTCTCAATCGAGGATGGTCTCGCTGAAAACGACTGGGAAGGCTGGAAACTTCTAACTAAGAAGTTGGGTGACCGCGTACAACTAGTTGGTGATGATCTTTTCGTCACAAATACTAAACTTTTACGCCGTGGCATTGAAGAAAAAGCTGGCAACGCAATTTTGATTAAGCCAAACCAGATTGGTTCACTCTCTGAGACAATTGACGCTGTTATGATGGCTAAGAAAAATGGATTTAATACAATCATCTCTCACCGTTCTGGTGAAACTGAAGATACTTCAATCGCTCACCTTGCAGTAGGTCTTGGTGCTGGTCAGATTAAGACTGGTTCCCTTTCACGCTCAGAGCGCATCGCTAAATACAATGAATTGATGCGCATTGCAGAGGAAAACCCAGATCTCAGCCTTGCAAATCCGTTCAATAACTAAGGCTTTCCAATAATTAAGCTTCAGAGTTATTACTAGCATAAAAAGTCACCCTAATGGGTGACTTTTTATAACCTTTTGGTCGTTTTTAAGTTAGATTTTTTAAGTTAAATCTTAGGATGCTTTTTAGATCAAGATAACTAGTTAATTTTAAGATGCTTTTTAGATCAAGATACTTAGTTAATTTCCGATTAGTTCCAAGAATCCCTCTTCTTGCAAGACTGGAATGCCCAATTTTTCCGCCTTGGTGGTTTTACTGGCACCTGGCTTTTCCCCAACAATGAGTGCGGTAGTGGTTTTCGTAACCGAGCCAGTAACTGTGGCACCGAGAGCGCGCAGTTTCTCCTCCGCCTCCTCGCGCCCCATTGAAGAAAGTGTACCAGAAACAACATAGCTTTTCCCGGCGAGTGGTTGGCCAGATTTATCTTCAAAATATGGTTTCACACCTAATTCTTGCATCATTTTGAGCTGCGCGAGATTATCCTCATCAGCAAAATAAGCCAGAATGGATTCCGCAACCACTTGGCCAATGTCTGGAATCGAAAGTAAGTCATCGGCCGTGGCGTCAACTAATGCGTCTAGGGTTTTGAAATAATTGGCGAGCAAAATTGAGGTCTGTACCCCAACATGACGAATGCCAAGGGCGGTAATAAATTTACTGAGTGGCATTGATTTTGATTTTTCAATTGCGTCTATTAGCTTTTTTGCAGAAAGCTCACCAAAGCGATCAAGTTTGGCGATTTGCGTAACGTCAAGACGGTAAAGATCAGAGAGATTATTTACTAATTTAGAATCAACAAGAAGATTGACGTTTTTCTCACCCAGCCCTTCAATATTGAGGGCTGGTTTACTGGCATAATATTCAATGGAGCGTTTCAAAATTAGATTTGAATCAAGCCCCTTGACACGATAAACCACCTCACCAGCTGGGCGCTCAAACTCTAATTCTGGATATTGTGATTTTAGGGCCTCTTCGTAATTAAATTCTACTGAATCCTCACTGCGAAGCGTGGTGAGAACCTCCTTAATTTGAGGGATGATGTCACCAGCTTTATAGATAATAACGGTGTCACCGATGCGAAGACCGAGTCGATCAATTTCGTCGGCGTTATGAAGAGTGGCATGACGAACTATACTTCCAGCCACTTCAACTGGATCAAAGATGGCGACTGGAGTTGCGGCGCCAGTGCGACCGATTGAGATAACGATGTCGCGGACCTTAGTGGTGGCTTCTTCGGCTGGATATTTATAAGCTACCGCAGCGCGTGGGGTCTTGCCGATAATGCCGAGGTCGTGATAGATTTTGCGATCATTGATTTTAATCACCATACCATCGGTCCCAAATGGCAGACTAGCACGAATTTCGCCGAGATGGTGAATTTCGGCAATCACCTGATCGAGCGAATCAAAGGTGCGGTCCTGCATTGAAGTTTGGAAGCCGAATTTGCGAATGGTCTGGTATGCTAGCTGATTGGTGGCAAGGTTAGGAGTGACCAGATCATAAGCCATAAAACGCAAGGGTCTCGAGGCAGCTACTTTTGGATCAAGCTGGCGAATCGAGCCGGCAGCAAGGTTTCTCGGATTGGCGAAAGTTTTCTCCTTTTTTTCGATTTGTCGCTGATTAATTTTGGCAAAATCATCTTTAAAAATAATCACCTCGCCACGCACTTCGACCTCTTCTGGTATTTCCTTTGGGTCCCCTTTTAACTTTAGCGGAACATTGGCAATGGTACGGACATTCATCGTGACATCCTCGCCAACCAGACCGTCTCCCCGAGTAACCGCCTGTTCTAAAATTCCGTGGCGATAATGCAGAGACATGGCCAAACCATCCATCTTAATGTCAGTGAAATAAGTAAACTTGGTGTCTGGACTAACTAGTTTATAATTTCTCGCCACCCAGTCGCGCACTTCAGACTCAGAGAATACGTCGGCCAGAGAAATCATCCTAGACTGATGAGTAACTTTTTGAAATTTATCAAGCGGCTTGCCGGCGACGCGCTGAGTTGGTGAATCCGGGGTAATTAATTCCGGAAAAGCTTCCTCGAGCAAAGTTAGTTCATGCTTGAGGGAGTCGGCAGCGGATTCCGACATGATAGACTGGTCGAGGACGTGATAGTGATAGCGATAGTCATTGATAAGTTCACGGAGTTTTTCAATGCGCTCCTTGGCTTCAGCCTTATTCAAATGGGCTTTATGTAGAACTGGGGCGTGATGCTCGGACTGATTTTCTTCATGTACTTCGGATTGGTTAGTATTATTCATTTTTTTCCGCCTTCTTTTTAAACCTAAATTTCTTCAAACTAAATTTTAGCTTCTTGGAATCTGATTCTGGTTCGACTTTATTCTGGTCAGCTTCTGTTTTAGTTTTCTTTTGTTTTAACTCTGATTCAGTCTTCTTTTGATTATTCTTTGACTCGATCTTCGCTGGATAAAAATCATCTTTATAATCAAGGAGTTGGCGATAGAAAAGATAGAAATAGATTGAGATGAAGACAAAGAGAAAAACGGTGACAACAAGAAGGACAAACGGAACAAATGGAATATTGAGATCTTTGAGAACTGGGAAGGCACCCTTGATTAGAATGTCGAGTAGAATAGCAGGAAGAACGATGACTACATACCAGAACGCAAGGCAGAAAATGAGATAGATGATACGGATGAGGAAGCGAATTCGGCGACCGGCTACTAGATTTCTGGCAGTTTCGATAGCGGTGAGCGGATAGAGCCCCGGAGCGGAAACTGCAATTAGTCCCATGATGGAGCTAGAGGTAAGATAGACGCTAAGTAAGATCATGAGACTGGCAAAAATAAAATAGACCAGTGCATAAAATGGAGTTTTGAGAAACTCGGTTGAGATGGCAGCTTGGTAGGTGATGATGACGATCATAATTGGGATAAGCTCGATGAAAACAATCAGGCCGACGAAGAAAGTGGAGACTAGTGGCGACAAGGCGTTATAGAGACCATCGCGCATTTTTGGCTTATGACCAGCAAGAAGATGGCGAGTGAGATAGATGGAAACTAGCCAGGTGATGAGAAAGAGGAGGATGGCGAAGATTTTCTGAGCATCATTCATATTCGTAAGACCACCAGTCGTGACGGTACCGATGAGGGTGAGACCGGCGCGTCCGAGATTGCCAAGACGACCTTTGACGAGTTCTTTATTGGTGGTTTCAACTGATTCTTTAAACTCAACAAAGGTGGACTCGGCCATCAAACCAACCAAGACGATGTAGAGTAAAACAATTAGGCCAATAAGTGGTAAAAAGATTTTCCAGTTTTTTCGGATAATTCTCAGGGCGGCGGCGGCATGCGCCATTAGTCCTGGAGTTTCAGTTTTTCGCTCATAATCCTCGCGATATGAACGTCTGAACGAACGGTGTAATTTGATGCGCCCAGAATTTTTCTCCGTTTTATTATTTTTTACCACTTTTACCTCCACTTTTGATTTTAGAAATTATTAGAAACTATATTTTGCGTGCTCGAGACGTTCGATTCTCTTTTCGATTGGCGGATGGGTACTAAAGAGATTGACAGCTTGTTTTTTGAGCGGTGAATTAATAAACATTGCTTCTGTGGCGGCGTTTTGTCTAGTCATCGGCCTTGAATGTTCCTCTAACTTTTTAAGGGCGGAAATCATCCCTTCCGGAAAACGGGTCAGCTCAACTGCGCTAATGTCAGCAAGATATTCACGCTCACGCGAGACGGCCATCTGTGCAACACTGGCGACAAGGGGAGCAAAAACGGAACCTAAAATAATCATTAAAAGTCCAACTGGGCTATTTTCTTCGTCATTTTTCCTTGAATATCGTGTCATGCGAATACCAACATCAGAGAGAAAACCGATAATGCAGACGAGAGAGAATGCGATGGCGGATACGCGAATATCATAATTGCGGACGTGAGATAATTCATGAGCCATCACGGCGGTCAGTTCTTTATCATCCATAATATCTATCAAACCAGTGGTTGCGGCAACAATGGCATGATCCGGATCACGCCCTGTGGCGAAGGCGTTTGGCGCTGGGTCATTGATAATATAGACCTCCGGCATTGGCATACCAGCAGTGATAGTTAAATTTTCAACAATATTATATAGACGACGATGATCGCGACGATTAGCCTTTTTTGCGCCGGTCATCATAATTGCCAGCTGGGTCGAGAAAAAATATTGCACCGCGGCATAAATTAAAGCAACAATAGTTGTCGTGATAGCGATGGTTGGGTCATTATTTAAGTAGGCGATACCACCACCAAGAAATGAAATTAAAATAATAAAGCCTAAAAAGATTAGAACTGTGTTGCGTTTATTTTCATCAATCTGTTTATACATAGTTGGTTTGAAGAAAAGAGAGGAATTAATCCCCTCTTTTCTATATCCTTTAAGTATTGATTAGAACTCGACTTTTGGAGCCTTATCCAATTTCTTCATCTCTTCTTCATCTACAGTGAAGTAGGTGTATTTCTCAAAACGAGTACCGAAGAGAATGTTGACTGGGAACTGAATAATACGGGTATTGAAGTCCCTTGCGCCTGCGTTGTAAAAACGGCGGGAAGCTTGAAGTTTTTCCTCAGTATCAACGAGCTGATCTTGAAGCTTCAAGAAGTTTTCGTTGGCCTTGAGCTCTGGGTAAGCCTCAGCGATGGCAAAAACTTTGCTAAGCGCGCCTTGAAGGGATTTTTCAGCAGCAGCAGTTTCGTCTACAGTCTTAGCAGACATCACGGCGCTGCGAGCCTTGGTGACTTCTTCAAAAGTTTCTTTTTCGTGTTTTGCGTAACCCTGAACGGTGGCAACAAGGTTTGGGATCAGGTCACCACGAAGTTTCAAGATGACAGTAATACCAGACCAAGCTTCTTTTACGCGCTCATTGAGACGAATGAGGGAGTTGTAGGTCGAGATAAGATAGATAATCAATACTACCACGAGACCTAAACAGATCATTCCGATTGTAAATAGATTTGGCATTGTTTCTCCTTTTTATATAACTCTATTATAAGAGTCTATGTTTTTTTCTGCAATACTCTAAGAGCAAAAATTCCCCACTGAAAGGGGGGTTTCAGTGGGGAATTCCTACCACAATCTTTTATATAGATTATGATAATGGTGCGAGCTAAGAGACTCTAACTCTCGACCTCTTCCTTGGCAAGGAAGCGCTCTAAACAACTGAGCTAAGCTCGCAAGCCGTGTGCGATATGCACTGGATTTATTTTATCCCAGTGTAAAATAAATGTCAAGAAAATCCAGTAAATAACCCCGCAATAATTGCGGGGTTTGTTGGAGCGAAAATGGCTTTCAATCATACTTAAGCTTTGATTAATGCCAGGAAGTCGGTGTTCTGGCCTCAATCCAGCCAGTCTGATGCTCAACGTCATAGTGACCGCAAAGCTTCATCTCATTGAACTCGCCGGTAAACCAATAAACTTCACCAAAGCAATTATCATCTTCAATCGAGGAGATGTTCCCCGAGAGAAAGTGATCGTCCTCAGTGGTGAAGGTGACGCGGTGCTCATCGTTGGTGCCACGATCATAGAGACTCTGGAAGAAGTCATCTTTGCTCGGGCCTTTCTTGATGATCCAGGTCGATGTAGCTTGTTTCTTCATGTTTTCCTCCTAAGGTACTCGCATATAGCGGTGTTGTCAGCCCTGTTGCTGATAAGTAACATTATGCAATGTATTATTTATTTTGTCAAATGAAAACCCACACCATTTGGTGTGGGGTAAAGCGGTGGAACTGGTTGAAACTGATTGATGAAAGTTGGCTTAATTGTTGACGAATCTGATTTCGCCGTAACTCTGATCAATCTTGAAGAATCCCTGGACTCTCACGCCTTCGATGGTGCGTCCATCAAAGTTGATGTGAGTACCGGTGGTATCCTCGTGATCGAGCGAGTCGATTGCCAGCTTCACTGTCTGTTCGTCTTCGGTGATGAATTTCACCTTGGTCTCGTTGGTGGTGTGTCTGGTGGCAAATGCCTTCACAAACTCTTCCATGGACGGGCCCTTTTTGACGTCGACAATATTCATAATGTTCCTCCTTTGTGCGTGCTCTCTTCGAGCAATGTATTTGTTAACACTGTGCTAACTTGTTTATTATAACATAAGTAGTATGTATTGTCAATGACTACGTATTAACTCACAACCTTTGCAACATAAAATGGTAAGATTATTGCCATCAAAATAGGTAGATTCTATACTTAAATCAATATCACTTAATAAAAGGAGAATCTACCTATGTCATATTGTACTGGTAAAAACATAGAAATTGCAAGAGGTAAAGCTATAAAAATGCTGGTTATAGAGAAAAAACCAGTAGGGGCAGTAGCGGATCGCTTTGGAGTACATAGAAGTACCATCTGGAGATGGTATCAGAAGTGGAAGAAGATAAATAATCACATTCAGCTCACCAATGCCGTGAGAAGGCAATATCTTGGGATTTCTCCGTATAAGTACAAAATCTGTAAATGGATAATAGAGAGTGAGTCATCCTCGCCCAAACACCCGCATACGTTAGCGGAAGACTTAATTCAATTAGTACTAGATGTTAGAGACCAGATAAAACGTTGTGCTGAAGTGGTATGGCACTATATCAATAAGATCCTCTGTATTAATATT
>JABZKB010000007.1:0-46486 GCA_015257505.1 Nanosynbacter sp. | reverse complement strand
CAGATACCGTTCATTACGTAAATCCATTAGATCACTCTAAAATGTATATTTATACAGTTATAGATCTTTATACTCGCATGGCATATGCTAAAATCTCACCAAATTTAAGTGAAAAAGGTGCTGCAGAGACAATCTTTGAAGCTCAAGAATACATGCAGTTTTCATTTAAGATGGTACAAAGTGATAATGGTGCAGAATTTCAAAAACACTTTCAAGGTAGACTGAATAGTAAAGGGATTAAAACTAGACATTCCAGAGTACGTCATCCAAATGATGATGCACACATAGAGAGATTCAATAGAACTTTAAGAAAAGAATGTATTGGACAATATAATCCTAACAAGAACATAAATTTTATCAATAGCAAGCTTAATCGTTTCATTAGATACTATAATTATGATAGAATCCATTTAGGAATAGGGTTAAAAACTCCTTATGAAGTGTTGCAAAGCTGCTGAACCTTATACGGAATTAGCCTGAGTTAACCTCTCAAGTGCAACATCTTGCCTAAATTAACATCTCAAGTGCAACACTGATTCTTTTTAAGGATTCGACTTCGTATTCTTTATTTTATAAGATAGTTTTAAAATCTACATATTTGTCAGCAAAAGCCTCTTCGATTGTCTTGCCGGTTTTCTTAAGATACTTCTTGACGAGATAAAAGCCAAGAGAGTAGCCAGACCAACGCGGCAGCTTGTTGTTGCCAGTGAAGAAGATCGCATTGTAATCGTATTCGTTGGAGTCTAGTCTATCACGAAGCTGATCTAAGATTTTTTCGTTTTCTTCATCGGAGCGGTCAAGGATTGTTTTAATAAATACTGTTCTCTCATTTCTATTTTTTATGAATTCCGCCTCAAAGTAGGTCGCGATACCTTCGCTAATTATACCGTCAAATAATGAGGTCATCCGTTCATTATTTTTGCCCCAGCGCGCCGCATGACAGAGTTCATGAACTAACATTTCGGAAATTAGATCTTCAGTGGCCTTTTCTTGATTCACGGCAAACTCAATAAAATCGAAGGTTATCGTGCGTCCACCCACTCCATCTTCCGGAATTATAAGGTCATGCAGTCGATTGGTAACCAAAACATCAATATCCCAGTCTATTTTAAGTTTCGGGAAAACATATTCCTCGGCTATTTTTATAGCTTTTACTATCATCTCTTTCTTACCGGAGAGATTTCCGTTGGCTTCGGTGAGTAATATATTTATCTTATTCATTGCAATTATTATAATATATTTTATTCAAAATTCTGCCTACCTTGGATATTACTAACTATTCTACCTTACCTTGGATATCACTAACTGATCTTGGATTTGTGTTTTTGAGTAATTGCAATTATCTATGAGATTGTAAATCCCATAATTTCTTATACTGCCCATCTTTTAGCTTGAGCAGTTCATCGTGAGAACCTTGCTCAATGATCTTGCCGTTATCTAGTACTACGATACGGTCGAGGCTAGAGATGGTGGAAAGACGATGCGCCACTACGATGGAGGTGCGGCCATGCATCAGGCGGAGAAGTGCTTCTTGGATAAGAGATTCAGATTCAGAATCGAGAGCGGAAGTAGCTTCATCAAGGACTAAGATTGGAGCATCTTTTAGGATAGCTCTCGCGATAGCGATGCGTTGGCGCTGGCCACCAGAAAGTTTAATGCCACGTTCGCCAACCATGGTTTCATAACCGTTAGGGAGTTTTTCAATGAATTCAGCGGCGTTGGCAAGTTTTGCAGCATGCTTAATTTCTTCCATTGTGGCATCTGGTTTAGCATAAGCGATATTTTCAGCGATGGTGCGATGGAAGAGTGAGGCTTCCTGAGGAACATAAGCAATATTTTTTCTGAGACTATGCTGAGTAACTTTTCTGATATTTTGGTCGTCTATCTTGATGGCGCCGGCATCGACATCAGCAAAGCGCAAGAGGAGTTTTGTGAGAGTGGTTTTGCCAGAACCGGACAATCCAACCAGACCGACACGTTCGCCTGGCTTGATTTTAAGATCGAAATCGTTAAAAATATCCTCTTTGGCGTCCGCATGTTTGAAGTTGATATGATCAAAATGGATGGAACCATTATCGACAATGAGTTTTTTGGCACCTTTTTCATCGACAACAGTATCGACCGTGTCGAGAATGACAGTCATCTCATGAGCGTCGCCGAAGACCCGCATGAAACTTCGAAAAATACCACTAATATTCCAGAGCTTACCTTGAATAGTTTGCGTATATTGGAAGATTAATAGAATAGTGGAGATCGAAAGAGAGAAAAGTGGTACACCAAAGATAATAAACCAAAGCATCAAGATATTGATTGATAAAATAAAGCCATGAAAAACCAGGTTACGTTCGACAACGCTTAGCGTAGCTTGTCTACCAGTGGTGAAAATTTTTTCTTGATATTCGTTATAACGTTTACGCTCATATTTCTCCTGAGAATAAGATTTAACTGTCATAATATTAGTAACAGAATCGGCAAACTGACCTTCTCGGTCAATGATGGCCTTTGACCAGGCCTTATTATATTCAGCGATTTTATCCATTTTGCGAGATGAAATAAATGTAAAGAAGATCAAAATAGCTAAGAGAATACCTGCAAAGATGGGGGTTCGCATAAATAGAACCGCAAAGATGGAGACTAGAGAGATTATGAGTGGCAAAATATTCATAATCGTGCTATTCATGAATCGTTCGTAAGCATTAGCAAATCTAGAAACCTGAGAAGCGAGCGATCCTGAAAAACGCTCGGAATGGAATTGCATAGATTGGTTATTAATAACATCAAAGCATTTCGAAGTGAGGTCGTTTGTAGCAAGTAGCTCCAGTTTCCAGATTAGATACATTTGCAAATTACCCAAAATTATCGGACCGATGATTTCGAGCGCAAGAATTAGGAGGCCTTGAGGGAGAATTTTTTGAACAATTGGTATTTGGAGTAGGTTGCCTGAATTAATAAAATCTTCCGCACGAGAAGTCGAAAGTGCATCAACAATATTAGCAATAATAAGTGGCGCGATTGTAGATTTTATTAAAGTAATAATAGGAACTAAAGCCAAAATGGCAAGATTATACCACTTATATTTTTTATTTACCTCAAAAAAATAGTGCAAACTCCGTCTTATTGTGGCTTGATATTCCGGAGTCTTCTTGGTTTTGCGCATACGATCCTCTCTATTTATTTTCAGCATTTTAATTTTAACGCCGATCTGATAATTGAATAATAGCATAGTTTTGGATATTTTATTTATTGCTATAATAGAGTCATGAATTCACGTTTTGATCCGGACCAGGCAGCATACTATCAGGCAAATGGCGGGAGGAGGGCCGATTTTGACAGAGGAAGTGAGCCGGATTTCTTCTTTTATGACCTTGAGACTTCGGGAATTAATCCGCGGGAAGATCGAATTATGCAATTTGCGGGACAGCGCACAACTTTCAATTTGGAACCAGTTGGCGAGCCTGTGAATCTTTTGATTAAATTAAACGATGATACTTTACCTAGTCCAGATGCGATTATGGTAACTCATATTTTGCCGCAGGAGACGATCGCTTCGGGACTTTCTGAAGCGGTTTTCTGCAAAGTGGTTTCAGAGGAGATTTTTACACCAAACACAATTGTTTGCGGCTACAACTCAGTGCGCTTTGACGACGAACATATGCGATATTTGTTCTGGCGGAATTTCTATGATCCCTACGAATGGCAGTGGAAGGATGGGCGTAGTCGTTGGGACCTTCTCGACGTAGTGAGGATGGTGCGGGCTTTGAGACCGGAAGGTATTGTTTGGCCAGTTAAGGTTGATCCTGAAACTGGGATAAAAAAGGTGGTAAATAAGCTAGAGCTCCTCTCGAAATTAAATAAAATTACTCACGAAAAAGCTCACGATGCGCTCTCAGATGTGGAGGCCCTAATTTCACTCGCGCGCTTACTCCGTGATAAGCAGCCGCAGATCTTTAATTATCTTTTGAAGATGCGCGATAAAAAAGCAGTACAGAAGTTAGTGAACCTGCAAAACCCTGAGCCATTTGTTTATACCTCTGGCCGATATAGTTCAGATTTTTTGAATACGTCTGTTGCTTTTCCGCTGGCACCCAGCAAGAACGGTAATATTTTGGTCTTTAATTTAAGATATAATCTCGAGGAGCTATTGGAGGCGGAAAAGAATTTTGTGCCAGAGACTAAAATCAGCCGCGCCGGTAAGGAATATCAGACCTGGTTTGATTTCGGTGAGGCGGTGAAGGAATTGTGCTTTAATAAATGCCCAGCGGTAGCTCCGACCTCTGTCCTTGACGCAGTGTCGGAGGAGGCATCAAGCGATCCTGTGGCGCCGCACCCTCGGGGGACTTCCGGTTGGGAGAAAATTGGTTTAACAAAAGAACTGATCCAAAAGAATCTACAGATCTTACTAAATCATCCTGATTTTGCCGAGCGGATGCGCAGTTTATATGAGAAGAAGAGTGATTTTCCGAAGTCTCCTGACGTGGAAGCGGGATTATATGATGGCTTTTTGCCAGAAGGAGATAGACGAATTTGCCGCAAGATTCAAGCGTCTGATATTAATGGACTAAGTGATCTTCATCCTGAGTTTGTCGATGAGCGATTACCGAAACTATTTTTACATTATAAAGGTCGCAATTTTAAAGAATCGTTATCGGCTGCAGAACTTTCAGTCTGTGAAGCCGACCGCCTGGAACGGATCAAAAAACAAAGTGGACGCTTCTTTGCTAGTTTAAATAATCTGGAAACTTTGGCGAACGAAGGACAAAAAACGGCCGATGGAAGGCCGATCGATCCGGAAATTTTAGAGAAGCTACGCGAATGGTATAGGATAATTAGCGACAAGACGAGCGTATAAAAAGGTGAAGCCCCACCGAAATGGGGCTTTTTGTGAAGAGAGAAAATTACTTTGCCTCACGGTCTGAAGTGTGACGTCCAGTCTTTCTAGACTGAATATCTACGACATTAGATCCTTCACCTTTTTCGACTTTTCTGCACTTACGTACTTTTCTTCCAAGATATTCATCTATCGGAAGAATAATGTAAGTACCCGATCTGTCGATCTGATAGTGATGTTTGTTGAACTTTGCGAATCTCTCCATAATGAACATCTTCAAAGATGATCCATAGAGATATAACTGCCCCATGATGGAACGAGTCAGAAACGCAACTATGAGGACCAGAAAGATCCATATGCAAACCACGGACCAGCCTAAGGACATAACAGACGGTAGTCTGTATGCGTCCCAGTATCTCATCCAACCGAGTATTGCGATGACGGTGTTTGCCAGCAAGACTGCATGGTCAAAACGTCTGCGCAATGCCTGCGGGAAGCGCGCTCTGTATCTCATCTCAAGTCTTCTCGGCTCTCCCACGATGACCGGTTTACCAGTGCAATCAAAGAAGCCAAAAAGGAACGGAAGCAGAAGCAACCAGGAAGCAGCAAACTTGTTAAAACTAGAAGCAAACATAATTTTTCCCCCTTTGTTTGAGAATAACACTTCCTGTGAGCACTCGTCACAGGACATTTTTATTATATAATACTTCTGGTTTTTTGTCAATAGGCTTATGTTAAAAAATACTCCTGGGGTCTCCAGGAGTATTTATCCTAAGCGCCGAGGCCGTTAATTTCGGCTTGAATTTTCTGATATTTATTATAGAGCTTACTATATTCAGAGTTTAGAGTTTTATATTCATCGGTTACACTGATTGGAAGAATGATGAATTTGAGTGGGGAGTTCTTGGCGCCACAGATTTCACGATCATTACCATAAGCGAGCGCACCTGGAATGTCGACTTCACGTACTGCGCCGATTTTCATACCCTTAATTCCCTCTGACCAACCGGCGATGAGGCTGGCTGGATTCGTGACGGCGAGAGGTTCTTTGAGTGTGGTTGGTTTCTTTGGGTCATCAAAAGATGAGTCAAAGACAGATTCGTCTGGGCACCAACCGATGTAGTAAGCGTAGTAAGACTTGGTGGCGTCGGTGATCTCAGCGCCGTCGCTGGACTTGAGATCGTAAACCTTAAGGCCGGCGTTTTGGACAGTTTCAGCATTATAAGCTTTGACTTTGCCTCTAAAAGAGTTGAGCGTATTAAAATACTGCTTCGACATCTTCTCGGAAGCGGTTTTTAATTGTTTTTGCTTTTCAGTTAATTCCTTGGTCACGGCGGCAAGCTCTTCTTTTTTAACGGAGCTGGTGGCCTTATTTTTCTCGCCATTTAATACAATTAAAGCATAGATGGCGATGGTCGAAGCGAAGAGTAATACGGCGATAATACCGATAATGATGCGCTGGCTTAGGCTGGTTTTAAGTTCTTTTTCTTGCATATACCTCCTTGGAAAAAGTCTGGACGCGGGATTAAATAATCTCAGCGCCAAGTTCTGTAATATTTTGTGCGATTTGCTTCATTATATCAGAGATTTCGTCCGCACTCATAGTTTTTACGGTGCTGGCGAAGCTGAGATGGAAACTACAGTTTCTGGTTTCACTATTTTCAGTCTGACGATAGATAGAAACTGGCTCAATTTCGTAGACAAAATTGTCACGCTTCAAGGCTTTTTCGATCTCCTGATTTAGAGTTGCAAACGAGACTTGATCTGGTGTTTTTACGGTAAGATCACGGGTGACGGATGGGAAGCGACTGATTTTTTGTGCTCCACGAAGAATTGGGGTGAGAGAGAGTAATGGGATGAGGTTGATTTCGAGGGCGGCGATATTTTTTAACTTCATACCTTTTAAGACGGTGTGTTTTATTTCACCAAGGGCACCAATCACAGTTTGGCCAACTTTAATATCGACAGAGTGGAGTGGCTCAAAATATGGATATTGGGCGGACTTGAAGTCAGTAAATTTAAAGTCGAAGCCGAGGCGGCGACCGAGTGTCTCACAAATTTGTTTGATTTGGTAATAATCACCTTCAAGACAGATGGCGAGGTGCGATTCCAGACTTGGCGTCTGATCAGGTTGCATACCAAAGCTCTTTTTGGCGACCTGGTTCATCTCATAGAGTACAAAATCCTTAAAGCCGGCTTTTTGATTTTCATAGGTTTTTTCAAGCAGGCTTGGAATGATGGACTGGCGGAAACACTGGAGTTCTGGTGAAATCGAATTGACAATTTCATAACTGTCTTCGATATTTTCACCAACTTTTTGCTGAAGCGCCTTAGAGACAAAACTATAGGTTAGGAGCTCACTTCCACCAATGACATCAGATAGGATATTGCGAATCTCGGATTTAAGAGCGAAAAGTGGATTTTTTGGACTGCCCTTGAATGATCTAGTTGGCAAGGTTTTTGGAATATTGTCAAAACCAGTGAGGCGGCCCACCTCTTCATAAATATCTTCCTTGATATGAATATCGGTGCGCCAGAGTGGAGCCTGAACGACAAGCTGTTCGGCGTTGGTGTCGACGATAAATCCGACGTTCTCGAGTGTCTGTTTTACTTCGGCGACAGTGAATTTTGCGCCAAGCGTTTGATTGAGATCAGACAGTGAGATGACGATGAGAGACTTGTCGGAATTAGGCTGATTTTCAATAGAATTTTGGTCAGCAAAGGCAACCTGATCCAGGTTTTTGACGCCAAGTTTTTCAAGGCAAAGCTCAAGAGCTGGGACGGTACCAAAAGCTGGCTGACCCTTCGTGAAACGTGTGATGGCTTCAGAGAAAATACCATGGGCCATCTGGGTTTTGCGAAGATTATAAAGACTAAAAGTGGCTGACTCAAGCAAGATACGCTTTGTATTCTCATCAATTTCCGTATTCTTCCCACCCATAGCGCCAGCAAGCGCAACTGGAATATCGTTCGAGGTAATCACAATATCGTTTTCATTTAGATCGACGACCGTGTCATCGAGGAGAGTGAGTTTTTCACCATCCTTAGCACGGCGAACTAGAATTTTTGGCTGGTCACTGCCACCGACGGCAATGAATTTATCGTAATCAAAGGCGTGAAGCGGCTGACCGGTCTCAAGCATTGTGAGATTAGTGGCGTCAACAATTTGGGAGACTGGACGCATGCCAGCTTTGTAGAGGAAAATACTATCTTTGGTGAGTGGACGATTATCCGGGACCTCGGGAGTAGGTTCTTTAATAAAATCTGATTGCTCTAAAACAACACAGGAATAGCGTGGACAGAGTTTTGAATCAGTAATTTCGATAGACAACTCGTTATTTTTGCGGGTAAAGACCTCTGTTTGAGACCTAAAGTCACCTTGATAGATCTTTGGCTCATCAAATTTCTGACCGAGAATACCGGCTACTTCCCTAGCAAAACCAATAATACCAAAGGTGTCAGGGCGATGAGTGAGAGATTTATTTTCAATATCAATGATTAGATCGTCGAGACCAAAGACATTTGCGAAGGCGTCGCCAGGATTGGCAAGATCTGGTGCGATTTCGGCAATATATTTATGTTCGTTACCAAAGCCCAATTCGTCAGGACCGGCGATCATGCCGTAGCTTTCATAGCCACGAAGTTTGCGGACAGAGAGCTGGAAATTTTCGGTGCCAAAAGTGGACGGAACGATGGCACCAGGAGCAAGCCAGGCCACCAGAATACCAGCACGGACATTTGGTGCGCCACAGACAACCTGAATCAGGCCGCTTTCCAGCGTACTAAACTCAGCATTACGAATGCCAGCATCGATTTCACAGAGATGAAGATGAGTGCCTTCGATGTCGGTGCATTTAACAACTTTTGCGATGTAGATATTTTGGTATTTTTCCGCCAGTGATTCGGTACCTTCAACTTCGACCAGGCGAGAGCCGATCAACTTCATGAGGTCGGAATTTGAGAGTGAATCTGGGATATTGACATAGCGTTTAATGGCGTTTAGCGAAATAAGCATTAGAATTCCTCCAAGAAATTAAGTTTACCAGATTCAAAGAAGCGAATATCATCAAGCTGATACTTGAGAATAACTAAGCGGTCAATGCCGCCACCCCAGGCAAAACCCTTATAGATAGTCGGGTCGATGCCAGCGGTCTTGAGAACATTAGGATGAATCATACCGCAGCCCATCATCTCAAGCCAGCCATCACCTTTGCCGCCGAGAGCCTTTGGTTTTTCGATTTGAAACTCAAGAGATGGCTCAGTGAATGGGAAATAACCTGGCTGAGTTTTTGTGTTAAGAGATTGACCATAATAGGTCTCAAAGAAATTCTTGAGCACACCGAGCATCTGTCCCATTGTGGCAGTTTTTGAAACAAAGACACCCTCACACTGATAAAAAGTATGCTCATGGGTAGCGTCGACATCTTCGTTGCGGAAGACACGCCCAGGGATCACCACCGCAATTTGGCCGTCCTGTTCAAGCTGGTCAAGACGAGAGGTGAGAGCACGGTATTGCATTGTGGAGGTATGAGCTGGAGGAATGAAGCCTTCTTTGGTGCGGAAGGTATCATAGCCGTCACGGGCAGGGTGGCCTTCGGGGAAGTTGAGCGACTCAAACATATGAAATTCATCGTCAAGCTGAGTGGACTCCATGACTTCGAATCCCATATTAGAATATATATCTATTACTTTGTCAAGCTCAACCATGAGTGGGTGCTTGCTGCCATGCCTTTTTGGTTTAACCTCGACATTCTCTGCCATTGGGGCCGTGAGATCAATCGGTTTAATGTCGACTGCTTCAAGTCTGGCCTCTTCTGCCTCGATTTCAGCAAGGATGGCCAGTTTTTTGCGGTTAATTTCCTGACCAAAAGCCTTACGCTCCTCTTGTGGGAGGTCTTTGATTTTATCGTATTCAAGGCTTAGGTCTTTTAATGCCTGTTTTAAGTCTGTAAGTTTCATATTCCCTTCTATTATAACCTGTTTTACGGGAATCAGAGTAAAAAACTAGCTAGACTAGATGACAACAATGAGGATGAGCGAGAGGATGGCAAGACCAATGAGGACAAGCCAAAACCAACCATAACGGCCAGTGGTCTTGGAGCCTTCTAGATAATCAGAATCGTTCACGAGATCTGGATCAGAGCCCTTGGCTGTTTGCTCCGCCTTAATCTTTAAGTCTGCAGCAATGCGACGACTTAATTCTGTATTTCTTTCCTGTTCTTTATGAACGATGACTCCCATCCTATACCTTTCATTTTGAATTAAACTTTAAGTATTTTACCACAGATGTGATATAATTTTCTCAATATTATTTAAGGAGGTATAATGGCAACAAGTAAGTCCAAGAAGGCTAAAAAGTCTGCTGACAAGCCAAAAAATACTAACAAGAAGGCTGAAGTTACCGTCGTCGAAGAAGTAGTGACCGTAGCTGAAAATGCCGAACCAGAAACAACTGTAATTGAAGAAGTCAAGACTGAAGAAGTCAAAACCTTCGGAGCCAAGGAATGCAAGAGCTGCAAGAATGGTAAATGCATTTTTGCTGGCTTCTTTGCCAAAAAAGGCGATCCAAACGAAAATATCTTAACTATTTTTAAATCACCAAAGATCTGGGGCGCTGTAGCCGGTGAATTACTCGGAACCATGTTCCTCACTATGCTACTTTTGACTCTTGGTATTTATCAACCACTTTACGTACTCTTTGGCGTGATTGGTGTGACTCTTGCAGTTTTCTCACTTTCAGGCGCACAACTTAACCCTGCCATTACCGCTGGTATGATGGCAACTCGTCGCATTTCAGCTATCCGTGGCGTACTTTACATGGTCGCTCAGGTGATCGGTGCATGGCTTGGCTTAATCATCATCAATGCCTTCCGCATGGCTGGTGAAACTAAGGTTGACCTACCTGCATTGAACCCTGTTGAGGCGAGCGCAATGTGGTCACTTGCTGCCATTGAGTTCCTTGGCGTATTTACCTTTGCCTTCTTCTTCAATCGAGCACAAGAATACAAAACCCGCCGCAACGCATTTACCTACGCCGCAATCATCGGTGGTGGTATGACCCTTGCAGTACTCTTTGCAATCGTCATTTCAAGCAACTTCCTCAAGATTTCTAACAACTTTATCTTGAACCCAGCTATTGCCATTATGTACCAGATTTTCCCAACTTCTGCTGAGAACTTTGGTGCCTTGATTAGCAAGGTTGGTCTTGAAATTCTCGTCTACATTCTCACCCCAGTAATTGCTGGTATTCTAGCATTCTTCCTCGGTGATATTGCAACTGCATTGTCTGATGATAATGAAGCTTGCTGCAACGATAATTGCTGCAAGGACGACTGTTGCTGCAAAGACTACTGCGACACTAAGTGCTGTGATGACAAATGCTGCGACACTAAGTGCTGCAAATAGGCAAACTAACTTCATGAAAAATAGCCCCGCGGGGCTATTTTTCTATAAGCTATTTTTTATAACTATTAGTCTTTTGGAAAGAGTGGAGTCTTTGGCGGAAGAATCTCACCACTACCAGCAAAGATCTGCTCGACTGTCTCAGCAATTGGAAGGAATGGCTTGAGGTGATGGTTAGCGATCAATAATTCTTCAACCAAATTAGTTAGAACCACCTTTGCTTCAGCGATATCGGTCTTGGAGATTTGCCATGGCTTCTGCTCTTCAATGTGGCGATTAACATCTTGCACCATACTCCAGGCAAAATTAATGGCATTAGTAAACTCAAACTGATCCATCAATGCAGTATAGGCGCCATTCAGGCTTGGCTTGAAATCGATTTTTGGGGCACCATTTTTCTGGCAGAGCACCGAAAGACGCTGGACAAGGTTGCCATAATCATTGGCAAGCTCATTACGATAGGCGTTCTCAAATTTCTCCCAGGTGAAATCGGCATCGAGGAAGGTATCTACGTGCCTAGTAAAGTAGTAACGGAAGGCGTCAATACCGTGTTTTTCGAGAACCTCGACTGGATCGATGACGTTGCCGAGAGATTTACTAATTTTCTGACCATCAGTCAGGATAAAACCATGAGAGAGGATAGTTTTTGGAAGCGGAAGACCGAGGCCTAGCAAGATAGCTGGCCATAAGATCGCGTGGAAACGTAAAATATCTTTACCAACAACCTGGAGATCAGCTGGCCAAAAATCAGAAATATCCTGATCAGGGTAACCAAGCACTGTAATATAGTTCGTGAGAGCGTCCATCCAGACATACATAACCTGAGACTCGTCGCCGGGAACTGGAATACCCCAAGTGAGATGAGCAAGCGGACGTGAGATTGAGACATCAGGAGTGTCTTCAAGCAGCCTTAAAATTTCATTTTTACGAAATTCTGGTAAGACTTGCATCTCATTCTTTTCGATAGCCTCGCGGATCTGGTCCTTAAAATCAGAGACACGGAAATAATAATTAGATTCTGTGAGGTGCTGGTATGGCGTCTGATGATCTGGGCATGAACCCTGATTTTCGTCATATTCTTTTTGAGTGACAAATCTTTCACAACCTTCACAATACCAACCGTTGTAGCTGGCAGAGTAAATATGTTTTTCTAGGCGCTGCCAGATCGCTTGTACGCGCTTGATATGATCTTCGTCGGTTGTACGAATAAAATCAGTGTAGCCGATATTGAATTTGGCGAGAAAGTCACGGAACTTCTGTGAATTCTGGTCAACATATTGCTTAATGTCAATATTAGAGCTTTGGGCCTTCTTTTCAATCTTATTACCATGCTCGTCTGTGCCGGCTTGAAAGCGAACTTTCGCACCCTGCATGGTTTTATAGCGAGCAAAAATATCAGCCAGTAGATAATCTTCCGCATGTCCGATATGTGGCGCGCCGTTGACATACGGAATGGCAGTCGTGATATAAGTTTTTTGAGACATGCGATTCCTTTATTTTTATCAATAATCAGAATTATTATACTACAAAAGAGTCGCTAAGGTGAGGCTGGCGTTTATTCAATCGTCGAGCAAGAGAGACCAGTTTGATTCTCGGCGATAAGGAGACTATTTAGATCATGTCCCGTAGCAGAATTTAGCTCAGCTATACCCTTAATGTAAGAATCAAGATTTTCGGTGGCAATTTTAGTGGTTTTCTTTAACTGATTGATATTAACAACGGTGGTCGTGTTGGCATTGGAATTATTTGAATCAATAGATGTTTTTGCAGCAGTGGCAGCTTCGGCACTATTGAATTGATAGACATAATTTTCACTGATTGATTCTAGACTGTCATTTTTAAATTCAAATTGACGTTCAAAGTTTCCGTAAGCGGCGCCAATCTCTGCAGTTTCATTGGTCGAAAGTGGACGAACACAAGTGAGGGATTTTGATTCAGCCTGAGCAACTTTATTTTTCCCAGAGGCTTCAGCGGGAGCCTTCTTTGGTGAGCTGAGCATAATAATAGCAAAGATGATGCCGGTAATAACAAAGAGGCTACCGACGATAATCGCAAGGATGGCAGTGCTGGAGAGTTTAATTTTTGGCTTATTCTGATTCTTGGCTTGCTTAGCGGCTTCTTCGGCCTGTTTCTTCTCAACATCAGCATAAGAAACAGCACTTCCGATTGAGCCTGGAACTGGTGCGGCTGCAGTGAGTGGCTTATCCTCATCTTCCTCCTCATCTGAGTCGGTGGCTTCTTGTGTTGGAGTAGCTGAGGTTTGTGTGGCAGGAGTCTGAGTGAATGAGCTGTCGGTTAAACTTGTGGTATTCAAATCTGAACCTTGCATGGAGGCAGAAACCGTGGCGGTTTGTGTGAGGTTTTCAGACGGAGAAAATTGTGGACGATCAGAAGTATTAGAGTCGGAAGAGGTGTTAGAAGTTCCAGAAATTGAAGCATTAGTAGGCGCACCTGTCGAACCAAGTGTAGTGTCATTTTCTGGTCGATAGTTATTTAGCTCACTCATGAGGCTATCAAGTTCAGAGCCACCCATCGCGGAATCATTAGAGGCCGCTGAGGTGGTTGGGTCAGCTGGAGTGGTTGAGATAGTTGGGTCGGCAGCTGGGGTGGTCTGGATAGCTGAGTCGGTAGTTGAGATGGTTGGGGTAGTTGAGCCAGCAGTTGAGGTGGTTGGGGTGGCTGAAATAGCTGGGGTGGCTGAGGCATCGAGACCTATTTCATTTGGTGTGTCATTTTGATTTTGAGGCTGAAAAGTTGGATCCATTTTTTTCCTTATAATTAGTTCTTTTTGCAAAAATTTTGTACGCTAAAAATTAGCATTGCGCTTATGTTTATCTTAACATAATTAGAGCAAATCATAAAGATTCTGCCAGTCGGAAAGATTGAGGTCGGCTGGACGAAAATTCTCATCAAAATTGAGCTTACGATAAATTTCCTTAATCTCATCGCGAGATTGATTGGTAATCAGAGGTAGACAGGTGATGAGTTTTTTCCTAGGGTTGGCAAAACATTGCTTAATAAATTTAAGGACTTTTTCATCGACAATTGGTTTTTTGCGTGGCACTAGTATGACTGAGGCTGAATCAACTTTTGGAGGCGGAGTGAAGAGGCTTCGGTCGACATAGACTCCGGGAAAAACATCGGCAAAATTCAAAACGGCAAGTGTTAGATAAGTATATTTTCCCTGACCAAGCAAAAGACGATCCGCTACCTCTTTCTGCATTAGTAAGACAATGCGTTTTGGTGCATTTTTGGCGGAAATTAGACGCTGAATAATCGGACTAGTGATGTAGTATGGAATATTACCAGCGGCAACGTAGGGCTCTTTAATGGTGTCGAGGTCAAATTGCAAAAAATCCTGATGCTTAACTTCCAGGTTTTTGCCAGGAAATGAATTAGGCAGATTTTTAGCCAGTTTTTCATCATACTCAATAGCGAGGACTTTTGGAAAACGGCGCAGAAGTGAGCTGGTTAGTGTGCCAAGACCTGGACCAATTTCGAGACAGAGCGGCTGAGACTCTTCAGGGTCGTCAAGCGGCAACAAGGCACTTTCTGCAAGCTCTTCTAGAATTGGACGGTTCTTCAACCAGTTCTGACCTAATGACTTTTTATTCTGCAACATTTTAATATTATCCGAATTCTTTATTACTATGTGTTATTTAGTCTTTACCCTAAGGTTTTAATGTGGGTCTTATTTTAATATGGGATTATTTAATACCAATGACGGGTTTGCCAGAAGTTCCACGCCTGGCTCCAACCACCATAGCGGCCAGTCACATAGCCAATCATCCAACGGATCTGAGTAACTGGGTTGGTTTGCCAGTCCGCACCAGCGCTGGCCATTTTTGAACCAGGGAGGGCCTGCGGAATACCATAGGCGCCACTACCGGCATTTGTAGCGTCAAAACGACAGCCAGACTCACGATAGATAAGGGTGAGGGCAACATAAATATCTGCTTCGGAGACGCCGGCGGCGCGAGCGTAAGAAGCACAGGTCTCCCATTCTGGTGGGACAGATTTTTTCATACCTACAGCAGTGATGCGATCGACTGGATTTTTAATAATATTGGTACTAATAAGTTCACGAGAAACCTCTTTGCCATCTACAAAGTTAACCTGATAGACAGAAGATTTGCGACCGAGTTCACCTACTTGACGCAGATTGGTCTGACCAGTTGGTAAAGATGTATCACTGACGGATTTATCATTAAACGGAATATCTTCTTCGACGGTAATAGTGCGGCCGCCATTTCGGGTTAGTTGATAAACGGTGGCAACTCCCGATTCCAAAATATTCTGATTAGAAACTAGAGAAAGTTCGTCGCCGTCGTAAATTGTGATGCCGGCAGCCTGAGCAATCTCTTTAGGGTCGACACTGGCGGTCATGACAAATTTACTAATTGAGCCGTTCTTAATAATCACTGGGCGCGCACGATAGATATTGATGTGGAAATTATCGGAATTTATTGACTCCGTGAGGGCTGGCTCGACATGATCAGAGGTATGATATTGTATTTTGGTACGCTCAAGAGCTTCTGCCACGGTCTTTGCGGTTGTTTTGATCGTAAGAGATTTTGTATCATCATGAAAAGTTACAAAATGCGCATCAGAAACTACGCCATTATCGGAATCATTGGATTCGGCGTAGGTTGGGCGCATACTAAAAAATACACCGAAGAGGAGTGTTAAAACAAATATACTGGCGCTGAACCCACAGAAAAGCCTGTAGAAAAGCGGTGATTTGATTTTCATCCTAGCAATTATAGCATAACTGCGTTCTTTTATGAAGAGGAGTCGCTATTCGTAGTAAATTTCGGTATCGTCCTGAAAGGGGTCGGGGTTGTCTTCAAACGGATCAACATCATCATATTCAATGTCATCATTGAAGGGGTCAAAACTACGACTATGGTTTCGACGTTGAGAATTGAAACCAAAATTATTAATAGAACTATTATTCAGATTGGTGGAACCATAGGGGTCATAGCCGAGTTCCATGAGAAAACGAGATGGCATATTGTAGCTTCTTTGGCCATTCGAAAAACGTGAACCGGCATAGGTGAGGATGAGGAGTTTTCTAGCCCTGGTCATACCAACATAGGCGAGACGGCGCTCCTCCTCGATTGAGTCTTCATCGTCGGAACGAGAGCTTGGAAAGAGACCTTCTTCAAGCCCCACAAGAAAGACGGCTGGGAACTCTAGACCTTTAGCAGCGTGAATGGTCATGAGGGTAACGAAGTTGGTTGAAGTTTGTTCATCGGCAGAAGACATTAGGGTAGCCTCAGCGAGAAAATCATCAAGAGATTCGAACTCAGCAGCATTGCCGATCATAGTATTCAGGTTCTCCGCGCGCTCATCACCACTAGGTGTACCATCCTGAACCAACTCAGCTAGTCCAAAATAATGAATTACTTTTTCGATGATTTCGGCAGGCTTTAAAGTCATATCGAGATCACGTAAGAAATTCTGCAATCTAGCAAAATTATTCTTGGCCTTACCAGAAAGCGCGTCGAGTAGTCCAGCGTCCAGGAGCGCGTTCTGTCTTCCCTGCGCCGTGGCGTCATAATTTTCAGACTGATTAAGGAAGGTATGCACTTTTTCGAGGCTGGCTGGACCAATACCAGAAAGCACATTGCGACAGATCCGATCCAGGCTGATGCGGTCATGAAAATTAACAATTAGTTTGAGAATGGCGAGGACGTCCTTGACCTCTTTGCGATCATAGAAGCGCACGCCACCAATAATCTTATAGGGGATTTGGTGAGAGATAAATGCCTTTTCAATAGCGTATGACTGGGCGTTAGTACGATAGAGGACAGCAAAATCCGAGTAGCTCGTAAAATCCTTAACCAGCTCACCGTTCTGCATGATGGCCTTTGAGTTGGCTAGAAGATTGATGATTTTCATAGCGACAAAACTAGCTTCGGCGGTTTCATCCATTAACGACTGAATTTCGATTGGCTCTCCTTCACCAGAGGTGGTGAATAATTCCTTATCGGTACGAGTTTTGTTTTGATTAATGATTTTTTGACTGGCGGTCAGGATGTTACCAGTACTTCGATAATTCTGCTCCAGCTTAATGGTCTTGGCGCCTGGAAAATCGCGTTCAAAGTTTAAAATATTCGTAAAATCGGCACCACGCCATGAATAGATCGACTGCCAGTCGTCACCAACCACACAGATATTGCGGTCTTGATTAACTAGAGCCTTAACTAGGCGATACTGGATATGGTTAGTGTCCTGATACTCATCAATCAAAATATGCTCAAAACGATTCTGCCATTTCTCGCGAATTGTCTTATTATTTTCAAATAACTTGGTTACTTCAAGTAGGAGATCATCAAAATCGAGAGCGAAAGATTCCCGCTTGAGCTTTTCGTAGCGAGCAAAAATTTTGGCAGTTTTCACCTGATTTGGATAATAAGCCTCTTCCTCATATTCCTCTGGAGTTTGACCGGTGTTTTTACAATGAGAAATCGTACTTTGCACCGATTTTGGACGGAGAGTTTTGTCGTCAATCTTCAAGTCCTTCATGGCTTGTTTGATTAGAGAAATTTGATCATCAGTATCATAGATCACGAAATTACGATCAAGTCCAGCGGCCTGGTATTCGATACGCAAGATCCGCACACAAATGCCGTGGAAGGTGCCCATGTAAGGCATAAAATTACGAGGAGGATTAGTGAAGCCATCACTATCGATGTCGCGACCTGGTGTGCCGTCAGTAGCAAGCATGGCGGCATTATCGGCGAAAACATCATCCTTAAAACTCGGGGTAAGACGAGCGTCAGAGCGAGCTTGCTGCAATAAACGCCAAAGACGATCACGCATCTCTTTTGCTGCCTTATTAGTAAAGGTCACAGCCAGCATCCGATCGCCAGGAATTCCATGAGCGATGAGATTAGCGATGCGATGAGTTAAAGTTTTAGTTTTACCAGAGCCAGCCCCAGCTAAAATCAAAACTGGTCCAGCCAATGTTTCCACTGCTTCTTTTTGAGCAGGGTTGAGTCCCTCCGTAAAAATTTCCATGTGTTAATTATAGCACTAATCCGCAAAGAGACTGAGCTGGTTGTAGGTGAGATCGATGTTGTGATTTGAAGCGGGCGCCTGAAGATTGAAGGCGACAAAAAAGAGGAAGAGGACGAGACAGAAAATCGCGAGACGACCGCCGATACTGGTATAGAAAAAATAGCCAAAAATAAGCATGACGAGGAGGATGAGAATTGGCAGATTAATAATCAGAAAACGTAGGACTGGATTATTTTGGCGCCCACTGGCTTTTGAAAAACTGATTGTAATGAGCTGATTATAATAAACGTCGACAAGCGGGGTGAGAAAAGCTTCAAGAATGGCGGGGTCGATGGTGAGACGTTCGGCGATCATGAGCTGATCGATTTTGGCTGCTGCGGTGTTTAAGATCTGAGTTTTGGAGCTTGCAAATGCAGCTTGCGTTTCAGGATTAGAATCGAGATTAGAGCTAGAGTTATAGCTAGAGCCAGAGTTGGGGTTAGAGCTAGAGTCGGTTCTAGATTTAGCCTCTAGGTTAGACTCAGCGGCAAACCTGAGGTCAAGAAATCGATTGAGTTGGCTTTCGGTGGTTTCTTGACTAATGGTCTGATCGAGGATTTCTGAAAAATAATCGTTGAGATATTTGAGCTGCATAAAAACAACACCTTCTTTTAGGTTATGTCCGGGGTTCTGACTCAAGATAGATTGAAAAGAGCTTTTGAAGGATTCTGAAAAATCTTCAGCTTTGCTGGAGCTGCCATAGTATTTTTCAGTGGCGGCGCGACGCATATTTGAGACTAAGTTACTATAATAACCTTTTTTGCTAGCTAGATATTTTTTGACATAGGCAGCGTTCTGCTCGGTCTGATTAATTTGGCATGAGATGCCAGCAAAAATTGCCATAATCAGCATAATACAGGTAAAAACAACTTTGGAAATTTTGATTTCAGAGACGACTTCGTCAAAATTCTTGGTTTTTAGAAACTGTAGCATATGCTGATTATAGCATAAGTAATTAGATACCTGAGAGCGGACGAATGTCGGCACCGAGATGGTTGAGGCGCTTGGCAAAATTCTGATAACCACGATTAATGGAGTAGACGTTGCGTAGGATAGAAACACCAGGGGCGGCTAGCATGGCGATTAGTACGACCACGGCAGGACGCAAAGCTGGAGGCGCGACAAGCTCAGCGGAATGCCAGTTGGTTGGCCCCTCAACGTAAACTCGATGCGCATCAAGTAACTCAATTTTTGCATTGAGATTTGAGAGATAAGTTGAGTAGATTGCCCGATTTTCGAACACCCAGTCGTGAATCAAGGTACGGCCAGTTGCGGTGGCGGCGATCACGCTGAAGAATGGAAGATTGTCGATATTGAGGCCTGGGAAAGGCATCGGGTGGATCTTATCAGTTGGTGCGACAAGGTCGGCGCGATGGATTGTGAGATCAACTAACCTAGTTTCGCCATTATAAGATTTGTACTCTTCAGAGCGGTCAATTTTGGCGTGCATAGAATGAAGCACTTCGAGTTCAATCTCAAGGAATTCGATCGGAGCACGACTAATGGTAATTTCGGATTTAGTGACGAGAGCAGCCGCGATAAAGGACATTGCCTCGATTGGGTCTTCACTTGGGTAATATTCAACATCTTCGTCAATCTTCTCAAGGCCTTCAATCTCAAGAGTAGTGGAGCCGATGCCGTTGATTTTGACACCAAGTTTTTGTAGGAAGAAACAAACATCCTGGACCATGTAGTTTGGTGAGGCGCCAATGATGGTGGTCTTGCCTGGGAAGAGAGCAGCAGCCATT
Source organism: Nanosynbacter sp. (assembly GCA_015257505.1). GTDB lineage: Bacteria > Patescibacteriota > Saccharimonadia > Saccharimonadales > Saccharimonadaceae > Nanosyncoccus. The sequence continues at coordinate 26,443 of JABZKB010000007.1, read as the reverse complement.
AAGACGTTTTCAGTTACGGTATCTCCGCGTTCGATTAAAACAATACGCTTGTTGTCTTGGCTTTTTAATTCGGCCTGATTAACACTAGCTTCATAAAATCCAGCATTACATTTAGCATCGACTTCCAACCCAAAGGCGGAAAGAGCTTTGAGATGTGGATCAACCGTGCGAGTACCGAGAGAACAACCGCCAGCATATGGAAGTTTGAAATTTTCATAGCGATGAAGGAGCGGACCGAGGAACATGATGATGGAGCGAGTTTTTCTGGCAGCCTCAAGGTCAAGTTCGTCCATTTTTAATTCGCGTGGTGTGATAATTTCAAGATCTTTACGGCGATTAAACCAACGACATTTAACGCCAATGGACTCTAGAACTTCAATAATGCGGAAGACTTCTTCAATACGTGCTACATGATGCAAGACGGTGCGACCGCGGTTTAAGAGACTAGCACAAAGCAGACCAACAGCGGCGTTTTTTGAGGTATTGATAGTGATGGTGCCACTTAAAGTTCGGCCGCCATTGACACGAAAAGACTGTGAGGATGAGTCGTTAATAGAGAGGATTTGACCACCAAGCGCAGTAGAGACTTTCTTGATCATTTCGAGTGAAGTGTTTTGATCGCCCTTCTCAATACGATGAATCGCGGACTGTGAAGTGCCAAGCATATTTGCAAGCTGAGCCTGAGTGAGTCCTTTTTCTTTGCGCATTGTCGCAACAACGGAGCCAATTTCCTCCTGATAGGTGCGTGTTTTTGCCATAATCCTCCTTATTTTTTATTCATCTGGTGATATATTCAAACGAAATATCTTAACAACAAAAAGCGTGGTTTACCCTAGATTATTTAGCTTTTTTGTAGCCTGTGACGACGTTATTGGCGTGCACCCAACCTTCAACGGATCCACCATCCAGGTATTCACCTGTAGTTGGAGCAACACGCATCACGCCGCCCTCGTTGATATATTCATCGATTGGGTCAGTGACGAGATATTCTTGATCAAGTGGACCAAAGTCGTGGGACTTAACGTAATTAACAATACGACGGAGTAGGTCTTTTGACATAATATATTTACTAACATTAATCATGTTGGATGGAGCTTCTTCTACGCTTGGTTTTTCAACTACGCCGGTTAATTTGCCGTCTTTGATACTGAGAACACCGTATTTATCGACTTTTTCCTTTGGAATTTCGACGCCCAAAATAGCAGACTCGTCGGCATTTTGTAGAGAGTGAATTAGAGATTCTGCGGCGGATTCACCATCTGGATTCCAGACAAAATCATCGCCCATAAAGACTAAGACTGGTTCATCAATATTATATTCTTCAACTACGAGAGCGATTGGCACTGCGGTACCATAACGACCAGCTGGATCCTGAGTGGTGTAATGAATTTTGACGTGATCTGGCAAAGTTTTGGCGAGTGCGAGACGATCAGCTTTGCCGCGCTCGACTAGATAGTCATTGAGGGCGTGATTATCACGATAGAACTCCTGCACCTGGCAAGGCTCGACGTTGCTAATGACCATATAGATGTCGGTAATACCGGCCTTAATTAACTCTTGTACCGAATAATCAACAAGCGGACGGTTGCCGACAGGAAGCATTGATTTTTCAATAATTTTCGTAATTGGAAGGCGACGAGTGCCCCAACCAGCTACCGGAATGATTGCTTTCGTAATCTTTTGCATAATAGCTCCTTTATTTCCCACCAAAAAATTGTCATTTTTCTACACAGATTATATCACAGGTGGTATATTTTTCTAGACGTTTTTTGAAGAAACATCTCTGATTTTTTTACTAAATTAGTGGTTGACGCCAGGATTCTGGAAGATCTGAAATACCAAATAATTTAGCGATAGTTGGAGCGACATTGGAAAGACCGGCATCCTCTAGCTGTTTAGGCTGGTAGAGTGCGGCATTTTTCGTATTGTCATAGAACCAACACGGAACAGGGTTGGTGGTGTGAGAAGTTTTTGGCTTCTTGGTGACCGGATCTGACACCTCTTCGGCGTTACCATGATCTGCTGTGATAATCATCATACCACCAAGCTCGTCGATCTTCTTGGCTAGGCGCGCCAGCTGAATGTCAATGGCCTCCATGGCAGTGATGGTTGGTTCAAGTTCGCCAAAGTGACCGACCATATCACCACCTGCATAATTTATGCGGATAAATTGATACTTTGGTTTGCCAGCTTCGTCTACTTCGGACATCTTTTCAAGAACAGCGTCAGTAATTTCCGCAGCCTTCATCCATGGACGTTCATTAAACGGCTGAGTATCTGACTTGATTTCAATAAAATCCTCACCTTCCGCCTTGTCATAACTATTGCCATTGAAATAGTATGTGATGTGACCAAATTTGACGGTTTCAGCAACCGCAAGCTGGTTGATATGATGTGCTGCTAGAAGTTGATTGAGTGGGTTTTTGATAGTGATTGGAGTGACGAGACAGTGTTCTGGAATATGCAGATCGGAATCATATTCGGTCATGCCAGCAAAAAAGACATTGAGTGGACGATTGTTTTCAGTACCACGATCGAAGCCATGAAAATCCTGCTCGGTGAAGGCTTTGGCAGTTTCGATGGCGCGATCAGCGCGGAAGCTGTAGAAGATAAAACTATCGCCATCTTGAACAAGACCAACTGGGCGAGTAGGATCAGCCTGACCATCAGCACCTGGCTCAGTGATTACAAAACTTGGGAAATACTGATCTTGCAAGCCTGGACTAAGTTTTCGATTTTCTTCAATAGCCTGCATGGCAGAGGTAAAATATTGATCTGCTTTACCATAGACCATGGCATTCCAACCAGTTTTGACAATATTCCAATCAGCTTCGTAACGATCTGCAAGAAAGAGCATACGACCGCCGCCACAAGCGATACGATAATCAAGCGGAAATTCTGCCTGTTTCTTGAGCTCATCAATTTTATCTTCGAGAAGCTTGATATAGGTATCGGCAGATTGAGGCGGAACATCGCGACCATCTAAGATAAGGTGGATACGGATTTTTGTAATTCCATCATTCTTGGCCTGTTCGAGCATTTTAAGTAACTGATCAAGAGAACTATGTACGCCACCATCAGAGAAGATACCGGAGAAATGTAAGGTGGAGTTATGGTTTTTAACATTTTCGATGGCACCGCGCCAAGCCTCAGTTTGCCAGATCGCGCCAGTATTGAAGTCGTCTTCGATTTTGGCGATACCCTGTTTGATGATTTGCCCAGCACCGAGAGCATTATGTCCAACCTCAGAGTTACCCATCTGCCCCTTTAAAATACCTACTGCTTCCCCGGAAGCCTCTAAAGAAACCCATGGATATTTTTCAAAAAGTTGATCAATAAATTCGGAATGTGATTGTAAAACGGCGTTACCGTATTCATCATCCCTGAGGCCGACGCCATCAAGCACAACGAGAGTAATTGGACCGTCATAGTGTAGATTATTCATGGTTTTAGTATAGCATAAGAGAGTTAGAGTAGAGGATTCTGGATAGTACTAGGGGTCTTTAGACTATCGAGGTGACTAAAATTTTAGAACGTCGCAGCTATTAACGTCGATACCGATATTTTGATATAACTCCGCGTGATTGGTTGAGACAATATCCTGTGGGTTAAAGCCGAGCTTGTTAGTGATATCATAGATATCTTCTTCTTTTTCAACCTCTATTTCTAGCAGATACCCGAGCTTTGGCCAGTGATCAATGGAAAGCTTGGCGCCATGATATTCATATTCATCACGGGTATTCTCTTGATAACTACGATGTTTAATGCCGGTTTTTTCTAAGATCTCTAAAGTAGTCTCAAAATCAGAGACCTCAATCTCCCACTCCTTAGTGCCAGAGAAGGAATTATTACTAAATTCTTTGAAGGTGAGAGTAGTTTTATTACCATCAGTGCGCAAGCGCAACCAGCGATGAGGGGCGCCTATGATTGGATCAAAAACGTAACGCCGAAAATTGTAGAAGCCAAGTGGTTTAGCGCCAATGGCAAGAAGTTTAGCTCTTACTTCTTCCGGATTAATATTTGGGATTCTACCTTCAATTTCGACAGCCATGTTTCCTCTTTCATTTACAATGCTATTCTAATTTTACTCTATTTTTATTTTATTTATGATTCTTTCATCTTATAAAATAAACGTCGTGAAAGAGTGCGATAAAATATCTCTCAATCCATGCGGTGTGCTATAATCTGTACAGGCCCGAGTGGCGAAACTGGCAGACGCGCTAGCTTCAGGTGCTAGTCTAGTTCCTAGGTGCAGGTTCAAGTCCTGTCTCGGGCACCAAAATCATTTAAACGGTTCCATGCTAGTAAGTTGAACGGCTCTCTATATCCGATAGTGAGCCGATTTTCGTTGTCAATTTTGAATTTCCTACTTTTTTCAATCACTCCGTTTTTTGTATCCGACAGAGTTTTTGATAGAGTTTTTCTCATCGATTGAATTTTTACGAATGTTGACAAGGTTGTATTTACTCATTAATTTTTCTCATTAAAAAGATCAAGGTATTTATGGTAGGCCCATTTTTGTGCATAAACATTATCGCCTTTTTTGACTGGTTCGAGTATTCCAAGTTTCTCCATCCTTTCGATTGCTTTATAGCAACCTCGCTCGGTATATCCAGTCCATTTTTTAATGTCTCCGATACCTACGATAGGCATTTTGTATAGTTCTATCAATATCTTTTGGCTCACTTCAGAGGCTACTCGATTTAGCCTCTGGATTTTCATCATATCATCTTCTCGTAGTTTCGTAATTTCGGCGCAAGTTTTGATCGAAGAGTTTGCCGTTTCCGCTACACCGTCCAAAAAGAACTCAACCCATTGCTCAATTTTTCCATCGTGATAACCATCGAGCATTTCATAGTAATATTTTTGATGTTTCTTAAAATATGACGAAAGATAGAGAATCGGCATCTCCAATAATCTTCTATCCCATAAGAACATGGTAATAAGCATACGTCCAGTACGACCATTTCCGTCATTAAACGGGTGAATCGTTTCAAATTGTGCATGAATTAGGGCAGCCTTAATTAGTGGTAGATAAGAATCATCAGTATTAATAAATTTTTCTAAGTCTGATAACGCATTTTTCATATCTAGTACAGCCGGTGGCACATACTTAGCATTAGCGGGACTCGTCCCTGATATCCAGTTTTGGCTGGTACGAAACTCTCCAGGATACGAAAGTTGCGTGGAGCGGGCACCGGTCATTAATTTTTCATGTAGTTCGCGAATAAAACGTAGATTGAACACAAAATTCGGCATGCGATCTAGGCCGTAGTTCAATGCATCTATGTAGTGAAGAATGTCGTCGACGTCCTGAGGAAGATTATTACTCGGTTCGACGTTCTCTTTTTCGATAGAATCTTCCATAGATGCGTTTGTTCCCTCGATTTGGCTTGATGAGGAAGCGTCCTTACGAATAAACATTCTAAGGAACTGATCTTTATCTGGCAGTAGCTCTGTAATGCCGTCAAGTTTACCGAGTAGACGAATAGCCTCGGTGTGTTTATTTATGATTTTGTTGGAAAACTGAATTTTATCTTCCGGAGGAAAAGACATCGGAGTAAAAGCTTTATAACCTTCTAGCTGAGTTATATATTGTCCGATTATTATTTTGTTCATATTACCTTTCTGATATGAACGTTTTTCTAGAATAAGTTCATATCTGTTATTTTAATTTTAATATACTAACCCCTTTCATGTCAATAGTAATATGAACGATTTTAATGTTTTCGTTCTTATATTTTGAGAAATATGAACGTTTTTAAATGTCAGGTTTACGGCTAAAAAGTTTACAATGATTTTTAGATGTTAAGCTTTTTGCGGAAAAGTCAGGAGTTTGTCTCGGTAATATTCATATCGTTCCTGACGCGCCCCAATCTCTACTGAAAGACCGATTTTTAGGTCGTTACAAATCGCATTAAAATCGTCGAGAACATTAATAATATAATTAGGTCTCATTGCTAATTATTCTAATCGTCTATAATTGAAACGTTTAAGTTCTGATGATATATTGTTATATGTTTTACCAGCTAACATCCCACCAGCAATAAATTCCTCCTGAGTTACATCGGCCAGTGCGAAACTGGCAGACGCGCTAGCTTCAGGTGCTAATCTAGTTCCTAGGTGCAGGTTCAAGTCCTGTCTCGGGCACCAAAACACGGGTTTTTGAATTACCGCTTCAAAGATCGATAATCTTGAAAAAACAAACTTGGAGAAGATTGCATATAGTTTTTACAAAGATACAGCATGTTGCAACGAGAAATCCAAATACTTCAATAAAAAATATGCCAATAGGTCTCAGTTGAGGCCTATTTTTTTGCTTCAACTAATAATTTTGATACATAGGCTGATTTCAGGGTTTTGTATTTTTTGCGATCAAAATTAGCTTCTTTTGCAAATTCGTATTTTTTCTTTAAATATTCTTGTGCTTTTTCTGGGTTATTTTTAAGAAAATTACGTAAAGTAATAAAATTCTCATAAGATTCTTCTTTAATCGGACAAATATGAATATGAAAATCACCATCACCCGTTTCTTCTTTAGTACTTGCTAAGAAAATTCGATCCTCATGATTGTCAGATCCTTCAAAATATCCATTTTTTGTTAAAATATTTTTTATAGAAATCATATCTTTGCGTTTTGGGACTCCGATAAGAATATCGATTATATTTTTGCCACCAATAAAAACGGCACTACTACCGACATGTTCAATTTTTATATCAGTGGGCAAAAGTTTAGACAAGCGATATTTCTCTTGTGTAAAACGCTCGATAAGTTTTGAGGAATATTCCTTTACAATAACAGACATCAATTGATATTGTACCACTCTCTGATATAAAGTATCGCATGTGTCCAGCGCCGGCCTACCAATTATGACAATCTAATATGGAAGCTGGATTTTTGAGTTACTAGAAGATTTAGACAAAAAATTGTGCTAGAATAGGTTCTAACGACACCGCGAAGTCGTGCTACAAGATATTATAGAAGAACACAGAACATAATGGAATGCAATCTGTGTTTATTTTTTTGTTAATAATGGAGGTGAATTGATGAATAAGAAAGTTTACAAAAGTATGATGAGAAATAAATTAGATTATAAGAATGTGGAAGGATATATTTTAGATACACAACAAATCTCTTGTATCGAAAATAATTCGATGAATACTCTTGTGATAGCAGGAGCGGGGACTGGTAAAACTACTACAATTATTGGAAAAATAAAGTGGATTTTAGCAAAATGGAAAGCTGAAAATATTAGTAAACCACCACCTCAAATTTTAGTAGTGTCATTTACCCATGCCTCCCGCAATGAGCTGGAAGAACGTATCTTAGCTGAAATTCTATGCGATGATTCAATATTTAAAATATATCACCCGAAGGATTTTCTTAAGGTGGAGACTTTTCATAGTTTAGCTCTCAAAATAGTAAAAACGACAAAACACGACTCTAGGCTTGAAGAGTCTGGCTTTGAATCGTTTTTAAAATTATCGTACTCTAACTTGCCGGAAGAAAAAATTGATAATATAGATCATCTATGCTCATTAATGCGTAACTATCGGGTCAATTTTGCAGAAATTAGCGAGAGTCTACGAAAGAGGTTTCGTCATTTTTGGCAAAAGGAGGATTTGAAACAAAATCTTGCCCAATTAGATGAATTAGAAAATCTTGTTAGTCAATATGAAGGGTATCTGAAGAAAAATCACAGTATTGATTTTGCTGGACTCCTGGAAGAAGCCACGAATTACACTGATCCCATATATGCCTACGATTACGTAATTATAGATGAATATCAAGATATATCACCACTCGAATATTTATTAATAAAGAAATTACGTGAGATTCACTGTTTCAAGTTGTTTTGTGTGGGAGATGACTGGCAAACAATTTACCAGTTTGCGGGGAGTGAGATTAGCTTAATTTTAAATTTTGAAAAATGCTGGGGAGAGACTAAAGTTTTCAAAATCGAAAGAACTTATCGTTTTCCGGAAAGGCTGGCGGAATTATCAGGGAGTTTTATTATGCAAAACAGCGCGCAACTGGTGAAGCAAATTCGTGGAAAAAGACTAGACGAGCTAGACCAGATTGTCGAGATTAACGGACCATCCGAAAGAACTGATCTTAATGCCCTATATTACTTTCTTTTGAATTTGCCAGAGCGTGCAAAAATCTTCTTGATCGGCAGATATAATTTTGATATCCGAAAAATATCACACTGTGAATATTTAACCTTTACGAAACATGAGGACAAACTCCAGATTATCATGCGTGAGCGACCAGATCTTGAGATTAGTTTCTTAAGCGCGCATAAATCTAAGGGATTGCAGGCAGATTATGTATTTATCATAAATTGCCGAGATGCAACACTAGGTTTTCCGAGTCGAGTGGAGGAAGATGAATTAGCAGGGCTCGTACGCGAGCTGGCCATACTCAAACTTTCAAATAATAAAGATACTGGAGGAAGGTTTCAATTTCTCAGGGATTTCTTATGGAGGAGAAAGCCTAGCGACTCAGACTTTGCATTTTCAGAAGAAAGGAGGTTATTTTATGTAGCAATGACGCGTGCACGGAAGAAAGTTTTATTTCTCACGGTAAAGGACAAAGAGTCGCCATTCATTTTAGAGCTACGCGAGAATAGTGATTTAAAGACCTATTTTTTGGATTAACAAATAAATGAGTAAATGAATAAGTGAATTATTTATCACTAGAATCTTTAGGACCAAAAGTATTCTGGACGCGACGCTTAGCTTCTTTTTGAGCTTTCTCGACCTGAGAAAGTGCGGAACGCGCAATCTTGCGGCTGAGACGTGAGGCCTTCTTGTAATAATTAATGCTGAATTTTTTGATTTCAGCTGTTAAGTCAATTGTGCCACCGGTCATGCGATTAGTAACATTGGCGATGGCAATAGTGGAGAAGATAATGTCTGCAATGAAGATAATGGCTAGGATAATGGCGATAATGAGAAGCGTTAGAGGAGAAAAATATGCGAGAAAGTTAGTAAAAATTGGCTGAACGAGATGAAGAATAGCAATACCACCAACCCCAAACCCGATGGAGGTCTCAAGTGAAATACGACCGTTAAGATGTAGTAGTGAACCGGTAGTATAATCCCACCAGCGAACGTGGTAGATTTTCTCAAGCACAACCGAGGTGACGTATTCTATAACATCACAGAGGACGACCATCGTGAAAAATGTGGCCAGCCAGGACAAATTGAGTGGCGCGAGAAACAACGCACAAAGTAATGAGCCGACACCATAGATTGGACAGATTGGCCCAAAAAGGAAGCCGCGATTCTCCAGTCGGCGCTTCGTGATTAAAGTCCAGATACATTCAACAATCCAGCCGCCAAATGAATATAGAATGAAGAGGAGAAAAAGATAGGCAAGGAGTTCGGGGAGTGGACGTTCGGCGACGATGCCTAGGGATTTAAAAAACATTAGGCTTATTATACTCTAAACTATGCTTCGAGTACATACCCGTGCTTCGAGTACGGACAAAAAAATAAGCTCCTGGCGGAGCTTATTGGTAGCCTGGATATTGCTAAAAATACTGGACCTTATTGAAGACCTGAATGTTGTTAGTAAAAACTCTAAACCTTGTTGATGACCGGGATAACGATTGGAGTATGGCCAGTAGCGTCAAAGAGAATACGGGTGATATCTTCTTTGATTTCATCTTTTAAGACCTTTAGCTCTGGGTCGGAAGAGATGGACTTTTCAGTTTTGACGCGGAGATAGTGGCGGATTTTACCGATTAATTCTTCAGAATTGTCAAGATAAATGAAGGCACGAGAGACAATATCCGGGGTCTTAATGAGGCGACCGGTTTTCTTGCTAAGAGTTAGGACAATCATAAAGATACCTTCGCGAGAGATATGAATACGGTCTTTTACGACAGCTTCATGGACCGGCTTATCGGCATCATCGTAAAGTTTATTACCAACATGAATGCGGCCGTTTTTGCGAATGGTGTGATCTGGCATTAATTCAACAACGTCACCATCGTCGGCAATGAGGATATTCTCGTGTGGGATACCAACCACGTTCTCAGCCATCTCGGCGTTATGCTCCATCATGAAGAACTCACCGTGGTATGGCATGTAGTTCTTTGGCTGCAGACGAGTGACAAAGTCGACGTGATCTTCATAATATGCGTGACCTGAAAGGTGGAGTGGGCCGATGTTAGTGAGGTGGGTTTTGCCGTTTTGAATAACCTGGGCACCCTCACGCAAAAGTCCGTCAACAGTATTAACGACGTGTGGCTCGTTACCTGGGATTGGATTTGAACTGAAGACGATAGTGTCGGAGGCCTTAATCTTGATGTACTTATGTGCACCACTGACCATGCGATTAAGCACGGCGTTGAGTTCACCCTGGGAACCGGTACAAACGATAGTGATTTTATCGTCAGGAAGCTTAATAATATCTTCCATCTTCATTACGGTATCTTTTGGCACCTTGATGCATTTAGCGCGGAGTGCGACCTCGATATTATTAATCATCGAGAAACCAGCAAAGGCAACTTTGCGTCCACGCTGGTAGGCCTGCTCGAGAATCATGCCAATACGGTTAATCTGTGAGGAGAAGCAGGAGATGATCACGCGGCCATTGGCGTAATGGTCCATTACCTTGCCGATATTGTCACCAACGTCGTATTCAGAATGTGGATGGTGACCTGGAGAGTCGATATTAGTAGACTCGTTAAGCATCAGAGTGATTCCCTCGTTTTTGACGATTTCATCAATGCGCTCGAAGTCGGTCTGTTTTTCGATTGGATTAGATTCGGCGCGCCAGTCACCTGAGAAGTAAATGACGCCATTTGGGGTGCGGATGATGATGGCACAGTTACCTGGAATGGAGTGAAGAGTATGAATAAACTCAACGCTTAGGTGTTCGGAGACCTGGAGCTTTTCGTGTTTGAATGGATCAACCACCTGGTAGTTCATCTCTGGAACATCTTCAAGCTCACTCATCTGTTTCTTGATCATGCCAATGGTAAAATCAGTGGCGTAGATCGGGGTGAGTGGATTGAATTTTGGAAGTAGATGACGGCAGGCACCGATGTGGTCAAGGTGGGCATGCGTAAAGAGGATCGCCTTTACCTTATCCATATTATCTTCGAGGTATTTGATATCTGGGATCATATAGTTGACGCCTGGATAATCTTCGCTGGCAAAAAGTACGCCCATATCGATAACGATAATCTCACCCTTATATTCAATGGCGGTCATGTTTTTACCGATACCAAACTCGCCAACACCACCGATTGGGATAATACGGACGGCTTCATGGTCAGGACGGGCCGATTTGAGCTGCGCGTTGGTGACCTGGGCACCGTTATAGCCATTGAAACGAGATTTATTAACTGGGATACCGATGATGTGCTGAGTGGCCTGAGCGTTTACATCCTGGGAAAGCATGCGCTGGTGATGGACCATGTCGCCACGTCTAGTAGAGACAGAAAGATTGACCTTACGCTCTTCGGCTTCAGTGCTTTTGGTATTTTTGGCAGCCTTTGGAGCTTTGGCTTTTGGGGCTTTTTTATTCTTGGACTGATCGGCAGTTTTGTTCGAGCGAGCATCGGAATTATCGCCAGAGAAATTGTTTTTTCTCTTTGAACGAGCCGCATAATCCTTGCCGCCTGGCTTGAAGTTACTGTTGAAATTACGCTTCTGGGCCTGTTCAAAAATTACCGCTGCACCAGTCTCAACAGGAGCAGGAGTTTCGGCAAGTTTCGCACGATTCTGATTTTCTTCGAAACGGCGTTTGATTTCTGGCAAGCGCTCAGCCTGCATTTTCATGAGTCTGGCACGTCTTTCTTGTTCTTGTTTATTCATGATTTCCTTTTTTAAATAATAAGATCTACAAAGTTTGCAAACAAAAAGATTTTCGCTTGAATTCTGTTCTGTTTGAAAATAAGTAAGATTAACTAGTTAGTATTATAGCAAATTATGAACACTTTGACAAGAATATACCAGCGTATCACCTGTTTTTATGAGACATTACGGCCAATTTAAGAAAATAAAATCGCTCGAGATTGCCGTTTTTGCCAGCAAGAGTATTGTCGCGTTTATTCACGATCAGGAAGCCGTTATTTTTGAGCCAAGCTTCAAAATCTTTGATAATGTCGCGACGAATCGTTTCGTTTTTAACAACACCATTCTTCAGTTGAAATGGTCTGGCTTCAAATTGAGGCTTTAGCATGACAAGAAAATCTGTCTGAGGGGCGGCAAGCTGCTTTTTAGCATGAAGTAATACTTGTTTTAGGGAGATGAAGGAGACGTCGGCAAGGATAGTATCGATTCTTGCATCTGCCTTAGATTCATTTTCATTAGAATTATCTTGATCTCTCGACAACGAACTACGAGTCACGGAAAAAATATCCGTCTTTTCTCGTAAATCGATACGCGGATCAAAACGAAGAGGCGCCTTCATCTGTTTAGTGCCTTTTTCGACAGCAATGACTTTCTTGGCACCACGAAGCAGAGCGTATTCGGTGAATCCGCCAGTACTGGAGCCTATGTCGAGCACGGTTTTACCACGAAAATCATAAGAAAAAGCCTGCGCCGCCCCCGCAAGCTTATTCTCTGCGCGTGACACTGGCATACTAGTATGCACAGTTTGCATGCTAGTATGCGTATTTAGATCTCGATCACGCGATGAACGCATCTTATTTCTGGCGTTCTCGGTAGGCATAAGTTTCCGTATCAACAGAAATTACATCACCAGTCTTAATGAAAGCTGGGACCTTAACTACGACACCAGTTTCAAGGGTGGCGTCTTTCATGACTGAAGTAGAGGTATCACCCTTAACAGCGTTTTCAGTATAGGTAACCTCAAGCCATAGATTTTTTGGAAGAGTGAGGTTGATGGCGGAACCGTTGTAGAACTGGATTTCCATCTCATCACCATCTTTCATAAAGTCTTTGGAATCACCGACAAGGTCGTTTGATAGTTCATACTGCTCAAAAGTTGAAGGGTCCATAAAATAGAACTTATCTTCGTCCTTGTAGAGATACTGAACTTTTTTGGTGGTAACTTCGGCTGGTTCGATTTTTTCCTGACCTTTGAAAGTCTTTGGAATTAATGCACCAGTGATTAAGTTTTTGACACGTACGTTGACGATGGAGCCACCACGTCCCATAACTTTTTGGGAATATTCAATGACTTTGTATGGCTGGCCATCTAAGGTGATTAGTACGTTTTTCTTTAAATCGGTTGGACCGTACATGGTTTTTCTCCTAAATTAGTTGGCAGACACAAATGGAAGCAATGCAAGATGACGTGCACGCTTGATAGCGACAGCTAATTGTCTTTGCTGTTTAGCAGAAAGACCGGTTTTTGAAATTGGTTCAATGCGACCATAAACGTCAATATAACGTTGCATAGTCTTTACATCGCGATAGTCGAAGTAAAGATTTGGATCATTTTTAATTCTTTTCATTTCTCTCAAAACTCTCTCTTAATTATTGTTTAGAATGGAACCTCACTGAGGTCGATAGGCTCATCTGGAATATCATCTGGGATGATATCAGCAGATTCATCATTACTGGAACTGGCGAAGCTTCTTGAAGAAGATCCTTCACTGGCACCGCCGAGGAAGTTAAAATCTTCAACGACGATTTCAGTGGCTGAGCGCTTTGCGCCGGTCTTGTCTTCAAAAGCACGCTGAGAAAGACGTCCGGAAACGAGAATGCCGGTACCCTTCTTGGCGTACTGAGCGATTACCTCGCCGGCCTTGCCCCATGCAGAGCAGTTGATGTAAGAAACTTGTTCTTTTTTCTCACCGTTTTGTACGTAATTGTAATTTACTGCTACAGAGAAGGAACAGACCTGAGTGCCACCAGAAGTAGCTCTAAGTTCAGGATCGCGAACGACGTTCCCTGTAATGATTGCCTTACTAAATCCCCGCGCCATAAAACCTCCTAAATTATTTATTCTGCCGACTCTTCAGTATTCTTAGTTTTCTCTGCACGAGCCTTGCGCTTAGCTTCAAATTTTGCCTTGCGTTCGTCGACAGTGACTAAGAGATAACGTAGAACCTCATCGGTAATATTTAAAGTAGAAGAGATCTTTGCTGGGGCCTGAGCAGGAAGCTCGAGCTCGTAGAAGTAATAAACAGCGTAATCTTGCTTATTGATAGTGTAAGCAAGGCGCTTTTTACCTTCGTTGGTCTCTTTTACGATTTTACCGTCTTGTGACTCAATTAATTTCTTAATTTTGTCTAGGGCTGGTGTTAGATTCATTTCCAAATCAGGATGAATCAACACAGTAAGTTCATACTGTTTCACTTTGCACTCCTTTGGTTAAAGCAAGCACACCTCATCGTCGCTTGCTGAGCTAATAATGCTCTGATTATAGCAGACTGTGGAAAAAATCTCAAGCGAAGCGCGATGGGTTATGGCTTTTGGGTGAAGTAGCCTGGAGCGCCTGGAGCATCGATGCGGGCGTAGGTTTTATCGGTTGGGTTACTTGGCGAATAAGTAGTGCCGTTACCACCAACGAGGTTAATATTGCCACCAAACATCATAGAAGAATTTATAATGGTATTAGTCTGAAAATTTGATGAAGCATAGATAGTTTTAACGCCGCTAGAGAGAAACATTCTGCTGGCATCCTGGAGACTTTGAGTATCAAATGCTGATAAGTCAAGTTGCGCATTAGCTACATCTTTCATTGACATATTAAACATACTTTCCATATTAGTAACTCGTCTTGTATCAAAATTTCCAAACACTATATTTGATAGCTTTTTTGTATCGTAAAACATACCGCTCATATCAGTAACATTTGATGTGTCAAAACTAGAGAGATCAACTTCTTCAAGAGATTCACAATGAATAAACATTCTGGACATATTAGTAACATTTGGCGTTGTAAAACCCGTAAGTTTTAGTTCTTTTAGCGATGTCATTTGCCTAAATAGTTCTGACATATCTGTCAGAGAGTTGTTTTCCCAGCCAGATAGATTAAGTTTCTCAATAGACGTACTCTGTCGAAAAAGTTCAGTAGCATTAGCAACTTGTTTCACATCTAGGTTGGATAGATCTAACTCCTTAATCCCTGTAATGTATGAAAAGGTGTGTTCCATATTCACAACATTACTTGTATTAAAATTGCTAATATTTAAATTTTTAAATGTAGTATTATTAAACATATACTCCATATTTGTAACCTTGCTAGTATCAAATGATGAAAAATCAGCAGCTTCAGTATATTCAACAGGGGTTGATTTCTTAAAGAACATGTAACTCATGTCTTCAACACTACTAGTATCCATCCCGTCCAAAATAATTTTCTTAATAGTACCCTGCTCCTGAGCAAACATCCGACTCATATTCTTTGTCTTGCTAGTATTTATACCTCTAGTATCGATCAATTCAATATGATTACCAGAACTAAATCCATTAATATTTGAGAACATAGATGAAGCATCCTCATTTGCGTAAGCAATATCTGCATCACTCCACCAATATACTGTTTTGCTGCCGGTATCATACCAAGCATATATTTGAGTTGCTGAATCTGGAGTAGAAACCACAGTGGCATCACTAAGGCTCGCCGGTGAATTATTTGAACGTTTAAAATATTTGGTGTTCCCACTGGGATTTAAATCTTTTACTGCTGATGAAAATTCGAACCCTGTTTTAAAAGTTGCGGTTACTGGTATTCTATTCGCAACGGCAGTGAAGAGGATTTGCTTGGAGTAGGTACCAGAAGGTAGAGTGGGATCTGCTTTAACGCCAAAATATACACTAATGGTACTGGCAACTGGAGAGGGTGAATTAGTATTTTGAATTTCCGATGGGGCACTGGCTTTTGGAATTGGATTAAATGCTGTGGTAGCGAGAGAGCCAACGCGGTAGCCCCATGTTTTGCCAGTGAAGGCGGTTGAGAGGAGTGGGGTGGAAATTGAAGCGATACTGTCAGAAACCCCAGAATCAGCATGGACTAGACTGGTAGCCTCATCGATGCTCGAAATATAGGTGGTAGCACCAGCGGCGTTATCAGTCTGAATATTGACGGTGACATTATTTGTCTTGAATGCAGAGGCGGAGAGTTCGGACTGGTTGAACTGAAAATCGACATTCGGGGTGGAAGTGGAGATATTGAGGTAGGTAGCTGGGGTGCGGAGGAGACTGGCGAAGCTAGAATTCTGTAAGAAGCATAGAAAAAGGAGTGACGCAAAAAATGCGAACACTGTAGTGATTATTCTTGCGCGTTTTGTACTGATGAGATTTTTGAAGCGCGCAAAACCTGGGCATATTGAAATTTTGCAGGCAAGATTGCCTGAGTTTTGTGTTTGTTTCATGATATGTACCTTGTTAATGTGTCTATTTTAACATAAACGGAATAAAAAATATAGTCTTTTCAGACTATATTTTTATCTATCCACCAGCGAGCTGGTCGAATTCGTCTAGGTTTTTGATCATCACGTCGCGTGGCTTATTGCCATTGGCTGGGCCGATGACGCCAATTTCCTCTAGCCAGATAGCGAGACCAGAGACGAAACCGTGACCTTTGCCGAGATAAGTTTGCAGCATAGCGGTTGAGAATTTACCTTTGGTGAGAGTAATTTCGATGGCTTTTCGGACAACTGGATCATGTGGATCATATTTACGACCGAGGTCGCCAAAGCCACCACCATCAGTTGGGCCAATACCCTTGATTTGAACGGCTTGAGAGATTACTTCATTATTATATTCAGGAGCACGCTGCTCACGAAGGAAGTTGGTGAGTTTTTCAACATCACTATCGGAAGCATAAGCACCCTGGATACGACGAGGTTTACCCATCATTTCGGTAGTCAGCATCAGCATATCACCTTTACCAAGCAGCTTCTCGGCACCACCCATATCAAGCATAATGCGAGAGTCGGTATTATTATTCACGGCGAAGGCGATACGACCCGGAACGTTGGCCTTAATCAGACCGGTAATAACCTTAACCTCAGGACGCTGGGTTGCGAGCACGAGATGAATACCAGAGGCACGACCTTTCTGAGCGATACGAACAATCAGCTGCTCGAGATCTTTCCCTGCCTGCATCATCAAGTCGGCCATCTCGTCGATCACGATGACGATGTATGGCATCTTGCCGCCGTCATGCTGTTGCTCGTTATTATCTTCATCGGCGATGGTGGCGGATTTCTTATGAAGCTTTTCGTTATAGTCTTCAATTTTCTTAACCTTCTCTTCGGCCATAAGAGTATATCGGCGCTCCATCTCATTAACAGCCCATTTCATGGCGGAAAGCGATTTTTCAGTGGAATTAATAATTGGAGTTAAGAGATGCGGAATGTCATTATACTGCACCATTTCCACCTGCTTCGGGTCGACAATGATCAACTTCATATCACTTGGAGCATTACGGTAAAGCAATGAGGAGATGAGGGTATTAGTCATGACGGACTTACCAGAACCAGTAGTACCAGCGATCAGGAGGTGTGGCATTTTGGCAAGATTAGCGATAACCGGATTACCAGAAATATCTTTACCAACCGCAAAGCTGAGCGGGTTAGTTTCCTTCTTCCATTCGTTGCTCTCAAGGATTGAACGGAGGGTTACATCGGCTGGACGGACGTTTGGAATCTCGATACCAACTAGACGAGTACCAGGAATCGGGGCCTCGATACGGACCTTATCGACAGCGAGGTTAAGCGCAAGCTCCTTGTCGCGAGCGGCGATTTTCGACAACACCACACCGGTTGGCGGCTGAATTGTGTACTGAGTAACACGTGGCCCAACATTAGCACCATCAAGCTTCACCTCAATACCGAAGTCGGCAAAGGTGGAGTTGATAATGAAAGCATTCTGCTGAATATTGCCACCATCTGGCGGATTCTGTTTTTTCGAGAGCAGGTCGGTTGAAGGCATTTTCCAGTTTGGATCAGAAACGGCAATCAGAGCGCGTTCAGGTTCAGCCTCAACAGGGGCGGCAGCAACCGGTTTTTTAACCTCAATTTTTGGTGCGGCTTTCAATTCTTCGGCAGTAACTTCGACACCATTAGCTTTGATCTTAAGAGGACCGAGAGCTCCAGCGTTAACCGCATCCTCAGCCTGAGCACGGCGGGCGATACGCGCATTTTCAGCGTCCTCATCACGCTTGGTGGTTTTGAAAATGTTGGCAATATCACGAAAGACGGCGGCTGGAGAAAGCTGGAGGATAAAAATTGCGGTAATGAAGATCAAGACAAGATAAATAAAGGCGGCGACACTTGGGTTGAGAATTTGTGTGACCATACTATTTAACCAAACCCCAAGGATGCCACCAGTTTGCGTGGCAGAGTTACCATAAGTCGGCAGGCCAAAGAGCCCAGAGAGCCAGAAAATCATCAAAAACGAAACAACCCAGATGACGGCAGGAAGTCGATTATCTGTGGTGCGGAAGATTTTCACGGCAAGATAAACCAGGATCACGGGGATGGCAAAAGTGGCATAGCCAATCAACCAGAGGCCGAATTTATGAAAATCGTTAAGAAGAGTGCCGCCACTACCAAACCAAGTCATCACGAGGACGATAGAGATGGCAATCATAAGAACTGCTGAGACTTGACGCCAAAAACCGCCTGGCAATTCGTGTTCTGGAACTACCTCACGGGAAGATTTGCGTCGACCTTTTTTTCGTTTAACCATAGACAGATTATAGCATAATAATTATAGATAGCGCGAGAGACTAGCGAAAAAAATTGTTTATGTTATAGTTGATTAAAGGAGATATATGGATCGAAACGATACAGACAATAATATAAACTGCACTTACGAGGAGCGAAATTCTCGAGCGGGCCGTGGCAATAAAAAGTTAGCTGCGGTTTTTTGTTTAATAATTCTTGCCTGTCTTGGCGGTTTGGTTTATACCACGGTAAGGATTAACGATCAGAAAAACAAACTGGAAGGCGAGGTGAAGAATTCGAAGGAGGCGCTCACAAAGGCAAACGAGGTAATTTCAAAATATGAGCTCGCCACAGGCACAAAGGCAGTAGAAAATGTTGAGAACGCGAAAGTAACTGAGATAGTTAAGCCAATGGCCATGGATACGCGGGTTGGCGATCTTATGAATTTCATTAAGACTAGGGCTCAAAAGATGTCTGGCAGGAATGACGAAGGTTTTGAAATTAAGGATAGTTGGCCAATCGTAGATTTAACTAGACTTTACACCAACAAAGACGCAACCTATCTATTTGCAGTGGCTAGCGAACATATGAACTACGAAGTAATAACCAATCCAACAACAGGTGCAACCCGCGTCGAAGGTGCCGGTGGTGGTCATCTTGCAATGTATTATCGTGCATTACCAAATGGTGAGTGGAAATTTGCAACCGCCGGACACGCCCCAGATCTTTGCGAGAATCTCTCTCCTGAGGTGAAGGAAGTTTACCGCGGAGTGAAAGATCCAAATGGTAATCCAGCCATGACTTGCCGCGATGAAAAGGTTAAGGAAAATAACGGCTTCGTTGACTTATAAACCTGAAATTGGTCTTATCCTAACTTAACCTGACCTGACCTGATTTGACTTGATTTGATTTAAAATTAAGGTTTTAGCATAAAAAAGATTGGCCATACGACCAATCTTTTTTAAGGCAGTAAAGCGGCACATGAAACGACGCTTAAAATACGCAATCTATTGCTCAACGCGACGCATGCTGAGTGAGAGGCGACCCTTATCGTCAATCGAATCGAGACGCACGTTCACCTCATCGCCGAGGTGAAGCGCATCTTCAACCTTATCAAGTCGCTTATCGGAAATTTGTGAAATGTGGAGCATGCCGTCGATGCCTGGAAGAATATTCACGAAGGCACCGAAATCTTTAATATTCACTACCTTACCACGATAAATCTTACCAACTTCAGGTTCTTCAACGAGACTGCGAATCCAGTCGATGGCGCGCTTGATTTTCTCGGCGTCAGTGCCAGAAACAGTAATGAGGCCAGAGTCATCGATATCAACTTCGGCGCCAGTTTCAGAGGTGATTTTATTAATCATTTCGCCACCTTTACCGATCACGGCACCAATCTTCTCAGGCTTGACCATGAGTTTTTCGATGCGTGGAGCGTACGGTGAGAGCTCAGCACGTGGGGCAGAAAGTACGGAAAGCATGTGACCGAGAATGAACATACGACCTTCGTGAGATTGCTGAATGGCTTTTTCGAGAATGTCGACTGGAAGGCCGTGAACCTTCATATCCATCTGGAGGGCAGTGATACCGTTCTTAGTGCCAGTAACCTTGAAGTCCATGTCACCAGCAAAATCTTCGGCGTCCATGAGGTCGGTTAGAACGTGTGGGGTTTCGCCATCAAGCATCAAGCCCATAGCAACACCAGAGACAGGCTCCTTAAGTGGAACACCGGCGTCCATCAGCGCAAGACAGGATGAACAAGTGGCAGCCATTGAGGTGGAACCGTTTTGGGACATGATTTCGGTGACGGAGCGGATGGCGTATGGGAAGTCTTCCTTGGATGGGAGTACTGGAAGAAGGGCGCGCTCGGCAAGATAGCCGTGGCCGATTTCACGACGACCTGGAGAACCGATGCGGCCAGTTTCGCCAACGGTGTAGCTAGGTGCATTATAGTGATGCATATAGCGACGTTCGCCATCGGTGACTTCCATAGTGTCGACAATCTGAGCGTATGAAAGAGGGGCGAGGGTAACAATGTTCATGGCTTGAGTGAGACCGCGGGTGAAGAGTGAGGAGCCATGTACGCGTGGCAAGATAGCAACCTGAGAGCTGAGCGGGCGAACCTCGTTAAGCCTGCGGCCGTCAGGGCGGACATTATCTTCAACGATGGCGCGGCGGACTTCATGATGGATGGCTAGCTCATAAGCATTGTGATATTCATCCTTCAAACGAGCGTCATAATCTGCGATTTTTTCTTCGTCGGTTTCACCTTCGCCAAGTTCAAGCGCAAATTCAGCGTCCATCTGATCTCTTAATTCATCAGCAATACGTTTACGATCAAGCACGTTACCGCGGATTTTAGTGCCGGTCTTGCCGTCTTCACCCTTAAAGTGTTCACGGGTCCAGCTTTCAACTTTTTCAGCAACTGCTGCATCTGGGAGGCTGAGTTCATATGGTTTTTCAACCACATTGAGTTTTTCCTTCAATTCCCTCTGAAGGGCGAGAGCTGGTTGTGCTATTTCAACGGCCCAACGCATAGCATCAATGATGACCTGTTCTGGAACCTCATTAGCACCAGCTTCAACCATGACAACCTTTTGGTCTTTTACAGCAACCACGAAATCAAGATCGGAAGTTTCACGTTCTTCTTTGGTGAGGAAGGCCTTAAATTCACCGTTCACACGACCAATACGGAGGCCAGCGACTGGGCCGTCAAATGGTACGCCAGCGTTTAAAAGAGCTGAGGAAGCGGCAATCATCGCCACAACATCAGGACGGAAGCTTGGGTCCATCGAGAGGACGGTAGTGACAACCTGGACTTCCTGACGGTAGCCTTTAGGGAAAAGTGGACGAATTGGACGATCGATGAGGCGACCAATCAACACTGCTTCATCGGCAGGTTTGCCTTCACGTTTGATGAATTTTGAGCCAGAAATTTTGCCAGCAGCATAGAATTTTTCTTCATAGTCGATTGAGAGTGGGAAGAAATCCTGCACGACAGGTTTTTCGCTAACAACGACTGAACCGAGAACGACGGTGTCGCCATAAGTAACTAAAACAGATGAAGTGGTGCGAAAACCAACGCGATTGACTTCAAGCTTCAATTCACGACCACAAAAATCGGTTGACACACTGAAGGTGTGCTTGCCGGTTGGATTGATTATTTCCATTGATTCCTTTCTTGGGAAAACACCAGATAACTACTCTAGAAAAGCTGGGTCTAGAAGACTTATCCGCCGTCTTCCCTTTTATTGTTATGTATTGATTGTATCATGAAAAGCCTTTTAAAGATATCCGTAGATGAGTTATGACTAGGGTCAAGAGTTATCTTATTCTATGCATTATTTTGTTGCAAAGGTTGTGAGTTAATACGGCCTAAATGAAAAAACATAAAAATATGTTAATATAAAAAATAAGAGGAATCATGAAAATCAAAGTAATTAGTTCGAACTGGAGTGGTGATTCAAGAAATTACACTCCAAAAGAAGAAGAAACATTATATGAAATACAATTAAACAAAAAGTATACTGTTAAAGTGCGCGAATGTTCTAATACTGAAGGAAATAAGTGGGAAGAAGAAATCTTCTCATTTGAAATAACCCAAATCGGCGACGATTATATATCGATCCATTGTTTCCAACGATTTTCAGCAGAAAACGAAAAAGGTATAAACCTTATGGGTAAGACACAAGATTTTACCATTAATATCAATAAGCCAATTAGACTCATAACACCGACTATGGATTATGGGGATATTTTTACACTATCCTTGGTCAAATGATCGTTCCATAAATGTAATAATCTAGAAGTTATGTTTTACAGATTATAGTTTTTATGTTATAATATAATACGTTCTAAGATGTCTATTATTGAAGACCGAAAAGGAGGGGAGCGGCCTTAGAACAAGTTGAACTGATAATTCACGCACATTAAGAAAGGACCATTATATGGAACAGCAGATACAGAGAGACAATCACTATCTTTTGATCAAGATGGATGGTTTCACGGGTGAGGATGAGACCGAGATTCAGAAGGCGCGAGATCTGTTTCGCAACAGACTCCTTGAGGAGAAGCTGGTGCCACTCAGAAAACAGATTCGCCTCGATTTGAACGTCGACTACGTGTTCTTCTTCATTGAGCAGGACGAGGGAAATTTCTTGAAGTTCTCGTTGGTGCAAAACATGGCGGAAGATTACTTCTTCCAGGAAGATGACGCACTCTATCAGGCGATTGAACGCAGAGAGGGGGCAGTGGGCGATATCTACGACATTTTACAAGATGTATCTAAGGTAAGAATGAGATATTTACATCGGCCGGACTTTGATAAATGCCGCGCGAAGATTTCCACCAGATGGAGCACAGAAAGTCTCGCTGATCCGGCAAAGATCCGCACTTTCTATCGCAAGGTCAGAAAACCGACCCCGCATGAAATTCAAGTCAGTATCGCATTGGCGGCAACTCGTTTCAGAGATGAAATCGATGCCTTCAGTGAAGAATACTTTAATGGCGAGAGTGAAAGACCGCGAGTGGTTGAGATACTCGGAATGCTGGTCGAAGACTTTGACAAACTGTTCTAATGGAACCTGAGACCCTACAATTGTAGGGTCTTTTGTAATTCTAAATACCTTTAGACCTTTGAGTTTTTAACTCTGATGATTTCTTAACTTATGATTTTTGTGTACTAAAAATCCCCACTTGCGCGGGGATTTCGTGATTATTTCCTGAGTCCGAGTTTTGCGACTGTACCTTTGTAGAGTTCGAAGTCGGTTTTCTCAAGATACTTTAGAAGACGCTTGCGGCGACCAACCATCTGCATAAGTCCACGGCGAGCCATGAAATCGTGCTTGTTAGCCTTAACGTGCTCAGTTACTTCTTTGATACGCTCAGTTAAAATAGAAACCTGAACCTCTGGAGAACCGACGTCCTTTTTATCACGGGCAGTAGCAGCAATTGCCTTAGCTTTATTCTCTTTTGTAATCATATTGGAGAGATTATACCACGGAGTAGGAGTTTCTACAAGAGCTCATGTTTGATGAATTTCTTCTGCACTCATAAACTTTGCGAGCTTGGTGGCGGCGGCAATGTCGAAGTCGCCGATCTTAGTGCGACGAAGGGCGGTGAGATAGGCCCCGGTATTTAAGGCTTTGCCGATATCTTCACCAAGGGTGCGGATATAGGTGCCACTAGAGACATGCGTGCGAATCACGAGATCTGGATAATGGTAGCCTAGGATTTCGATGGCGTAAATTTCGACGGTGCGGGTTGGCATCTCTACGGTTTCACCACGACGGGCAAGTTGATAGGCGCGCTGGCCGTTGATTTTGACGGCAGAAAAACTCGGAATAGTTTGCTGGATTTGGCCGATAAATTTCTTGATTATCTCCTCGATCTCATTGCGATCCGGGAGGCTTTCTCTTGGGTTTTCAGATACAAAATCGGTGATTTCACCTTCGGGATCACCCGTGGTGCTAACCTTACCGAGATGAATTGTGGCTTCATACCACTTATCGAGCTTAAGAAATTGATTGGAAAGTTTGGTGGCTTTGTTGGCGAGCAAAATCAGAAGACCAGTGGCAAAGGGGTCGAGCGTACCGGTATGGCCGACTTTAACCTTCTTGCCAGCTTTTTTAGAAAGCACACGACGAACGCGAGCGACCACGCCAAAGGAGCTGAGGCCATCTGGTTTATTAATCAAAATGATGTCACTTGGACTAACCTCGGCTTCAATTTTAGCCATTTTTTCATGGTTGACTTGAGAACTCGGGATTTTGGGATTATTTTCTGTCATTTCCTACCATCATAGTGGATTTTTCTGCAATGTCAAAACTAGTAGCTGCCTGGGATATGAAATGCAGATGGATCGGCCTTGACTGGATTGGCGGCCGGATCGGCTGGGGTCTGCGGCTGAGTTGGCTGTGGGGTTGGCTGGACTGGAGTTTGCATTTGTGGTTGAGCTGGAGCTGGGATAGGCTGAGCTGGAGCCTGCATTTGTGGTTGAGCTGGCTGGACTGATTGAGGAGCAGGCTGTGGGATAGGTTGTGGGGTAGGCATAGTTGGTGGCATGAATGGAGGCGCGGACTGATCGATAATTACTGGGGCTGGAGCTGGCGGCAGGAATGATTCGGGCTGAAGAAAATCCGGGATTGGCGTGCTGGTGGCTGGTGGAGTGGCCTGAATGTAGCTATCCATTGGCTGCTGTGACTGAATTGGCTCTGGGGCAGGCTGAGCTGGAACCTGCATTTGTGGTTGAGCTGGCTGGACTGGCTGAGGAGCAGGCTGTGATGGATCCTCAGGGAGAACCGGCATAGCTGGAGTTTGGTACTCTGGAACCACATTTGAGTATTCAGGATTTGGGTAGGCCTGATTTTGTGGCATTTGTGGCAAAGCAGGTGCGGAAAGCGTTGCAAGATTTTGACCCTGCTGGTAATTCGTAACCGGTTGCTGACCAACAGCAAGCGGATAATTTGGCGTAGTATTTTGATTAAGAGACTGATTGATGTAGTTGGATTGATTGATCATTCCCTGATAACCGATTGGATTCTGGATTGGAGAAGGCTCAGCAAGGGCTTCATCCATCAGACGACTCATGTCTTCACCAGAATCTATGACCGGTTCGGCGATGGTGTGACCATAAATCTCAGGGTTTGAAGCTGGTTGAGGACGGAAGGCTGGCTGGGCTGGCTGAGGAGCAGGCTGAATTGGTTGTGTAGCAGGCTGAACAAATTGAGGAGTTGGCTGATATTCGGCCTGCATTTGAGGCATCGGCTGAATCTGTTCTGGTTGAGGTTGCACAGGTTGAGGTTGCACAGGTTGATATTGCTGTGGTTGCGGCTGTACTGATTGATATTGCATCGGCTGCGGTTGAATATACTGAGGCTGCGCTGGGGCTGCTGGAATAGTTGGATTTTCTGGTGCGACAGGGATATTTGGAGCAGGAGAATTTTCTGGCGCGACTGGAATATTTTCTGGTGCGACAGGAATAGTTGGAGTCACCACTGGTACTTCTGGGGCTGTTGGGATATTTTCTGGTACCGCTGGGATATTTGGAGCTATAGGCTCAACAGGGGCAACTGGAGTAACATTTGGTACTGCTGGAGATTCTGAACTCAGCATTGAGTCGGTGAGGCGAGCTAAGTCGTCCATTACGTTTGAGGCGGCAACCATAGGGTTTCCCGGGAGTGAGCTACCTGAGGTGGGGGCCTGAGACTGGGAAGCCTGATTCTGCTCAAACATACGTTCAAGTTCTTGTTCCGGAGTAAGTTGCGGAGCTTCGATGGAGTCCTGTGAGACGGCTGGGACTTCTGGCGTGGCTGCTGAAGCTGCTGGGGATACCTGAGCAGCTGGAGCTGCTGATGCTTCTGGAGTTTCTTGAATGGCTGGAGTCGCTGGAGCTTCTTGTGTCTCTTGAGTTACTGGAGTCCCTTGTGCTTCTGGGGTAGCTGGAGCTGCTGGTGTTTCATTCTTGATTGGGGATTGGGTTGCAAAAGGATTTTCAGCAGCTACAGCTGGAGTCTCGGCTTTTAAGATATTGGAGGAGATTAGCTGCTGGTCGGCGCCGGCTTCCATAAGTTTCGAGGCAACGGCCATGGTGGTTGGTTTTGTACGATTATTCGAAAAACGTTCGGTGGCAGAAAGAATACCGGTAAGCAGGGCAGTGGCAACCTCTTGTGGAGTGTTGTCAATTTCAAGCTCACCAAGTAAGTCATAGACCATTTCACAAACGGAAGATTTTGATGGATCACTCCATTCAAGATCCGCAAAGCGACCCGGCACACTGGAGGTAATATTAATCGCCATAGCATCATGCATGATACGTCCATATTCAGAAA
>JABZKB010000006.1:0-51335 GCA_015257505.1 Nanosynbacter sp. | reverse complement strand
CCTCCTTGCCTCTTCACGAAGTTCCTTAATACAAAGGTCACTCGCAAATCGAAACAAGTCAAGACGCCTCTGTTCATCATCACGCCTCATATAGGCCCATTGCCGCTCATAGTACTTCTTATCCATGTGCTCCTGAGCCGTCAGACTCCACAAAGACATCACGCGATTAATCTTTGATACTCGCTCAAAATCCTTGTACGCCTGCTTATAGCAATCCAAAGCCTCGAGAGTGCGCAGATATAATCGGTGCTCTTGTCTCAGCAATTCATAGGTTCTGTTCATCTCGTACCAACCTTTCAAAGTGTAAATGTACATCCACGGCAAAAAGCCTAGTCAACATATATATTATACCATAAAATAAGCGTTTTGGCAATAAAAACGTTAAGGTCCAGGACCTTTGCAACAAAAGGCAATAAGTATTGCCAATAAGAATAGGTAGATCCATACTTAAGAATAACAACAAACGTAAATAGGAGATCTACCTATGGCATATTGTATAGCCAAATCTATAGAAATTCAACGTAGTAAGGCACTAAAAGAGATTTTTCTTGAAGGCAGAAGCGTCGCGCAAGTGGCGAGACGCTTCGGAAGAAACAGAAGTACTCTATATAGATGGATTAAAAGATGGAGAGAAATTAACAATTATCCAGATTTTAGAAATTATGGTAGACCAAATAGAACTCCTGGAAAGAAGTTTCGTTTAGAATCCCTCAAGTGGCAAATATTAACGCGTTCATCCGCCCCTAAGACTCACCCAAATACTTTAGATGAAAAACTAGTGGCATATGTTGTTAAGACTAAACTTGAACTAAAACGGAGCAACTTCATCGTTTGGCTAACCCTCCAAAATGAAAATGTAGAGGTGAGTTTTTCTAGCGTGCGTAGAATTGTTCGCAAATATAAACTTCAAAATGTCCGTCTTTATGGAAAGAAATATTGGGCCAAGAATAACCCAAGGCGGCCACTAGCTAACGCCCCAGGAGAACTAGTGGAGGTGGATACGGTGTTCTTAATGAATCATTTTGGTGGGCAGAACCTATACATTACTAATGTGATTGATGTCTACACGAGAATGACTCATTCTCGTGTAGATTATGCGTATAGCCAAACTAGTACAGCACAGACCGTACTGGAGGCACAAAAAATGTTTAACTTCAAATTCAAGATGGTTCAGTGCGATAATGGACGAGAATTTGGTGAAAGATTTAAAATGCTTTTAGATAAGAATGATATCCAAATTCGCCATACGCGAGTCCGCAAGCCTAACGATAATGCACACATAGAACGTTTTAACCGAACCATGCGTGATGAACTTATTGGACCATATACTGGAAGGAGTCTAGAAGAAATATCTAACAGCATAAGAGAATATCTTGTCTACTATAACTATGCTAGAATACATACAACCTTAAGAATGACTCCTATCCAAATGTTGCAAAGCTGCTGACCCCTCTAAGTAAAAAACACTGGGAAGTTCATCCCAGTGTTAGTTGAAAAGATATACAATGAGTTACAAAATCATGCCTTAGCCAGAGTATAGTTTCCGTTCTGTTCCGTCGGCTTTCGATCATAAATTTTCTGACCATATTCGTCGATTATGATGTGTCCGTGGTCCTGGCCGTCGCTGCATTCCTGTCCGCCATAATAAATATGCGCGACACCGTCCGGCTTGATGGAGACCTTCACCTCTTTCCAAAGCTTCGAGCTCATTCCAGCCTTCTTCAGCACGTCTTTCTTTCTCTCCGTGTACAGAAGCTCTCGCTTTTCACTCAAGTCCTTATAGAGTTGTCCTAATTCGTCGTCGCACTTCTTAAAATCCGACACGACTTCTCTGTAATTTGCGTCAGCTTCCTGCTCTTTGGCCTGCGCCTTCCGCAAGCTTTCTTCCATGACTTTCATCTGTTTTTCCGTCGACTCAACCAGTCCGCACGCCAGTGAGTAATCAAAAGTCCCCACTCGCGGCATACGCTCTCTCTTGCTAGCTTCCGCATCAGAGAGTTCTTGGGAAATTCGCCGCATTTCACGCTTATAGTCGTTAATATTGTACCGACAATTATAAGCCTGCTTAAAATATTCCCGCGCAGTTAATTCATTTTCGCTGTGACTAGGCGCTTCAGAATCTCCGTCTTCACCGTCTTCGCTCCCCTCAAAATCGTCAAAAGGATCTCCGCCGGCAGACTTCAAGGCCCTAGCCTTCTGAAAGTATTCTTCCATCATTTGAGTTTCCTCGTTGACTTTCTCGGTTAACACTTTCTGGCGTTCTGCGCAAGCTGATTTAATCTCTTCAAATCTACGCAAAACTTCCTCAGACTCGCGGATGATTTCATCATAAAATTTCTTTTCACGATTCATTCTCAGAACTGCATCATCATAGTCTTCACGAACTGACTTTAATGCCGATTCACAAATCCGTACATTTATCTGCGCCTCCTTGCGCTCGTACCATAAAGTCTTCTTGCTTCGGTTCAGTTCACTCTTACGAACCTTCAATTTGTCACATCTTACCTGCATCGTATCAATTTCTGACTTCATTGCATCAAGTTTCGAGATTCGTCCCATCACTGTCCTACCTTTCCAAATTGATAAAGAACGTCATCTGCTGGCCTATTCCAGCATAATTACTATTATACCATAAAATATAATGTTTTACAACTCGCCACCCCTGTGCTACAATAAATCTAACATATTGGAGACTACACATAACAAGGGGGTATTATGTCAACCAAGAAGCTCATTCGTTATCTTAAAGAAACGAATGCCATGTTCAACCAAGAGGATCTCGAGATTACTCATCAGATTATCGAAGATGAGGTTCGAATTCTCAAACTAAAGTCCAATAAGTACATTAGGATTTCCGACAAAAAAGAAAGGGCAAGCTATGCCAGGCTAATAGGGATCTGTTCAAATGGCTGCATGTTTTTAAAGGATGCCAAAGATGGCCTAATCGAGCTCTCTATCAACCCGTATCACCCGAAGTATAAGACTTCGCTTGTTAAAGATACTATCGAGAGCGTCATTATCGTCTTAAGCATTGCCAAGAAAGGTCAGAAGCCTCAAAAAGTCAAACGGTAATCCCATGTCCCGCCCTAGCTGGCGGGATTTTTATGTTAAACTTATCTCATGAAGCAGCTTTTTACGATCGACTCCAAAGATTATAATCCAGCCTGGGAGAAATTCTATCGCCCATCCGTGCGTGGTATTATTCTTAACAAGAACCATGAAATCGCCTTAATTTATAGCCAGAAATTCCATATTTATAAATTTCCGGGCGGCGGCATCGAACCAGGTGAAGATCACCTCGCCGCTCTCGCTCGCGAAATCAACGAAGAGACTGGTATGACCCTCATCCCAGAATCCGTTCAAGAATTTGGTGAAGTCTTAAGAATTCAGGGTAGCGGTAAACTTAAGGATACTATTCTTATCCAAGAAAATTACTATTATCTCTGTCAGACCACTGGTGAAATTCATGAGCAACATCTCGACGAATCCGAAAAAGCTGCTGATTTCATTCTAAAATTTGTTACACTCGACGAGGCAATCGCCGCCAATTCAGATCCAAATATCAATCTCGGTCCTTTCGACCAGGGAATTGTCGACCGCGAACGCCGCGTTCTTGAACTGGTCCGAGATTCAATAGAAAAATAAAAATAGTCAAAATTAAAAATAGCTGGAGATTAGCTCCAGCTATAGGAAAGAAATCACAAAGTTAAGCGCTCTAAAAACACCGAGGCTCAGGGCTCACTTATCGCAAGATTAGCCAAGCGAATCGCATCCTCTCGTGTCTTTGCACCAGCAATATAACCGTTAGGATGACAGAAGATTGCAGTCTCGACTCCAGTAATCTTCACCAGCTTCTGGCCAGAAAGCCCCCACCATGCTTTCGGAAACGGCTTTTTCTTATTTCGCATCCGATCCCGTGCCGGCGGGATTGCCTGTGTCATCCACTCACCAAAAAGACCGGGATAAACTCCAAAATAAAACTGAGCCGCCTTCGGATTCGGGTCACTTAAAACGTTAACAATCCAGTTACCGCCGATAAACTCCGGCATCACTAAGATTCTCCCCTCACAAAGCCCAATTAGCTCGCTAATTTTAGTTTTCGCCTTAAAGATCGCTACCGTCCGCTTAATTTTTCTAGACAAAATCTCTTGTGCAAACTTCACCGCCTTCAAAAACGCTTCATCCACATCCTGTTTCTCATCCCAGTTCGGATTAAACAGGTCAATCATTGTCGAAATAGATGTATCTTTACTAATTTTATCAAATGCGGAACTAACCTTTTTTATAGCTGAATCAGAGTGGTTATTCATGATACCATTTTTAGAACGATCCTGAATTTCAGAAAGCAATTCGTTTTTTACAACTAAAATCGCTTCGTCCACCCACTCAGCTGGGCATTCAAACTTAAGCAAAATCTTCGAACCTTTTTCTCCCCAGATCTTTTTTGTCGATAAACCATATTTATCTCTTGTATCATAAATCCGAATCTCGCGTCTCAATCGAGTCGCATTTGCAATCGTCTCCGCATCGTCGGTTCTTAAAACTCTAACTTCACTCAAAAAAGACAATATCGCAATCACAAAAACTTCGTCTGCCTGATGTGGTGCTAGATGCGTCACCAGATTCGCTAACCTCAGGTCATGCACAACTGCTACCCGATTCAACTTTTTCATGTTTTCTCTCCTCTCAATGTGCGACAAAGACCCTAATTTAAATTATGCCCCGTATGTAAGTTATTATATTATAATATATTTTTAGTATTTTTCAAGAGAATCCAGTGGGACGCTACTCTAATTTTATGGTTAAATATAAGCATATGCAACGCACCTATATTGCCATCGACCTCAAATCTTTCTATGCCTCAGTCGAGTGTGTTGCGCGCGGACTCGATCCCCTGAAGGCTAAGCTTGTTGTTGCCGACGCCACACGTACCGACAAAACTGTTTGTCTCGCCGTCTCCCCAGCCCTTAAAGCCCTGGGCGTCGGTGGCCGCGACCGCCTTTTTCAAGTTCTAAAAAAAGCTCCACGTGGCTCTTTTATTATTGCGCCCCCGCGTATGCAAAAGTATATTGAAGTTAGCTCTGCTATTTTTGCTATCTATGCTCGCTACGTCGCCCCCGAAGACATCCACGTTTACTCCATCGATGAAGCTTTTCTCGATGTCACTAGCTATCTCAATACCTACGAAATGTCTGCCCACCAACTCGCCCGCACTATCGTCAAAGATGTGTTGGGACATACCGGTATTACTGCCACGGTGGGAATCGGCGAAAATCTCTACCTCGCTAAAGTTGCCATGGATATTGTTGCCAAGCACCTACCTGGCGATTCCGATGGCGTCCGCATCGCCGAGCTAAATGAATTTTCCTACCGCGAAAAACTTTGGACCCACACTCCACTTACTGATTTTTGGCGCATCGGCCATGAATATGCTAAGCGTCTCTCTGATCTCGGAATTCATAATATGGGGGAACTTGCCAGATATTCACTCACCGGCTATGAAAAACTATACCGCGTCTTCGGAGTCAATGCCGAACTACTGATCGACCATGCCTGGGGATATGAACCAACCACAATCTCTGACATAAAACATTATCACGCCAAAAATCACTGTCTCTGTTCCGGACAGGTACTTCACCGCGCCTATTCAAAAACTGAAGCCTATACCATCATCACCGAGATGGCAGACAGTCTAGCGCTCGAACTAACCGAAAAACATCTTCTCACCGACCAAATCATCCTCGACATCGGCGCGACTGACTCCTCCAATGCTTCACATAACCATACCTCTCAACCCCACATTCATAGTCTCCAAGCCACCCGTCCCCACGGCAACTTTCTACACACCCCTCACCTCCACGGATCCTTCAATCTATCAGATTTCACCTCCAGTTCCACCGAAATTATTTCCGCATTTCAGAAACTTTTCGACCGCCTCGCTCCTGCTGATCTTCAAATCAGAAAGCTCAGCCTAGCCGCCAACCATCTCATAAAAGATTCAGAAAATATTGAAAAACCCTTACGTCAGCTAGATCTTTTCACGAAACCCGAAGAAACCGAACAACAAACCGAACAAAATTTACGCTTGCAACAAGCAACTCTAGAAATTCAAAGACGCTATGGTAAAAACGCCTTACTAAAAGGTACTAATTTTCGATCAGGTGCCACCACCATCGAACGTAATTCGCAAATTGGAGGTCACCGTGCCTAAAATAGAATCAATCAACCCCAAAGTCCTAAATCCAGAATCACCTAATTCAAAAGAACAAGATCCAATCCCGGAAAATTTCGAATTTCAAGATATTCTGCATCTACCGCATTTTCATGCACCAAACAGACCTTTTCTTTCCCAGGAAAAACGCGCCGCCCAGTTCATGCCATTTAAATCCCTCGACGTTTATGAAGACACTATTGAGAAAAAATTCCAAATCCTCGAAGATCAATCCATCGATCCAATCATCGACTATTCCGACAACCAAGAAAATGATCTATTTTGCGAATTATAGAATTCTTCTTAATGAAAATATATATGGAAAAGTATCATACTTCTTAGTTTCAAAAAAATAATCATTGTTAAACTTCACTCGCTCAAGTGCTATGATATTCAACTCCATATCCAATATTCTTTCTTCAGCCTCACTGTCATCAAACCTATAATCTCGACAAATCAAAATATAATTATCGCCTATTGTATTCACCATCTCGTAAATTTTACAATCTGGCTCATAATTAATAAATTTAACAAAACTAAGATTTAAACCAACATTAAACGAGTTAGCAATCTTCTCAACATCTTCTTTCGGTAATATATTCATAGATTTAAATAAGTTATCTTTATATTTTTTTACCTCTATCATAGCGTCTTTCGCTTGAGAAATAATTGCCGCGTATACAGCTTTTGGCCTTATAGTTCCATCATCATTTCTAACTAGTTCAGCATACAATTCAGCCGTCAGCGGAAAATCTTTTCGAAACTCGCCGAATCCAGATTTCTCCCATTTAGAAATAAACGCCGCTAGGCTATCATCATAATAATCATCAGTATAACCATCAAGGCTATAAAAAAAATCACTTGGTCTTTCTGAGTTAATATTCTCAAGCTCTTTCAGGATCTTGTTCAAGATATCTATTCTAGTCATGTCAATAATTATACTCCATAAAAACCTTATTTAACTTGTCGCATCAAGATTCATATTAAAAAGCTAACCATGCTATATTATTCATATGAATAGGGAAGAGAAGATTAAAAAAGCAATCAGAGACAGCCGCAATATTTCAGATAAAATTCTCAATGCCAATACAATGATGGCGCTTCAATCACTCATCCCAGAAATTGAAACCTATTCCGATTTTGTCAATCAAGAATTTGGAGATCTTGATGAATTCTCGGAAGACCCATTAGAAAAATACAGTGAGCTTACTTTTTATTGTCATATGGCGCTCGAAGAAAAAATTGATCATCTAGAATATTATGCAGAACATCCAGAAGAAATCAGCCAAGGTGTGTCTGACTTTTTAAACTATCTAGATTCAAGAAAATGGATATAAAAAACGCCGATTAGAAAAATAATCGGCGTACATTAAGATGGTCAGTGTCCTGGTCTAGTATAGTAGTGGTCAATTCCGAAAATCAAGAAAAATATTTTATAGAAGAGCAACATTATCTCAATAAGAGACACTTCAAACAAAAAATAACCTAATCTAAAATACTCTGACTTTTAAATATATAATATAATTACGAATAAGATGGATGATATGTACTATATGGATGACGACAAGTTGGCAAAAATTATTTCCAAATTTGATATGCCAATAGAAAAATACAGCATTAAGAAAAATGGCGAATTTGGCGAAAGTGAAGTTTATTGGGTCATACAAAACCAAAATAACTCCGCCCAGTATTTACTTGTAAATACTTATTGGCATCCTGGACTAAAAACTGAAATAGATTTTTATAAAAAAGAGGGATTCAATATTAATAAGCCAATTCAAAGACGAACAGAAACTCTTGAAGTTCCAGAAGATAAAAATGATCCTATCAGAAAATATTTATATTATGATCTATATGCTATATTTTTAATTCAATGACAAAAGGCAGGATAAATTCCTGCCTTTTTTATTAGAGATTAGTTTATTTTTTCTTCTTCTCATTTGATCCAGGGCATCTTTTTTCGTCCCACATTGTTATTTTACCATCAGTGCCACGAAAAAATACAACGTCACCAGATGAGTTTTCAATAATCATATGCCCATGGCCATCTTTTTTAGTATTGCCACGAGCACCGTCAAACAAAATATCAGTAAACTCATCTGGTCGTTTTCTATTTGGATACCCTTTTGCCATTTTCCCTCCCCACTCAAAATTCCAGCTTCCATCATCATTTTCAGTGTAATTACGAGAAACGCGCGGTCTAGAAGAAACGCATTTCTGTTTTTCTTCTTGATGCTCCGTATGATTCTGCGCATCATGAGACTCAAAGGCATCACGATCATAGGTTAAATTGTCACCCTGTTTTCTTTCTTCATGGTCCGTATAGTTCTGCGCACCATGAGATTCAAAAGCATCACGATCATAGGTTATTACACCAGATTGATCGATAGCAGTGTGACCATGCCCAAATCCATCACCAGGACCGAAGCCACCATGATAGACCTGAATCGTCCCATCTGCTTTCTTCACTATCTTAGCGTCAGCGCGCTCTGCTCCGGTAATACCAGCCTTGTCAAGAATTCTGTCGCGTTCCTGCTGGTTTTTCGCCTTAACTTCCGCAAGCTTTTTCTGGAATTCTTCTTTATATTGAAGAAAACGCTTCTGTGCAGTGTCAAATTCAGCCTTAAGTCTGTCTCTCTCTGCTTTTAGCCTATTAAACTCAGCCTGAGCAGATTCATGGCAACTCTTCGCCTCATTGAATGCACTTTTTGCACTACGGAAGGCTGAGCCATCTGTCTTCGGCGCGCGAGATTCAGCACTCATCTTTGCACTCCGAATCTCATAACTAAGACTCGAGACTTCCGCATTGATTGAATCTCGGCGTTCCTTATGACTACGTCCTTCAGCAGAAAGACTAGAAGCCTCAGCCTTGTCGCCAGACGTATAGGCAAAGCTAGCACGCTCAAAACAATCCTGCATCATTCGATGCTCATAATCAGAATCGGAGCGAAGCCGTTGAATTCGTGCATTATTATCATCACGAAACCTTGAATACTCAGCCCAGACCTCACGATAATTCGAGTTTGATGCCTGCATCGCCTCATATTCAGAGTTCATTACTTCACGAGCCGAACAACGATCGTTCCATGCGGATTGCATATTTATATATGCAGAATTTGTAAGTTTTTTCGCCTCCTCATATCTCTGATATGCTGCCTGTTTCTGACGAAACGCCTCCTGTTCCTTAGTCTTGAGAGAATCAAGTTCGCCGTTTCTAGACATGGTATTTACCAACCTCCTAATATAAAAGTACGAGCTCAACCTTTGAGCTAGTCGTCCGTAATTATATGACAACATCACCGTATTTGCAATATTAAATTATTATGGTGTAGTATATATTTCTTTTTCTTAACTCAACTCTTAACTTATATAAAATCGACGCTAACCCGCCTCATCCTCGAACATATTTACAAATCAGACTTTACATGCTAAAATATCCCTAATTATGTCAAAGAAGAGTAATACAAAACGCAAACTCGTTGGTCTCGTATCTGAAGAGTCTGGTATCCGTG
Organism: Nanosynbacter sp.; assembly: GCA_015257505.1. Classification (GTDB taxonomy): domain Bacteria; phylum Patescibacteriota; class Saccharimonadia; order Saccharimonadales; family Saccharimonadaceae; genus Nanosyncoccus. The sequence goes on along the minus strand of JABZKB010000006.1, from coordinate 41,612 downwards.
CTTATTACACTAAGAAAAATACCATGAATACCCCTGACAAGCTCAGTTTGAAGAAATATGACCCAATTCTTAGAAAACACGTAGTTTTCGTAGAGACAAAGAAGAATCTCGGTCGTAACGAAGTCAAAGAGAAGAAACGTTAATCCATCCAAAATCCTCCTACACTGGGAGGATTTTTCTATGCTATAATAGTTTAAATGAAAAAGGGAACAAGCCCAGCTTTGGAGGTCATTGTCGCCACGCACAAAATGTATGTCATGCCTGACGACTCTCTTTATCAGCCGCTCCTTGTTGGTTCGGACTTCTTTTTAGACCAACAAAAAGGCGTTACTCTCCCTAAGAATCTTATCTTGGACAATACCGGCGCCCACATCTCTTCCAAAAATCATAATTATTCAGAACTCACTGGCCTCTATTGGCTTTGGCAAAATACCGTCAAAAAAGATACGAATCCCGATTCTTTTTATGGTCTCGTGCATTATCGACGCTTCCTATCTGCAAAAAATAAAAAAACTCCACTCACAAAAACCGAACTACAAAATCTTATTAATCTCAAATATGAGATAATTCTCCCGAAAAAACGCAACTATTACATCGAGAATCTCTACAGTCACTACGCTCATACTCTCCATATCGGCCCCCTCGACCGCACCCGCGCAATCATCAAAGAAAAATACCCAGATTTTCTGCCGGAATTCGATCGTTTAAAAACTCGCCGTTCCGCCCACATGTTCAACATCTTTATTTTTAAAAAACCGCTGTTTGAAGAATATTGCGAATTTCTTTTTGGCATTCTTTTTGCCCTTGAATCCTCCCTCACCAAAGAGGAGCTCACTCGGTATGACGGCTTTCACGCTCGTTTCTTTGGCCGCATCTCAGAACTCCTTCTTGATGTCTTTCTACACACTAAATTCCCAGACCTCGACAAACGTTCAGACGTTTTAGAGCTACAGGTTCTCGAGCTCGAGCCAGTCAACTGGATTGAGAAGATCAGCAACTTCCTCCTCGCCAAATTCTTCGGCAAAAAATACAAGAAGAGCTGTTAAAACAAGGTGCTATACGATATGAAAACACCACAAAAAAGCACAACTTCGCTTACAGAGAATCAACCAGAGATCCAACCAGAAGATCAATCAGAAATTCAGTCAGGAATTCAACAAGAAAATCAGCCAGAAACTCAATCAGAAATTCAGTCAGAAATTCAACAAGAAATTCAGCTTAAAAATCAGCCGTCAGCACTTCCACTCATTTCTATCATTATTCCTGTTTATAATGCAGCAAAATTCCTAGACCAGACCATCACCTCCTGTCTCAAACAAGACTATCCTTACCTTGAGATCGTCCTCATCAACGATGGTTCAACTGATGACTCGAAAAACATTTGTGAAAAATATCAAAAAGCCTCAGCCACCACCCCCTCGTCCTCCATTCTATTTTTTGACCGCCCACATCAAGGTGTCAGTGCCACCAGAAATTTCGGTCTCGATCATTTTTCTGGTGAATATTTTTCTTTCCTTGACGCTGACGATCTCCTTGCGGATAATTTTATTTCCACCCTTTATGCTTTAGCCAAGGAAAATAATCTCGACTACATCACCTCCGGCTATCAACGTTTTGTTGGAAATTTTCCTACATCAGAACCTCAAAATCCAGCATCCGCAAAATCAAGCAAGGAAAAACCTCGAAAGCCAAAATCCACAAAATCAAGCAGGGAATCACTACGAATCTACGACAAATCAGATTTCTATAAACAACTACTTGATCTCAATTCTGGCTATAATTTCTGCCATATGAAGATTATGAGCAAATCACTTCGCCACATTCGCTTCGACGAATCGCTCAGTGTTGCCGAGGATGCGCTCTATAATTTTAAAATACTCAACGAACTAAATTCTTTTGGCGCCACCCCCGCTCCACTATATCTCTACCGCGTCCATCAAAATTCCACCGTCCGCACTTTTTCCGAAGACTATATTGAAAAATACCGTATCGCCCTCCAAAAAATTGGAAATTACCTTCAAGAAAATCAAGGCGACTTATATCAAAAATACCAAAACTATTTTTACACCTTTGTCGCTACTCATCTCTTTTTCATTCTGGCCAATTTCTGTTGTCATAAAGATAATAAAAACCAGCTAAAATCCATCAAATCCCTCTATAAAATTCCACTTTTTTCTCGCGCTATTTACCTAGCACCATTCCGCCTGTTCCCACCGCAAAAAGCCTTCGTCCTCCTTTGCTTTAAATTCAAACTTATCCTCTTCTTACGTCTCATCGGTCGTCTACGTGCCAAACAAAACTCCAAATAATTAAAATTTCGAGTAAAATATAGATATGAAGGAAAAATTTGGCCTCAAAAAGCTCCTCGCCATGCGCTTCTTTAAAACTCTCGCTCATCCCGCGACAGATTTTTTGTTTTTCCTCGCAGCTACAACCCTACCTTTTGAAAACCTCTTCTTCGCCCCCTCCTCCGGCTGGGCCACCATCACACCTCTCATTCTTTTTCTTTATGCCATCCTAAACCTTCATTACCTCCGCCCTCATCTTGCCCTTATCAAAAAAATCGTACTCTTCTTTTTTGGCTTTAGTATCCTCGGCACCCTCACCATGCTCTTCTTTCACGGTCGATTCGATGACTATATTGCAGCCTTTGTTCCACTTATTCTCGGATTCACCTGTCTCCTTAGCTTTCTCGAGTTTTACACCAAACAAGGCTCTAAATTTAAACAAAAACTCAACCTTCTCACCTCTATTATTATTGCCAGCTATTTAATTAGTCTCCTGATTGGACTTGCCGAATATTTCGCCTTAAAATATAACCTCCCCGGCATTTCCGACGCTCTAGGTTTTCTTTTCAAACGTAACTATCTCGCCAAAAACCGAGTCCAATTCTTCTTCACCGAGCCATCTTTTATCGGTATGCATCTTTTTGGCATCCTCTTACCGCTTTTTTTGCTCACAAAGCGCCACGCTCTGCTTTTTCTTATCGTCCTCTATTCTTATTCCGCCATCCTTTTTGGTGCCGGCGTTCGCATTATTCTCGACATCTTCCTTATCGCCATTATCTTAAGTTTTTATTACTTAAGAAAGGTAAAAGATAAGCTTTTTATCCCCCTCGGCATTGTCGCAATTATCCTTTTTATCACCAGTGTCTCTGCCGTTAATGGTCGTTTTCATAAAATCTTTTTCGGATTCCTAAATAGTCCAGAAATCAGCCTCGACTGCGAACTAGAAGAGAATCAAAATACTGAAGAATGTCTCGCCCTTCTTCGAAAATCCGGCATCAACTCCGACGGATCCTTTGCTAGTCGCGTTTTTCGCATTAAGAGTACCGTTTTTGGTTACGCAAAATCACCTATCGGCTTTCTAACTGGATACGGTCTTGGTAATTCAATTCACCCAGCCAGACTCGGTCACGCCCAGGCCAAAAAAGACTATAAAAGTAGCTACATGAAAGAAGTTAACGACCTCGCCAACCCAGAGTATCACGACGACAGTATCTCCTACTGTCTTTACACTCGCATCATCAGTGAGTTTGGTATCTTCGCTCTCCTTCTTGGACTATTTTTCCTCTATAATCTCGCCAGAAAATCCACATTGGATTACAAATATCACTATCTTTTAATCCTCCTTTACCTCTATCTTCAGTTTGAATCACTCAGTTTTTATGCCATTTGGCTCTATATTGCCATCATGTATCTTAATACCTCAAAGAGGGAACTAAGTGTCTAATTTATCCCAGATCAAAAAGAATACCTTTTGGTTAGTTGTCTTTCAGCTCGCTAAAATGGTTTTTCCATTTTTGATCCTACCCGTTCTCACTAGACGACTTTCAGTCGAAGTCTATGGCGATCTCACCTATGTCAAAACCGTCATGAATTTTATGCAAATCTTTGTCGATTTTGGCTTCATGCTTTCCGCCACCAAGGAACTCGCAAAAATTAATCAGCAGAAATTAAACACTCGAAAAACTATTCAAGAAGCAGCCGCACGGAGATCAACCACACAAGAAGCAACCGCACAAGAATCAGCCACACAAAAACCAGCTACACAAAAACTAAACGAAAAATTCGCACAAGTCATCACCAATACTCTTTTCGCTCGCATCCTCCTCGGCCTCACGGGGCTATTTATTACTCTTATTCTCTGTATTTTTATTCCAATTCTACATAGAAACCTCCTTTTTACCTTACTTTCTTATCTAGCCGTCTTTCTCTCAATCTTTCTCTTTGACTTTCTCTTTAGGGGACTCGAAATCATCCACATCATGACCATTCGTTTCATCCTCATGAAAACAGTTTCCACACTTCTCACTATTTTCTTTGTTAAACAAGATAATCAGCTCCTTTATATCCCGCTCTTTGATATTTTTTCCTCCATTCTCGCCATTCTCCTGGTTCTATTTGAGCTAAAAAAACTTGGCCTCAAATTTCAGCGCCCAAATCTAAAAGCCAGCCTCGCCTCTCTAAAGACCAGCTTTATTTATTTTCTTTCAGACATCTCCGCCACCGCCTTTAATGCCATCAGCACTATCATTATTGGTCTCGTTTTTTCATCCTCAGAAGTCGCCTTTTTTGGTCTCTCCATCCAAATTATTGGCGCCATCCAGTCACTCCTCGGTCAGTTATCTAGCGGCATCTACCCAGAAATGGTCCGTCAAAAAAGCTACCAATTTGTTAGTCAAATCTTTCGAAAAACCTTCATCTACGTTTTAATCTTTACCATAGCCGTCATCCTCCTTAGTCCGCTCGGTTTACAGATTCTTGTTGGCAACAAATACCTCACCGCCATACCAATCATTCAAATCCTCGCCATCACCATTTTTTTCAGCTATTGCAATACGCTCCTTGGCTGGCCAACTCTTGGCGTAATCAATCATCAAGCTGAAGTTACCACCTCCACTGTCGCTTCAACCATCTTTAATCTCGCCGCACTCCTCGCAATGTTTTTCCTAGATCAACTTTCTCTGATCTCCGTTGCTATCATTCGCGTCATCACGGAATTTATCCTTTTTCTTATCCGGTTCCATTATTTCCGCAAATTCCGCCAAGAATTTAATAAATAATCCAAACATCCTATCATAAAAAAGAACGCATCATACGTTCCTATATAAACTTTTATCTAGACAAGCGGTAATTTACCTAGAACAAATTACCATAGTGGCAGGGGCGCACGGAATCGAACCATGATCTACGGTTTTGGAGACCGCTATACTAACCGTTGTACTACGCCCCTATCCTCCTCATTATATCATACCAAAAAGCTAAACTACATTTTTCTTCTCAAATCAGTTATACTTAATCTATTCATGAATAGCCCCATTCACACCTCGCTCCTACGCCGTGTCCTCTCCAGCCTCAGCTTCTGGATTACTCTCTGGGCGCTAATGTTTACCTATTTCTTCATCATTGGTTTGCTTCATCTTATCTTTGACTCGAAGCTCATCCCTGAGCCCCTCCTCTTCTCCACAACCATCGTTAAGGTCTCCACCATCCTCACCTGTTTCATCTATTCCTGCTTCTTCTCCCCCAAGGATTACCTCCTAAAAAGCGCCCTCCTCTTCACTTTTCTCGCCGACATCGTCTTAGCCATCAATAACATCTCCACTACTGGCGTCATCCTCTTCTGTTTCGCCCAATATTTTCACACCGCCCGCTACGCCGACCTCAGTCCATTTTTCTTCATCACCTGGACTCTCTTTCTTGCCCTCCTCTTTACTTTTGTTAGTTTCTATCAAGTCCCACTCGTGATCGGCGCTGGTTTTGCCTATGCAAGTACGCTTATTCTAAACCTCGCCCTCGCTACCAAATGGCTCAAACGCAAAACTCCAGAAGTACGCCGCGCCTGCATCTGTAATTTTCTAGGTTTCATCTTCTTCATCTGTTGCGATCTCACCGTCCTCATCTCCTATTTTTCCCGCATCCACATCCTGCCACCTTTCTTCTATAACCCCGCCAATTTTATCTGTTGGCTCTTCTACTTTCCATCCCAAATTCTCCTCGCCAACTCCTCCATCCTCACCATCAAGGACTATGCACCTTTCGACTCCAAACTCAAATCTCTTGCCACCAAGTCCAAACTTATTGATCAACTGTAATTTTATTTGATACATAGGTTACTTCATGATACAATATCTGCAATATGGAAGATCGAAAGAAAACAAAACCGCGCGCTATTCTGGTTTTTGGTGCACCATGCAGTGGTAAGACGACTTTCTGTGAAAAGTTTTCTTTACGTTTTAAAGCTCCTTATTATAATTTGCAGTCATTACGCGAAGAAGCCGATTTCACCGAAAAACAAATTCACGTGGTCCTAGAAGCAATCTCTAAAACAGGACAAAACATCGTCATTGAAGGTGGCCTTGATACCGAAAATGAACGCAATGCGGTGCGCAAACTTCTTAAAGTCTGCGGTTATAACCCAACTCTCGTCTGGATTCAGACCGATATTAATACTATCAAAGCTCGCCTCAAGCTCAAATTCCGCTCTGTCGCCCGTGCAAAGGAAGAATACGAATCCCGCATCCGCGCCATGGAAGCCCCTGCCGAAACCGAAAAGCCAATCATTCTCTCTGGTAAACACACTTTCGAAACTCAGCTTTCCCATGTCCTCTCTCAGCTCTCCTAGTTTTCCAAACTCGCATAAATAGTCTTGTTTTTCCCCTAATATGATAAACGATCCTGAATTTGGTGAGGTAATTATTAAAAAAAATGCACGTAGTCGCACGGTAAGTTTTTCAATTTCCACTTCTGGCCGCTTGCAAGCTACTGTCCCACGTTTTGCCTCTGAGCGCACCGTCAAAAATACTTTGGATAAGCTCCGCGATCAGATTCGCGACAAGCTTAAAGTTAAAGATCCAAGTACTCAACGTGCCCGCGACGCCAAGAAAAAACTCCTGATGAAACAGGCCAAAGAATATCTGCCTTATCGACTCGAATATTTCGCCAAACGCTACGGCTATCATTACGACAAAGTCGTCTTATCTCATGCCAGTAGTCGCTGGGGCTCCTGCACTCACCGTAAAACTTCCATCCTCGCTCCCACCACCATTACTATTTCACTCAATATCGGCCTCATGCAAGTTCCCGAAGCTCAACGCGACTATGTTATCTTGCACGAACTAGCCCACATCAATCACCCAGACCACTCCAAGGAATTCTGGGCCGAAGTTGAATCCCACGACCCAAATTATCGCGCTCACCGCAAGCTCCTCAATACCCACACTCCAGGCGTCTAAAATTTAATTTAAAAAACACAAAGTCCAGCCGCAATCGCTCAAAAGTCCAGCCGCAATCACTCAAAAACCGCACTCTATTATCCCAGCTAACGCCATTTATGATATAATCGTTTTATGAAAGAGAACCAAGATTTTCTCAAACTCCTTGACCTAAACAAGATTCACACTTCGGTGTTTGAACGTAAGTTTATGTATCTTTCTGATGTAATTGACCCAATTTATCGTGAATACGTCATTCGTCTCGAGCGCGCCGGCTATACTCTCGACCTCGATGTTCTTCGACCGAAACATCAAGTTGAAAACTTTCTACCTCTAACAAAAATCATCGTCACCTATCTTAATCAGGTTCTCAAAAACCCTAGCAAAGGGAACATCGTCATCTCCATGAATTCTGCCGGCGATTCACTTGCCGATATCCGTCCGATCTCAAATTTCATCACTATCAAAGACGATTCTTCAATCATCACCGTTGAACAGCGCGAACAATATGCCATACTTGGCGCAAAAGTCAAGTCACGCCTTGGCTTTGGTACCACCATCCAGATCCCTATTAGCGAGCCATACGACAAACTATAGCCCTCTTGCAAAATATTAAGTTTTATTGTATAATATATACAACTATTTTTAGAGTACCTTAATGTACTCTATCTTTTTTCAGGAGGGAAACCATGAGAAAGCAGATTTTTGTCGCAACTGTCGCAACTGTCACCGCAGCAACCGTCCTTTTTTCTGGATGCGGAAGCAAGAGCAAGAAGACCGCAAATGCTACCGTCATCGACCTGGCAGACACCGAAGGTAAGACCATCCTCACCCCCGGTGGATCCAACACGGATGAAGAATCCGAGTCCTCACTCGAGGAATCTGGCGCAATCATCACGGAAGCCGAAAGTAACACAGGGTCGATCAAGGGATCCGAAAACAGCACGGATACAGCCAAGGATTCCGTAAATACCACGGATACGATCAAGGAAACCGCAAAAACTCCGGAAACACCTGTAGGTGAAACTGGAGCAGCTTCAAAACAGCCCGAAACCGCCGACGAGCACAAGAACGTGCCGGAAAATAACGGCAACACCGAAAGTGCTGGCGGCCAGGCCAAGCAGAATGTTAATACTGGCTTTCCGGAGGGATCGAAACCCTACCAGCAGTACCTGTCGAGAACCAACGATCCTGATCCGACCAACATTCAGTACAATATGGATTTTGAGCGGTTTTTGAGAGATCATGGGGCCACTGAAATTGTCTATGGTGGCGATTTCGATGGCGGCGTCAATGCTTACGTCAGCTACAAGAACAACATCATCGTGAAACTCGAATTTCACGAGCGCATCCCCTATACTATGCATTATGCGTGGAGCGGCGGAGTGATCTTCGCAAACAGCCGTGGGCCCTTTACTACAATGGGTGACGGCTACGGTGAATCAGATTGGGGAAAAACGTACTCCATGGACCGCCGGCCTTATGACGAAATGGACTACAATGACTATTTCCAGATCAGCCCTGATGACGCTTTCTATACCACATGGGAAGAAGGTTCTAGCACGCCGACCGGCATAAATAGGCCGCCGCTGTCCCTGGAGAGACGTTTCTACGAGAACTACATGAAATACATTGATCCGTATGCCACGCTCAGTAGCTATTCCATGCAGACCGATCCGCTGAATTAAGGAGAAAAATCATGAAACACGTCAAGCTTAGCATTGCCTTAGCTGCTACATCCATTGCGATTCTGCTTGCAGGCTGTGGCGCAACTTCAAGCGCAAAGTCTACTGCGTCCAACGCAAAAGTAGAAGCCACCACAGAAGCTACGGATACGTCGATCGAATCCACCAAAGAGGCAGCAGAAGTCTCTGAAGCAACAATCGAGACTATTGCAGAGGGTAATTCTACAGAGGAGACATCGAACAGTGTCGAAACAACCGAAGTTGCCCACAACTCCGAGAGTTCCAAGACCTATGTCTCTGAAGGCAGCAGTTACCCCAATACTGCAAACTTTGATTTCGCCGCTTTTCTGCGCCGCAAAGGTGCCATCGAGATCAAACAGGTGGTATATGACAACCCGCTCGAAGGCGCAATAGTCTATGCTAGATTCAAAAATGGCCTGATTGCCGAATTTGACTTTTTCTATCCGCAGGATGACCGTTTTGCTCTGAATTGCATTAATTGTTTTCCTGCGCCGCTAGACTACCCGATTGATGAAAGTTACCCCTATGAAAATGGGTGGTATGATCACAACATCCAGTCTCAGCTTGATCCCGATGAATATTTTGCGTTCAAGCTCCAGGGTGACATTGTCCGGCCGGATGGTGGTAATGAAACGGCTCGACTCCTCGTTTTTAAAAACCTCGAGGAGGAGTTCGACTATGCATTTAGCGGATATTTAAAGCCGGAAGTCCTCTCCATCGACCACAGACCTTTGGATGTTGATTAATAGAGTACAAGAAAGACCCCACCCCGGGGTCTTTTTTAATGAAATCAAAAAACCATAACCTTAGATTATTTTTTAATAAATTTAAAACTGCCGTCTAGAAATCTTTTCTCAGTTGTATTTTTATAAAAATATTATATAATTATATTGCAGGTTCAAGTTCACTCGTTGTCACCGTCAACCTAGATCTTTTTCAGAAAAGGAGAAAAAAATGAAATCTAGAACGAATCATTCCACGAAGCCCCATTTTCTCAGCCCGGACTACCAGCCGTCCACAGCTCAGAGCGTCCTCCTCATTGCCGGATGCATGATGCTTTTCCTGTTTATGAACGTTTCCTTCAATTTTCCGTTCAGTACCACACCGACCCCCCAGACCGACTCCAGCTTCAGCGTTGAGCTGAACACGCAGTCCCCCTACATCCACCCCGCAAAGACAAAGAGACATAAGAAAACCACCGTCAAGCAGAATAAGCACACCAGTGAAGCAACAAGTTCCAAGAAAACTGCAAGTACCAGGAAAACCTCTGAGACAATTCTCAAAGTTGAGCCCGCACCTATCAGTGCAGAAGCTATTCATGCAGAAACCGACGTCAAAGTCGTCCAGCCGGCTGAGCCTATCAACCAGGCTCCCAAGATTGATTACGACATCGAGAATTTTGTCATCCCCCAGGTCTTTGATCTGAAGAATTACATGATGCAATTCGTTGCGCAGAATCCTGACTACACTATCGAGTTTGACTCCCAGCATCATTTTATGCGCCTTCAGAGAAATTCCTCTCTTGAAAATCAGGCCGGAGTGCAGTCTATGATGATCTCGTTTCGTGATGATCTCGAGACGAACAATCCCAACCCTATCTCGATTTCCATCCGCGGCGTCTGCTCCAGTGAAAACCCCAGTCTCAAATACAGACGAGATTTTTACATGCCCACAGTTTGGGGCGAGCTGATTCGTATTGATGGTTGCGATGAATACTTCTATACCGCTCAGGCCGTCGTCTTGAAAGACGTTTTGGCCGCCATGGTTGAGCATCCGACCGGAGACGACATTACCGAAAGCGGCACCAGTCCGCTCTATTCCAGTCTTCGTTCTTCAAAATTTCAGGAATAATTAACCGCAAGGACCACAAATCTGTCGCGATTAATCCACTCCTTTTATATAGCGCGCCCCCTCCCTGGGGCGCTTTTTCTGTTTTATATAAAATCATCATCACCCGCACCATTTTTCATCCAGCTTATGCTATAATAGAATCACAAAAGGTTGTTGGGAGATTAATGATATGCAAATCAAAAAGCATTTTTCGCATATTTTCATAACCGTACTCTGCATGGTTTTTCTTGCTGGGTTTCTCTATTTTGGCATGCAGCCACAAACTGTTGAAGCAAACTCCAGTCTAATTCTCGAAGCCCCTACAATCAGTCTCACCTCCCCGATTCGCGTCATCGAATTAAACGACGATTACACCTTGACTTCTCCGGATCGCATCACTGGACTCTACAAAGCCGCCGAAAATAATACCTTCCTGATTGGCCACTCGACCACTATTTTTTCGAATCTCAAGAATCTTAAAATTGGCGACCGCCTCACACTTGATAATAAAAATTATGTGATAAAAACCTACAAAATCCAAAAGAAATCCGAGATTAGCATGTCAAAAGTCCTTGAGGCAAAACTCGTTCCAACTCTCACCCTCATGACCTGTCATGGCGATAAGATTTCGGGGCACGATTACACTGAACGCATAATTATCACTGCGGAACTTGAAAAATAATCACACTAACATTTACGTCTAGTGGATTAAGCTTAATTCAATTATTTTTTCGCGTCACTATAGGATAAGAACTATCCTGCTAGTATCCGCGCACTAAGCGAATCGCAAATCCACCACCCGCGGCCAGCCAAATATCCAGAAGCTCCGTCTTATCAATCACTCGTTTTTCAACTTCAATATCTAATGGATTCTCTCGATAATCTGCCGCCCCACCATCACGATAAATGTAAGCAGTATATTTAATCCCATCCTCCAAAAATTCTAGGTTCAAATTCACGCGCCTAGCAAACTCGTTTGTTACTCCGCCAATATACCAATCTGAAGAATCTCGATCTTGTCTCGCCACCACAAAATATTCACCAATCTTACCTAAAAGTGGAATCGTAGTCTGCCAGTTCACCGGTACCTCCTTCAAAAATTCAAAAGCTTTAGGGTATTTATCATAAACTTCTGGCCTGTCTGCTAGCATTTGCATGCCAGAATAAAAAATTACATAGAACGCTAACTGTCTTGCAAGGGTCGTATATACCCGTTTTGCCGGATTATTTAGATCAAAAATACCTGGGGTATAATCAAATGCCCCCGCCAGCATTCTTGTGAAAGGCAAAATCGTTGCATGATTCAAACGAATTTTTCCGCCCTCATATTCCTGCCCCTTCGCCCCTTCGCGCGTCAAGATATTTGGATAGGTACGCTCGATTCCGGTACCCTTAATTGGCTCGTGAATATTCAGCATAATCTGGTAGCGTGCCGCCATCTCCACAGTTTTCTGGTAATGTAACACTCCAACCTGAGAATGATGATATTCCTGCTTGCCTGCAATCATCATTTTTGAGCCCGTATAGCCAGTTTTTACATAATGAATGCCTCTGCTCACCAGATACGAAAATGCACTTTCAAGCTGTCGCTCATAATTATCAATTTGCCCAACCGTCTCATGTTGCGCGATTAACTCCACATTACTTGTTCGGGCTTTTTCCGCCACTTGTTCCATCTCAAAATCCGCAACCGGATGCAAGAAATCTGTATATTTCCCGTTTAAAGACCACTCGCCGCTCCAGCCGTTGTTCCACCCCTCAACCAAAAGTCCAGACACCCCAAGTTTCATACACCATTCAATATATTCTTTCGCATGCTCAGTTGTGGCACCATGTTTTTTGCCCTCTGCCCAGGTCCACTCCCCCACATACATCGCCCACCAAATCCCCAAAAATTTCAGTGGTTTCACCCAAGAAAAATCTTCCTTGGCCGGCTCGTTCAAGCAAAGTAACATTCGATTTACGGTCAACTCGATCGCCGAGTCTGCCACGTAAATCACGCGCCATGGGGAATTAAACGGTAGATCGACATAGGCTTTCACTCCATCAGACAGTGGCGTAATATCCGCCTGTAAACGCTTGTTCTCATTCAGTTTCAATGTCATCGACCCGTAATTATAAAGTGCCGCCTCATGAATCGCCAAATATTTATTAGCGTTTGTCTCAATCGTCAGCGGCGTATGTACAGCATCCCGCAGTTCATAAACTGGCCACTTTTCATAATTTAATTCATATTTTGTTGCCTGATAGGCAGGAATCCTCCACGCCTGACCGTTTAAGTCAACATTAAATTCAGTTAGCTCATCCTCAATAATAATTCGCTGAAAACTCGGTTGTGGTGGCACCTCATATCGAAAAGCCACACCGTCATTAAATACGCGAAATCGCAAAGAAAATAAGCGTTTTTTCTCACTTTCTTCTGCCACATAAACCGCCATTTCATTATAATTGTTGCGTACTTCTTTTTGTTCACCAACGATCGTCTCAAAAACCTCATTAGAGGTTTTTTTCTGCACTCGCACGAGATTCAAGTTGACTCCAAGCTCGCTTTCGCCTCGAAGCAAAAATCCCAATTTCGACTCTCGCACTAAAATCGTGTTCTCTTTTTTCACTTCATAGAAAATCCGGCCGTCTCGCATCTTTATCGTGCAAATCACCTTCTTATTCGGTGATTCGATGTCAAACTGTCGCTTCGAGAATCGTTTTTTGAAGATTTTTATGTTAAAACTCATGCTTAAATTATACCGCATCTTCAACTTATGTTAAAATAAAACTAGTATTTTAAAGCAGAAAATCATGACACAAAATCAAGCAGCTTATTTTAAAAAACAAACAATATCTAGTGGTTCACGTCGCAGTAGTTTTCGCCAAAAATTGCCACTTTTGAGTCTTTTTCTGGTCTTCATTTTTATCTCGCTCACTACCATCGCCCTCATCAAAACCTTACACCCTAAAAATAAACTTTATTCACTCACCGAAGAGGTTTGTTTAAATAATTTAGAACTTAAAAGTTTTGAAAAAACAAAAATCTGTGAACACCTCACAGGGAATATCCATTTCTCTGATTTCAAAATTAGCGAACAAATCGTTTATGGTACCAAGGATGACGATTTTATTGTTAAATTGAAACTTCCAGTTACCGATTTTTATAGTGCGCTCACCGATATTCCCGTAGAAAAAGTCACTGACTCCGATTTTCTCACGCAAAATCAAATATCTTTTATCGACGCAGACACACTTTCAGCCGACAAAAAATTATTAAGTATCAGCGGAAATTACTATCTTGACACCCCTCTTGCCGGAGCTCGCTTCACTAAGCTTAATTTTGAAATCAAAAATATTGATCAATTAGACACCCTAAAAGAAGCACTGAAATCCATTCGACTCACCCCAAAAACCAATTTCACCTCCTTCGCTGAGACCGGCGTTACCGCTCTCACCCGTCGAATCACTTTGAAGCTTAACCAAGTTGGAAATGGTGTCTATTTTGGAGAAGACATTGCTGATTTCCTTAAAAATAAAACCTTCACTCATATCAGTAATGAGGTGAGCTTTAAGGATAATTGTCAGGGCGGTTATCAGTCCATGGTTTTATGTGCTGACTGGCGCACCCTCGACACTATTACCGCCATCGGTACCGATATTGTTGAATTAACAGGGAATCACAATAACGACACTGGTGCCGAAAATAACCTCAAAACCATTGCCAAATACCGAGAGCTTGGCCTAAAAACCGTTGGTGGTGGAGAAAATCTAGCTGAAGCCAGAAAGCCGCTTGATGTAAACGACTCCGTTCGCCTGCTAGCCTACAATCAATCAACCAGTAGTGTGGCCAACGGTCAACTTGCCACCGACACTACCCCCGGCGCTAATCCATACAGTGAAGAACAAGTCAAACTTGATCTTACAAAAGCCAAAAGCGAAAACAAATTTACCATAATCAACATGCAATATTTTGAATGTTATGCATATCCGGATTCGCCTATCGCCTATCCGGCCTGCGACAAACCAATCCCTAACCAGCAAGAATTTTTCAGACACTTAATCGATCTTGGCGCCGACATGGTAGTCGGAACCTCTGCCCATCAGCCGCAAACTTACGAACTTTACCACGGCAAACCGATTTTTTATGGCCTCGGCAACCTCTTCTTCGATCAAATCTATTGGCCAGACACTAGACGCAGTCTCATCCTTACCCATTATTTCGATGGTCAAAAATACCTACAAACTCGCATTAGCCCAACCGTTTACGATGAAACACTAAAGACCCGCTTGCTTAACACTGCCGAAACCCAAGATTTTCTCAACCGCCTCCTCCAAGCTTCGCCAAAAGGAAATTAATATCGTAATCTAAAACCAAAAAAGGAAAAACTATGCCACCAAACTATCCAAACCAAGGCCAAAATCCAGCCCAAGGTCAATACCCAAACCAAGGTCAAAATCCGAACCAAGGTCAAAATAAGGCTCAACTCCCAAATCAATATCCAAATTCAAACCCGAGCCAAGCCAGAGTCACTCACGAGCTCGCTCCAAACGAATTTGCCAAACATAGCATGCCAAAATTTGGAAAAATCTTCGCTATTATTCTCTTCACCACCGCTAGTGTTATTCTCCTTTCCTTTGGCATCGTTTATCTCATGAAATACCTCAACGAAAAAACTGCAAAAACTCCAGAAACTACAACAGACTCCACGAAGCTTGTCTCTATCAATCTCCAGCCAGCCATTGATCAATGGCTATCTACTCAGGTCAATAAGAAAAATAATAGTATTCTAGTTTATGATCTCAAAAATCAGGAAATTATTGGCCGCAACAATGATTTTACGCAAAATAACAGCCAGGGCGTCGAAAATCTCTTCCTTGTCTATCTAGCGAATCTGCTTTTTAAACAGGAAACCTGGAAAAAAGAGGAGCTAGTTAAAGTTGGCGAGGAATCTCTCACCAAAGAGACCTGCCTCACTCGTATTATTCAAGAAAATCATGCTGGCTGCAAAGAAGCCATTACTTCCGAACTTGGCGCCGACCAACTAAAGCAATTCCTAAAAGATCAATCCTATGAAAATACCAACCTAACCGCCCATCTCTCCAACACTTCCGACCTCTTAAGTCTCGCCAAGCGTTTTTATAATCACCCAGATTTTTCCAACGACGTTTGGGAAGACCTAAAATTAAAACTCGACCCAAAAGCCAATGTCATAGCTAGCACCAATCCGCTTCTTTCGGGCTTTCAAAAACTCAAACCATACGGAATTTTTGGTGCCGCCTCTGAAACCAGCTCCAATTATTCATACATCAACAATCTTTATTTTATCGAAACTGCCGAGGAGGATCCTGCACGCCGCCGCACCATAGTTTTAATCTATCTCGCTACAGACACCGATGCAGCCTCTGTCATTGACCTCGCCAAAGCTATTGAAAAAAGTCTAATATAAGACGTTTTCAATAGCCTAGCAACCAAAAATATTTATTTATAAAAACATTTTTCAATAGTCTAATCACCAAAAACACAATCAACAATAAAAATAACTCACCAAAAAATAAATCCCACATTTGCAGGATTTATTTTTATACTCTTTAGTTTTTCGAACTACTTGGCGTCGTTCCAGCGCTTAATCGCGTCTTTGATCACTTCCTTTGCAGATTCAAGACCTTCAAAAGCTTTCACAGTGGTAGTACCAGGTTTCTTTAAGTCCTTGTAGTGATTAAAGTGGAATTCAATCTGCTTAATCAACTGCTTTGGAAGATCTTCGAGAGTCTGATATTTGTCACCATTATTGCGATCATCAGCAGGCACACAAATAATCTTGTCATCAACCTCGTCAGAATCCACAAATTTCATTACGCCAAGCACGCGAGCCTTAGTATAAATACCGGTAGTGAGTGGCTGATCGGTAATCATCAAAACATCGAGCTCGTCGCCATCCTCATCAAGAGTCTGTGGAATAAAACCGTAGTTACATGGTTTTGCAAAGGCAATTGGCTCCACGCGGTCAAGCATAAAGCAAGCATTTTTGCGGTCCCATTCAATCTTGTGATTTGATCCAGTTGGAATCTCAATCACTACGTTAATTTTACCGTCTTCATAGTTTCCTGGGGTCAAGATTTTATTAAAATCTGCCATTTTTTAAAACTCCTTTTATATTTATGCTCATTATATCACAAACCCTGTCCGTCTCACTCAATCTGTGGTAAAATAAAACGTATTATGTGATTCTCTAGGCTTGTGTCCCACAATCACCACTTATCAAACTCTATTAACAACTTAAAAAGAAAGGCATTTTATGCTCAGACAACCAAAGCAGCCAAAGAAAAAGCCAAAATACCAGTCAACCATCAAACGTACGCTTCATTATTTCCTCAAAGCAAATTGGAAATATAAATGGTACGCCATTGCTATTCTAATCGTTACCCCAATTGTAATTTTTGTCCGCCAAATTCTCTCACCACTCGTCATTGCTAACGTGATTGGCATTCTTTCAAGCGCCGGTCCGGAAGATTTCATCAATAATGGCAACATTTTCCAGATCCCCCTAGTCCAAAAAATCCTTCCTCAAGGTATTTTTCTCTTCCTCTGTCAACTAGTCGGCTCTGCCATTTTTGGCAACCTCCGCGTTTATCTCGTCTGGAAAATGGAACTTCTCACTATCAACGATCTCTCTATCCAGTGCTTCGACACCATCAATAATCAGTCCATGCAATTCCACTCTGATCGCTTTTCCGGCTCGCTCACTGCTCAAGTTGGCCGCTTCACTCGCGCCTACGAACGTCTGACCGATCAATTCATTTTTAATATCGTTCCACTAGTTATCACCTTCTCCTCTATCTTCATTATTCTCATGAATCGCGCTCCGATGTTTGCCATTGGCCTCATGTTCTTCTCTACAGTTTTCGCCATTGTCTCTTCTCGTAGCTTCAAGAAAATTGGCAAATGCAATGAAAGGGAAGCCGCTGCCCAAACTCGTCAAACTGGCCAACTTACCGATTCTATTACCAATATCCTCTCTGTAAAATCCTATGCACAAGAAAATTTTGAACGTGCAAGATATACCAAATATCAAGGCGAGACCCTCGCAGCCGGTGAAGCCTCCATGCGCGCCACCATTCAGCGCGATGTACTTTTTGACTCCATCTTCCTACTAATTGATGTGCTTATGATTGGCTTTATCGTCATTGGTGCACCAGTTTTCGCCCTACCAGTCGCCACTGTTATTCTAATTTTCCAATACTCGCAGACTATTTTAGTGAACCTCTGGGATGTTAGCAGTATTTTCAAAAACTTTACCCGTGTCTTCGGCGACGCCCATGAGATGACCGTGATTTTAGATACCGTCGATACTGTCGTCGATGAGAAGGGCGCCAAGAAGCTAATTGTCGATAAAGGCTCCATCCATTTCGATCACATCAATTTCAAACACGCAGATGCTAAAGAAGACATTTTCAACGATTTCGACCTTAAAATCAAGCCAGGCGAACGTGTCGGACTAGCTGGTCTTTCTGGTTCCGGAAAGACCACTCTCACCAAACTCCTCTTACGCTTTGCCGATGTCGACGCCGGCGCCATCAAAATAGACGACCAAAATATCAGAAAAGTTACCCAACATAGCCTCAGAAAAAACATTGCCTATGTCCCTCAGGAAGCTTCGCTCTTTCACCGCACCATCGCCGAAAATATCGCTTATGCTAAACCAGACGCTACAATGGAAGAAATTAAGCATGCTGCAAAACTTGCCAACGCCGCTGAATTCATCGAAAAACTCCCTAATGGTTATGAAACTATGGTTGGCGAACGTGGCATTAAACTTTCCGGTGGCCAGCGCCAACGCATCGCCATTGCGAGAGCCATCCTAAAAGACGCCCCAATTCTGGTGCTCGATGAAGCCACTTCTGCTCTCGATTCTGAATCTGAAGCTCTTATCCAAGAAGCTCTCCTTCGTCTGATGCATGGCCGCACTTCCATCGTGGTAGCACACCGTCTTTCCACCATCTCCAGTCTTGACCGCATCGTGGTGCTAGACAATGGCAAGATCATTGAGCAAGGCTCTCACGATGAACTGCTCAAGCTAAAAGATGGACAGTATAAGAAACTTTGGAATCGCCAATCCGGTGCTTTTATTGAAGAATCAAAATCTGCTGTAAAATAGAATCATGGATGATTTCAATATTAAGAGACAACCTCTCGCCGAGCGCATGCGCCCCTCAAACCTAGAAGAGGTGATCGGGCAAAATAACATCGTTGGCGATGGTAAAATTCTTACTGAAATCGTTAAGAAGAAAGAACCAGTCAATCTCATTTTTTGGGGACCTCCAGGGACTGGAAAAACTACCTTAGCTCGAATCCTTGCAAAAGAACTCGACGCTGATTTTATTGAACTATCCGCCGTCACCGCCCATAAAAGCGACGTCGAAGCTGTGGTCGAGCGTGCCAAGCAAAACTGGAATCTCAAAATCCGCACTCTACTTTTTGTGGATGAGATTCATCGATTTAATAAGGCTCAACAGGATGCCTTCTTGCCTCATGTTGAATCTGGCCTCATCACCCTCATCGGTGCCACCACGGAGAATCCTAGCTTCGAGGTAATCCCAGCCCTCATCTCAAGGTCTCGTGTTGTTGTCTTAAAATCCCTAGATAAAGCTGCAATTTTAAAAATTCTCCATCGCGCGGTGGAATCCGAAAAAGCTGAGGCTAGGATTTCCAAAGAAGTCATCGAGCTGATCGCCGACCTATCAAATGGCGACGCACGCTCCGCTCTGGGAGATCTCGAAATTTCCTTATCTCTCAGCAAAAAAATTACACCAGAACTTGTCCTTGAGGCAGTTGGCAAAAAGATTATTAATTACGACAAGGATGGCGACTATCATTACGACACCATCTCTGCCTTTATTAAATCCATGCGCGGCAGCGACGTCGATGCCACACTATATTATCTTGCTCGCATGCTTGAAGGCGGGGAAGATCCTAAATTCATTGCTCGCCGCATGGTGATTTTTGCCTCTGAAGATATTGGACTTGCTGGCAACGGTGCCCTTGGACTTGCCGTCTCTGCCCTCCAAGCCGTTGAGCGTATTGGCATGCCAGAAAGTGGAATTATCCTATCCCATATTGCCGTAGCTCTTGCTAAGTCAAAGAAAGACAGAAGTAGTTATGACGCTTGGAATCGCGCCAAAGAATTAGCTGCAAAAACTCGCAACCTCCCAATCCCGCTCGGTATCCGCAATGCACCAACCAAACTTATGGAAGATCTCGGCTACGCCAAAGGATATAAATGGGAAGCTGGCTTCCATCACGACGTTAGCTATCTTCCAGATGAGATAAAAGATCAAAAACTCTATTTCCCAAATAATCCTTTATCCCCCAATAGTCATTCTAGCCAAGAATCTCACTAACTTTTTTCCTTAAAACCGGCACCACGTCTTTAAGAAACCATGGATTCTTTGCCTGCCAACGAAAATTCAATGGACTAGGATGCACAATTGGAAAATATTTTGGCAAATACTCTTGAAAACATCTCACCGTTTCGGTTAAATTTTCTTTTTTCGTATCCTTTAAATAATATTTGATCGCGTATTCACCAATCAAAATTATTAATTTCACATTTGGCATCAAGGCTAGCAGTTTTTCATGGTACTCTTCAGCGATAAATTTACGAGGTGGCAAATCTCCAGTCTTACCCTTGCCGGGAAAATAAAAATCCATCGGCATAATTGCAATCTTTTTTGAATAAAAAGTCGCCTCATCCACCCCCATCCAGTCGCGCAATTTCTCACCAGACTTGTCCATGAACGGAATGCCATTTTCTTCCACCTTCGCCCCCGGCGCTTGACCAATAATCAAAATCCGCGCCGCCGTATCCACTTGATAAATCGGCATCACTCCGCGTTTTGTGTATTCACTATTTCTTTCGTCGGCAACCAAAGCATCTTTGATTTTTGCAAAATCACCACAATTTTCAACCATACTATCACTATTACTGTTACTACTATCGCTATCGCTTTTACTATTACTATTTGTAACTTTATTCATATTTTACCTCACCATTATTTTACTCCCCCTAGCTTTTTTAGGGAAATTTGATACTATGTAGATAATAAATAAGGAGTCTTATGGGAATAGGTATTTTAGTATTAGTATTATTTTTTCTTATGGTCGTCATTCCAGGTGTTCGCATTATTAATCAATACGAGCGCGGCGTTGTTCAGCGCCTTGGTCGCTTCCGCAAAATCCTCGATCCTGGACTTCATGTCATTATTCCATACATCGACACCATGCGAAATGTTGACGTTCGCACCACGCCGATGGACGTTCCAAAACAAGAAGTGATCACCAAGGATAACGTTACTGTCAATGTCGACGCTGTTGTTTATTTCCGCGTAATTGACGCTAAAAAAGCCGTTTTTGAAACCACCAATTATGCCTATGCCACTTCCACTTTTGCCCAAACTGCATTGCGTGATGTCACCGGTGACTTCGATCTTGATGAATTACTCTCAAAACGTAACGAAATTTCTAGCAAAATCAAGGAAATCGTCGACGCTCAAGCTGACAAATGGGGAATCGATATAGAGAGTGTTAAGCTGCAAAACATCGAACTTCCTTCTGATATGAAACGTGCCATGGCGAAACAAGCCGAAGCAGAACGTGAACGCCGTGCTGCCATCATTTCAGCTGAAGGTGAGAAAGCTTCCGCTGCCGCTGTCGCCGAAGCCGCTGAATTGCTCGCCAAAACTCCTGGCGGTCTCAATATTCGCACCCTACAAACCCTTGAAAAAATCAGCACTGACCCATCTCAGAAAACTGTTATTCTTCTTCCAACCGACCTCGCCGGCGGACTCAAGAATCTGATCAAATAGTTTTAGTTTGAAAGAGAAATTAAATGAGCGAACAACTTATAACTAAAATACAACAAGACCCAACAAAGCAAGCTAATCAGACCAAGCTGCCTTGGATTCCGAAATTGATCCTGATTTTCCTAGCTATATCCATAATTCACGGAATTATTAATCTAATAAATACATCAATTGAAGAACATCGAATTTATGCCATAAATATCCCAGAAGAGTATGCTTTTAATTGTAATGCGACTTGGGATGAGAATACTAACTCCATCAAATGCCCTGAACAGAAAATTGATGGTACCTATTCAAAATACGATAAGACCAAAATACGGGTTGGATATTCAAGCATAGAAACCAAGGATAACTTTTTTACGAAAGAAATATCAGACTACACTATTGATCCATCGCTCTATATTACAGAAAACTATGATGAAGAAAAAGTAAAAAATACTAATCTCGAAACATCTATCACATTTTCTCTCTACAACACCTATTTAAGTCGGACTATGATCGAGAAAACCGTTCATATTCGTTATAAACTCACTGAGGAGGACCTCAAGCTTATCAGTGATAGAAATATTGAATGGAAGAAGCAAGAGGCGGAACGTAAAGCTCTTCAGGAAAAAATTGAAGCAGAGAAAAAAGCCGAAGCTGAAAGAAAAGCCGCAGAAGAAGCTAGAGAACGCGCTGCCGAAGAAGCTAGAGAACGCGCAGCAAAGGAGGCTAAAGAACGCGCCGCGGCAGAAGAAAGAAGGCGCGCTAGTCAGCAGCAAACACAAAAATATACCCCAGCTCCAGCGTACTCCGGTGGATCAAGTACACCAAATCGCTCTGATAGCTATTCACCTAGCACCGGCACTAATACTGTTGTTAGTGGATATTGCAACGACGGCACCTATGTTACAGGAAACCCGTCCGCTAGAGGCAAAGCCAATCCTTGTTACGGACATAAAGGCTGGCGAGACTATTAGGTTTACCTTGCTTTATAAATCCTTAAATTCACATCAATTAAAGAACAGTTTTTTATGCAAAATTCCATCATCAAAAATATTCTAAATAAGATCTCCCAAAAATACCCTAAAATAGATACTATTTTACTATTCGGTTCCGCTTTAGATCTAGGTTGGACTAAAAAATCTGACATTGACCTCTATTTTATCGACAATAATATAAATGATGGTCGAATTGATCTTGGAATCGATAGTGTAAAAGTTGAAATTCAAACAGATAATTTTAACGAACTAAAAACCTACATAGAAGACGAGTCTGGAAAACTTCTAAATCGTAATGTTTCAACCATGCTCGCAAATTCAGAAATTCTCAAAACTGAGTCTAAAGAACAAATAGAAAATCTCATTACTCTTGCTAAAAAAACGCTCAAAACGCCCGTAGACTACACTACTGAAGACGTCAAAATGTGGATATACTCCGTTAATGACTATCTAGAAAAATCTATCAAAGATGTAGAGCGTGGCAATATTGCAGCATTCTATTTCGATGCACATTTTGTGATTCAAAATGCGACCGAATTAATTCTTGCAACCAATAATCACTATTTCCCACAACCAAAAAATCTCACTCACATTCTAGAAATTATCTCACCAGAATTTCTCAAAAATATTGAAGGATACGAGCTCGCGACTAGTCTAAACGATAAACTACTTTCTCTTCAAAAAATTGCAAAGCTCTGCAATCTTAAATAAATAGATAGAAAAATAGATTCTTATCAAAAATACAAAGAACTTTTATTTCTAGAGTGCTTTTTCATTTACAAAACAATCTTGAATTCTGCGTATTTATCAGCGAAAGCATCCTCAATTTTTTTGTTGGTTTTTTCAAGATATTTTTTAACTAGATAATATCCGAGTGAATACCCCGACCAGCGTGGTAGCTCATCATTGCCATTAAAGAAAATCTCATTATAGTTATATTCATTAGCATCTAATTTATTTTGGATTAGGTTTAGAATCTTTTTGTTCTCATCATCAGAGCGTTCGAGGACAGTTTTAATAAACAAGGATTTTTCAGATTTATTTTTTACAAAATCAGCTTCGAGTGTGCAAGCCAGCCCTTCGAAAATCAAGCCATCGAAGAGGGAGTTTCCCCATTCGTCATTTTTACCCCAGCGAGCCGCGTGGCAAAATTCGTGGACCAACGTTTCTGAAATCAGATTTTTAGTTGCTTTTTTGTCATCAATATTAATGCGAATAAAATCAGCAGAAAATGTATACCCACCAGCACCATTTTCAGGTATAATCATCGGAACTCGATTAGTAACTAAGACATCAATATCCCAGTCTATCTTTAATTTTGGAAAAGCATATTCTTCGGCAGCTTTAACGGCATCCATAATCATTTCTCTCTTATCTGAGAGATTACCATTAGCTTCTGTGAGTAATATATTTACCTTATTCATGTAGTAATTATATAGTATCGAAACAAATTTTGGCGAATCCAGAAAAATGGTGGATTTGGACGCAAAACCACTCTCGAACTTTTTTTTAGAGCGTGAAAAATACCCATAAACCTTGATTTTTCACGCTTATTTTGATACAATATAACTATGAACCAGATTATTAAATCCAGAATTGAAAAATTATCTAAAACATATCGCGAGCTCACAAAAAGCAATCGGAACGCGATTAAAGAGATTTCTGCTGCCGAACTTCCAGAAATGGTTTACAACTCAAACGCCATCGAAAACTCAACTCTTACACTTGAGGATACTGAGGATATTCTTATCCATAACATGATTCGCACGGACCACGAAATCCGCGAAATTTACGAGGCGAAAAATCTTGCTAAGACTATTGAGTATCTAGATAATAACCCAGATGAGCCTTTTACGGCTGAACTTATTCTAAAACTTCATAAAATCCTGCTTACAGATATTAACGATGATGCAGCTGGTCGTTTTCGCTCTGGTGATGAATGGGTGCGCGTTGGCACGCATATTGGCGCTAATCCAGATTTCGTGAATGAGCTGATTTATGATCTCGTAAAAGACTATAATAACGACAAAGAAAGCTACTTTATCGAGAAAATAGCATATTTCCATGCAGAATTTGAAAACATCCACCCGTTCGTAGACGGCAATGGTCGTATTGGGCGCTTGCTTCTGAATCGCCAGCTGAAAATGGAAGGTTTACCACCAATAATTATCGCGAACAAAACCAAGACCACCGAATACTATCCTTTGCTCGCAAAATACGAAAAGAACGGAACAGTAGATGACTTCGTTGATCTAATAGCTGGTCTGGTTATAGAATCACTCTATCGTCGCATCGCAAAGTTGACCGCAAAGAAAATCATTCCTCTCACAGATTGGGCAAAAGCTCGCGAGCTTAACATTCAGGCTGTTTCGAACAAAGCACTTAGAGGCACCATTCCAGCTTTTCGTATTAACGATCATTGGATGATTGATGCAGCGTTTGAGGAAGCGGAATAATTCGCTATTATACGTAAAGAAAGCAAGATAAAAAAAGACTCGTCGGTCTTCTACTATCGAACCTACGAGTTCCTAGAAATTTACTCGAATTAACACCGAAAGAACCGCTCGCTAAGCTTCTTTTGGACGCAAAGCGACTTATATGGCTGGGGATGAGGGATTCGAACCCCCGAATGGTGGGACCAGAACCCACTGCCTTACCACTTGGCGAATCCCCATTCTTTGGTATCTCTATCATATCATATTTTTCAAAAAAATGCACCCTTATTTTTAAAAATCCCTTTACAAAAACCAAAATTCTCGCTATACTGCTATTGACAGTCTGGTATCAGACTATTTTTTATGGAAGGAGCAAATGGCAAATATCACTCGCATCAAAGCTGGCGATTCCAAGGGTAAAACCGAAGAACAGAATCAGCCAACCAAGATTCATCAAGAGACAAAAACCGCTATTTCAAAGCAGCCAGCCAAAAAACTTACCAAGTTAGAAAAGGCGCAGCAGAAATACGAAAAAAAGCAACTTAAAAAGCAGCAAAAATTAGCCAAAAAAGCTAGCAAGAAGCCTCTACCAAAGGTTCTCCGTATTCTCACTGCTCCATTCCGCAAAATCGGTAGCTACATCCATGCCTCCTGGCAAGAACTTCGCCAAGTTCGCTGGCCAAACCGCAAAATGACCTGGAAACTCGTTTCCGCTGTCATTATTTACACAGTCCTCTTCAGTGTAGTTATCATGCTACTTGACGCAGGTTTCACTTTATTATTTAATAATCTATTGAAATAGGGAAATAGGAGAAAATTATGGCAGTAAACCGTTACGACGACACACTCGCATGGTACACTATCAGCACTTACAGCGGCTATGAAGACAAGGTCGCCGAATCAATCAAACAGCGTCTTGATCGCCCTGAGTTCCAGGATAAAATCCTTGACGCCATAGTACCGAAGGAAAAGCAAATCGAGATCAAGAACGGCAAACGCAAAATCGTTGATCGTAAGATCTTCCAGGGTTACGTCCTTGTTCAGATGCGCCTCTCTGATGAAACCTGGTACATCATTAGAAACACTCCAGGCGTCACCGGCTTTGTTGGCACAGGCACTCAACCAACCCCAGTTTCCGAAAAAGAAATCGCCAAAATCAAGAAGCGTATGGGTGTCGAAGATCCAAAATACTCCGTCAACTATGCACTCAATGAAGTTGTCTCCATCACTGACGGTCCTTTCAAGGGATTTGAAGGCACGATCGCTGAAATCGATTCCACTAAAGGCAAGCTCAAAGTCATGGTCTCCATGTTTGGCCGCGAAACGCCAGTCGAGCTCGACGCTCTCCAGGTTAAAAAGATTAGCTAAAAAAACTAATACCAACAATCTATTACACTATAAAATAACGAGTCTTAGCGGCTCGTTATTTTTAGATTCTTTTTCCATCTTAAAATTCCATACGCTTTTCACCGCCAACACTTATTCTCGCTTATGCTATAATAAAAATGTAAAAGTCCATCAAATAAACGGAGACAATAATGGAACCACCAATTCAAGTCAATTCTGAGATTGGGCGCCTTAAAACCGTTCTCTTGCATCGCCCAGGTGCAGAGCTCGAGGCCCTCACTCCAGATTACATGGCACGCATGTTATTCGATGATGTGCCTTATTTAAAGGTCGCTCAACAAGAACATGACGCTTTTGCTAATGTTTTACGCGAGAACGGCGTTGAGGTACTTTACCTCGACAAGCTAGCCGCCGAAGCTCTTGCGATTCAAGAAGTTCGTGAAAAATTCATCATGGAAATGGTGCGCGCTTCAAAACAGGAAGATTCCTATTCAACCTACGCCATCGTCAACTATCTCCAGAGCCTTGAACCACTCCAGATGGTTCGTAAAGTTATGGCAGGCATCAAAAAGAGCGACGTAGAAGTTATGGAGCCAGCCAACAAGCAGCTTCATCACTTCATGATTGACGACTATCCATTCTATCTCGACCCGATGCCAAACCTCTATTTCACTAGGGACCCGGCAGCCTCAATCGGTAACGGTCTTACCATCAATAAGATGCACTGGCCAGCTCGCCGACGTGAATCCCTATTCATGGAATATATCATCAAATACCATCCACGTTTCATGAAATACAATATTCCAGTTTGGTACGATCGTAACAACCGCTTCTCAGTTGAAGGTGGTGACGAGTTAGTATTAAGTAAAGACACCTTGGCTATTGGTATTTCTGAACGTACCGAAGTTGAGGCCATCGAACGTATTGCCTCAAAATTATTCCATGGTTCAAACTTTACTCGCGTTATGGCATTAAAGATCCCAAACAAGCGTGCCTTCATGCACCTTGATACGGTTTTCACCATGATTGACTACGATAAGTTCTCAGTTCACCCAGAAATCCTCACCGGTGAAGGGGAACTAGACATCTATCTGCTTGAAAAAGCTAATACTCATGTTGGATATGAAATCAAACATCGTCGAAGCCTAAAGGAAACCTTGCAGGAGGTTCTCGGCTTACACGAAATTCAACTAATTCAGTGTGGCAATGGTGATCCAATCGCAGCCGCCAGGGAACAATGGAATGACGGTTCAAACACTCTCGCCATTGCGCCAGGTGTCGTTATCACTTACGATCGTAACTATGTCACCAACGAAGCTCTTCGCAAAGCCGGCCTCAAAGTTATCGAAATTTCTGGTGCCGAGCTCGGACGCGGACGCGGCGGTCCACGTTGTATGTCAATGCCAATTTTTAGAGAGGAGATCTAATGTTAAATCTTAAAGGACGTTCGTTCCTAACCTTAAAGGACTTCACCCCACGCGAAGTTCAAACCATGCTTGAAACCGCCAAGCAACTTAAAAACAATAAACTAACTGGTGTACCTAATCGTAATCACGAAGGTAAAACTATTGCGCTTCTTTTCGAGAAGAACTCAACCAGGACCCGTTGTGCTTTCGTTACTGGCGCCCGCGATCTCGGTATGCACGCTGAGTTCCTTGGTAAGGACGACATTCAGCTCGGCAAAAAAGAATCAGTCCGCGACACCGCCCTCGTGCTTGGACGTATGTTTGACGGCATCGAATTCCGCGGCTTCGCCCACGAAACCGTCGAAGAACTCGCTAAGTATGCAGGTGTACCAGTCTGGAACGGTCTCACCGATAAATTCCACCCAACTCAGGGTCTTGCCGATATGCTCACCATCAAAGAACATGTTGGTCATCTCCGCGGCGCATATCTCGCCTATGTTGGAGATGGTCGCAATAACGTAGCAAACACTTTAATGATTGCCTCCAGCCTTCTCGGTCTACATTTTTCTATTGGCACCCCAAAAGAACTCTTCCCAGATCCAGAACTCGTTGAAGAGTGTCGCGCTCTTGCAAAACAATATCAGACTGGTGCCACTATCCGCGTACTCGAAAATCCATACGAAGCTGTCGCTGATGCTGATGCTATCTACACCGACGTTTGGGTTTCCATGGGTGAGGAAGATAAGTTTGAAGAACGCATTAATCTTTTGAAGGCCTACCAGGTTAATCGCGACCTTATGCTTGCTACCCGCAAGAATAACACCATCTTCCTTCACTGTCTCCCAGCCTTCCACGACAAAAACACCAAGATTGGTAAAGAAATTCTTGAGAAATACAATCTTGACGCCATGGAAGTTACCGATGAGGTCTTCTACAGTAAAAATAGCGTAGTCTTTGATCAGGCTGAGAACCGTGTTTACACTATCGAAGCTGTCATGGACTTGACTCTATAATCTAGGGAACCTTCAGTAAAATAAATCCCGTAACTGGGATTTATTTTATATGCTATACTTAAACCATAAGTACTATTAATAATTTAATTAGTTCTATAGAAGGGAACAATATGGTCGACAAACCAACCGCCGAAGACACAAAGGCTCCGGCAGACAAACCAAAAAATGCAAAACGCAATCGCAAGCATATAAAAATGCTTTCCGCCTTTGCAGTTTTGTTCGGCATCATTGCAATGATGGCCTGTTTAACTTGGGTTATTCCATCTGGAAAATACA
Source organism: Nanosynbacter sp. (assembly GCA_015257505.1). Classification (GTDB taxonomy): domain Bacteria; phylum Patescibacteriota; class Saccharimonadia; order Saccharimonadales; family Saccharimonadaceae; genus Nanosyncoccus. The sequence goes on along the minus strand of JABZKB010000006.1, from coordinate 12,558 downwards.
ATTTAGTTTCCGATCCAAATAATCCATCTGAAACCATCCGCGAGGCTGGCACTTATCAAGAAATACCAAAAATCGAAACCGTCCTAAACGACGAGACCGGCGAAACTAGCACCATTGACCATCGTCAAGGTCTTTGGGATATTTTCATGGCCCCAATCAAAGGCATGTCCGACCGTCTTGACGTCATCGTCTTTGTTCTCATCCTTGGTGGCTTCCTTGGTGTCGTCATGAAGACCGGCGCACTCGATGCTGCTCTTGGTGGGTTACTAAAGAAGATGAATGGTAAGGAAAAATGGCTAATCCCAATCCTGATGACCCTCTTTGCTATCGGTGGTACCACTTATGGTATGCAGGAAGAAGCCGTTGCTTTCTATGCATTAATCGTTCCAGTGATGATTGCCGCAGGATACAATGCCATGACCGCCGTCCTCATTATCGTCCTCGGTGGTGGTGTTGGTGTCTTAGCTTCAACCGTCAACCCATTCTCAACCGGTATTGCCGCCCGCACTGCCAACGTTCAGCTTGGTAGTATCCTCTGGATTCAAGCGCTTGTGCTCATTGCGATGCTTATTATCGCTATCATCTTCACCATGCGCTATGCTGCAAAAGTCAAAGCCGGCAAATACAAAGAAGATTCTTCTCTTGCCTCAACCTTCAAGGCTCTCGACCTCGAAGCAGTTCCTGAATACACCAAAAAACGCAAAGCCATCATGGGAATCTTTGCTCTTACCTTCATTATCATGATCATCTCCCTCATCCCATGGACCAATTTTCATATCACAATCTTTGAAGACTTCCATACCTGGCTAGCTAGCATTCCACTCTTTAGCGCCATCATTGGTGCCGAACATAATGTCGCTCTTGGTTCCTGGTATTTCAATGAGATTTCCGCTCTCTTCCTAATTTCGGCTCTCATCATTGCCTTCATCTACCGCAAAGATTTTCATGGTAAAAATTCATCCATCACTGACATCTTTATCGATGGCGCAGAACAACTTCTTAGCGTTGCCGTAATCATCGCCGTCGCCGCTGCCGTCTCTATCGTCATGCGCAATGGTGGTATTGAAGACACTATTATTCACTGGGGTGAAACTGGACTTAAAAACTCCAACGGTGGTGTAGTTGGTATCCTTGCCTATCTCTTCTACCTACCACTCTCCTTCATTATCCCAAGCTCCTCTGGACTTGCTGCAGCCTCAATGCCAATCATCGCCCCTGTTGCCGACCTCGTCGGATCCACCAAGGAAACCATGGTTGTCGCATTTGCCACTGCTAACGGCCTTCTCAATATGATCGCCCCAACCATCGCTTCTTTGATGGCCGGACTCACCCTTGCTGGTGTTTCCTACAAAACTTGGGTCAAACGCGTTCTCCCAGTCATGTTTATCTTTGTAGTCATCAGTCTTGTCGCCGTCTTCGTCATGGGAGTCATCTAATATGGCAAAAATCGTAGTTGCATTAGGTGGTAATGCCTTATCAAGAGATGGTAAGGCAACAGCCGCTGATCAGCTCGCCGTCGCTAATGAGACGGCGGCAGAGCTGGTTAAGTTAATTGCTGCCGGCCACACTCTTGCCATCGTACACGGCAATGGTCCACAAATTGGTAACATTATTCTCCACGAAGAAGCGATCAATACCGAAAAGACCCCAACCATGCCTGTGGATGTAGCTGGCGCCATGAGCCAAGGACAAATCGGCTACTGGCTCCAAAATGCTTTAAGGAACCAGCTTGAACAGACTGGCATCAAAAAACCGATCGCCTCAATCATCACTCAGGTACTTGTTTCTAAAGACGACCCTGCCTTTAAGAATCCAAGCAAACCAATTGGACCATTCTACACTGAAGAAGAGGCTAAAAGAATCGCCAAAGCCCGCGGCGTTACCGTAAAAGAAGATGCTGGTCGTGGCTGGCGCAAAGTCGTACCATCCCCAATGCCACTTTCCATCATCGAATCCGACCTAATTAAAATCGCCATCGGTAACGGAGCCATTGTGGTTGCTAGTGGTGGTGGCGGTATTCCAGTTTATTACGACGAACACGGCCGTCTCACCGGTCTTGAAGCCGTCATCGACAAAGATTTTGCCGCCGAAAAGCTCGCTGAAACCATTGATGCCGACGTGCTTCTAATTCTCACCGCCGTTGACTCCGTCAAGATCAACTACAAGCAACCAAACGAGCAGTCAATTGATCAAATCACCGTGGGAGATGCCTTCAAACTTATCGCCCAAGGCCAATTCGCCGCCGGCAGTATGCTACCTAAGGTTGAAGCCGGAATTAATTTCGTAGCCGGTGCCAACAAACGCACTTGCATCATCACCACGCCAGAAAAAGCTTCTCAAGCGGTTGAAGGTAAGGCTGGCACTAGAATTATTGCCGGATAATATTCATCACAAAAAAATAAAACGTAAAGACAAGCAGAGCCATATCTAGTATCACTAGAATCGGACACTTGTCTTTACTTTTCTCTATAAATCTAGTATAATAAGCCCGTTACGCGCTCTAATTAGGAGTAAAAAATATTATGGCAAAAAAAGTAATTGGTAACTTGAAGTTACGCATCCCTGGTGGCAAGGCCACCGCAGGACCTCCAGTTGGTTCAACTCTTGGTCAGTGGGGTCTCAATATGATGGATTTCATTAATCCATTCAACGAGAAAACCAAAGATTTTAACGGTAAAAGCGTTATTGTCCACTTACAGGTTTTCGAAGATCGCACTTTCGCTTGGACCTGCCTTGGACAGCCTGTCGACGATTTGATTCGTGAAGAACTCAAAATCCAGAAAGGCTCTGGTCGTCCAAATACCGAGAAAGTCGGTAAAATCACCCGCGAACAGCTCGAAAAAATCGCAAACATCAAGATGAAGCAGCTTAACGCTATCGATCTTGAAGGTGCAGTAAAAGTTGTTGCTGGTACCGCCCGTTCAATGGGTATCGAAATCGCTGAATAATTTATTTATTCAAAATATTAACTAGTTGGGAGGGTTAGACGAAAGTCTAACCCGTTACCACCACAGAAAGGAAATCATCATGACTGAAGATAAAGGTCAGAACAACGAAGAAGTTGTCGCTATCGAAACTGTAGAAGTTTCTGAAAAATTTGCCAAAGCTGGTAAAAAGTCCAAAAAGCACGTTGAGGAAGTTAAGGCTGAAGAAGAGCGCAAAGCTCGTGCTGCCGAAAACAAACTCGCAGAGCTTGAAGTTAAGCCAAAAGGTGAAAAGCCAGTCACTCGTCCATTCTTAGAGCGCCGTGGTAAGAAATACCAAGCCGCCTACAAAGACATCGATCGCACTAAGCTATATGGCCTCGCCGAAGCTATCGCGCTTGCTGTCAAGACCAATCCAGCCAAGTTTGCAGCTACTCTTGAAATCCACGCCCGTCTCGGTGTCGACCCAAGACAAGCTGATCAAAACATTCGTACCACCCTCGTTCTCCCTCACGGTAACGGTAAAGAAGTACGTGTTGCAGTTTTCGCTCCTGAAGATGAGTGCAAAAAAGCAAAAGCCGCTGGTGCTGACATCGCTGAAGACGCAGAGTTCATCAAACAACTCGAAAAGGGAACCATCAACTTCGATATTCTCATTTCCACTCCAGCCTACATGCCAAAACTTGGTAAATTTGCCCGTCTCTTAGGTCCTAAAGGTCTCATGCCAAATCCAAAAGCTGGCACCGTGACTAACGACATCGAGAAAGCCGTCAAAGAATCCAAAGCTGGTAAAGTTGAATACCGTGTCGACAAACAAGCTATCGTCCACATTGGTGTTGGTAAGACCAACTTCACTGAAGATCAGCTTCTTGAGAATGCTACCGCCTTCCTTGAATCCCTAAAATCAATGAAGCCAGCTTCTCTCAAAGGTCAATACATTAAGAGCATCTTCATTTCTACAACCATGGGTCCATCCATCGCTGTTGAAAATATCTACAACTAATTAGACCTATAAAAAATATACCGCCAAAACCGGTATATTTTTTATTTTTAAAAAATCACTAGCATTTTATTTTTTATATGCTACTATGGATTTAACGAGTTATATTTTAATATCCCGTAATTGCTAAATTTTTAATTATTTAAAATGACAAAATTAAATACAAAACTTAAAAATTTTTCAATTCGACTAGCCCTTCTACTAGCCTCATCCTTAAGCTATGCCGTTGTTTTTCTTGGCGCCCATACCCATAATACCTATGCCGCCACTGCGTCCATCGCCATCAGTGGCAACGCCAATATTGTCTACAACCATCCAGTGCCTACAGGCACTAATTTTTTTAAGAGCCTAAATATCAGCGTCAAAACCGACAGTCCGACTGGCTATAACCTCTATCTCTCTAGCGATAAAGAAGAAACCGGACTTGTCAGCCTCGACGCTTCCAACCCATATCGTATTGCATCGGTCAGTGGATATAACAACTCCATCGAAACTGACATGGAAAATTCTTACGGTTATAATACCGAAAAAATCGACAACAAGCTCTACCATGCCATTCCAGGTCTTAATAGTCCGGTTAATATTCGTGCCGTTGAAGAGGAAATTGAAGAAGATTTTAATTTTAATCTCGGTTTCCGTCTGAATGATAAAATCCCAGCCGGCCAATATCAACGTAAGCTAGTTTTCACGATGATGGTACTTGATCAGGCAAGGTCAACCATCGTCTCCGGCAGAGAATTCAATGCTGCCCTCAAAAAATCCCTTACCGTAACCGATCCTAGCTATTTTGCCGATCTTACAAAAACCACTCCAGCCGTCAATGAACACTGGCCAGAACTCGCCATCGACATTGGTCGCAAGAAATGTAGTAACGAAATCACTGAAGCTCGCACCGTCAAAATCTCTACTCCAGATTCCGATACTCCAATCTATCTCGGGAGCTACAGTCAAGGGGAGGAAGAATGGAATAAGGTTTGTATCTGGACTCGTGCTAGTGAAATTAACTTTAACGAAGATCTCTCTTATATGTTTGCCGGCCTAGGTGGCACAAGTCGCACTCTAAAATTCGTACCACAGGATGGCATAACCGACTCAATGCTAAAATTTGATAAAGTCAAAAATCTTGCCCATTTCTTCCATAACAGTGAGGTATACCATAGAGGAAGAATCGACGTTACACCCTTCCTTTACAATCTAAGAAATAATGATATTGAAGATATTGAATCGATTTTTGAAGACTCCGATGTCGCAAATGTGGGGGATATGTCCTTCGCAAAGCATGCAAAACACATTGCACGCGCCTTCAAAAACACTCCATACCTCACCGACGCAAATGTTTCATACTGGGAAATTTCCGATGCCACCGACCTCACCTCAGTCTTTGAAAACACCGGAATTTCAACCATCGATCTTGCTGGCTCAGATTTTAAGAACGCCACACTCACTACCAATATGTTTAAAAATTCGCAGGCCTCGTATATCTACCTTAACAAGGCAAAGTTTAATAAAGTCACCAATGCCGCCCATATGTTTGATGGTGCAAATCAAGTCTCGTCTCTAGATCTTACCCATACCAACTTCCGTGAAGTTACCGATATTACTTCCATGTTCAATAATTGTACCGCCTCAGTTTTTGATCTAAAGAATAGCAAATTTGAGAAAATTAAAGACTTCTCAAACATGTTCAACAACACAACTAACGCCTCCAAAATCGACCTCTCGGCGCTACAGTTCACTGCCGCCGAAGACCTTTCCAATATGTTTAAAAACACCTATGCCTCAGAAATAATTATTAATACTAATAACAATATCGGTGGCACTCATATTACTAACATGTCGGAAATGTTCAATGGCGCCCAGAATGTTACTTCTCTCAACCTAGGTAACATCACAACCGGCGAGCTTACCTCAATTAAATACATGTTTAGAGATAATAGTCGGCTCACTAGCCTTACTCTCCCACGCGTCTTTAATACTAGCCAGGTCGAGGATTTTAGCTGGATGTTCGCTTACACTATAAATCTTGAAGAAATCGGCAATATCGCACAACTTAATACGATTTCAGCCCGGGATATGAATCACATGCTCTATGATACAAGAGCAAAGGTTAGCCAGATTGTTCCAATTCTCAAAACCAACCACGTTACTGATCTTTCCTATATGCTTAGTGAATCCTCCATTGATGGCGACATCATTTTCTCAAGCGACTTCCATACTGGCGAAGTAACAAATATGGAAGGTATGTTTGCACAAGCAACCTATTATACTGCCGATATTTCACATTTTGATTTTAGTAGCGTAGAGAATATGTCAAAAATGTTTATGGGTGGCACCACAGAAGTAAGTTATGGAGCCTGTCCACATGGTCTAGGAATGTCAGACGTTATCTGGCCAGCCAACACTCAAACCACCCCAGTAAAAACCCTGGCTTATCTCTTCACCAGCAACTGTAACATCAAGAAAATCAAGGCACCAAAAATTATTGCCCCGAACCTCAAAGACACTAGATATGCCTTTGCTGGCTTGAAGGAAGTTACAAGTATCGATCTAGATAATTTTGACACCAGTAGTGTAGAGAATATGGAAGGAATGTTCTCCTTTAATGACACCGATTTTATGAAGGATCAACATATAAAAATCAGCCTTAATACCAGTAATGTTAAAAACATGTCCAAGCTTTTCCACTATGTTTATGTCTCATACCTCGATGTTAGTGATTTTGATGTTAGTAAAGTCACTAATTTTTCCAATACATTCGGCTACACCTGGCTTTACGAGCTCGACCTCACTGGCTGGAACACCATCAGCGCAACTGATATGACCTCGATGTTTGAAGATTCAAACTGGCTTCAAAAAATCTATGCCTCCGATAGTTTTGTCACCACGAACGTAGTCGCCAGCGACAATATCTTCTATAGCTTGCCAGAAGCCCATTATCGCGGTGGCGCGGGTTCATACATTCAAAATAATATTAGGTACGCCCACATCGACGGCGGTGCCGCTAATCCTGGTGCTTTCTGGCGTAAGCCCTAAGGCTTCCAAAATAACCAAAGACCAAAATTTCCTCAACAAAAAATACCCCGAAGGGTATTTTTTAATAAATTCGTAGACTCGGTTTTTAATTAAGCTAATTCAACAGTAGCGCCGGCTTCTTCAAGAGTTTTCTTGAGAGCTTCAGCTTCGTCTTTCTTAACTTTTTCCTTGACAGTTGCAGGAGCACCATCAACGATAGCTTTTGCTTCACCAAGACCGAGACCAGTAGCCTCTTTAACAGCCTTGATTACAGCGATTTTCTGAGCACCAGCGTCTTTAAGAACGACGTTGAATTCAGATTTGCCTTCTTCTTCAGCGGCAGCAGCAGGAGCAGCAGCAACAGCAACAGCGGCAGCAGCAGGCTCAATGCCATATTCATCTTTAAGAGTGTTTTTGAGTTCATTAACTTCAAGAACGGTAAGGTTTACGAGTTCTTCAGCTAATTTTTTAATATCAGCCATGTTAGACCTTTCTATAAATTAATTTAGTATCTATCCCGAAGGATAAAACATTGATTGTCTTTTCTAATAAAACTTCAGACTATGCTTCCAACTTTGCTTCCAAACCGGAAACAATGCCAGAAAGTCCACCAGCGAGACCAGAGATAGAATCGTTGACTGGTGAAAGCAGTTGTGCAACCACCTGTGCCACCAATTCGTTCTTGGATGGGAGAGCAGCAAGCGCATTGATCTCAGCGGTATCAATCATACGACCACCATCGCTAAAACCACCAACAAGCTCGAGAGCTTTGTGGGTCTTACCAAACTCAGCCAAAACTTTAGCTGGAGCAACTTCGTCAGAATCGGAAATTGCGTAAACAAGTTGGCCGGTCAAATGAGTAGTATCAGTATCTTTATATACTGCAATCTCATTCATCGCCACACGAACCAAACGGTTCTTAACGATTTTAATGCGGACACCTTGTTCGCGAGCAGCATGACGCAAATCCTCGAGTTCAGCAACGGTGAGTCCCTGATAGTTTGCGTAAGCTGTCAATTTTGCACTTGAAAGTAGCTCAGTTAAATCAGCAACCAATGTATTCTTTTTATCTTTTGATATTGCCATAAAAAGTATTCCTTGATTGTTAAGAAGTCTACGAATTTTTAAACTTCGTTACCAAGTTATAAGATTTTCCTCGGTGACCTAATTAAGATTTTGAAGTTCATGTAAATTATATATTAAATTCACACTCCCTTGACCAAAAATCCGTCACTGTCTTTGGTAACTGCCTCTAGTCTAGCAGAAAACAGGGAAAAATGCAAGAAATTATTAGGTTACAGTAAGATTACTAGAACGTAAAGTACCCAGGAAGCCCGGCAACATCTTGCCTTGCATAAGTCTTGTCTTGTGGATTTGCAGCATTATAGGTTGTACCATTTTGCCCAACTAGATGTACGGCATCCATAAACATTCGACTAGAATCAATTACGCTATTTGTAGTAAACAGCGCAGAAGCTTTAATTGTCACAGCACCAGTTAGTCTAAACATATCCTGCATATTCTGTACATTAGCAGTATTAAAGTTCGCAATATTAATTACAGACATCCCATATGTCTTAAAGAACATACCAGCCATATTAGTTACCGAAGACGTATTAAAACTCGACAGATTCACACTATTAAGTAAGACACTACTGCCAAACATATTAGACATATCAACAACTCGGCTTGTATCAAAACTTGATAAATCCAAGCTTCCCGTCAAGTTAGTCCCGTCAAACATCATATACATTGCGGTCGCTTTAGAAGTATTAAAACTACGAACATCCAAGGTTTGATTTCCAATCACGATTCCACGGAACATCTCGCCAAAATCCGTCACGTTACTAGTATCAAATGAAGTAAAATTCAAAGATGAGATTCTCGACATCTGTTTGAACATTGAGTTCATATTCGTTACACTACTCGTATTTAGTTGAGTTAAATCTAAGTTTGGCAACGCAGATAGGTAGAACATACCAAACATATTCTTTACTTTTGAGGTATCCATACCAGTAATGTCAAGCGACTGTAATGTCACTGTCCCTTCAAACATACGCGAAGTATCCAGCAGTTTATGACTATTCCATCCGGCCAAATTAATATGTTCAATTTGAGTTGAAGCAAACATCAAATGCGAACCTTCAAGATTTGATACATCCCATCCACGCAAATCGATATTCTTAGCCTTAATTACCCCGCAGAACATACACCCCATATATTTCACATTTTTCGTATTAAAACTACGGACATCAATCGTTGTGAAATTACTTCTCTGGAACATATTCGACATATCAATTGCACTGCTAGTATCAATCTTCGAGAAATCAACAGGGTTTTTAGCAGTCGCTAGCTGATCACCACCAGCAAACATTCCTGAAAAATCCCAAACCTTGCTCGTATCAATGCCGTCAATGTTATAATTTTTCACACTCTTAGTACCATCACAGAAAAAATTATGCATTGTATTTGTATATCGAGTATCCATTCCACGAATATCGATTAAATCCATGTCTGCAACGCCACGATTAAAGTCTTCGAACATCTGATTCGCATTAGTATTTACATACGCCACATCTGCATCTGTCCACCAATATACGGTGCGGTCTGGAGCATTAAACCAGGCATAAATCGGACGCCCCGAATCTGCGGTCGAAACTACGGACGCAGAAGCCAAATTGGCTGGTGGTGTATTTGAGCGCTTAAATACATTAGCTGTATGAGTAGAATCTAAATTTGCTACAATATCATTAAACTGTTTACCTGGTAAAAACGTAGCTGAAGGAATAAATTCTTTTGTGGTTGTAGTAATTAAAACGTTTTTTGAATAAGTACCAGGATTTAAACTTGGTGAGATCCTCACCGCAAAGACAATAACATATTGTACGTCAAGATCGTAACCAACCTTAGTCCTTGACCCTACGTAAAAATATTGCATTGGATGACTTAGGGGTGTAATCGGCTTACAACGATAAATATCCCGATCACAATAACCCCAAGTATTTTCAAGCATAGCATAATAATACGTGTTAGGTGAAAGTGGCGTAATTTTATCAGTTACCGCTGGATCGGTATGATTTAAATTGACATCCTCATCCGCACTTGAAATATACATTGCATATTCAGTTGGGTTATTCGTCTTAACCGTGTACGTGGTATGTCCCGTACCCTTCTTTGACTGTTGAGCATCAGAGCCCGAGAACACAATATTAACTTCATTAGTTGAAAGAGAGGTTTGCAAATAAATTTCACTACGACTCGGAACTGGTGCTGCAAAAGTTTTCACTTCCACACCAGAAAGCAGTATGGCACAGAAAATTAAGCATACAAAACCAAAACTAATGAGCGGAAAAAGAAATACTCGGCGATTCAAAGAGAACATGTCGCCTTTGCACTTTGCACTTTGCACTTTGCACTTTGCACTTTGCACTTTGCACTTTAAATATTTTCTCAGATCCTTCATAATTCTATGCTTAATTATACCATAATCGGAATCAGAGAGAATACCAAAAAATTAATAAATTCTTAAAACGTAAAGTATCCAGGAAGGCCAGCAACATCTTGTCTTGCATAGGTCTTGTCTTGTGGGAAAGAAGCATTGTAGTGTGTCCCATTTCCGCCAATCAAAAACGGAGAATCTGCGAACATAAAACCCGAATCTACAACGTTATTCGTATTAAATAGCAATGATGCTTTAATCGTAACAACACCAGAACTCCTGAACATATTTTGCATATCCCGAACATTGCTTGTATTAAAGTTTGAAACGTTAATCACTTGCATGCCCACTGTTCTATTAAACATTCCAGCCATATTGGTTACTGCACTAGTATTAAAACTTGACACATTTACACTACTCAAGAAGACGCTATTGGAAAACATATATGCCATATTGACTACTTTGCTTGTATCGAAGTTTGTTAGATTAAGATCACCAATAAGATTAGTTCCGTCAAACATCATATACATCGTAACCGCATTCGATGTATTAAAGTTCGAGACATTAATAGTCCTATCTGCAACCACAATCCCCCTAAACATTTCACCAAAATCCGTTACATTAGAGGTATTAAAATTGGAAATATTTAATGTGGTAAGGTGCCCCATACCTCTAAACATTGCATTCATATTAGTAACTTTACTTGTATCAAAAGAAAAAAGGTTAAGGTTCGGAACTACAGAAGTAGCAAACATCCCAGACATATTAGTTACATTAGACGTATTAAATCCATCCAAATTTAAAGTCTGCAGTGCATAAGTATCAAGAAACATTTCTGAAGTATCTGTCAGCTGATTACTATTCCAGCCAGATAGATTAATGTGTTCTGTCCCAGCTGACGCAAACATTTTATTGGTCCTAAGTAGGCTTCTTACATCCCACGACGATAAATCAATATTCTTTGGTTTAATTGCGCCACTGAATAAACCATCAACATATTTTAGTCTCTTAGTATCCCAGCTCGAAAGGTCAATACTAGAAAAATTACTTCTAAAGAACATATATGATATATCCGTAACCTTACTAACATTAATCTTTAAAAAATCAATCGGATTTTTAACAGTTGCGCCGGAATCCTGACAGGCGAACATCCCCGCCATATACCAGACATTACTCGTATCAATCCCATCAATATTAAGATTTCTTACAGACTTTGCACCATCTACAAAAAATTCGTGCATCACCTCAGTTCTACTTGTATTTATTCCACGAATATCAATTAACTCCATCTCATTAGCATCGCGGTTGATATTCTTAAACATCTCGTTACCGTTCACATTAGAATACGCCACATCCGCATCTGTCCACCAATAAACGGTGCGGTCTGGAGCATTAAACCAGGCATAAATCGGACGCTCCGAATCGGCGGTCGAGACTACCGTTGCGGCACCAATATTCGCCGGTGCGACACTTGATCTCTTGAACACATTAACATTGTGTGTTGTATCAAGATTTGAAATCAAAGCATTAAACTGTTGACCAGGCAAAAAAGTCGCTTCCGTTGGTACATAATTGGTAATCGTTGTAAAAACAATATTGTTAGTATAAAGACCTGGCTCCAAATCAGCCCCTGCCTTTACACCAAAATCCACACCTAATATGTAGCTAGTTGCCGCTCCTGCACCGGTACCACTAGTGGTAGTAGAGTAAATCTCATCTGGTGCATTACGTTTTGGTATTGGCTTATATGGCTGGCTTGGATTATAAACACCATGTTCTTTTACAAGATACCCCCATTTTTTTGGCGCAAAACTACCAGCTGTCGTATCGGTATTAATAGAAGTAAACTTAGTAGTTGCGGAAGCATCTGTATTATTTAAATTCGTATCTTCGCCAACACTCGAGATATAGGATTTATATCCAGTTTTATTATTAGTCGTTACGGTATAAGAAATCGCATAGTGCTTAAATTCAGAGTTAGCTGCTTCCGTCGCACTGAATTGAAAATCCAGGGAAGAGTATGACAAGCTAGTCGTTAAAACTGAAGGAGTGGCTCCGCCCGGTGCCGCAAAAGTCTTCATTTCAGCGCCAGAAAGCAGCATGGCGCAGAAAATTAAGCATACAAAACCAAAACTAATGAGCGGAAAAAGAAATACTCGGCGATTCAAAGAGAACATGTCGCC
>JABZKB010000005.1:0-77689 GCA_015257505.1 Nanosynbacter sp. | reverse complement strand
GTATTGGTGGTACCGACATGAGAGGAAGCTGGCCAGATCGAGGTAGCAGTACAGTATTTAAAGCCAACATATTCTTCATTGTCTGGGATAGTGCGAGAGAAGGTGCCGGTGTTTTTACTTTCACCACTGTAATTACCACTGGCGTTCATTGGACCATTGATAGTATTAACAAGATTACAGTTGGAAATACCGTAATACTGACAGACGTCTTGAGCGGAGCGTTCGTTGCCAGAGAAGGTGTTTGGATTGGCATAGATTGGGAGAATCATTTCATAAATACGGAAGGTTTCCTTGCTGGAAGTGACGGTGGCGTAGGCATTCTTAGCAACTACATCATTTTGCCTTGGCAGAATATGATAGGAACCACCGATGTCAACCTGCTCGCCAGCAAAAGCGATATCCTCGGCATCGATGAAGCTAGTGACATAGGTATTGAAATTATATGGAACATAGACCTTGGACTCAGTTTCTTTGGTGCCGCGATTTTCAGTAGTAAGCGGAAATTCATATGTATAGGTTGGTCTGTATCTCGTGTCTTCACCATGATGGCAGGAGCCACTGGCACGACAAGAGACGTAATTTTGGCCCCATTCGGTTCTTGGGTCGCTCGAAGTGCCGGCGGTATCATATGAAGTCTGTTTGAAATGATTTTCATACGCCTCATCGCGCTCACAACCACATCTAACGACATACTGAGTAGTGTAAGAAACCCAAGTGCGGATATCGTCGTAGCGCAAACCTTGTGAAATCACGCTGCCAACCTCAGAATTGTTGGTGGTGCGGCTGGCGGAGTTACAGTTGGTGATGCCGGTGGCGAAGCCTGGAATCTGGAAACCATTCTGGATGCCGCGGTTATTATTGATTGTGAAAATTGGTGAATTACAGAGATAATCTGGGTTTGGGTTGCCAGTTGGAGATTCCGTAGTGAAGCCATAATCGGCAGAAACAATACCGTTGCCGCGGATTTGGTGCTGAGTATGAGCATGGACAGTGCGCTGGTTGCCGTCAAGTAGTTCAGATTGGCCGAAGAGATAACGACTATCCTCGCTGCCGTTGCGTTTTGCATAAATTTGGAAATGATTTTCTTTGTCTGGAGTTGGGCGACCTTGCAGGTTGCGGCCAACTCCTTGTGCGGTATAACACATGGAGTGCTTGAAACGGACTGAGTCTCCCGGCCGAGCCAGGACATAATTCTTCCCCTTTGTAGTATTTTGCCAGTTACGAAAATCTAGGGTACCGGTATAGGAGAGATTAATGACGCCGGATTCGGCAACGGTGTTGCCTTTGTATGGTGAAGTGGAGACGCCAGGAAGATCACGGCCACAGTTGAGACTGCCAGCCGTTGGGGTTGGCGGGATAATTTTATCATTACAAGTCGGGTCGTTCGGGTCGCAATCAGGCTTCTTCTCTGCATCCCAGGAGCAGAACCAGGAGAATTGACCCTCTTGCCACCTTTTTTCAGCAGCCTCCTCATTATCGGTCTGATTAGTACGCTTTAGGTATTTAAAATATTCGCTTTTTGCCTCATTATAATCAGCGTGATTTTTTTTAGATCGATGAACGTATCCTTTTTCAGGTGGAACGTTTCTATTTCCATCCCAGAAATAATGAAATTTATGTGGACCATAACCTTCGCCAGTTGCTTGGTATGGTGGTTGATTTTGAAATATATGGCCGATGAATACATATATATTATCAGCATCACCGCAACCAGTAATAACCTGTGGATCACCTTCCCAGGAAATATTACCGCGCTTTCCACTTTCTTCACTTATTCCAAACTGACCTCTAAGCCAAGCATATGTAATCCTATTCTTGTCGGTTTTGATTTCATCTTTAGATATTCTTAGCCATTCTCCACCACCACCCGTATCATTATCTTCACCGTTGGAGTTAAAACTATTATAGCAAGTTCCTTTCTTCGAGGACCTAGGACATGCTCCTGTAGGATGAGAATTTCCTCCTTGTGTTCCGCCAGGACTTTGTGGGGGATCAACAGCAAAACATTTTGCTGAAAATATAAATGCCCAGGCCAAAATTGCCATAGTTCCGAGAATCTTTGTGTTAGTGCTTCTTGAAGTCATATATTCAAAATTAATTAAAAATACCTTTTGAAAAAGTATATAACCAAAAGCAGAATAAATCAAATGGGAAGGCGCCTGAAAAATTCCAGGCGCCAGGAGACGAACACGAATAGTAGTAGACGATATTACCATCTGTACTTATTCCTCATAACGGGTTGCAAATAGTATGACTTTTGCATTTTCCTTATCAACCCCGGGGATGGGCATTTCTTTCCAAAAATCACTTCCCTCAGCTACTTTAGCAAGAGTATGGTCCTCCGTATAATAACGCATAATCATTTCGAGGCTTTTAAGCACTGCCTCATTAATATATGCGTCATTTGTTCCGGTGATTCGGATTTTCTGACCTTCATAGCCGGGCTTAATTCGAGCCTGACCATGTGCAGTTACGCTTGTACCATCAGATAATCTGCAGGTTGCGTTAAATCTTACCCCACCGTCTATGCCGCCTTGGTAGTCGCTATCGAACCATACAGAATTAGAGAGGGCGACATCCAGGTAAAGTACGGCGCCAGCATCCGGGTCGTTATCGAATTGAATCTGATGATCATGGATTAAGCAAAGTCCGCTTCCGTACATCTTCTTATTCTTCCCAAACTTTCTTGTTGCGGTTTCTGAATCTGCATGCATATACGCGTAGCTATTTTTCTGTTCCGGGGTGAACTGCTTCAGGTACCCATACAGATCAAAGCTATTGTCGCTTCTCCAGAACGGCTGAGTATCCCACAACGGTTTATTGGTTATCGGATTGATTGCAGGCCAAGGATGATCCTCAGTAATGGTCTTAGTTTGATAGATACACCCCGGCGACATATGTGCGGATCCGTCCGGTTCTGGCACTATAGGATAGAGTATCCTGTCATCAAAACTGGCTGTTTCGATTTCAAGCTCTGCGCCAAGATAGCTCGGTGTCTTCGCGACGCCATTCGGAAGCAACCAATCGCTCGACTTATACACTTCCTCCGGATATATTTTCGGTTCCTTCATTCTGCGGCGGCTTCCATCGCTATTGATGAGCGGATTAACAATTTTCTCATCTTCGATGTAGCCACCAGAAACACGGTGAAAATCACTTGAGAACAAATTTCCGCGATAGGTGGGGATGGCGTATTTCGAAGCGCCGTCCTGCAAATCACGCTGAATGACGACCTGACCATTCGAATCAACTTCGGTGTAGGTCTTGCCGTCGCTGAAAGCTGCTGTGCCGATCGAGGTTTCCTGCTTAGTGGTGTTTGCATCCGAAGATGCGTCGGTAGTTGCGGCGGATGTCGTGCCGGCAGTCTTACTGGAAGCGCTGCGTTTTACAACACCTGCATAAACCGTCTGTGCGCCAAAATTGAGCGCGCCAAGCGGGACAGTGATAGACGTTGCACTCATGCAAAGTGCAACAACGGTTGCCAACGGTAACAAATTCTGCTTTTTCATGTTACACTCCTTTCAAAGAACCCTCGGGGACCTTCCCCGTAGTTGCCGCGATTCTACAATATTTTATAATTATAGTCAAGCATAAGCTTGATAATTCTTGAGTTTTCTATATTTAAGAGGTTTACACATATTTTGATTTGTCTAACCAATAGATCCGCGCTGAGACCTGTGCCTTTTTAATGTGGAGAGTTTGCGGAATTTAGGATAAAATAGAGCCATGCCAGAGTTACCGGAAGTTGAAACAATTCGTCGGGGGCTAGATCAGTTTATTTTGCGAAAGTGCGTGCAGACCGTGCAGGTTTTTTGTGATAAATCTTTTATCGGCCCGAAGGAGTTGATTTTTGGGCAAGAAATTATTGCTATTCGCCGTTTTGGAAAGGCGCTGATTTTTGATTTTGCAAACGGAGTTTCGATGATGGTACATCTGAGAATGACCGGACAGCTAATTTTCCGGGCTTTTGGCGAGGAATCCGGCAAAGATTATCGAGAGATGATTGAAGCTGGTGATTTTAAGACCTCGCTTTATGACGAAAAAAGTTTTGCTGGCGGCCATCCGACGGATAGCTTCTTCTCGGAGCTACCAAACAAACAGACTCGCGTATCGTTTACCCTCGAGAATGGAACTTTATATTTTAACGACCAGCGAAAGTTTGGGTTTTGTAAGATTCTAGAGACTAGCGAGGTGATGCAGGATAGTTTTATTAAGAAACTAGCCAAAGAACCATGGCAAATGAGCGTGGCGGAGTTTTCTAAAAACCTGGCAAGACACAAGAACGCGGAGATAAAACCAACTATTCTTGATCAGACGGTGATTGCCGGACTTGGTAATATTTACGCGGACGAGGCGCTGTTCTTAGCTAAAATTCATCCGGAAAGATTGGCTGGATCGCTGAGTGAAACAGAGATTTCCGACTTATTAGAAGCGGCAAAATCAGTAATGCAGGCGTCGATTGATTCTGGTGGCAGCACGATGGCAACTTATGTGAAGGCGGATGGTACACGTGGGGATTACCTACAGAAATTTGCGCAAGTTTTTCGCCGAGAAGGAGAGCCTTGCAACCGCTGTGGAACGGAAATTATTAAAATAAAGGTGGCAGGTCGCGGTACGCATCTTTGCCCACATTGCCAAAAGAAGATTTTATGATTTATCTGATTGATGGAGACGATCGCAAAAAAGCCGAGTCGAAAGCTAAGGACTTTTTGGGTGAGAACTATGAAGTAATTGACGCAGAGAGTCTAGAAAAGGCAGATTTGGTGTCGATTTTCCAGGGTACGACGTTGTTTTCTGAAACAAGAAAAATCTTAATCAAGGATTTGGGGGCAAAGAAAGAATTATTTGCAGAGCTGCCAAAATATCTTGAGACTGAACACAAGATTGTGATTTTAGAACAGAAGATCGACAAGAGAAATGCCGTCTATAAGGAACTGGCTACTGTAGCGAAGAAAAATCCACAGCAGGTGAAGATTGATGAATTTAAGATTACTGAAGAGGTAGACAAATTCTTAACTTTTCGCGTGTTTGATATTGCCTTGACCGACGGAAAGAGGGCGGTAAAACTGCTGCGTGAGGCTGAGGAGAATAATAGTCCATACCTAACAGTGGGGTCCTGGACCAAGAAGGCAGTGGATTTACTGGCGGCCAAACCAAATGGTGAACGCGAAAAACGCATTGTGAAGAAACTCGCCGAAATTGACATGATGCTAAAACAAACTAGCTTTTCGAAAGAGCCTTGGCTTTTGCTGGAAACTTTTTTGCTTGAATTATCAGACAAAAAATAGGGCGCTGGGCCCTATTTTAAAGATTAGTTAAGCTTTCTTGGCAGTTGCTTTTTTAGTGGTTGCCTTTTTTGTAGCAGTTTTCTTAGCTGCAGGCTTCTTTGCAACAGCTTTTTTCACAGTCTTTGGAGCTTCTTTGACTTCAGCTTTTGCAGCCTTAGCGATTTTAACTAAGTTTGCTTTGCGGCGAGAAGCGGTATTTTTCTTCAAAAGACCTTTCTTTGCAGCTTTGTCATATTCAGACTGAGCTTTTGAAAGATTTTCAGGAGTTGGTTCAGCCTTGAAAGCTTTAAGAGCGGCCTTAATGAACTTTTTAATTTGTTGATTCTGCGCAGTGCGTTTGACTGCTTGGCGTGCTGCCTTTTTTGCAGATTTGATAATCGGCATTAATTTAATTCCCTGTGATTTTTAATAATATTCTTTTGACATATTATACATGATATTTCAAGATTGTAAAGAAAACAGATTATTCGCTATAATGCTAGTATGAATGTAATTGAATCACTTGTTTTAGGTTTGACGCAAGGTCTGACCGAGTTTATTCCAGTGTCTTCTTCCGGGCATCTGGAGCTTGTCCAAAAGTTATTAGGCGCCGGGAGTCGCGCGGACGATTTTCATTTCTTTTTGGAACTGATTAATTTCGGAACCTTGTTTGCACTTCTAATCTATTATCGTAAGGAAATTGCGAAGATTTTTAAGCAAGTGTTTGTTAAACGTGACCTACATATGGCAATGAATCTTCTGATTACTTCGATCCCAGCTGGGCTGATTGGACTAGTGCTATCAAAATTTATTGAGCAACATAGTTTCTTCTCTGCTCTGACCACGATTGCTATCGCAATGGGCACCGTGGGGCTTTTGATGATTTTCGTAAATCGCTTGCCACACAAATCTGAGACAGACGAAAATAAATTACCTCATAAAAGAGCGCTTGTGATTGGCCTTGCACAGGTATTTGCTTTGATTCCGGGCGTTTCTCGTTCTGGTTCAACGATTATTGCGGGTCGTGTAATGGGAATGAACTCTGCTTCAGCCGCAAAATATTCCTTCCTTGCTTCTCTCCCAATCATGACGGCAGTGTGCGGCAAGTCGCTGCTTTCAAGTTCAAGTCGCGCTTATATTGCCGCAAACTGGCAGATGCTTTTACTTTCCAACCTTGTAGCCTTTATTTCTGGCTTGATCGCCCTGAAAGTGGTGATGAAGTTTTTCAAGAAGGAAAATTCTATCCCAACCTTTGGCTACTACCGAGTTTTACTCGCCTGCGTATTGCTTGGTATTGTGATTTTTGCCTAGAGCTTGGATTAAAAAATCTACACCGCGGTGTAGATTATTTTATGGCTAAGACTTTTAGGTGAAAGTTTATTTTTCTGAATCTAGCCTAGGTTTTGATTTTCTGAACCTAGGCTAGAGTCTCTTATTCCTCGTCTTCAATGATCTGAATATGTGCATCCTTTAGTTGATATTCATCAACGAAGGATGGAGAACTCATCATAAGGTCGATACCCGAGCCGTTCTTTGGGAAGGCTACAATGTCACGAATATTCTTTGTGTCGTTTAAGACCATGAAGATACGCTCGATACCGAAGGCGCAGCCAGCGTGTGGAGGTGCACCAAATTTGAAGGCATTAAGCATGCCACCAAAGCGCTTCTCGACGTACTCATGACCATAGCCAAGAATGTCGAAGACTTTGTACATGATTTCAGGATTGTGATTCCTGACGGCGCCAGAACAGATTTCGTAGCCATTCATCACCATGTCGTACTGGTCAGCGACGATGGCAAGTTTTTCTTCATCGGTTTCTGCAGCTTCAAGAGCAGCGAGGCCGCCTTTTGGCATGGAGAATGGGTTGTGACCGAAGTCGATTTTACGTTCGCCATCATTCCATTCGTAGAATGGGAAGTCGACAATCCAGCAAAGCGCAACAATAGAGTCGTCCTTCAGATTAAAGTGGTCAGCAAAGGCGATACGAAGTTGTCCGAGGATTTTATTTACCTTGGCGCGATCATCAGAGCAGAAAAAGACAGCATCGCCATCTTTAGCGCCAGTAGCTTCTTTGATTTTAGCAAGTTCTTCAGGTTGCAAGAATTTGGCAATTGGACTTTTTTCGGTACCGTTTTCATACATGATGTAGGCAAGGCCGGAGGCGCCAAGTTTCCTGGCTTTTTCAGTAAACTGGTCGATCTGAGAACGAGTGAGGCTGGCGCCATTTTCAACACAGATAGCTTTGACACATGGACTCTGGAAGACCTTGAAGCTAGTGTCTTTCAAGATTTCCGTAAGCTCAATCATTTCCATACCATAGCGAAGATCTGGCTTGTCGACACCGTATTTTTCCATTGATTCCTGGTATGAAATGCGTGGGATTTCTTCAGAGAAAAGTTTTTTGCCAGCAAAGTCGGTGACGAGAGACTTGATGAGTGGCTCGACAGTCTGTCTGACAGTTTCACCCTTATCGACGAAGGACATCTCACAGTCTAATTGATAAAAATCACCATAAAGACGGTCAGCACGTGGATCCTCATCACGGAAACATGGAGCAATCTGATAATAACGTGGCAGACCACCAACCATGAGGAGCTGCTTGAACTGCTGAGGAGCTTGTGGAAGTGCATAGAAGAGACCTGGTTTCAGACGGGATGGCACGAGGAAGTCACGAGCACCTTCAGGGCTGGAGTTAGCGAGAATTGGCGTGGTGACCTCGATAAAGTCGTGCTGGTCCATGTAATTTCTGAGGTATGAATAAAACTTGGCGCGGCGCTTCAGGGTCTTTTGCATGCTTGGACGACGTAAATCAAGATAACGATATTTGAGGCGAAGCTCCTCGCTGGATTCAGGTCCATCGTCGTGGGTATTGACTGGAGGAGTGTCGGAGCGGTTTAAGAGCTCAATACTTTCAACCACGAGTTCAATGTCGCCAGTCTCGATGTTTGGGTTTTTAAGATCAGCTGCACGCTCGCGGATGAGACCAGTTGCGGAGATAACAAACTCATCGCGCAAGGATTCAGCGAGAGTGAAAGCCTGATTATTCTCTGGAGTGATGACTAACTGGATAATTCCCTGATGGTCGCGTAAATCGATAAAAATGAGGCCACCATGGTCACGGCGGGAATTAACCCAACCGGCAACAGTTACGGTTTGATTTAATTTCGTTTTCAATTCTCCAGACAATATTCTCATAAAAAAATAATACCACATCTTAGAGAATAGGGGAAACCTAAAGTGTTGCTCTGATTAGCGAGATAGCGTTCCACTGATTGGCAAGATAGAATCAAAAAAATATCACCTTTTGGGGTGATATTTTCCTTATTTAATAATCGTGCTTGAAGATTTGCGTTTTTAGCTCTCAGGCTGAATCTTCAAGGAAGTTTGACCCTTCTGATTAGTAAATAATGAACTCTTGCCATGGGGCAGGAGGAATTTTCGACTTTTTGCGCGAAGATTCACGTTTAAGTCTACGCATAAGTAAAATTCTTACTCCGTTTAATTCTATTGCTCGCGACCGACCCACCTCGTAAGTCAAAATACTCTAGAATGACTTGTGGAAAAGAGCAATACCTGAGATTTTAGCAGAAACATTAAAAAAATGCAAGCTTTACAGGGGTGGGACTAGACAAGGGTTTAGGGCAAAAGAGCATTTTACAGATACAGCTTATCCTTATTGCATTATTCTGTTTTGATATGGTAACTCTTTACAATACCGGTTGTTTTATGTTATAATATGGGATATGGAAGAAATTAATTTGAGAGATCTTTTAGCTTATTTCAAGAAGCACTTGATCTTGTTTGTAACTTTTGTGGTACTCGTTGTCGCTGGCGGTACTTTTTATACTATTTTTGTGCAGAAGCCTGAATATAAGGCTCAGGCAACCGTAATTTTGAGCTCGGATAAATCAAAAAATACCGTGCAAAATGAAATTAATGCCAACAAAAACTTGATCGATACTTATACCGAGGTGGTAAAATCCCACCGCGTGCTCGATCGCGTGAAGCGTGAGATGTTGATTGACGACTCTTATGAGCAGCTGGTGAAAAAGATTAATGTTTCTTCCCTTAAAGATACCGAGATTATTAGTATTTCTGTGGTGGATGCCAACCATTACCATGCTTTTGAACTTGCAAACAGTATTGCTGAGGTATTTACTTCTGAAATTGGTTTAATTTATAACGATAAAAGCGTCAACGTGCTGGACCGCGCAGTTGAGCCACAGAAGCCATACAATGTGGATGTGGTGAAACAAGAGGCAATTTATCTTGCTGCTGGCGTGGTGCTCGCTACCGCAATTATCTTCCTCATGTTCTATTTTGATCGTACGATTAAAACTACTGAACAGATTGAGCAATTATTTAAGCTACCAATTTTTGGTAAGGTGCGAAAGTTAGAAACTGAAAAGCAGAAGGAAAAACGCAAAAAAGAAGCTGAAAAACGTGCTAAGAAAGAGGCTAAGCAAGCTATGAAGCTTGAGAAGCAGCAAATGAAACTAGCAAAGAAGCTTGCACGCGAGGAAGCAAAGAAGGCCTTAGATCTTGAAGCTGAGGAAGCCGCAATAGAAGAATCTGACGAGGCAGAGAGTGAGACGGAAGAAAAAACTGAAGAAGCTCCAGTGAAAAAAGTGGTGGAGATTAAGGCAGTTGGTAGAAAGATTATTGCTGAAGAGAAGGCGCTTCAAGAAAAATTAGCGGCTGAAAAAGAGGCTGAAGAAGCCGAGATCGACGAAACTGAGAGCGACGAGATTGATGAAGATTCCGAGCTTGTACTTCGCGACAATCCGAAATCAAAGGTGAGTGAGGATTTTCGTACGATTCGTACCAGTCTTTACTTCTCTTTGAATAATAAAAAATCAAATACTGTATTGATTACTAGCTCGACACCAAACGAAGGTAAGAGTTTTATCGCGTCAAACCTTGCCGTGGCTTTTGCAAAAACCCAGAAGAAAGTACTTCTAGTCGACTGTGACATGCGTCTTGGCCGTCAACATGAAATCTTTGCCCTCTCAAACAAGGCTGGTCTTTCCAACTTGCTAGCTGAGAATGAAGCTAAGGCATATGAAAAATACGTACAGAAAACTACAGTGAAGAGTTTGAGCGTAATTACGCGTGGTGTGGTGCCACCAAACCCAAGTGAATTGCTAGACTCCAGCGACATGGAAGAATTACTGAACGAGGCGAAAGAAAAATACGATTACATCATTCTTGACGGCACGCCACTTGACGGACTTTCAGACTCTTTGATTCTGGCTAAGAAAACCGACCGCACCGTAGTTGTCTGTTCTGCAAATATTACTACGATTGAAGACCTACAAAACTCAAAGAAGGCACTTGAAGCGATTGACGTGAAGGTTTCCGGTGTTGTCTTGAACCGTACCGTAGATGAACGTCGCGGCGACTACTACAACAAATACTACAGCTACTAGATTGGTGAAGGTGGGATATAATTAGACTATGATTGATTTACACTTACATATCCTGCCTGGCATTGACGACGGCAGCCGCTCGATGCAAGAGAGTGTCGAGATGGCGAGAAAACTAGTCGCACTAGGATTTCGCGGTGGTTTCTGTACGTCACATTTCATTGCCGATAGCGAGCAGGCAGCCGATAATCAGAAGAAGAAGTTGCTTCGTGAGAAATTCCAGAAGGAGCTTGATCGGGCCGGCGTGAAGTTTATTTTACTACCTGGCAACGAAATCTATATCGATCCAAAAATGGTTGACCACCTGGTGGCAAAAAAATCATCTGCACTCGGCGGCGATTTCGAAGGCAAGAAAGGCGTTCGTTATCAGATTCTGTTTGAGCTGCCGTTTTATGCGGAGCTGCCGTTTTTGCGCGACATGATTTTTGAACTAAAGGCACGTGGGATTACGCCGATTTTAGCACATCCGGAGCGCTACTTATTCTTGCAAAAAAATCCAGATGTCGCGGTGGACCTAGTTAAGTTGGGGGTAAAATTGCAGGGGAATTTTGGAAGCATTGTTGGACAATATGGCGGCAAGGCAAAAAAGACGTTAAAGATCTTATTGAAGCGACACTTAATTTCCTATCTTGGCACGGATATTCACCGAGCGGACGGTTCCCTGTTTTTGAAATTTGAGAAAGCACAGAAGAAGATTTTGAAATACGCTGGCGAAGAGTACTATCGCAAGATGATTAAGAACGGAGAGGAATTGGCCGGCTTGTAATTTGGCTAGGAACGACGAAGAATTAGCTTGGTTTTGATTTGATTAAGAACGGCGAAGAGTTAGCCGGCTTCTGATTTTTTTGGACGGCGAGGACGACTAGGCAGCCAAAAGTGGCGCCGAACGTGTCAACTAAGACGTCAAAAGGCTGTCCGGTGCGGCCAGGAACAAAAAGCTGATGAAATTCATCGGTGCAAGCATAGAGGGCGCTAAATAGAATCGCTAGAGCGAAGAGCTTTGGCGATTGTTTTTGACCTACGTGATGATTTAGTGATTGTTTTTTATTTGAGTGATGTTTAAGATTGAGGTAGAAGAGGAGGCCTAAAATAGCGTATTCGGTAAAATGGGCGGTTTTACGGACGAAGAAGACGAGGGTTTTGAGGTCAAAAGCTGACGTAGACGTGCCAGTTTTAAGATCTGGTACGAGTCCGGAAATTAGATTGACAAAGAAATTACTTTGCGCGTTTGAAGAATCCGGACCGAAGGACGACATGATAAAAATAAAAAACATTTGAAAAATCAGGAGCACCAAAAGAATAGTTGCAGTTTTTGAATGACTTTTTGGTGTGTTTTTTGAGGTCATGTTTGCGATAAGATTTTTAGATTAATTTTAGACTAATTTTAGATTATTTTTTATGAATAATTTTTTAATGTTAATGGCTTTTTAATATTTAGTTTTGGAGATATTCCTGGAGCTTGGCCTTGGCGCGGTCGACAGAATCTTGATATGGGTGCCAGACAAAGTGCTTTGGTTCAGGATAGGTGAAGGTGGAAGTGATATCAGCCTTGCCGTCAACGTCGATTAATTCGGTTTGCCAACTGGCGAGCGTGGTAAGCTGGCGCTGGACGAGATATTTGAGATCGTCACTAGTGAAGTTGGTCTGAATATTCTTGGCGATGGAGGCAAAAATCTGATCGATGCGGTTGAGGTCATTTGGACTAGTTTGTAATTTATGAAGCATTGCGGAAAGAATTTTCTCCTGATTGCGGCCACGTTCGCGGTCGCCGCCAGCCCAACTAATCGAAACGCGTTCCCTAGCAAAATCGAGAGCCTGATCGCCGTTTAGATGGTATGTACCTGGTTCATAATGACGCCTACCGTGATAGGTATTGACGACATACGGAATGGTGACGTCGACACCGCCGAGCTGATCAATTACAGAAGAAGTAGCGTCAAAATTAATGCGGGCATAGTAATTGAATTTGATGCCATAGAAGTTTTCGAGGGTATGAATTGATTCATTAACACCATAGAGGCCGGCATGAGTGAGTTTATCGAGCTTACCGTTCATGGCGAGCGGGACATAAAAATCGCGAGGGGTGTTCAAAATGAGGATTTTATGTTTTTTGGGATTGAAAACCATGATGAGATTAACATCAGAGCGGGCGGCAAACGGCAGAGTGTGGTCGCGATTGTCGATGCCGCTGATATAGACCGTGAACGGAGAGTCGAGCGAGTCATTTTTGGTGACCTCAATTGTCTTTGGGGTGACGACAAGTTCAATATCCTGCAAAACATGGAGTTTGGCATAGATTTCTTGATTATTTTCCTTGAGTGACTCAAGATAGGACTCACCAATCAACATGGTTTTTAGGTTGCCGGAATTCACGGAGGCGTTATTAATCAGACTGGTAGTCAAAGTGAGAAGATTTTCATAATGCACTAGGTCGGAAGCGGAGAGAGTGCGTGCGAGGAGACCAGTGCGAGTGGATTGATCGGCTTGTAAGTATTGTTCTACTGTTTTAAGATAGGGGTCACTTTCGAGTAGGCCGAGGTAAGTGATTTCTCCAGAACCAGTTTTTGCAAGTTCAGAATCGGCGAGGGTGACGAGGCTGTATTTTTCGTGATAATTGGCGTGAGTGCCGAATTGTGAAAAATAGTCGTTGTATTTATAAAAAACGAAGCTGAGCGCGAGATTGATGATGGTGTCGAGAATTAAAAGAATGACGACAAAAACATAGCGCTTACTGAGAGTGATGAGAAGAGCGAGGATAAGAAGAACTCCAATGACGAGAAAGCCGAAGAGGCGGATTGGCAGGAGCTGGGCTTGATATAAAAAGTAGAGGGCCGAGCAGGTCGAGAGAAGGGCAAGCAGCTGAAAAAGAGCGCGGATGGGAGTGGATTTTCTTTCGGATTTTCTTTCGGATTTTTCTTGTTTCATAGAGTAATTATACATCTTTTGAGGCTTTAAAGCGATTTTAAAGAGGAACTAGATAGACACCTGGCGGCAACATAACAAATAATCGCGATGAGGGGCGTCCGGGCGCTGGGTTTGAGGTGGTGGTATGGTTTGAGGTGGTGGTATAATATAATATTAATATCATGGAAAACATGGAGAAAAATATTTATATAGAATGGAACAAAGAAAATCAGAGTGATCAGATTTGGTGGGGGACAGTCTATTATGGTATTTCAGAAGACGATATCAAATCTGGAAGAGTTTCTAGTAGCGATCTCAATGACGCTACGGGTTTTGGCGATCATGTGTTTTCCTTTGATAAAAAGAAAGCATATTGGCTTTTTCGAGATTATCCATGGGCTTTAAATCAGCATGAAAAGGAGATTTTTGACAAAGAAAACCCCTATTGGAAAGAATTCTTTAAGGATAGGCAGTAGTTTTTAGCGTTAATGTCAAAAATAAAAGTACTTTTTTGTCTGTATATTTTACTTAACTTAATCAGTAAATTTACGTCCGAAAATACCCTACAAGTGATTCTCAGAACTTCAGTGTCGGTGCTAAAATGCGTAAAAGAGGTCATTCGCTAGGTTTTGGTCCTAGGACAAGAGGACCTCTTTTTTATCGAAATGCCGCTAGTGTCATTCGAGAGTTTTGATCAATTTTTCCGCTTGGCGAAAATGATCAGTTATGTTGTAATATATTAACCGTAGGTTTTCCTACATCTTTTTATTATATGTATTTTTTTCGTTATCTACAGTTTTAATGATCCAGTATTATAGGGAGCCAGTATTCCCGGTTCCCTAGCCGCGAGGACTTCTCCCAGTCGCGGACCATGTAATACTCTGGTTGAGTCGATAATATCGAAAAAAGAGTAAAGTTACAAGTGCCAGACTTAGAAGATTATATTTATCTTATAATTTTATAGACGCTAAAAATCCACCATGAATTCAGTTGATTTTATTTACAAAATCCAAGTATAATACTGGTAGAGAACGAGAGAACTTAATTAATAATAATGTGGAGGAATTAAATGTCAGCTGAGATTAGTATTTTTGATGACATTCGTCACGATGACACGAGTCGTGAGTTTTGGAGTGCAAGGGAGCTGCAGAAGATTCTGGGGTATGCCAGTTGGGATAAATTTCAGAATGCTATCAATAGAGCCAAGAAATCTTTTGAAACAAGCAAAATAACAAAATATTACAACATAAATGATCATTTTCGTCAAGTGGGAAAAATGGTCACTTTAGGTAGTGGAGCAAGGCGAGAATTAATAGATTTCGAGCTATCTAAGTATGCTTGTTATCTTATAGCTCAAAATGGCGATCCAGACAAACCAGAAATTGCACAAGCACAAGCGTATTTTAATATTCAGACTTTTAGGCAAGAACAATTCCAGTCGATGTCTGATGAAGAGAAGAGGCTGCATGTACGTACGCAAGTTATTGACAATAATAAGACGCTGTTCGACTCTGCAAAATCTAGTGGCGTAAGGAATTTTGGAAAATTTAATGATGCGGGATATCGTGGGCCTTACGGTATGAACGCTAAGGAGCTTGCTTTGAAAAAGAATCTTGGAAAAGATAAGATACTCGATAGGGCTGGGACGACCGAACTAGCAGCGAATCTTTTCCGTATCACTCAAACAAATGACAAGCTACAGGATGAACTGGCGAGTGGTAAAACGATTGGTGAACAAAAAGCGGACTCAATACACTTTATGATCGGCGGTAAAGTGAGACAGACTATAAAAGACATTGGCGGAACGATGCCAGAAAACCTTCCGCCAGAGATTCATATTAAGGAAATTGAGAAGAAGGTTAATAAAAAACTCGGAGGAGGAGAGTCTGGATATAAAAAACTTAGTGAGTCTACTAAATAGTTTTAATAAGATATCCCAGAAAAAGGAGTGGTATCCAACTGATAATATTAAAGCTATGACTATTGATGGGTGATATGGTTTTATAATAGTTGATCCTTAAGACTATTCTGCATAGTCTTAACTATAACCCCATAATAATTTCGAAGTAGTATAATTGTTTTGCTATTGATATTTTGGTTATTTTGTGATACGTTACCAGTGGCGGCACCCGATTTATTGGGTGCCTGACCCTTTTCTGGATTCTCTGCTGTAGTTATAATCCTCTAATAATTTCGATAGTAGATAATTCCTAAAATCTGGATAATTGTTAATTTCTCTCCATCTTTTAATCCATCTATATAGAGTACTTCTGTTTCTTCCAAAGCGTCTCGCCACTTGCGCGACGCTTCTGCCTTCAAGAAAAATCTCTTTTAGTGCCTTACTACGTTGAATTTCTATAGATTTGGCTATACAATATGCCATAGGTAGATCTCCTATTTACGTTTGTTGTTATTCTTAAGTATGGATCTACCTATTTTTATTGGCAATACTTATTGCCTTTTTGTTGCAAAGGTCCTGGACCTTAACACTAATGTAGTCATTTTTGTTAAAAATGTGATAGAATTTCTCTAAGTAAAATTCTCCGAATTTTACTTAGAGAAATATTGTGTAAACGTAATCAGGATGATGCATGTGGTTATGTTGCAGCTCGCAATTCTTGCGCTCGGTAACTACCTTAAGATCACGATCAAGTCTGATTGTAGTATATTCTACTCTGTAAGAGTTGTTTGCAACCATCAATTAAAGATTGAGCCTCAGGAGACAACTAGTACAAAATTTAAAAGAGAGGAAGATATGGGTAAAAAGTTTACGCAAGCAGACAATGAACGGAAAAAGTCCGAGATGGTTGTTGATTTCATTGCAAATATTAGATATAATATATATAATGCAGTTAGTGGAATTTTAAATATACGACTACTCGCTAAATCTATTGATAATCGACATTGTCAAACGATCAGGATGATGCATGTGATTATGTTGCAGCTCGCAATTCTTGCGCTCGGTAACTACCTTAAGATCACGATCAAGTCTGATTGTAGTATATCCCCCTTCTTTTGATGGTGCCTAGAACAACGTTTTTCTAGCCTGAGGGTCAAACAGAAAGAATTTTTATTATGAGCAAGAAAACATTATTAATTAATCGCATTAGTAACCTGAGGTCGCTCAAGACAGCATGGCTAGAGATTAAAAAGAATCCAAATTCATACGGATCTGATGGTGTAACAATACAAAATTTTGAGGACAATTTAGACAAGCATCTAAAGACTATTCAGACAAGGCTAAAAGCTGGCAATTATCATTTCGATAGACTTCGATTATATCTTATACGTAAGAGTAACGGCGAATTTAGAGAGATCAAGATCTCATCCGTTCAAGATAGGATCGTTCAGAGATCCATTTTTAATGCAACCGCGCAAAACGTTAATCGAATGTACAAAATAAGGAATAGTGTAAGCTTTGCTTTTATACCTAATGGTGGCGTTGAGAAAGCAATAAAGGCCGTACAGAAATATAGAAGAAATAACTATAGATATTGCTGTAAGACGGATATTACTCATTTCTTTAATAATATAAACAAGCAAGCTTTATTAGAACAAGTTTTAAAATCTCTTCCAGATCACTCGATTGATGGATTGATCCGTGATATTATTTTTAATGACATCGGTGCATCATCTAAAACAGATTATAAAAATAAAGTGAAAAAAGAATATATATTTGATAATATTAACGGCATAGCACAAGGGGATGTATTATCTCCTCTTTTTTCAAATATTTATCTTTCTGGATTTGATGCTTTTATGGAATTGAAGAAGTATAAGATGGTCCGTTATGCTGATGATATTATCATTTTAACTGCGGATAAAAATAGAGCAAAGCAAGCCTTCATTGATGCAAATAATTTTCTTTCGGGGATTGGCCTAAAACTATACAAACTTGGTAATTCAAAAACTAAAGAAAAACACTCGGTTATCGGTCCTTTACAAAATAAAACTTTTTTAGGAATAACATTTCGAAGCGACAAAGTATACATTGCTGACGAATCTTATGCCAACATAAAAAGGAGTATAAAAGAAGTAATAAAACAAAATAGAAATAATCAAATAACTTTTTTTGAAGCTGTAACTAAAATTTCAGAAAAGATATCAGGGTGGTGCAGCGCATATTCATTTGTATCTACTGAACGAAATAAGCTAATTAATCTTGACGAAGCATTGGAAAAAAATATAGATGAATTGTTAAGAAACAACAATCTGAAGAAGACCAGCAAGAAAATTTCTGTAATTAATACGCTTGGGGTTCAGTGTTTTTCAGAAAAGCTAGGCGGGACCACTAAATAATAGTATCTCCACGGGAGAGTTATTTTAAGATAAGGCAAAATGCCTCATGATTCTAAATGATATCGTGGAGTATAATGTTCGTTATATAGATACGCAAAGAGTGACTATAGTGCAGTCACAAATGCAAGGAATCCGAGCACGACACCGGCAAGGTTTGGGATGATGAGAATGTAGTCCTTTTTTGGCTCCTTGGTCCAGCCGTAAATGACCCAGATGAGACATGAGATTGAGGCGGTGAGTGGCTGCCATGGTTGGGCTTTATTGCCGCTGAGATTGGCGAGGATTTGTGGAATGTAGGTTATAAAGACGAAAACTCCGATAAAAGCTCCGACTGATCCGACAATAGTATTGATTCTTTGTTTATTCATGATGTTTTCCTTTTGAGGTTTTGTGGTGATATTTTATCATTATTATATCGGATTTGACACCACCAAGTTTACTTAAAACATTGTTAGTGATAATGTCTAAAAATAGAAATTTATTTCATACACATACTTTTTTACTAGATAGACACAGATAATATGTCTATCTTTTGCCTTTACGATGGGCTTATATAAAAATATTTGTACAATTTATTAGTTTTTATTAGAATGTGTATGCAAATTTTTCGAAGTATATCCAATCTGATTATTAAGTGGTTAAGACTCAGCTTGTGCTGGGTCTTTTTCATCTTCAATCCACATATTGACACGGGGCCTATTAGATTTTTAATGATTATATAGTGATAAATCAGGGTCAATGAATAATACAAAAAATATATTACCTCTTCTAAAGCCAATTAATCTGCACTGTTGGGAGGCAAATCTCAATACGTAAAGCTTATCAATATCGTCTGTCACTACATAAGGGAGAGACTTTTTAAGACATTCTTTAGGTATTCTTTCTATGCCTCCATCTTTTTTATTTTTTAGCTCGAGTTGCAACCAGGTCATATTGGTGGTTCTTACGAGCCTACTCAATAGCTGTAGCTTATAATCTTTGGTTAGGTTTTTATGTTCTAGACCGTAATCTTTATGTAGATATCTAAACGAAAAAATAAAATAGTCGCTATCTGAAGTCTCATATAAATCTGGCAAAGTATGTTCTGAAGTGACTCTACCTAGCTTCTTCCTTAGTTTTTTATTATTACTCAAGACTAAATTCCAGAATATCGCCTAGAGAAAAATTCCCGAATAGACTCTTTTGTGATAATGTCATCCATCTTTACATTTTTCCATGGATCTTCCGCGTGTGTCATATCTCGAAGCTTCCAAGCAGAAAACTGGCCAAAAGTTTTATACACACTTACCAATACATCCTGCTCTTCGTCAGTGAATTTACTTATCTTTAAATCTTGAACGCTAACAATTTGGTTACTTCCAAAGCGTTTTAGCTTGTGATAAAGATCTTTTATCACTGGCCCATGCTGCCACGCCACAAAATCATCATTAAATAGTGGTTTACCCAATTTAGCCAAACAGACTCCCTGAGCATAATATAATAGCTTCTGTGCTTTTAGATTAGTGATTACATCGCCAGCACCTTCATCGTCGTCAAGCTGTTGAAGCCTTAAAAAGAAGTCCAGAACATCCATTGGAGTCTTCTTAATCTCACTCATATTCATCTCCTTCTTTTGTTTTTAATAAAGATACGTTAGTCTATTACTTTAATTATAACAATCTTTTGTATATTTTGGTTGTATTTTATACAACATATATGGTAAGATTCTTCCTTGCCTCTTATGCTTGCAAAACTATGGGGATTGTTGTATATTTGGGGTAATAGAATTTAATCTTTAGGAGATTTCGCCATGGCGGAAGAAAAATCTACGACAACCAACAAAAAGCCAGTTCATAAAAAATGGTGGTTCTGGGTAATTATAGTTATTGTTATTATTGGAATTTATGGACAAGGGAAAAATAACGGAACAAAAGTAGGTGAAAATAATAATAACAGTTCAAATACAACACAAAAAGAAACTAAAAAAGATTTCGTAGTTGGCGATGTAATCTCATTTAAAGGTGAAGAGGTAACCTTAAAATCTGTTGAGCGTAACTATAATACAGGCAATCAATTCAGCACACCTAAGAAGGGCAAAGAATTTGTTAAGGTAAATCTTCTCATCGAGAATAAAGATAATGATAATCTTTCCTACAATGCTCTCGATTGGAAAATGCAAGATTCTAACGGCGCAATGGAATCATATGCTTTTGGTGCAATTAATGACGACCAGCTTGGAAGTGGAGATCTAATCAAGGGCGGTAAGAAGACAGGATCACTTATTTTTGAAGTTCCTAAAGACGACAAAGGTTTAGTCTTGCATTACAAACCATCATACTTCTCTGGTGATGAAGTAAAGATTAAATTGTAGAAAAATATGAAGAAGACAAAGAATATTGTTCTCACAATTGTGTCGCTTCTTGCAGTTCTAATCTTAATGATAGTTGTTAGTGCAATCCAAGGTTCATCATATGACAGAAGTCAGAAGATAAAACAATACGGTGAACTCTATACTAATCTTGCAGCACTCAAATTCAGTAAACAAAGCGAAATAAAAAAGAATTTCAAGTCTGTTGCTGATCAATATGTAATAGATGGTAAATACTCACAAGACTTTATTGATAAACAAGTTACCAAGGATACAGAAGAGGTGTCAGGTAGATGTATGTCTGATGTTCTCGGAATCAGGAATGACTTACCTATCAATGTCACTAAAACTAATAATGAGACACTGGAAGGGTTGCTAGATACTGCCTCCAAAAGCGTCTCTAATCTTGAATCCGTAAATGAATCTACTTGTAAAGATCTATTTATACAACAACTAGATAGCTATAAAGAAGAATACGCCAAGGAGGTAGCGTTCAAAAAACAACAAGAAGAAAGTAGCAGAAAATACGAAGCGAATAGACTTTCGTTAGACAAATTTAATAACAAGATAAAGAGTGGAATGAGTCTTAATTCTGTAAAGAATGTCTTTTTATTTGATAACTATTGTGAATTATCTACAGAATCAAATATTGCTGGATATAGTGGACAGATATACACCTGCAAAGATTTTGATAATAGAATTGCAACTTTTCAATTCCAGAACGGAAGATTAATAGCAAAATCACAGCTAAATCTTAAATAGTCTTAAATGTTATGGCAATAGTTTAATCCTACAAATTTACTTACAAAAAATCTTCCATGTTAATGGAAGTTTTTTTGCTTGTTAAGCATTTTAGTTTTTTGCCGTCTTTCTCAGAGAGTTATGGCGTTAAGGGTAGTTTTATTGTACTTATATTTATTTTCTATTGGGAGAGTCGAGCCTGGAGTCCAGGCCCTAATTTAAATAAGCCGTAGTTAACAAAAAATAAAACCTCCTAGTCCCGAAACAATATCGGGGGGAGGCTTTAATGTTTATATATTACCACTAGAATATATGAGTGTCAAATGGAAATATATCAAAGAACGGCCGCCATCATGACTAACCTCGGAGCAAAAATATTCTTATTTTCTATTTTATTAAACTCTATAGTCTGCTTATCTGGTGCAACCATTCTATTTTATTTTCCCATTATTTTTAGGTATTTTTTTAATATTCTAATATTAGTAATTATATAAATGAAAGCAAATAATATACTAATGAGTATTATTTTAAGGACCCCTTGGACTTTAAGTAAATTTACCAATACTACACAAATCGAAGCAGCTATTGCGCATTTTATTATTAGCGCAAAAATTGATAGAAAAACTTTTTTATAATCTATAGCTTTCCTGGTAGCGATAATCTGGTAAAACATCACTGAAGCTTCTGCGGCAATTGTTCCAATGCAGGCACCAATTGCCCCTAAACTCTTTATAAAAACTAGATTCAGGATCAGGTTCACAACTGCCCCCACGATCGTTGAGGTAACATAGATCTTGTCTTTTTCATTAGGAATTAAATAGTTTGTTCTGATGACATTAGCAACTGTGGCAAAAATTATAGTAGACGATAACAGCATAAGGATATCGCCACTTTTTTCAAAGCCTGGACCAAAATATATAGAAGTAAAGTCTTTTGCTACTACAAATAACATAAAAGCCATGGGTATCATAATCAAAAAACATACCTGAAACATTCTATATAGAATATCATTTTTTTCGTCACCTATAGTCGACTGATCTTTTTTTGCTTGCTTAGACATAAACGGAAGCATAACCGTTCCTATTGCTGTAAGGATTCCAATTGGAATATTTATTATTTTCTCAGCATTCTCATAATACCCAAGTTCTGTAGTTGAAACAATACCTCCAATCATTGTCTTATCCATAACTCGATAGATACTGTAGGCGATCACTGGAATAAATAATACTAGACATTTTGTAAAGTGGAGTTTAATCGACTTAGGGATATTCAAAGGGTAAAAATTAATATATTTATGTAATATTGCAACTAGATATAATTGACTCAGCAATGTACTTCCAGCCATGATTATCGTGTAAATAAGAATTGAATCCGGGCTTTTGACTAACATAAAAATCAGAAGCGTTGACAATACTTTAATAATTGCATTTCTGGTAA
The DNA here is from genome assembly GCA_015257505.1 of Nanosynbacter sp. GTDB lineage: Bacteria > Patescibacteriota > Saccharimonadia > Saccharimonadales > Saccharimonadaceae > Nanosyncoccus. The sequence goes on along the minus strand of JABZKB010000005.1, from coordinate 55,267 downwards.
CTGTAATATCAAATTTTTCTATACCAAAGAAAAACCAGTTAATGTCGACCACTGCAGAGATAAGGAATAAATTATGTATTAATAATATAGTATGATGCGTACTTAAAAGCACTACTGATACTAGGTTATATATGATTAATGAAATTAATCCGAGAAATAGTTGCATTCCATATATAGAGGAAAAAGTTTCTCCCAGTGCATCTTTCTCGCGTTTTGTCTTCGATATTTTTCTTACACCATAATTATTTATTCCTAGAAGTGTAAACATCATAAAGTAATAGACAATAGAGTATGTGTATGAATATTCGCCAATCTGTGTTGCGCCAAGAGTACGAGAAAGATATGGAGTCAATATGAACGGAATAATATATAGTAGAACCTGGTAGATAATATTATATATAAGATTCTTACTTAGATTTTTCATTTTTCCCCTCTATTTGAGATAGGCTACTTTTTAAGAAGTCTATAGATTTTTTCTTCTCTTCCTCCAGTGTTTTATCAAACTCGACATAATCAGGTTTTGCTAGGTAATCAAATTTTTCATTAAATTTATACTCGATAAGATGTTTGCCTAGTTTTAATTTATCTACTAGAGTAATCACACGATCATCAGTGCCGTACATTCCACCGTTTTTAAGAACAAAGAATTTTTTATGATACAAACTTGAAAAAATTGTGCCATGAAAAGAAGTAGTAAATACTAATGTTGCATTCTTAATTAAGGTTAAATATGTGGACGGATCCTCATAATCTGGCAATTGAAATCCATACTTCCAAACATTTTTTACATAATATGGTTTAGCACTCCAAGTAATAATGGGGAGGTTATATTTCTTACTTACCTGTTTGACAAATTTACAGATGTCTAAGTTAAAACCTGGACTATAGAAAAAAATATATTTTTCTGGTAGCTTCATATTCTCACGCTCTAGCCTTTGATATTCATCTATAGGCAATAGTAATGTTGGATCTAGAACAACTTTGGCGTCTCTCCCGCTAATTTCTTTAATCCATTTCTGTCCATTATTTTCCCTAACCGATAGATAATCAAAACCGTTTAGAAAATCACTGTATTTTGTAATCCTGCTTGGATCATATTTAACAGGATTTTTTGCTCCGAAGCTTGGCGCGTATGCTATTTTTAATCCGCTCTGAACCCATGGCAAAAAATATACATCATTATAGTCTTCAATTGTCACATTCCATATTTGATCACTACCTGCAATAACTGCATCATATTTTAATTTACGAACTTGTGCTTCAGTTTGGATATCCTGAGAATTTAGACTCATATATTTCTGTTTAAATTCTTGATATTTTCTATTATTGCGATCCAACCTCTTTTTATGTGGTAAGAGGAGTATGTTTTTAATAATGTTTTTTGGATTATTCCATGGGAAGAGAGACTTATACAATTGCTGCTGGCCTTCTGAACTATAGTTGATAATTTCTGAATTAAATCCAATAGAATTAACGATTCTATTCATAGCAAAAGATTCTAGCATAGAGCCACAGTTATTTGAATTATGGAATGTAATGATCCCAATGTTATTTTTTTTCATATTTCTATAAACCTTTCCTTTGTGTTCCTTATCCTTCCTAGCGACAACCTAAGACTCATGAATATATAGATAAGATTATATCTTTTTTTGAGGAATAGATGCACTACTATCTTTTTCACCCCGCTAAACATACTTGGGTGAGTGCTATAATATTCTACATCGATCTTCTTATAGAAGGATATTGCCTCGTCAATATTTTTTGAATAAGAGATCCTAGTTAGTAGTGATAATACAGCCCTACTTTTTTCATTTTGAATGAGTTGAACCATATCTTCTTGCGAGTCATGTTGCTTAATTAATATTTTTTCCAATTTTTCGTAAAATTTTTTATCAGACTCGACGATTTTTTGGTTAAAACGCCTAGTCACCGAGTTATTGTTTTGTCTATAGTTGTAGAAACCTATTTTGTACGATTCTATTGCATCGCTATTCTGAATTACTTCAAGATTAAATAACATATCCTCACCCATTAATATGTCTTTCTCGAAAAGTATTTTATGCTTTATTAGAAATTGCCTATTATATACTTTCGACCAAGGGCCAGACAAATACATTGACGACTGCAATGTTTGGACAGTCAGTATTTTCTTATCAGTTATCTTTATAACATAGTTACTGAAGATAATGAATGATGATTTACTATTTTCCACCAAGTTCACAACTTTACTGAAATTACTATTCACAATATCATCCGCATCAATAAAAGTAATCCATTCTCCTTTGGCTAGACTAATGCCGAGATTACGAGCGGCAGAGACACCTTGATTTTTAGTTGTGTGGATTTTTATATTCTTGTACTGATTATAGCTTTCAAGGATTTTCAATGTATTATCAGTTGAACCATCATTGATGACTATTATTTCAGTTTCAGAGAGAGATTCTTTGCTATTTTGCAGAATAGAATCTAGACATGATTCTATATATTGTTCAGCATTATATGCTGGGATGATAATTGAAAGCTTAGGCATGTTTTAGCTCCTTGAGTTGTTTTCGGATGATTCTATACATCAAAAATACTACATATGGAGAATATAGGATGATGAGAAAATACATTTTAGATAACAATGAAGTCTCAGGGATTCTGATTCCATTTTTTAGAATTTGTCTAAAATCCTTATCTCGCTTCACTTTAATATATTCTTTTCTATTATCTATTTTTGCGATTTGGTTTTCGTATATTCGAAACCTGGCCTTACATAAGGCTTTTTTATTGTCGCTGTTCCAAGTTCCGTCCAGAAGATTTTTTCTAATCTCGAATACCTTTGATGCGTCTTTAATATTTCTTAGCATGTTGACAGAGTTGTTGGAGGCTGACTCCATATTATTTCTATAGAAATAAAACACGTCTTTATATTCAATAATTTCCTTAGCTTTACATTTTTTCAGGTATTCTATGAGAAGCACTGAATCTTCCATAAAATGAATATCTTCTCTAAATCTGATTGATTTTAATATTTTAGAATCATAAAAATAAGAAAATGAAAATCCATCGATTTGACCTAATATTAATCCATGTAAAAATTCTCTAGTAGTTTTATTGACTGCTCCCCCAACTTGAGCTTTATCTGGGGTCTGGTTCACTACCTCGCATTTTATTAATATATCCTCATTAAACCTAGGAATATTTTTATCTACGAAATGATCTGAGATAGTATCATCCGCATCAATAAAAGTAATCCATTCTCCTTTGGCTAGACTAATGCCGAGATTACGAGCGGCAGAGACACCTTGATTTTTAGTTGTGTGGATTTTTATATTCTTGTACTGATTATAGCTTTCAAGGATTTTCAATGTATTATCAGTTGAACCATCATTGATGACTATTATTTCAGTTTCAGAGAGAGATTCTTTGCTATTTTGCAGAATAGAATCTAGACATGATTCTATATATTGTTCAGCATTATATGCTGGGATGATAATTGAAAGCTTAGGCATGTTTTAGCTCCTTGCCACAAAATGGATATAATACAAAAAGATTACATATAATATTCGTTAATGAGTTCTCAAAGACACCATAAAGTAATATAGACACGATAATTATCAGAAGTTCAATCTGTTTATCATCCATAATAGAATTAAAGAGTTTTTTATAAATACTATAATAAAAATAATAGATAAAAACTCCGTATCCTAATAGAACGTAAATGTATGAGTTATCTAGAATTGTATTTTCTGAGATATTTTTACCAAGCAATGAAAGACCTGTATTTTCAAAAGCTAATTTTTGATAGTAAATTCTATTACTCATTATCTCAGTATCAATATTAATTATTAAGGGAGAATTAGTGTATGAGAGTACCATTATTATGCTTACTGCTGAGAAAAGTATAAATAATAAATTTTTTCTAAATATGATTTTATTTAAGAAGCTTTCATTAACTTTATTCTTAAGAAACGAAATAACTAAATAAAAGACAATTACATATAAAGGAGACCGTGAATTTGGAACCAGGTAGATGAAAGCTGCAAACATAATAGATAATATTATTTTCCAAGTTTTTCTTTCTTTTTCATATAAATATGTAATTTCAAAAAAGATTATCGTCAGAATTAACCCTAGAGTATTTGGATGCCTAAAACCCCATGAGTTTCTAAATATTTCACCCCTTACCGAAGTAAAGCTTGTATTTATAATACCGGAAAAATAAAGCAATATAACGCTTATTAAGATAAATGTTTTTATAAATAGGTCAGTTCTTATAATTGTTTTAAATCTAATTCCGTCTGCCGATAATATGACAAGGCCCGTCTTTAAGACAAATGGATTTTTTGTAGTAGCTAAACTAAGCAAGCCAAGAGCAATAATAATGATCATCCTAACAAGATTATCCCTGGTTAGTTCTTTTTTTTGCATTTTGATTAAAATACAGATCAGGAATATTAAAGTTGTAGATAAATCTAGGATTGGTGATAAATATCTAACCAGTTCAAGATTAGTCATGAAGAATCTTACTTCAAGCAAGATTAGACCGAGAAAGAATACGAACTCATTAGTCTTAATTACTCTATGCTTTGTATTGACCATATTTTAGTTATAGAGCTCCGTTATTTTCCTTTTATATGTCGAAATATCATTAATTCCATTATTAATAGTTATTAAATCTATTTTATATTTATTATACAATCCATTATCATTGAGGAGCGTAGTAATAGTTTTTACAAAGCCCATATCTGTGCTGCACAAATATTTTTTATTAATTATTTCTAATAACCCATCTACTGGAGTAGAGACAACTGGAATATTACATGCAATACTTTCCAGTGCATTCATAGGTGTTCCTTCATAACGTGAGGTGATTACAAGAATTTTTGAACAAAGCAATATTTTGTATGGATTGATGAGGTTACCAAATATAGTGATATTTTTCCCTAAGTCTAGCGCATTTATTTTAGCTTTTACTTCATCCATCAATGTCCCATCCCCAATCATCGCAACCTTGAGATCTCTTTTACTTTTCTGAATCTGGGAGACGATATTAATAAATCGGAGTGGATCCTTTACGTCCTCCATCCTTCCTAAAAATATTAGGTCAAATGAATATTTATTCTTATCATTTCCTGCAATTTCTTTAAGTTCATATGGATTTACCACATTACGGAGTACGATGGAGCTAATCTTTTTATTAATTCTTTTATTAAAAATATATTCGTTTAATGCAGAGTCGGAAACCCAGATTATACTGGATATCCTCTTTTCTATATAGAAATGAAAAATACACGACTTAATGCTAATTTTTCGCATATATCGATGGTTAGAATGAATATGAGCTATTATCTTCTTTCCTCTTGACGCAACAACAGATGCTATGGTTGATTTCGGATCATGCGCATGAATTATATCTGGATTATACTCTCTAATTGCCTTTTTTATGTCATGGATATTAAACTTATCTAATTTTAAAACAGGGATTTTTCTGATTTCTAGAGCTTCATTATTTTTTTCGATAACTGCGCAATATCTCATGTTATAACTAGATTCATCCTTGAATAGATTAATTATTTGACATGCCACATTCTCAGCTCCGGAAAATGAACTAGTACTAATGAGGTGTAGGACTTTTAATGGCCTACAATATATTGCCTCAAGTTTTGAAGCTTCATTTTTTATACTCATATTTTCATTAATAGACGCAAGTGCCCTTTGTTTATTTTCTTGAGTAATTTCATCCATTTTTTTTATGTAAGCCCCCGTCTCTTGATTCGGAACTATTTTTGCATTTTCGGAAATAATTGCTTCATGTGAAACCCCATTTGAAAAAATAATTGGTAACCCTGCGGCTTGAGATTCGACACCTACGACTGGTAGTCCTTCGTAAAGACTCGGCAGACAGAAAATATCCATTACTGAATACAACTTATTAATATCATCACGTTGGCCCAAGAATATTACGGATTCTACAAGATCTAGCTTTCTTATCTTATCTTTAATCTGATTCTCTAGTGGACCAATACCAATAAGTAAAAGCTTTGAATCTGACTTTTTTTCGTGATATTTTTTAAAGACATCAACTAGAAATGTGTGATTTTTGGTTTGGACGAAACGGCCAACATGGCCAATTACGATCGTGCTATCTTTAATTCCAAATTCTTTGCGCAGCTTCTTTCGAGCCACTTCATCAAATTTAAATTTATCAATATCAATAGCATTATGAATAATTTTCACTTTACCCTGATCAAAAGCTTTATTACCAAAAAGATAGCGGCCTGCAAGTTCAGAGCAGGCAAAATAATCCGTGGCATAACACTTGCTGAATGGACGCAATATATTCTTAATTAAATTACGTTTCCATTCTTTTGGACTGCTAATTGAATGGCTATGAGCGATCCGAATTGGTACACCAACTTTTTTTGCTACATATAGTGGGAATACAGATAGAGTGCTTAAGTTCGCATGTACGATGCGGTATTGATTTTCCTTAAACAGCTTCTCTAATGACTTTAAATATTTTGGAAGATTTTGATATTTTGGTACAAGAAAAACTCGACCGCCGAGCTTTTTTATTTCATCATACGGAATACGGGTGGAATCTTCGTCGCAAATAAAATCGAATTGAACCTTTGAGTGATCGAGATGGCGATAGTAGTTCATAATAACAGACTCGACACCATTGCCAAGCCATTTTCCCATTACCTGAGCAACAATGATTGGTTTTTTCTCCGTCATTATTTTGCTCCTTGTTTACAAATTACGGAAAAAATCGTGAGGAAGAAACACTTAATATCAGTGATTAATCCAAAATGCTCGACGTAATAATACTCAAGCTCGAGGCGTGCTTTATAGGTCGTACATGAGCGGCCGTGGCAACCCCACCAGCCAGTAATGCCTGGCTTTACGCTTTCGTAAATTTCATGATTACCATGGTGCTTTCCTAGTTCTCCGGGAACGAGTGGTCTTGGACCGATAATCGACATGTCACCTTTTAAGACATTGATAAATTGCGGGAGTTCATCAAGTGAGGTGCGCCTCAGAACCTTGCCAACCTTAGTGATTCTTGGATCATTGTCAATCTTTTGATCTTCATCCCATTTATTTTTATGTTCTTCTTTTTCTAGCATCTTGGCGAGTTCTTCATCAGCATTGACGACCATACTGCGAAACTTAATAATTTTAAACTTCTTACCGTTCTTGCCAATACGCTCCTGAGTATAAAAAATTGAGTCATAATCTTCATAGTGCAAGGTGATTGCTTTGATAATTAAGCAAATTGGGATAATAAATACGAGAGCGATGAGACTTAGGACAATATCAAGAATCCGCTTTAGGAAGCTGTACAAAACAAAATGAATCTTCTGCAGTGTGATTTTTTCTGCAACTTTTTGATTCTCAACAACAATCTCTTTAGTCTCTTGCATCATTAACCCTACGCTTGTTTTAACTTCTACCTATCATACCTTATTTTTGACATTTTGTCAATTTACTGTGGTAGTGGATATTAATAAAAAAGAGGGAGTCTTTGCTCCCTCTTGAGACTTACGGAATTACTTGCCAGATTTGCCGTTCGGATTACCGCCAGCATTATTGTCGCCGGAACCGCCGGGACCGCCAGCATTATTTCCGCCAGTACTATTACCGCCAGCACTACTATTGCCAGGACCACCACCATTACTTCCACCGGTATCATCGTCGTCCTCTTCGCCGCCGCCTTCGCAATCATCTTCATCCTCATCTTCGATCTCTTCCCCGTCCCCTTCGAAGCTGGGGTCGTCGGCATCGAGATTTTCGTCAGCCGCAAACAGATCATCTGCTAGCGCCTCGTCAATCTCAATGGCCTGACTAGCACCATTTCTAACCCGGACAACATAGGCGCAATCAGGTCCAATCTCGCCATTGGCGCGCCGAATTACGTCGACTTCGTCACTGGCCTTGCAGGCATCGATAATCCGCTTGGAGTTGGCATAAAGATGTCGATCGATTTCAAAGCCAACCCCAGGCAGACGAATCCCCTCCTCCAGACTCTCCGCGTACTCCTCAAATTCCTTGTAAAACTGTCCAATCTCCGAGTAGACATCAAATAACAACTTCCTGGCCTCTTTCTGATTCTGTGAACAATATTGGCGGTAGTTCTCCAGAAAAAGCGGCATATTCAAAAGCTCGACCACAAAATTGAAAAACTCACTCTCCTCATTCGTAAAATGAACAAAAGAGGTAGTAACACAGTCGCCGGCCGAGATATTCGGAGACTTGCTATAACTTTTTAACAGCTTGATTTCCGGCATTGACTTAAAGTTCTGATGGGCGCCGAGCATCGCATTGAGACTGCGCTCAATATCAAAAGCCTCGTCTTTGCTCCCCATCATGACCACCAGCGGAATCTGACACTTGACCGCCTGAAGCACACTGACGAAATTACCGACCAGCTCCACCTTCTTCTTGACGATTTTGCCAATGGTCTTGAAAAAGCGCTTCTCGTACATTACAGTTGCATTGTTCTCGTTCATCTCTGCCCCCTTTCTAAAGAAAAACTGCAAGGTTCCATAAGTTTTAAATTACCTTGCAGATAGCAACACTTATATTAAATCATATTTAATGAAGAGAACAAGGATAAGCATAAAAAAGAGGGAGAAAATCTCCCTCTCTACTCACAGGTTGGAAAAATCAAAATCAGATATTGGGAATTTTGATCTGACATTAAAATTGGATCTCGAAATATTAGCCGGACTAGCGATCAGAAGTTGATGATTTTACTTGCCTGCACGAAAAGTCTTCCAGTTCTTGGCGGAAATAAAGTACCCTTTTCATCACTTGTGGAGCATGATTCGAGAATCTTTTTGCCAGGATTGAAGTAGCGGAAATAGACGTGAAGTACTGAATCTCGATCCTCGGACCTGTCAGTAAACTCTTCTGCTTCACCCAGGTCTCGCCCGAACTTCTCTCTGAGGGTATTAATTCTATGCGCCCCATCACTAAGTTCTTTTTTGATGTTCATGCTTACTTCTCTAGCAGCCAGTAGTCTTGATGTATCATCAATACGGCTGCCATGCGACCTCCGCACATTTGCAAGTCTAGCCAGGATCGGAAGAACATCTTCATTAAAAAGTAGGTCACTGCAGGCGCTAATAAATTTTCTCTCCTTATTACAGAAGTGAGAAAATGCTTCTTGTACCACACGGGTCGCCATCATATCCGGATCGTTCTGATTATAGTATTCGATCAGGCCAATTTCGGGCATTCTGCGGGTGGCAACAAAGAGCTTAAAAATCTCAGCATAATCATCGTCAATGTACTGCTTTACCTCCGTCAAAGTCTTGGCCTCTCCAGCGATCATAGTCGGGCGGACCTGTGTAATCTCCTTGGTATAGATAGCCGTGAGCTTCGGGTCTGCCTCACTGTCTGCGACGGTGATTCTGACCAGATGTAAGAATTCAATAACCGTCTCCATAAAATCCAGTTTGGCTTTCATGAGATTATCGATGCCTCCGAAGTAGTTCTTGCCAACCGTCTGAACATAGTTTTCATGATTCAAGTTGTTATTCATGCTTCCCCCTTAGAAAAATAGTCTTCCGCCAGTGTCCTTCCCTGTGAGTTTTAAAGGTCTTTGCGGTTGCAACTTATGTATTATATAATGTATTGATATATTGTCAATTCATATGTTAGCTATGTTTTTGCATGGTGTCTGATTTTTTAAATTTACAGATTTTTATTGAGGTTAATGGTACCTGATTTTATTCCCACGACTTTTTTGCGAGAATAATTTTTCAAAAGAAAAAAGAGGAGTAAAAAACTCCTCCTTCGCTAGAACTCATGCTGGTTATGATAAATATCTCAATAATTCTTCTGTCAGGACTGATTCCTTTAGATCATCCATGTTCGGATTATCGCTATGGCTACTTGAGGTTAAAATTATAACCTCGTTTGAATCGTAATATCGGCTGGGGATATTTGCCTCGTATTCCGCAATAAGCTTTTTTGCTGCAGAGTCTTGTTTTTCCGTTAGGATATTAGATCCACATTCTTTCTGAAGGTTATTTATTGTTTCAGAAAGGCTCACAAAGTCGTAGTTTACATCTAGATACGCCTCGTTAATTTTATTGTAACTATTTGAGGGGTCATTTAGTAGTTCAAGAAGCTGGTTAGAAACCAATTGGTTATCAATAATTTCTCGCATGATACAAAGTAGTTCATTGTAGCTTGCAAGATAGTCTTCAAGAATCTCGACGGACCGCATCGCGCGCTGGGTTAAATTTCTCCACGCTTTAAATTCACTACTATATTGTCGACGATTAAGGCATTCCCAATGATCCTCCAGATTCAAGAAAAGCTTTCTCAATTTTTCACTATCACCATCAGGGCCTTGAATATAGAGCTCAAGCTCCATATCTGATTTCTTCTCTGTTAGTAAGTCAATTAACATCCTAGAGAGCTCCATCTTCTTGTCAACAATTGTCATAGCTGACTTATCAAATGCCTTGATAGTCTCCTCAGTGGTACTAATTTTCCTACCAATATCCATAGTTCCATACTCCTTTTCAAAAAATATTTACTGCTGAATAAGAAAAATTATGCATGAGTGTTTTAAAGATCTTCACCATGCTAGGTAACCTAGATGTTATAAGATATTTGATATAAGTTGTCAAGTTATAGCCTGAGTTAACCCCTCAAGTGCAACACTAACCAACAAAAAAGAGACATCAACTATTCTTAGTCCTGTTAAAATTAAATTTGTAACACTAACTTAAACAAGGATAGACGTCGATGTCTCTAAATAAGTATACACAACTTTCGTATGAAGAACGAGTAATAATTGAAAATAGATTAAAAAATAACGAAAGTATAAGATCCATAGCTAATAAATTAGATAGAAACCCTTCAACTATTGCGCGAGAGATAAACAGAAATGGCATTAAGACCAAGACTACCCGTGTTAACAAGCCTAAGGAACTTTATCTAGATGGCAGACATTATCGTGGACAACCCCAAGTAGACATTATACGTATAAAAAGAGATAGGTATTATAAAAGATTAAAAGAGATAGGTATTATAAAAGATTAAAAGAGTTAAATATACCTAGATATACTGCCAGATTAGCTTCTAAACTATCTTTGGGGCGTATTAAGAAACAAGCTTTAAGACTTAATAATAGATCATATTTAGAGACTAAAAAATATATAGAAGAAAAGCTTAAACTACGTTGGTCTCCAGAACAAATTTCTGGCAGACTAAGAATAGAGGATAAATTGCCATATGTTTCACATAAGGCAATTTATCGTCTTGTTTATCTTGAAGGATTAGAAAAACACTTAAGACGAAAAGGACGGAAATTCCGTTCGTATAAAATATTAAGTTTTAATAAAACTAACAGAGATAAACACCATATTTCGGAACGCCCAAAAGAGGTTGATGAACTAAAATATTATGGCGATCTTGAAGGAGATACGATCTTTGGATTAAAAACCACAGACCGCATATTAACACACGTAGATAGAAAATCTGGACTTCTATCTGCAAGTTTAATACATAACTATAATGCACATAAGATTGCTAAACAAACGAAGCTAGATATAGCTTCAGTGTTTGGCGAGATTAAGAGTATAACCTATGATAATGGTATTGAATTCTCGCTTTGGAGGATTACAGAGAAAGAATTAAAAACGAATATATATTTTGCCAATCCATACCACTCTTGGGAACGTGGCCGAAATGAAAATACCAATGGGCTTATTCGAGATTTCTTACCTAAAGGAACAGACTTCAAAAAACTTACAAAACGAGATATAGTTGAGATAGCGAATTTAATAAATAATAGACCAAGAAAAAGACTCAAGTGGAAGACTCCACTCGAGGTCTATAAGTCTCAAGGTGTTGCACTTGAGGGGTTAGAGTAGCTAGAATTGAAAAAGAGGGAGAAAATCTCCCTCTTCCACCCACAGGAAATGCTGCCAGTTATCTGATCTGGTTCTTATCTGACCTGCTTCATCCACATAGCAAGAGTGCCATCTTTTTCAAGACGACTGAGCATATTGCGATACGACGGCGTAAAGATAATATCCTCTTCACTGCTCATCTCGCAGGCTTTTGCCACCTTACGGTAATAAATACCATAGAGGTAGACAAGCGACTTCATCCTCGAGTCTGCAACCGTCTGGCTGTTTTCCTCCAACGAGAGTACGTCATCGAGAAAAGTCTTACTGTTTTCCTCTAACGAAAGTAAGTCATCCAGAAACATCTTCTTGATTCTGTCGATCTTGCGGATCTCGTTAATGAAGATGAGAGACTCATAGCTATTGTCTCCCTCAGAGGACCTCAAGCTCGCAAGATATTCGAACTTATAGGTAAACTCAAAGATTTCCGGACTATGGATCAGCTTGCCATATGCAGTGACAAGTTCCTTTTCTTTGTCGCAGAAACTGCAAAACATCTGCTGGGCTGCCTCGGCCACCTCAATGTTCGGATGCTTGGCGCAAAATTCGATCATCTTGACTTCCGGCATCTCGCAGAGAGATACATAGAGCTTGTAAATCCGCCCATAGCACTCGTCAAAGAAGAGCTTCTCGACAGAGGTGACACCCTCAAAGTCCAGATTGCCGATCTGGGCCTTAACGAAAGTGGATTCCTCATTGCTGTCAGGCTCCGATCCGACGTTTGCCTCGTCAGTGACGATTGTCTTGATGTAGATGGATTCCTTGCCATAGGTGACACCCAGAATCGAGGCCTCCTTCTCATCAACCAGTTCACCGATGAAGCGCAGATGCTTGATCATCGTTTCCGCATAGACAAGCTTCTCGTGCAGAAGTGTGTTTACAGTAGTGAAGAAGTTGCGTTCAACTTCCATTCCCATTGCCTTAACTGCGTTATCCATGTTTTTCCCCTTTTCTATGAATAAGTTTTTTGCAAGGTTTTCCTGTGGGTTTTAAAGAACCTTGCAAATTGCAACGTTGATATTATATAATTTTATTATTATGCTGTCAATTTTTTACGGGGGTGGTGAGAGTCTATTCTGACGTGGTACCTGATTTGAAAATTGCAGTTTTTTACTGAAGTTGGTGATACCTGATTTTATTCTCACGTTTTTTGTTGCGAGTATAATTTTCCATGGAAAAAGGAGGAGTGAAAACTCCTCCTTTCTTGGAACTCATGCGACTCGAATCGTCTTAAACGTTAGGCTGTCCTAAAGGCATAGCCAACCCGTTCAATCAGATTACGCGGCGTAACCGGTTTGTGAGAGACTTTTTCAAGCCCCTTACAAATATAGGTTGCCTCGTAGCTGCCGTTTTCGGCCAACGATTTTAATTCTACATACAAGTCATCTTCGGAGAAATCGGTGTGGAGGTTGACCCCCTCAATGATTTTCTCGTAAAGCTTCGACATGTAGGTAAAATAATCGTCATGGTCGACCAGACTGGACGCATCGAGTACCTGAACCAGGTCCCAGATGTCGGAGACAATCTTGCAGGTTTCCTTTTCGTACTTCAGGAACCTGCCATATGTCTCAGACATGCGACTGAATTCAGTCACGATTTGCGGGGATTCATAGCCGTTGCCGACTAAGTCGAGAGTCTTTTTCCAGTCTCTCAATGACTCCAGCGAGTGGCGAAGCTCAATGAGCTTCTGTTCGAGCTGCTCGAAGCGATCGGGCTGCTCGGACGAATCGTCGTGCGGGTCAATAGCCAGTCGAGTTTCCGTGCAACCACAGGTCGCAAGGCTGAAGTATACATCCTTGTAGTAGGTCTGCATACCGCTCAGAATCTCGATGCTGTTGTCCGCCAGGCTCTTGCTGTTGAGGGTAATCAAGCTGAGAAACAGCTTTACTCTCGACTCAAGTGCCTCCTGTGCTGCGACTGCCTTAGAACGTGTAACCTTTCCCATATTTCCCTCCTTTGAGAAAATGGTCGTCACAAATGTGACGGTGAGTTAGCATGAGTGTTTTAAGGTGCATCACTCATGCAAGTGACTACTATATTATACCATCGTGCTTGTGTTTTGTCAAATGCCGCCCTGAATTAACATCTCAAGGTGTTGCACTTGAGGGGTTAGAGTAGCCGAAGAGGTAGCAGTAAAGTCAAAAAAGCAAAAGAGGGAGAAAAATCTCCCTCTTCCTTGAAACTCATGCAAAGCGCGGATCGTCTTGAACGTTATACATTCTTTAAAGCATAGTCAACCCGCTCAATCAGCTCGCACGGCGTAACCGGTTTGCTAAAGGCTATTCTAAGCCCTTCACAAAGATAGTCTGCCTCGTCACTGCCATTTTCGGCCAACGATTTTAATTCTACATATAAGTCATTTTAGAGAAATCGGTTTGGAGGTTGATACCTTCCTTGATTTTCTCATAAAGATTTGACATATAAGTAAAATAATTGTAAGGGTCGACCAGACTGGACGCATCGAGTACTTGAATCAGACGCCAGATATCCAAAACAATTTTGCAGGTTTCCTTTTCGCACTTCAGGAAACTACTACACATCTTAAACAAGCGAATGAATTCAGTCACGATTCGCGAGGATCCATAGCCGTTGCCGACTAAGTCGAGAGTCTGTTTCCAGTCCCTCAATGATCCCAGCAAATAGCAAAGCTCTATGAGCTTCTGTTCAAATTGCTCGAATAGATCGGTCCGCTTGGATGAATCTTGCGAATCAATAGCCAGTCGAGCTTCCGTATAACCACAGGTTGCAAGACAGAAGTATACATCCTTATAATAGGTCTGTATGCCACTCAGAATCTCGAAGCTGTTGTCTGCCAGGCGCTTATCGCTGAGAAACAGCAGAACTCTCGACTCAAGTGCCTTCTGTGCTGCCTTAGAACGTTTAACCTTTCCCATATTTCCCTCCTTTGAGAAAATCGTCGTCACGAACGTAACGATGAGTTAACATGAGTGTTTTAAGGTGCACACTCATGTAAGCAACAAATATATTATGCCATTGTGCTTGTGTTTTGTCAAATATCGCCCTGAATTAACATCTCAAGGTGTTGCACTTGAGGGGTTAGAGTAGCCGCGGATCGGCGCGTAAAACACGAGATTGATGCGTTCACGGAAAAGCCGGTATATCATACATACTTCATCAAAGATTCTGATGATTGCGGGATCGGAAAACTGTTTTGAATAAGAATAAATACGATAAAGACGATTAAGACGAGCATCGTATTCAGATGACGGTAAAAAATCAACATAGACCCACTGCATTTTGGCATCCCAGATTTGTTTACGATAATTTTCTATTTCATTGTGGGATAACATATTGCAAAACGGCATATCTTCAGCTTCCATGTCAAGTATTTCTGCAATTTGCATAATCTCGGCTTCTTTAAAGTAAAAATCCTCAAAGGCAAAACTAAGGTTTTGCAGTTCTTCCGCAAGATTTTTGCCATCATACAGATTTTGGGTAATTCTAATAGACTGCTTGATTAAGAGAAGCGCTTTGAGACATTCGCGAAACTCACCGTATGCCGATTTAAAAACATGGTATTTCGTTTTCGTGTAGTAAGAATCTTGCTTTTTATAGTTTCGTTCAGGATGCTGGCTGCTCTTAATATCAAAAGCTAGCGCTGCCTCTTCTTTCTTGAGAATTTCACAAACGATATCCATGTAATAACCGCACTGAGCGGTGGCGACGCGGATAACAAAATCCGTGAGTCCGACAATGTTGGTGGCGAAATCCATCGCCAGCTTGTGGGTCTCCTGAAATGCTACCATTTCTGGGCTCAGTTTGACTGCGTTTTTCCTGCTGAACGGCCATAACTTCTTGATGTACGACCATAAGTTTCCAATGTTCGACTGTAGTTTCTCAAAAAGAGATTCCATATTCCCCCTCCTATTCCATATTGAACGACTAAAGGTTGCAGTAGTTTTAGCATGAGTATTTTAAAGATCTTCACCATGCTAGGTAACGCCTATATCATACGATATTTTCTCTGTTTGTCAAGAGAAGGGTGGTAGTAGTAAAGTCAAAAAAGCAAAAGAGGGAGAAAATTCTCCCTCTTCCTTGAAACTCATGCGAAGCGCGAAAGGTACTGCAGCAGCAGATCGGTGAATGTCATCTTTTTCGCCTGGGATATTGTTAAATATTTTTCACTCCCAGGTGCCAAGACGCCCAATTCTTCCACCTTTACGCAGAGTTCGACACTCCGATCAAGAGGTTCAATACTGAACCGGTGTTTACTCGATAGATCAATCAAGTCAAATGTAGCCTTATTGATTTCAGAGTAGAGGTCGTCCAGCTGTTTGCGCCATTCCTGAGATTTTTCAATCTTCTTCTTGAGAAGCTTAGACACCATGTGTCGAGCGATCAAAACTTGGACGAAGTGAATATGCGATTCGTACTCCTCAAGAAACTCCCTGAAGGTGCCGTCGATATATTCAATCTGAGCGTTCAAGCTCTTCATGGTGTCTGGGGCTATGATCTTATAAACCCCGTCCTCGTTTGACGAAATGTCAACAAGGTGATCAAGGTTTACTTGACAAAACTCCACCCAGCGAATAGTGGTCTCCAGTTTTTCAACTGCGCAAGGATTCTGCTTTCTTGCGTCAGCCTCAATCATGGATCGGTGATCCTGGATGAATCTGGTCAGCTCTTTGCTGAGCTTAGACTTTGCGACGATAATGGTCTCAGCCGCCTCAGCAAAACGATTGACAACTTCCTTCGTGACATTCAGGTTCTTCATTTTCTTCCCCTTTCGAGAACAATTTGTCTGCAAGCATGAGTTTTAAAGTACCTTGCAGATAGCAACTTGTATATTATACAACATTTTATGCATTACGTCAATGTTGCTCCTGAACTAACATCTCAAGTGCAACACTTAAGAGGTTAGAGTAGTATGACTTCTCGAATATGCTTTTTTCGGGGAGAATTTTATCAAATGCGGCGGTGAGGGCAGCCCTAGTTTTTGCGGGGTCTTTCACCTCCCCATCATTAATGCAAAGGATGTGATATTTTTGAGACTCGACCATGCGGATGATTTGTAGGTTTTGGTTTTCATCCTTATTTAGCATGGTGTGATGCGAGAAATTCGCGCTTCTTGGGATAAATTTGCCTTCAAGTAGTTGTGTGTAGTAAAAGATTAAATGTGAGACATCGCGGTCCGAGCGGAAATGATGCAATGAAGTTTCTTTCAAAATCTCTTCATGTTTTTTCCAGACAGTCTCAAATGTTGATTTTTTATAAGAGATTGCACAATGTGGATCATAGAGAAGTGAGAATTCGCGCCATGGTTTGAGGAGAAAATTTCTTAGGTTAAATATACCATATTTGATATTATATGCCTTTGATTTATGGAGCTTGTAGAAACTACGCTTGTCGTAATCCTGGTTCATCAGCGCCATATTATTCATCTGAATATATGGAAATATATCACGAGATGGATTATTTATGAGGATGTTTTCAGCAAAGAAAGCTCGTGGAAGCAGCTGAGTTTTCCCCTGATATTGCCCTTCTTTGAAGAAATCTTCTGGCCTGGTTTTTCTCAAAAGAAAAAAATCATCATTAAAATAGACGAAGTTTTCCGAAAGCTCTTTGATTCTATGGAGATTATTTTCGATGGTATGAGAATTGAAGGTTGGTAAAAATTCCTTGGGAATAAAATCACTGTGGTGAATAATTTTCAGTTTCGGATGGTCGGGATTTAGCCAGTCTGGAAGATGTCCGGTCGTGACGAAGAAGATCTGATTAACCCATGGGGCGAATTTTTCAACGCCACGAAACCAATACTTGAGAAAATCAAAATCGTTGCGAAAACGTAGATCGCTTGAGTCAAATCTGGGCTTTTCGAGAGAAGGCTGACCTTTTATTGAAGGCTGATTTTCGGCGAATGTCCGGTTTGTAGTTGAGGATGGTTTTTTGATAAAGGAATAACTTTCGGCGATAGCTCGCTTCTCAGCGAGCCATTTCTCATCACTGCCATCAACCCAGGTGATAACAAAATCAATTTTTGGAGTTTTATTTTGACTCATTTTTCTTCAACTCTTCATCAATCAGGTTTTTGAGATTCTTTTTAAAATCAGCCTCATTGACAGAATTGGTGGAGAATTTCTGACCATTTACAAAAATGGTTGGGGTTTCAGAGATCTTGACAAGCCTGGCGACTGCCATGTCGGATTTGACTTTTTTCTTGACAGCTTCACTATTCATATCTTTAAAGAACTGTTCAGTATTTCCCTTCTTGCCAGAAGCTTCCTCGAAATAGGCCTTGAATTTTGCGTCACGCTTATCTGCGCTAAGATCTTCCCATTCAGATTGGTTCTTAAAAAGAAGTGTAGCAAAAGGCTGCCAGTACCCCTGGAGAGCGGCAGCATTAGCAGCGTAAGCGGCGGCGGTACCGTTTTTGTGATAACTCAAAATAAAGCTGCGGAAGATGAGGCCGACTTTGCCTTTATGTTCTTTGACTACATCAGAGAGAAATGGAAAGGTGGTGGCGCAGCCTGGACATTGATAATCTGCATATTCGATAATCATCACTTTTGCATCCTTGGCAACTTCAAAATTATCACCGATATTGCCGTTACGCTCATCTTTTTCGATATATTTTGAGCGATCGAGGCTAGCGATCCACTGATCGTAGGCCTGGTTTTGATTAAAAGAATAAAAACATAAAGAAAGAAAAGCAATTACTAATGCACTAATGGCAATGATAGGCAATTTTCTCATAAACCTCCTAGGAAATCTCGATTATTTCCATAATTTTTTGTATAATATAGATATTAGCATATTTTAGCGTGTTTGTGGGCGGTGCGACAAAAAAACGGAGGTAAATAATGGACGAGCAAAATGCGGATCTCAATCAGCCATCAGGAATTTTTGGCGAAGAGAAAAAAGGCTTTTTTGAGAATTTAAAAAGGGGGATGCGGGATTTTTTTGCTAAACTTTCTAGTGCGATTTCAAAAATATTTGTCAAGAAAACTGTTGAAGAGGACTCGGATTTTGTGGGGCCGATGGACCGCAATATTTTTACTGACGAAAAAGAAGCATCAAATCTGGTGAGACATGAAGCGACGATGGATGAGATTTCTGGCGAGGGGACTGCCGCTAGTGACGAGTCTGAAAAGGAAAAAGAGGCTGAATTTGGACCTATACACAATATGACCGAACATAGCATGGTGGACATTCATGGGAGCGAAGATAAGAAGAATAGCTATAAAACTAGCGCACAGCTGCCAGAGATTTTCTATCCTGAAACGCCTGAAGATTTGGTTTGGTTGATCAAGAAACTCCCTGAAGACGTCCTCACAAGAGAGCAGAAACAGACGATTGGTGCGGCAATGTCTTTTGACGCTAAACTCGTAAAAGAAGTGATGACGCCAAAAGAAGAGGTGATTATTATTCACGAAAATGATTTTATGGGGCCACTCACTTTGTCGAGGCTTTATAAATCTGGCTTAACTCACTTCCCTGTTGTGGGGTCGCGTGGTGAAATTGTGGGCTGGATCCACACGAGAACTTTGTTTAGTCTAAGCGTCAAAGAAACCGATCGCGCCTCCGCTTTTCTTGATAAAAACGTTTACTATATGAGCGAAAATTACACTCTGAAAGAAGCACTGGCGGCTTTTGCACGCACGAGTTGCCATTTCTTTGTGGTGGTGGACGACCACGGAAGAGTGACTGGCGTGATGAGTTTCAAGAAGTTGATTTCAATGATTGCCGGAGAATTACCGGAGACGGATTTTGACCAGGATCAGGATCTGATGTCTGTCGTAAAACATGCTCGCGAAATCAGCGGAACGCACGCTTGACGACGTGATCAAGTCCAGCGACTAAGCTTTAGTGAGTTAGCCGAAATATTTTACAAAGACAATTATTTTTAAGATAAAAGAAAGAAATTAAATGAGCCTAAATACGATTCACAAAAAAAGACGCGCGATTACTGCACTGATTTGCAGTGGGCTTGTAGCTTTAACGGTTCTGGCGAATCCGAATAATTACCAAAATAAAGCCCAAACTAAAAGTGTTACTGCCGAGACAAAAGAAATAGCAACAGACACGTCGCCTTCTGAAAATGCGGCCGATGGTGGGAAGACTAATGGGGGCAATTCACAAAAAAATAATCTCCAAGAAAATATAACTAGTAGCGGTGGAACTCCAAATAATAATACACATAAGACTAATCCTTTAGCAAGTGAGATACTAGCAAAGCTAGAAGTGAAAGGCAGGGCGCCAAAAACTGGTTATAAACGCACCGAGTTTTATAACGGTTGGCCGGATATTGATGGATGCAATTTAAGGCAACGAATCTTGAAGCGTGATTTTGGCGAAACGGCGGTGACTGACAAAAAATGTAATGTGGTTGCTGGGAAATTTTACGAGCCCTACACCGGCGAGGTGATGGAATTTCACACACGTAAAGAAATCTCAAAAGGTGTGCAAATTGACCACGTGGTAGCGCTTTCTGATGCCTGGCAAAAAGGTGCGCAATACAAAACGAGTGAGGTGAGATACCAGATTGCCACGGATCCATTAAACTTGATAGCGGTGCAGGCGGCGGCAAATCAACAGAAATCTGACGGCGATGCGGCAACCTGGCTACCACACAATAAAAGTTTTCGCTGCCAGTATGTGGCGAGACAGATTTCAGTGAAATTTAAATACGAGCTCTGGGTGACGGAGGCTGAGAAAAATGTAATGTCGCAAATCCTTGCGGGCTGTCCTGAGCAGAGGACGTATTAGATATAGATCGAGTCACTAGCGATTTTTTAATTTTATAACTAGAAAAATATGTCTATTTATTTTTCTTAATTCATGATTAGGCCTTGGTTCTTGCGGTACTCATCAAAATATTTACGTGCCAATGGTTCAATCGTGTCATAAAAACTACTGTCTGCATTTTTAAAATATTCTTTTGTCCTAACCCCCTTAGCAAGTGCTTCGTCAACGCTTAATATCCTCTCTCCATCAAATACCCTCTCTCCGTCATAAATCGTTGTTTTTACAGTACGAGATTCTGCTTTTAGTTTAAAAACTACATCAATCATATTACACCATACATTTTCTCTAGTGAATAACGGATTCGTATCACTCCGTTCATCGCTTTGGGTCCGATTCTGAGCATTAGTAATATAAATATCAAAAGATGCAAATTGCGAAAAAACTTGAGATAAATCCATCTTACCTCTTTTATCCATCTTAATTTTGTCAATAGCATCCTCAAGAGTGGTTTTTATAAAATCTATCCTTTTAAATAGCTCTATTCTTGCTATGTCAAGGCACTGTTTTTCTAAAGCGGAAGCATCTGGTGAAATACTTGGAGCTTCGGTTTCGGATTTATAGCCAATATCTTTAAGCTGCAAAATGTTAAGCTGAGAAAAAATTCTTCTATATTCTGACATAGACAATAATTCTGTCATTTTATTATCTAGATCCAAATAATCATCTTTATCACTGATGGAATTAATTATCTCCTCACCTTTTTTCTCTGCTTTTGCTACATAACTAGCGCGATCAATATTAACGATCGGTACTCCAAAATACTTGGCATGGCGAAGTACTGCTTCTGTAATTTTGCCGTTTTCGGTTATTATGTAATCTGGTTTTTTTGGTATACCATTCTCTGAATAGCGTCTCAAAAGAATCTCATTATATTCATCTGTGTCGTCTGCTCCTTCGAGGCCTCTGATTACATCTGGGCTACCCAAAGAAGCCTCATTATGACCAGCCATATTATTTGTCCCGCCATCACGATCAAACACTGAGATTACAGAGTCCGGCTCCACTCGCTCAAAACCATAAATTAAATTACCTGGGACATGATTATTGATATTTCGATCAGAATTCCAATATGATGCGGATATTGTATCCCCCCTAGCGTTACAATTATTAGTCCCAAAGCCGTCAGTTTTCTCAGCGTCTTCACGTCGTTCCCCCCAAATCACTGGATTAGCTAATACTTTTTTATATGTTTCAAAGCCAATTGCCTCTTTTTTAAAATTATCGGTTGCTTCCTCGTTTGCTTTCTTAAAGTCTACTGTTGTCGATAGTATAGAAAAGGACAAACCCTTTAGGTCATAAACTGGTATCTGGACACCATCAAAAAGAACCGATTGCTTTTGAATTTCAGGATTCTCAGAAAGAACTTCTGCTTCTAAGTTGTCAGTTGTCAATAATCGAGCATTTAAATCTCTTTCAACTATCTCCTGAACTCTTTGTTCTTTGAATCTTTCTCGTTTTCTACGATCAAAATGATCACGTGCCAGTAACATATCATTTTCAAGTAAAGATCTTTCCATCCTAGCTCTGTATGCTTCAACTTCTGCTTTATTCTTTTCTCTTTCAAGAATATATTTTTTCTTTTTTTTCTTCAAAAGCTCTTTGTCTTGCGTCTTCTTCTTTACGATACTCAATCAAAGCAACTCGTATAGCCTCCCTTTCGCGTAGTTCTTCACCTCTCTTTGTTTTAATTCCTAACCTATCGGTTATTAATCTCACAGCTTTTTTAAAGGCACTAGGTTCAGAAATACTCTGTTTTCTTTCGTATTCAGTAACTTTCCAAAAATTTAAATTTAAATCCGATTTTATTCTGTCGATCCTAGGGCGCTCTTTAATATCATATTTATCCGACAACGTAAGTTTGCGTTGTGTTTTTGTCTCTAATTGTGATGACTCATCTTGGTCCTTTTGATCCACTATGTCATTACTATCCTTAGGCGTTTCGTTCTCTTCGGGAATACTATGAGCCACATTCTCTAGTTTTGGCCTAGATGAAGAATTAATATTATTTGAACTTCCTTCTAACTCTATTAGCTGCCTTGCTTTATCTGGATTAAATTTATCTTTCATTTGGGCTAAGGCATCAAAAACGCCCTTATTGGCGTCTTCAACCGTATTCTCACTAGTCTCATTTATTTTTTCATGCATATTTTTCTTTTAATAGTATAATACACTAGTAATAGTAAAGTTTTTTAATGATAAACTTTATCGATATTTTAACATAGTAGTATATTATTACGCTAATTGTAATGGGTACTTAATCAAATTATATAACGACCCATAATGAACTAGAGTGTGTGAACGTCGTAATCATCCATATCTTCATATCGATATGAAGCCTGAATGCCCTTCATATAAACCTCGCGGTCCTCAATTTGGTCGGTAAGATTATGGCGAAGTAGCTCCTGAATTTCAAGTTGATTCACTGGAGAGCGTTCCATTGCGGAAAGATATTCAGATTTATCAACCTTGGACCAGTCGACACATTTTTTGAGAGATTTTTTGAGAATTTGGTCTAACCAAATACGTGTCGCGCGACCATTCCCTTCGCGAAATGGATGAGCAATATTCATTTCAACATATTTTGTGATGATTTCTTCAAAAGTCGCCTCCGGAAGAGTATCGATGGTTTTTAGATTTTGCTCGAGAAAGAGAACTGGAGCAAAGCGCATATTTCCTTTCGCAATATTCACGGTGCGAATTTGCCCTGCAAAATCAAAAATATCCTGAAATAAATATTGATGAATCTGCTGAAGGCCTACGGTTGTACCTATCTCAAGATCCATATTTTTTCCGATTTCATACAACTCAAGGGCGCGCTTTTTGCTAAGTAGTTCTTCTTGATGCATATCTATATGCTATCATGAACTAATAGTTGAATCCAAAAATAATTTCAAAAGCTACTATAGTTTTCTCTCCAACTACTATATCTTTTACTTTTGCTCACTAATCCATTTTTGCAAGACGCCAAGCTGATCAATGTCTTTTTGCTGCTCCTCTGGAGATAACTCAGAAAAATTACATGCCAACTTTGGATCACCATAATTTGGATCCTTAACCCATTCATTGCGAGAAATCCAATTTTCATGAATCAAGCTACCATATTCATTGCGAGTCTCTTCATCGTCAAGATTTAGACCAAGTAGAGAATCGGCGCCACGCTCATCCATTAAACCAATAAGATACTCTGCTCCTCCGCGATTTTGATCTTTCCAATAATCTGAATAATTAGCATACGATTCATTCGCAATGTCAATTACAGATCTATGGGCAGCGAGCTCACTATACCCCTCTGCCATCAAATCCTCTGGTGATTTATTTTTTAGCGATTTTTCACCGTTTACGCCGCGCCATGCTGGTTGAAAAGTTCCATCTTCCATTTTTGGATAGTTCTTCTCCGCATAATCTCTTGCCAAAGGAATAGCCAATGACTCGACTCTTGGATCCAATTTTTTCTCCATATTTTCACCATTATTATTTGGCAACGATTCCATACCCATTCTTATACCTCTTCTTGATTTGTTATATTAAATATAGCATACATGAAACGCCTTCAGATAATATGCTATAATTTAAGAGATAAATAAGATTGGAGACTTGCCTTGAATCTAAAAATTGGAATTGTTGGATTGCCGAATGTGGGAAAATCGACACTATTTAACGCATTGACAAATGCGCATGCTTTAGCGGCGAATTATCCTTTTGCAACGATCGAGCCGAACGTAGGAATCGTACCCGTGCCGGATGAGCGACTGGATGTACTTGAAAAAATGTATGCGGCCGAGAAGAAAATTCCGGCAACCGTGGAGTTTGTGGATATTGCTGGGCTGGTTGAAGGGGCTTCAAAGGGCGAAGGGCTTGGCAATAAATTCTTAGCACATATTCGTGAATGTCAGATTATTTGCCACGTGGTGCGTGTTTTTAAAAATGACGACATTATGCATGTTTCTGTAAATGCAAACACACCTGCAGCCGTTGATCCAAAGGCGGATATTGAAATTATTCAAACCGAGCTGGAGCTTGCGGATTTTGAGACGCGTGAAAAAGTTGAGGCAAAACGTAAGAAAAACAAAGATGCGAATGAGGAAAAAATTCCATATTTGACAGAGAAGCCAGTGATTTATATGTTCAATGTGGACGAGAACGAGTTGACGAACGAGGCTTTAAAAAATGATCTTCGAGAACTCGTGAAGCCAGCACGCGCAGTGTTTGTGAATGCAAAACTCGAGGAAGAGATGACCGGCATGAGTCTGGATGAGAAAATGGAGTTTTTGAAGAGTTATGGCGTGGAAGAAGATGCTTTGGGCGAGCTCGTGAAGGCAGCTTACGATACTTTAGGTTTACAATCTTTCTTGACGGCTGGTAAAAAAGAGGTGCGCGCTTGGACGATCAAAAAGGGTGCGACTGCACCAGAGGCGGCTGGCACGATTCATACCGATTTTGAACGTGGATTTATTGCCGCGGAAGTAATGAAATATGACGATTTAGTGGCACTCGGATCCGAGGCTGCCGTGAAGGCCGCAGGAAAACTTGCCACAGTTGGGAAGACCTACATTATGCAGGATGGTGACATTGTGGAATTTCGTTTTAACGTGTCGAAATAAGAGTTTGTTTTTTGCAGAAGTACCATAGATTTAATTATTCGACCAGTATTTCTTGAGGAGGTTTTGATGATTTTAGGAATCGACGAGGTGGGGCGCGGACCATATGCGGGGCCGCTGGTAATTGGTGCTTGTATTTTACCGAGTGCGGAAATTGCGGAGCGGGAGCCTGAAAAATACGCTTGGTTCTTTCAGCTAACTGATTCAAAAAAATTAACGGTGGCAAAACGCGAGAGCCTATACAATAAGATCAAGCAAAGCGCACTAGCATCGGCTACTGGTTGGGTAACTAGCACTGAGATCGACGAGATTGGAATATCTGAAAGCCTGAGACTGGCCTGCCGACGGGCGGTGAAACAAATTCAGGAAGCGAAGGTGCCTTTTTCTGAGATTATTATTGATGGAACAATGAATTTTTTGGTAGGGACGCCACTGGAAAAATACGTATCAACTTTGAAGAAGGGCGACCTTCTGGTGAAAGAAATTTCGGCCGCCAGTATCATTGCCAAGGTCGAACGAGATCGTTACATGATTGCACTTTCGAAAAAATATCCGGGATATGGATTCGAGAAACATGTGGGATATGGGACAGGGCTACATCAAAGGATGATGGAAGAACTCGGACTAACACCAGAACATCGCAAGTCTTTTCGTCCTGTGCAGGAAATTTGGATGAGAGAAGATGAGGAAAGGAAGCCCCATTCAGTCTCCGACTTAAAACCAAAGAATAAACTGACTACTTCTGAACTGGGGAGTTGTGGTGAAAGTGTGGTGTCAGATTATCTTGAAAAACTGGGGCATGAAATTTTGTTTAGAAATTTTAAGACTAAACAATATGAAATTGATATTGTATCAAGGAAGGCAGACGAAATTTATTTTACGGAAGTAAAATATCGCAAGAACAATCAATATGGGGAGCCGCTAGAATTTATTGACCAGAAGAAACATAAACAGATGGAATTTGCGGCGAAGGCATTTTTACACAACCATGCAGAATTTTCTAAGCTAATTCCCCACCTCGCAGTAGCTAGCGTGAACGGTGATTTTGTTTTAGATGAATGGTTTTTGTTGACAGAGTAGGCCAGCACTAAACAGATATTTTCCGTCGAATTTACTTTTCATACACCAATCTTAAATGTAAAAAATAGACCTCGTGGAGGTCTATTTTAGAGTTTTCTAAGTTAGATTATGCTGCAACTTCTTCAGTTTTTTCAGCAGCTTCGGCTGAAGCTTCAGCTTCTTCGTTTTCTTCAGCTAAAGTATTCACAGCGGCGCGATCAAAGTCCTTAGCAACGAGACGGGCAGATTTACCAGAACGGTTGCGGAGGTATGAAAGATTATTGCGGCGAACCTTAGCACGCTTAACGATTTCAACTTTTTCAACTAATGGGCTGTGCATCAAGAAAGATTTCTCAACACCAACACCAGAAGCAATTTTGCGCACAACGATGCGTGCAGTGTGTGACTCTTTGCGGTCCACACGAATTACGACACCTTCGAAAACCTGAAGACGGAATTTTTCGCCTTCCTTGATTTTCTGAGTTACCTTGACGGTATCACCAGAGCGAACATCAACGATGGCTTTCTTTTTCTGGGCGTCACCAATTTTTTTCAACACTAGAAAACTCATATTTTACCTTTTATTACTTAAAACTTGACCTATTTTAACATAGTTTTATAGAAAATGGAAGGGGTAACCTCGAGAGACTAGAAGACTGTTTTTTCGGTACCCTCGGCAGGATTGTCGTTCTTAAAAGTAACGCAAGAATATTTCATATTTGCATCCGGTTCGTATTTATTTAGGACCGTAACAGCGGCGCGCATTTCTTCGGAAACTTCTTTACACTGGATAACGCCCATACCATTGGCACCATAGACGCCGACATACTGCCAGGAACCGCTAGGGAGCTTTCTAGTATAAACATTAGTTTGACCGGCCATACCGTGATCAACATATCTTGGCATGGCAAGACCATTCGGATCAACTACTTTTTCCATCTTTGAGACACTGATTTTTGCGACAACCTTGGTGCCATCTTCATTCGTGACAATACGACCGCCAGTGATACGATAGTCATCGCCGATGAGAGTGGTGAGCTGCGCAAAATTAATATTCAGATCATTCCATTTAACGATTTGCTTGTCGGCCTTCTTATCGTCTGCCTTATCATCGCTTTTAGCTTCAGATTGATCCTTTGGATCGACCACCTTGGTTTGTGTGGCGGCTTCATATTCAGCAATTACAGTTTTACTATTCGTGAGATCGCGTTGATATTGCTTGATCTGCTTGGTGCCTTCGGCAATTTTCTGATTACTATAAAAATACATGACAGCAAGTAGAATAGCGAGAATAACAGAGGTAGTAATGGCGATAATTCCAGTGGTGCGCCAGGAATTTTTATGTTTTTTGAGTTCGGCAGAATTATCATATGTGGAATTGTCATATGCGGAGTTATCGTCTGTAGGATTATCGATGAAGTTATCAACATGCGTCTCAATAGGATTATCGATTGGACTCTCGACAGGATTATCAATGGCACCATCAAGATTTGAGCTTTCGGCGGAGATGTTTTCAGCAGGAGTACTTTCGGCTATTGCTTGATTTTCACGGGCCGCATCGTCTAGTTTTAAATCCATAGCGGCAAGATCAGTAGCTGGACTTTCATCCTGCAAACTTACGTCTACTGGTTCGGCACCCAATACACTTGCGTCTGTGTGATTAGCGTCTGGTGAGTTTAAATTTTGTGTTTTTTCGAAATTATTGTCCATTTTTTCCTCTCTTTATATCACCCTTGATATTTCGTCCAATGTAGTTTCACCGCGGAGGCAGGCAAGAATACCTTTTTGCTCCAGAGTAATCAGACCAGCTTTCCTGGCGGCTTTTTCAATAGCAGTAGTATTAATATCTTCTACGTCGCCGCGAATAAATCTCTGAATATCCTCAGTGACATTAAGTTGCTCCATAATAACCTTACGACCCTTGTATCCAAACGGATCATCCTGGCCAGTTGGGACTGGCTCGTACAAAGTAAAATTATCTCGATCAAGCGTAAAGCCGAGCTGCTCGGCGATAATCTCATCAGAAAGTCCTTCAAGCTTAGATAAAATGAATTGACGAGTGGCTCCATCAGGGGTAAATTCACGTTTATTTTCGGAAAGACTACGCACGAGACGCTGAGCCATCACCATACGGATGGAGCTAGAGAAAATTGGGTTGGTGCCAATGAGGTCAATCATACGAGAAAAAGCCGCCGCAGTAGAGTTGGCGTGGAAGGAACTCAGCACGAGGTGGCCGGTGATGGAGGCCTGAATGGCGGTTTTGGCAGTGTCGCCGTCACGAATCTCACCAACCATTACAACGTCCGGATCAAGACGGAGAATAGAGCGGAGGCCGTCAGCAAAGGAACCGCCGTCAGTTGTATTAACTGGGATCTGAGAAATTCCAGAGATGCCGTACTCGATCGGGTCCTCAAGTGTGATGATTTTACGATCAGTAGTATTAAGTGCGTTAATCATAGAATAAAGAGTAGTGGACTTACCGGAACCAGTAGGACCAACCATGAGAACGAGACCGCGAGGATGAGAAATTACTTCATTGATCTCGGCAAGCTCGCGATCGGAAAGGCCGAGAAGATTTAAATTAAGTAAAGATTCATCAAAGTTAAAGAGACGCATGACAGCATCCTGGCCATACATAGTCGGCACAGTTTCGACACGGATATTTAAGAGATGCGAGGAGCCGTTGCGAAAAATATCTTTTTGCATGTGGCCAGATTGTGGAGTTTTAGCGGCAGAAGAAATACCAGCGCGAGAGCCAAGTTCGCCCATGAAGACACGATAGCGATCACGTTCAAGATTGGCGACTGGGTGAAGAATACCATCGACACGCATACGGATACGAATGGATTCACGGAGATTTTCGATATGAATATCAGAGGCGCCGAGCTTATCTGCCTGATCGAGAAGAAAGTCGAAAACTTTGTCGGTACCGACTGAGTTGAGGGTCTGCGAAACTGAGGCAAGAGTTTCGGAATCACCGTCGCTGGCAATACGAATATCATCGTAGTGGACCTGCTTTGGTGGATCATAACGAAGCATCATCACCTGGTAGGCACTGTTTGAGATTAGGAAGAAATCGACACCATCACCGTTGACATTGAATTTTTCGCTCAACTCTTTGATGGTGCTACGTGGAGTCTGACTAGTGACCATGAATTGATATGGTTCCCCATTGCCACCTTTTTGGAGTGGCAAGATGTAGTCAGAGTGCATCTTTTGGATGTCGATTAAATTAAAAAGTAGCGGCAACGTCTCTTCGATTGGGCGCGTATCAAGATATGGCAGCCCCAGAGTCATGGCTCGCGCAGAGGCGGCCTGCTCTTCATTTGCTCGACGTTGTTCTTGAATTTGTTGCTCGTTCATTGAGCTTATTATAGCATAAGCGAGATATGGCGGTGTTTGCGATTTTAATTATTATGGAATAAGCTGACTTAGTATGGTGAGAAAGGTGCCGTCCGCGGTTTTATGAATTTAATTATTATGAAATAAGGTAGCCAACATGTTAATAGTTGCTAATAACTTGATCTTGATTAGATTATTTTTTTGGAAACCATGGTAGACAGCGATTAACCTTCTTGCAATATTCAGTATATGGGGCACCATAGAGTTTGGTGAGCCATTTTTCCTCAGTATGCTTCATAAGAATGGTGAGATAGGCCCAGAAAATTAGGAAGAGTA
Source organism: Nanosynbacter sp. (assembly GCA_015257505.1). Taxonomy (GTDB): domain Bacteria; phylum Patescibacteriota; class Saccharimonadia; order Saccharimonadales; family Saccharimonadaceae; genus Nanosyncoccus. The sequence goes on along the minus strand of JABZKB010000005.1, from coordinate 25,245 downwards.
GAAGTGCGAGGAGAAGCGAGCCGGAGCAGAGGAGTGCGCCCGTACAAAGGAGAAGCCAGGCGGAGTAGATTGGGTTGCGCACAATAGAGTAGATGCCGGTAGTGAGGAGTCTGTTTTCTTTAATGGCTTTGGTGATTTTGATTTTGATGGCAAGGATATAGATAATAAGACCAAGCAAAATGACGAGTATGCCGAGGATGGCGAGAAAGACTGAAAGCGGAGTGCGTGGAGGAAAGACATCTGTGAGGGTGAGGACTTGTAAGGCTGGCTGGTCTGTCATATTGCCAGTTGTTCGTCCAAACAAGATCGCAATCATAGTGATAATTACGATACTAACAACATAGACCGGCCCCACACCCATAACTGGTAGATGTATTTTTTGAGACTGTTTCATAAAATTAAGATCATCCTGTGTTACGACGTCTAGTACGTCGCTTTTTCTTTGCTAAAATGATATCTATCTTCGAAATAATTTTCAGTATATTTATTAAAATCAAATATTTCGTTCGCTTCTTTGTTCAATCTCTCAATATACGTAATATAGTCTTCGTCTGTAAATATTTCCAAACCTAGCTCCTCGCAAACCTCTTGAATATGACTCTTAGCGGCTTCAATGCCACCTTCATCCGCCATTATTTCTGCCTCGAAATGAAAACTATTACCAGGAACCTCAACAATAGCGAATTCAATATTATCGTAATTATAAACTTCAGTTATTCGTTCACAAAGCATACCTTTTTTATAACCAAGCGCAGCATAAATCTGTACCAGAGTATCAAAACTACCATGCTCAGTAAAAACTGAGAGTTCCTTACGGTGGTTTGAACTTGTCCAGTCGCCAAGCTTTACGATAATCTCTGGCTCACCATTAGTTATGCGAAGACGAATATCTTTTTTGCGATTCTTTAAACCGTCACCAAGAAAAGTAGAATAGTCAATTAGAACTCGATGTTTAGTTGTGATCTTCTTGCCATATTCATCAAAAAATGACATCATTTTTTTCGCTTGTTTATTAGTTAACGGTCCACTATGTTCAACTTCAATATTTTTAGTCATTTTCTCCCTCCAATCTCCACAAGAGAATGTCCGTTGCGTCATCATATATAATATATAGCATTTTTTCATAAAAAATGGTGATTCTTGAAATTAAATCACCTTTTAGTTTTACGTCTAGAATCTGTTTTTTCGCAGGTTTCCCTGTTGGTGAGCCGGGTGGGACTTGAACCCACGACACCAAGCTTAAGAGGCTCGTGCTCTAACCAGCTGAGCTACCGGCCCGACTCGTAGATATAGTACCACTTTTTAGGAGTTTTGTCTATAAAATCAGATTATTTTTCTCCATCTCACATAAAAACGGCTTCCGCCGCTAAGTATGGTACACCCGGAGGGATTCGAACCCACGACCCTCTGTTCCGAAGACAGATGCTCTAATCCACTGAGCTACGGGTGCAACATCTTTAGTTTAGCACATATTGCGCGATTTTTCGATTTCATGAATCCACGCGGCGCGCTTTTATGAACTGCATGCGGAATAAAACCATATGTAGATTATAAATAATTTCATGGGTTTCTGGGATACAATAGAACTATGAATGATTTCATGAATAATTTTATGAACCACTTTTCCTCTAACTTTTTTCAGATTATACATATTTTATCCTTAATTATTATGGGACTGGCGTTTATATTTGGGATTACCGTATTTTTTGGGGCGCCATACGTACCGAGTTTGGAGGCGGAGATTCGCAAAATGTTTAAGAAATTATATCCGCTCAGCAAGAAGGATTTATTGATCGATATGGGGTCGGGAGATGGAGTGGTTTTGAAAGTTGGAGCTGAAATGGGAGCACAGACGCTTGGCATTGAGTTACATCCAGTTCTTTCCTTCCTCTCCAGGATTCGCCTTCGCAAGATAAGACCATTGCCGAAGGTGGTTTGCCAAAATTACCTAAATTATAAGTTCCCGGAAAATACGACCGTCGTATATACATTTAGCGACTCGCGTGACGTGGAGAAGATTTTTCAAAAAGTTCAACAAGAGGCGACCAGGCTTGGCAAGGAACTATATTTTATTTCCAACGCATTTGATATTCCGGGCGTAAAATACGAAAAACTTTATCACTCGTTTTATCTCTATAAAGTAAACCATATGAAGTAAATAATTCCGATCTTAATTCTAAAAGAAAAGTTCCCTAGGGGAACTTTTAGTTACTTATTGCGTTTACGTTTCTCGCTGTGTTTGTGATTATTGTTACGATTAAGTTTTGAAATCACAATCTTCTTTTTCTTAACTGCCATTTGTGCCTTTCTTTATCTGTTATATTTTAACATAATTCCCTGGTACTGACTAGGGTAAAATCTTTTGGAAGAAAAATCCCCAGCAAGACGCTGGGGACTCTGGTAGCTTTTGAAGTTTGGACTAAGTGATTCAGACACCAGATGCTGCGACCTTGCCATTAAGACATATAGCTTAGTCGTCCGATTCTGAGTCGTCAGGATTCACGTCCTTAGAATCATCGTCGCGGTCATTGATCAGGATGTTACTGTAGGCGGTGCGAACTTCGGCCCAGACCGCGTTGAAACGTGCCTTAATGGCGCTGTCTTCCCATTGGCCATAATCCTTTTCCTTGAGTCGCTGCATAACACCATAAATTTCGACGATTTCATCCACGGGATACGATTCCGACCAATGCTTGTTTCTGTTCAGATCATCAAACTTCCGGCAGACATCCGAGAGGTCGTCGATCCATTCCTGTTCCGACTTAAATAAACTGCGCCGAGCATTGAAGGTGGCATTGCTGACACCAGCCAGATGGACCTCTTCAGTCTTAAAACTGTAAAGCTTATTGTCCTTGGTGCGGACAATCAGGTCTGCGCTGTCGTCATCACCAAGAATCTGGATAATGGAGCCTTGAAGCTGAGTGGTGGAATCTAATGCCTTCCCCAGAGTGATCATACCATCCGGATTAACCGTACCTAAGGAATCGTCTGAGTTATCTGCAGCTTCCTCCGATTCAGGTATCGCTATCGATTTAATCTCGACAGTGTCGTTCAGACCATAGGTCTTTCTTCTACCAGTCAGGTAGAGGCCGATGATCTCACCATTTTCCTGCATGATGTACTTCTTACCGTTGACTTTCGATGCCTTGTATTCCATATCTTCCCCTTTCCTACGTCAGAGCCCGTGGCTTGCGATGAGGTTTCCTCATACTCTGACAAGATACAAAAAGACTACCTAAAATGTACGTAGCACACCTAGGTAGTGTATCTAAGCATTATTATTATACAATGTAATATGCTTTTTGTCAATCTATGTTAAAATTAGGTATTATAACTCACAAAAGAGGAGGAAAATGTTGAAAATTGAAGAAAATGTGCCGATCCGAAATCTCGTAACCATGAGAATTGGTGGGCCAGCACGCTTTGTGATTACCGTAACTTCAAAGGAAGAAATCCCAGAGGCTTATCAGTTTGCCAAGGAACACAATCTACCAGTTTGTGTACTCGGCGGCGGCGCGAATACCTTTGCAAAAGATGAGGGATTCAACGGTGTAATTATCCTTGATCGCGTTATGGGAATCTCTGAGGTTGAGAGGCCTGAAGTTAAAAGTTCTGAGGGCGAAAGCTCCGAGGATGAAAATCCTGAGGATAAAAGCTCAGAAGGTAAAAGTTCTGAGGATGAAAGCTCTAAAGATGGCAACATAGCTTGCTTTAAGGCTTATGGCGGCGAGCAATGGGACGACCTTGTAACGTACGTTTCCGAGCGTGGATATTCTGGAATCGAGGCAATGGCGGGAATTCCAGGCACTGCAGGCGCTGCACCAGTACAAAATATTGGCGCCTATGGCCAGGAAGTGACACAGGTGATTGTCTCTGTTGATGCTTATGACACGAAAACCGGTGAGTTTGTGGTAATTCCAGCTAGTGAAATGAAAATGAGTTATCGCAAGTCGATTTTTAACTCTGGCGAAAATGTCGGACGCTACTTTATTTACGCCACAACTGTACGCGTGAAAAAAGGACAACTCAACCCACCATTCTATCGTTCCCTGCAGGCTTATGTTGACGAACATCACGAGACGGATTTTTCACCACTCAATATTGCTCGCATGGTGAAAGCTGTACGAAATAGCAAGTTGCCTGATCCTGAAAAAATTGCGAGTGCTGGTAGCTTTTTCAAGAATGTTTACCTTACCGATGAGGAAGCAGACGAGGCGGAGGCTCGCGGAATCCAAGTTTGGCGCAACGCAAAAGAGGTGGGGCCAGACTCTCCAGAAAAACGCACTAATCTTGTGAATTCTGGTTGGCTTCTTGAGGAGGCGGGACTTAAAGGTAAGGTCTTCCACGGCATGAAGGTGAGCGAGAAAGCGGCTCTGATTTTAATTAATGAGGACGCAAAAACCTATGCTGATCTTGCAGTGGCACGCGAAGAAATTGCGAATATTGTGTTTGAGAAGTTTGGTTTTAGGATTGAACAAGAACCGGACGAGATCGGAGAATAATAATTTAAGAATAATTCAGGGACGGGCGGGGTCCCTGATTTATAAAAAAACGAGAGCGGAGAGTAAATGGTAAAAGAATTGAACGGACGAGAACTGGTGGGGTTTGTTAAAGAGAGGCAGGCGCACCTGGTGCAGATTTTGCGCAGCAATAAGAAGCGTGCGAAGCTGGTGATTATTCGCGATTCGGATAATCCAGTGATTGGGAAATACGTGAAATTGAAACGTCAATACGGAGAGGATATTGGTGTCGAGGTGGTTGACGCAAAGGTAGAGCCAACACGCGAGGCGCTAGTTGCGGCTGTAACTGAAGCCAATCTAGATAAAACGGTGTCTGGAATTATTGTGCAGTTGCCGCTTGTCGACCGCGAGATTACTGAGGAGGTAGTTTCTTTAATTCAGCCAGAGAAAGACGTTGATGGCCTATCTGGACGCGGAAGATTTGATAGCGCAACAGCTACGGCAATTAACTGGTTACTTACTGGATACAATATTGACCTTGTTGGTAAAAAAATTGCGGTGGTAGGGCGCGGTAAGTTGGTGGGGAGGCCACTAATTTCCATGTGGCAGAATTCTGGACTCGAGGTCGAGGTCTTTCATCGTGGTTCGGACTTTTCAAAGTTGAAAGAATATGAAATTATCGTGACGGCAACTGGAGTGCCAGATTTGATCACCTCGGAGATGATTCGTTCTGGCGCGGTGATTGTCGATGCAGGAACGGCAAGTGAGGGTGGTAAGCTAGTTGGCGATATTTCAGATGAGATTCGTGAACGAAACGACATTTCGGCAATTACGCCAAAACTCGGCGGAGTTGGCCCATTGACTGTGGGAGTGCTGTTTGAAAACGTCTTAGCCGCCGCGGGTGAGAAGTAGAGATCCATATAGATCTAAATTGAAAATTATTGCGCGGAATTTTAGATAGGATTTTCTAGATTTACTATAATAAAAGATGGCCAGAGTGTAATTTGGAATAAAGAATAAAAAAATAATACCTCATGTGAGGTATTATTTTATGCTGATCCAGTGGAGCTTGGTCATTCAGTCAGATATTACGACTGTTCAATAGTGCCTGTGACCGTACCGCTCGCATCCTTCATATATAGGACGTTACTGATCGTACTAGCGTCGACATTACCAGTGCTATAAAGTGAAAGAAATTTCTTCTCTTCGTCCGATAGACCTGAGATTAAAGTTGTGTCTGATTTTAGTTGCTTAATACGTGCATCTGCAAGACCTTGTAACTTCTTGTATTCATCCGTACCAGGTTGAAAAGTTTGACCAGTAGGACCAATTTTAGCCTCTTTGTATAACTTTTCAAAGTCTTGCTTACCAAGCTTGTTCTCATCGTCGAGGTCCATTCTCTTAACAACATTCGATAGGGAAGCATCGAATCCAGAATTTAAGGTTTTACCATCAGCAGCACTAGTCATGTCTTCAATCTTCTGATTGCCTCTCATGTTATCGAATTGATCAAAGGCGACCTGATACTTATCTCGTAAATTGGCATGATTGTCGACCATATTCCTACCCATCACGGCCCTTGCGCGACTAGATGAGTTGCCCCTGGTTACCCCCTCACCATTACCCATGTACTTATCTAGTGCTTTTTGCCCATCCTTAGTTGAAGCAAGGTAAGAACTGAGTGCGCGAATTCTATTATCATTATCCCGATTCGCCTCAGTAGTGCCAGTCGAATAATCATACCCCACAGCAGTATTTAATTGTGCGATTGCATCATCATTACTAAGGTTCTTAGATTTATATGAGCTTATTAAGTCACTTTTTACGGTATCATTTAAGGCATTCATCTCTGCCTCGTTAATCTGTGCTGCGTGACTTGGATCAGTATTATACTTATATCTTTCCATTGCAGCACCAAGTCCAGCTCTATTTCGCTCATCCTTATTAAGAGCATTAAGAGCCGCGGCGAATCTTCTCTGTTGCCAAGGCTTCATTTTTGACTTATCCATATCCTTGTATTTTCCAACAATTTGCTGTAACTTGTGAGTCTGTGCGTTTTGCTGCTGGGTTTTCATTAAATCTGAGCCCATTACCTGCTTATTAATCGAATCACCTGCGCGACCAGCTTTTTGTTGAAGCGTTGCGATTCCATTAGCGAGACCATCAAAACCCTTTAATGCGTTTTTTGTCATAGATGGTACAGTGAAGTATGGCATAATACTGAGCAAACCAGCAATAAACTTCATATAAAATTCATTACTTGACTTAATGATAATAGTTGATACTAGATAGCCGCCTCCAACCATAAAACAGAATACTGGATAAAGAATAAGAAGTGTTTTAAATAGAGAAAACCATTTTTTAAACATGCCGTTAGTATTCGGAATCGCATATAAGACAAAAGCAACTGGTGAAATCGAAATCATAATGATGATTAACGCCTGACGGAGACCAAGCATGAGCATGGCAAAGATACCAGCAAGAGCAGCGGATCCCACAAATGCTAAAATAGGAAAAATAAATGCTAGGAATGAGCCACCCGCTATAGCTTGCGCTCCAGAAAGTAGTGGCAATACAATCGCGGCACTGCCCGCGGCAACGGCAGCGATCGAAGTAATGACTTCCATGGCACCCTGAGTAATAGTTTGGCGATCCGGGGTACCAGTAGTATTATGTGCGATATTTTCAAAGATCCCCCTTAGTGCATCTCCGGCTATATTTGAAACATCGACAATAATCCCGCATATAATATACGAGAAGTTGACAATGATGGCAGTGACGATAAGTTTAGGTAGAATCTTTTTGATGCCATAATTGTCGATACCAAAGCCAGTAATCTGTGAAAAAATTACAAATAGCATTGCAATAACAAAGAGAATATTTGCTACATTTCTGAAGAACGACCATGACTGATATAGAGTAGAATCCTCTCCACTTGTCTTTGACAATCCTACAACAATCGACTCGTGTACTACCAACATCGGAGTTACGGCATGCTCAAAGATACCATTAGCAGTGTCACGAAGACCAAATAATAATGGGCAGATCAGCCACCCCAGCGAACCAGCGTTTCGCATACAAGCGGCTTGATCACCTTCTTTTTCTTCTTTATCACTAGCAGATGCATTGCCAGCCAATTCTTTACATCCTAGCTGATCTGGGTTTTCAGCACATTCAACTGGGTTGGCTTTACAAAGAGGAAAGTTTTTGTCCTGATTACATAGACTTGGGAGATCCAATCTCAATCCTTGTAGGAATCCCAGCACATCGTTAACATTAAGTCGTCGCATGGAATCTGATGGAGTAATGCCACTAACTAGCCCTTCCGGTGCTTCATTCATAATTCTTTCACCAGATCGATGAGTTAGGGTTGCATTGTCAAGAATACAATACTGAACCTTTATAGAATCCTCACCATCCTTTTTCTTTGCAATGTTATAGTATGGCAGGTAATTTTGTCCGGCAGCGCCAATATCCTCAACGCAGGGGTTTGACAAGGTCGTATCAACAGATAAGCCTTGATAGACATCTTTTAATAGGTAATACCAGAAATAGGCTTTCTCTGCCGTAGTAATCGGTTCGTTGACATATGATGGAACATAGAAGTTCATGAGGCCAGGAATATCCACAGTTGCTCTGTCTGAGCGCTTATATTCTTTTATAGAATTATCCTCACCCCCATTCCCTCCTTGACCATCCATTGGTGTTATATTTATAGTTTTAAAACTAATGTTTGTAGCGCCCAATGATTCCTTTAGATTTTTTCCATTACACAATCTATCTTCGCCACCATGGCTTGTGTCATTTCCTGACGAGGTTGCCTTATTTAATAAATCTGGATTTGAAGAGATTTCACTACCAAACTCCTCGAATATCGTATTCGGGGTTTTACCAGAATTAAGCGAAGCGCCGATTCCTTTTGTTCTTGCAATTGGAGTTGGCTCAGTAACACATTTCCCGTTACTAGACTTAGTTTTAACCTGTAATAGAATCTTGTCGGATGAAGGATCGTATGCCAATTTAAGACTATCATTACTTTCACCACCATCAACTCTTACTCTATTTGTACCATTTTCAACCTGGAAAATGCCTTCCTTGTTTGCTTCTACTGGATTTATGCAAATTTTATTAGTTTGGTACTCTGAAGTTTGATAATTAATTGATGCCGTATATGTTATAACAGCGCACGCTGCGCCACTAGCGATCGTTCCAGATGATTTATATCCGACCAATTCTAGAAATTTATTTTTCTGTGATATATCCGCCTGAGAATGAGTATTATCTGTATATGGTGGATCAATCCTCCCCCCTAGCTTTGCAAAGGTATCAAAGGTATTATTATTGCCATCCTTATATCCTTCTAGCAATTGTTCGCAGGATATATCTCCATCCTTAACAGTATTTCCTGCTCCATACTTAAATGGAAGCATAACCTTACCATCATCTTTATATTTCGATGATTCAGTCAGAAATATATCTGTGCTTTGATAACTATTAGAAGCCTTAACTTCTGAGCCTCTGATGATGCCACTATCAAAACATAGCTGCATTCCTTGTTTAAGAGTTTTTAATAAAAGACTATCGGCTGGAGATAGCCCTTCTGCGTAAGCGATATTATGCTCGTTGAAGATTTTCGTTATGGATAGGAACATTGATCCAAGAAGTACGGCAACAACCATAAGCGAGACTAATCTTATGCTAGTTTTATTTTTTCTTTTCATTTTTTGAGTCCTTATTCATAACCTTAGTTTTATAATCTTCGTTGATTAAATTATTAATATTCTTAATAAGCTCTTCAGACTCTTTTGAATTCTGTTTTTCATTAGATATTACTATATTTGCCGCATTATATGCTTCCGTATGACTGCTAGGCTCTTGATATACCTTTACTTCACAATCATAAGTAATTTCCTGATCGTTGATGCATCCCATCTTCTGTAATTCCTGTAGATATTTCAGCTCGCCATCATAGTAGTTCTTAATTCTTTGCAGACCTTCATTTGCTTGTTTATTTTTTACAGAAGAAAAATCTTTTGTGATTATCTCTATGATTTTTCTTGCTGATTCTTCATTATTTTTCAAATAGGATTCACGCAGATCTTTAGTATTTTCCCCGACTTGTATTAGATTTTTATAGAGAAAGACAAGCTCCGCTGTTTCATTTTGTGCGGCATATTTCGTATATGCCTCGTAAAACGACTCACCATATTTTGCCTTATTGATTGAATTATCCGTTCCAGTCAATTTAGTGTATGCATATGACTGCTGCGCCGGAAGGTTAAGGTTAATATCTTTTTTATAAGCTGGATCGCCATATTGATATAGTTTCATGAATTGGATTAGATCTTCTGTTTTTCCTGAGCCAGTTTTCTTTGCTCTAATACCGCCGGAAATAATTAGTGTAATCACTAATAATAGACCAATCCCGATACATCCAATAAGAAATAGTGGATTTTTTTTATTCAATTTCGATTGTTGGATATTTGGAGCAATGCCGAGCTGCTCATTTGTAAGTATTGGACTATTCAAGTTTGATTGAATATTGTTTGTTTGTGGACCCATCTTATGTTTCATTATAGCATAAGGTCTTTAAAATAAAAAACTAGTTTTTTGGCTTTAATAAAAAAGACTCCATGGGATCTCCATGGAGTCTTCTAGTCTTACTGAATTTATTACCATTCCCATTCATATGGACTGCCAAGCATATTTTTATCTTCCTTGAATGGATCTTTATCAAGTGGAACATTGTCCAATTCGAGATAAGGAATGACAGTTGACTTGAAAGTCTTATAAAAACTGATCGGCAGACGAAGCTCGGACGCATCTGGAAAAGATGGATAAAAAATTGCATCCATTCTTCTGTCTATAAGAATTGATTCAGGTTTACCAAAGAAATCATCTTTAGTATTTTCATCCCAGGACATATGGAGTTCCCTATTCCAATGCGACTGGTAGTCGCTTCTTGATTCAAATGGGTAAACAAGCACATCATAATATGAACATTTAAATTCAGGAGTACACCCTGCAATCATTATTTTACTAAGTTGATAACACTCCCCTCCATCTGAAATATTCTCAAAAGCAAGTCCCAAAACTGTCCCGTTTTTAAACTTAACTGCGTATGCCGGGGATTCACCGAGGTACGTATCGTAGACTACTGGCATTATTTCAGTTGCGCCATAGGCATTTAGATATCCCTCCAAGTCTATGGAGACTCTGTATTTACCAGTTCTATCTGTATCATCATTCATATCTACTCGCCTAGCAAAATTCTCAATCTTGATTTTCGAGTCTTTCTTACCAGCGTTGTTTCCGCAACCAGTAACGACAGATGCAGCAACAAGTGCAGCCAGAGCAATAGCAACAAACTTCTTAAACATTGAGATACCCCCTTCTAAAAGAAATAAGACTAGAGAGTTAAAGAGCTCTAGTCATTTGATTAGTTGTTTGTATTATAACATATTATACATATTTTGTCTAGTATTCATGTAATAATTGCGCAGTTTTTCAAATAGCTATCATACTCAGTAAAGACTATAATAGTTTCTAATAATATTTCTAATAATCTAATAATAATTTAAATATTGATATGAAAATAAATAATACTGATATAAAAACTCCCCAAATATGGGGAGTTTAAAACTAGTATTTCAAATCCTTGAGAGCTTAGTTGGTTTCACCTCCGATATTAGTCCCATCGAGCGGATCGACAATAAACGACGGTTCGGACAGCTGGAGATAGCGCCCCACCGTTGCCTCGAAACCTGCGCCAAAATACTGCGGCACCGAGACCAAGACCGTCTTGCCAGCCGAGTTGATGGTATAAAAGATTTTATTGGGTGAGACCGAATAAAAATGATCGACCTCATTCTTCTCTTTATACCTCGTGTCGTTAACAAAATCATCGGGACTAGTGGTATTAAACCACCGGCTCCACTCCGAACGTGACGATGACTTCATAATCGTCGCGGACGGGTCCCAGGATTCCGGACGATAGTCCGGGTCGGCCGCAAAGACACTAATCCCCATCAGCTTGCCATACTTGCTTCCCTTGCCAACCTCATTGCTAAAATAAAAAATCGCAACAATATCGTTCTTGAAGCGTACGGCAACATCGGCATCTTTCGGATTGGAATCCTGAATCCGCCAAATATCGACGGCGCCTCGATCAAGCAGATACTGATACAGGTCAAAACTAGCGATAATATTATCCTCCGCCGTCTGGCTCTGTTGCGACAGATAAGATTCAAGCTTCACCTGTGAGGTAGCGTGATTCATCGAGCCATTGAGACTGCAGCCAGAGATTATTAAGGCCAGCAACATAAGATAGCCAGCGAACTTACGGCTCTGTGATGCGGACATCCGACGAAGACTCCGCTTGATTCTGATAATGGACAACCAATATCTTCTTCTCCTCATAAAATCCCCCTATACAGAAAGACTAGTCATATAAAGTACACTAGTCTGTTGATTAGATAAAAAAATTATCATATAAATTAACATCTTTTGCAAGAATAAGCGTAAAGATTCTATTCTTTTGCAAGAATAAGCGTAAAGATTCTATTCTTTTGCAAGAATAAGCGTTATGTTTTAGCAAGGAAAAAGCCCTCCGAAGAGAGCCTTTATTTCCTCTAACTTAAATCTCAGGGGCGCTTTCGAGTGAAACATTTTCAAGATTGACATAACGGTCAACCAGCTGTTTCATAATGACACTCTCGAAAGTCTGAGGGATGAAGATGCGGTACCTTTTGGTCTTGCCATGACAGCCATTTTCGTGTGTATAAATCGGAATATCCTCACACTCAATGACGTCATAGCTGCCATTCTCGTCCGGATCAGTCATTACCCCATCGAAGCTATATTTCTTGCCCCACTTGGAATCCATAATGGGAGTGAAACTTTTTCTACTCAGATGACCAGTGTAAAACCGGACGTTACTTAGCAGATGATCGTCTTCTTCACTAGCAATACCAAACCGGAACTCAGAAATGATTCCGTTCGGGTAACTAGCATAGACGCAGACATCTCTGTCTACGCTGTCAAGACGATTGTTGATGCTGACCTCGGTCGCACCATGCCTCTTGAGAATCGTCTCAAGAGATGCGCTCGAAGTGATGTTCCAGACCTTATTGAATCTGATCATCTGCTTCGACGCCGGGATCTGACCTGTCGTGGGGGCAAAAGATGAGTAGATCGCATCACGGAATTCTTCCGCGTACTTAATATCCTCAGCGGCACCATACTCGGAAGCTGTCGTATAGAGCGTGTCTGCAATCCTTTCGATCCGGTCGGGAGTAATCATTTCCTGATTACGCCACTCATCATCTAAAGCGGTTGCCCTAGTCTCCAGGTTCATAGCTTCCATGGCCAGTTCCTGCTGTTTCCGTTCAAGGTTCTGCTGATAAACTCCCGCAAGAGCCATCGCAAGGCCACCAATAAGCAGCGCAGAAAGAACAGCAGTAGAAACAGTAAAACGCTTCTTCATCACAATTTCCTCCTTTGTGACAAAAGCTAGAGTACTAAGAATTAAAGTACTCTACGATTAGTAGACTCTATTATTATAACATAAACAGTATGATTTGACAACTATAACGTGGATTAACTTCTCAATATATTACATTTGAGAGGATAGATTATATTGGCTTTGCGTATTTTTGACATGGAAAAAGGCTCTCCGAAGAGAGCCTTTATTTCCTCTAGCTTAGATCTTGGGCTCGCTTTCAAGCGAAACATCTTTAACCTGCAGATAAGGAGCGACATCCTTGCTCAAGAGATCAGTGATCTCCATGGGCAGAAGAAGGGCTTCCTTGCCGTGATCCGTGTCGCTATAGTAGCGATCGGACGGGCTAACCACGTAGTATAAATCACGTGCACCTGCGTTGTCGATGTCGTAGCTCATGGACCAGCTGGACATACCGTAGTCGGATTCGCCAGTGAGGCTGAATGCGTCGTCTGCGGCATAGACCGAAAAGCTAGTCAAGGCAATGCCCTGTCCACTCACAGGAGTGTCGAAGTAGAAATCGGCAACAATGCCGTTTCCGAATCTTACGACCAGCGAGGTGTTTCCCATCGCCTTACTGCGAGTGATTGTGTCAATCTCGGTTGCGCCCATACCTTTCAGGACGCTCTCGAAATCAACCGAAGCAGCTGCCGGCGGTAAGGGGTTCTCATATTGCGGAACACCTGCAACCGGTTCTACTTCTTTGGGAATATTGCTTGTCTCCGGGACTTCCTGAGGCTTGGTCTCCTCAGACATCTCGGAAGCCTTGCGAGGCTTGGGTAACACCTTTGTGTTCCCATGGTCCTCAACCTCCGGCGTCAACTTGAGAGTCTCAGCTTTCGGTGTCGGCTTGGTAGCCTCATAAGCAGCCAGGTCAAATTCACCTGCATACTCGCTGTGGTATTCCGCGTGGTCGGAACCAACTGTCTGTCCAGAACCGACAAGAGAGTCGCTCTTATCTTCCGGAGCATCTGCCCTGTCGCAAGTAGTCTCGATCGGTGTCGCTTCAGGAGTCTTTCTTGCGGTAGCCTTCTGGCCACAACCAGTAGCAAGGACGACAGCGGTAACAACAGCAGCAACAACAGCAGCAACAAGATTCTTTCTCATCACATTTTCCTCCTTTGTGAGAGAGCTAGAGTACTAAATATTAATGTACTCTACAATTGGTAGACGATGTTATTATAGCATAAGGCTTTTATTTTGTCAAGTTATATACAATGCTATTACATTTACTTCAAGCATGATAGTTTTCTAAAAATGCTCTACAGCATCCGATAATATTAAATGGTGTTTTAGAACAACAAAAAAGAACCAGATTGCTCTAGTTCTTTTTTGCGTGCTTCGCGACTATGTTTACTTTTAGGTTTTTATCCTAGAAGAGATATGTATAGATAGGTTGTTTATTCGTCTTGAAGCGATGGACTTCGATTGACGTCCGAGAGTTTATACTTCGGAGCGGTCAATTAGCGAAGTTGTTTGCGGCTAGCAATGTAATATCCAGCAGAGGTAATGATGGCACCAAGACCAACAACGCCGGTGATTACGGTTTCAGGACCAGTTTTTGGAAGCTCCTTTGGAGTTGGAGTTGGTTCTGGGGTTGGAGTTGGCTTTGGAGTTGGGGTTGGAGTCTCGTTACAGACTTTGTTGACATAGACATCAGCATTGTCTTGAATAGCGAAACCATTTGCACTTGCCTTAGCCCAGTTGATCAAACGGTTATTACCACAAGCAAGGTTTTTATCAACGACCTTAGCAAGGAAGCGGATATAACCGTCACCACGGACAGCATAGTTACCAATGTTTACACCAGCAGTAAGGATTTTGTCCTCATTATAAACGGCTCCTTTAGGGATATCTGAACGGTATAGGGTAGTAGTACCTTTAACGTATTCCATATTGGTTGGGAGAGAATCACTTACTACAACATTTGTAGTGCGAGAGTCATTTAGATTCTTATAGTGAATCTGATATTCAACAGTATCACCGACCTTAGCATCAATAGATTCTTTCCATTCCTGATCGCCTTGTTTACGAACCTTCTTCATGATTGAAGTGTTTTCAAAAACTGGCTTAATCTTGAAGGTAACTACACCAGAGTATTGATAACAACCAGGAAGGTTACCATCAAGCTTGTCATAACCGAGCTTGACACCAGCGCTAGTAACTAAGCTATCTGAAAGAGTGATACCATTTTTCCAGACATTGTTCTCAAAGAGAGCAGAGCCTTCAATGTAGTCGAGGTAAAAACTACGGCCATCAGCGCTTTTAAGGTTTAGAGAATCCCAGTAGCGAGATGGAGTAGCGTTACTGGCGTTAATAAAACCAGTAATACGAGCTTCTTTAGAAACTAGGTTTGGGAGGTCGACCTGAGCGGTAACATCCTTAGCAACTGCATTTAGACCCTTAGGGCTGTTGTTGTGGACATACATACGAACGATGTAGGTCTTACCCTCTTCAATATTAACATCACCGATACTCCAAACGTTGTTTTTACCCTGGTTACCAGTAGCAGCATCACGAATACCGATAAATTCACGTTCATCGGTTAGTGGAGTAGTGATCCCAGCCTGACGTTCTGCTTCAGTAAGTGAAGAGTCGTCGTCTTTGATAGAGTTCATGACGATTTTGTCGCCAAGTTTGCCAGCGTTGATGTCCGCGATAGAGTAAGTTGGACGACCGCCAGCGTTGTCACCCCAACCATAGACGGTTGAGACGGCAGCAATACCAGCAGCTACAGAAAGAGTAGCTACGGATACGATCTTAAGTGCTTTTTTCATAAAAGCTCCTTTCTTATTTTTGTAAATAGTCATTGTCTTTATAATATCTTATATCATATAATGTTGGTTTTGCTAAGGGTGGTGAAACTTTTTCACCGTTTTTGCTAGCCGAATTGTTAATTTTCGTCTACCACGCAAAACCGAATCATCTCAAATTCAGAATAACAGGGAATCCAGCGGTCTCGAAATGAGACCGCCGGAAAAAGGTGCGATAGATGTGCTTTCGGATTAACTTGATTAAAAATCAATTAAAGTTAAATTCCTGAGCATCACCGCCAATGTGTTCATTGTTGCCGTTGTCCGCATTCTTTTCAGGATTTCCACCAATAGACAGCTGTCTGCCGCCATTTATGGCAGTCATTCTGTCCGGAATTTCACTGGCAGTCTGAGTCTCCTTATTCGACTTGTTCTGGTCATTGTTGACGACCGGATCAGTCTGGTGGGAGACGTCCTGAGTCGGGGTTTCCGGAGTTTCCTTTGCAGGATCTCCGTGACCCTTGCCAGTCTCGTTCTTGTGATCGTTGTACTCGACAGTGTTGGTACCAGTTCTCTTGGAAGAGCCACCAGCACCTTCACCGCCATGATTCACCGGCGCAACGTTTCTCTTCTTGTTGTTATCTTCACGATCTTCACGAGAAGGAGTTTCGCTGGGCTGGGTTTCCTGCGGAGTGGTCTCCTGCGGAGTAGTCTCCTTCGGAGTGGTCTCTCTAGGAGTAGTTTCCCTAGGAGTGGTCTCTCTCGGGGTAGTCTCTCTAGAAGTGGTCTCCCGATTAACAACCGGAATCTTGGTTTCCGGAGCCGTAGTTTCCTGCGGAGTGGTCTCCTTCGTGGTTTCCTGCGGAGTGGTCTCCTGCGTGGTTTCCTGCGAAGTAGTCTCCTGCTCGGGCTTCGGCTGCTTACCGGGGATCATCGGACGCTTGTCATGCACATTAAATGCAATCGCAGCGGCCTTTGCACCGGACTTAGTGGTCAGATATGCAATAATTGCATCTCTGTTTTCGGGTTCCTCAAAAGCTTCAGCTCTGACAAGACTTGCGTGATTGTCGTCCCTAGCCTTAAGGCCCCAATGCTTCTCCGAATAGACTCTCTTGCACTCAAGATCAGTAAAACGACCCAGAAGGTTGCAAAGAGCTACGCCATAGTACCGATACTCGTCAGTGACGAGCGCCGGACCATTCTCGTATTCTCTTGTCAACCAATCGGAGACACCATGTCCACCCTCGGCATAATGACTATTGTCTTTCGCAATAAATTCATTCATGATCCAGGTGTTTTCGTCTCCGATCATCGTACCATCGCTAAGCTTTGTATAATAGACACATTTTGCGACAGCAACACCAAAGGGAGGGTTTCTCAAGATTTCATTAACCAAATCAACGTTCCACCATCCGTAAATTACTTCGGTGGAGTAGGTCTGTCCATCCTCCTGGCTTGCACCAGTGAACGGAAGAGTTAACGCTGTGCTGATATTACCAGAGTCACGAACGCGAATGCGGTTCATGCTCGGCAGGCTTGAGCTGAGGAACTCTCTCGAGACTTCCGGATAAGATGATTGGACATCTTCCGAGTCAATGTCAACCCGAAGGTGAGCCTTGATCTCGTCGAGTTCTTCTTTACTGACCTGATCCACATAGGAAACAGACTCAGTTGCGGTGTTCTGCGGCTTGCTTGCAATTGTAGTGCGACCCATGGTCAAAGCCGTGGTCGCAGTAAGCACTGCAACAAGTATTGCAGCACCAATTCTTCTTGCCTTCACCACAAGATTCTGGTTGTTGTTAGAGTTTCTCATTTTTTGTTCCTCCTTTTTGTCATTTTGTGACGTGTCACAGTTTGCCGAGTAGCTGAAGTAAATTGATCACAGCTGCAATAGCTGCTTCAAATACAAGGAGAGTTGTGAACAAGGTAATGTTAACAACTCGGTTCATTCCGTCGATATATTCACTTACATCGTCGGGAACAGGTACTTTCACTGCCGTTCTTAAATCCGCTTTTTCTGAAAAGAAATTGCAGAAGATCGAAAGAGCGAGGCAGATGAATGCCACAAAAGCGATCAAAGCAAACTTGTCAAGGTTCTGCGGAAAGTACATTTTGTAAGCGCTTCTCAGTGCTAACACTGTGTACAACAGAAAACCAATAAAGAATGCCGTGTGACGGTAGTGTAGGCAGATAAGAAACGTTGAAAAAACGATCAATCCTGCGAGTGTGACCCAAAGCGCGAACTTGTTCTCAGTGCTTCCATCCATCACCATGATGGTCGGAATTACCAAGAAGAGAAGTTCGGGCAGAAGGAATTGCACAAGCGTGGAGATGTTTATAAGCGCTTTGTAGTCGCCGCCTGTAGCTTTGACTACTCTTACCGTACCAATCTGCAGTGCATAAGCAGAGCAGGCCACAACCAGAAGACCAAACAAGTATCCTAACATTTTCTTTACCTCCGTATTCTTCCTCCTACTATTGCTATTTGTAGGATGTCTGGTTAGGGAGGCGCGACGCCTCCCAGTTGGGTTAGGCGCCACAGAATCTTAGTTGGCGTCGAGTTACATCTATATTTAACAGATTCAAACGAGAATCTGGGGTTTTTGATGCATCGATTCACATCTATATTTACAGGTTCATTCAGAACCTGGGATGATTCGGTTTTTAATGGTCGTCATTGTTGGATACGGGTCTTACGCCGTTCCTCAGACTGTCTTGATTATACTATATTTAGCATATTTTGTCAATGGTTATATCATATATTCTGCATATGTTTATATGCTTGAATTTTTATCTGTTTTATTAATCTTTTTTACCTGGCGAAAACCCCCGATTGCTCGGGGGTTTCCAGAGTGAAAATTTAGTTAGTTGCATCGTCAAGGCTCTTGTAGTACTTAGCGCGTTCGCTGTTGGTGGGAAGACGCAGGGTCTTCTTACCATCCTTGTCGGTTTCGACCGCGATCAGACCTTCATCAGCCTTCATGGTGATGGACGTTCCTTTGCTCGCCAACATGCGCTCACTTGCTGCGGAATTTAATTCCTTCTCCGTTAAGAAGCAGTAAACGTCGTCGCCGTGCGTAAGGATGAATCCGTCAACCACTTCGACGTCCTTGGTCACCTTAGCTGCATCCAGGAACTGATTGATCAAGTCCGGGTTGTTTGCAAATGCAAACGTGAGCAAGCTGGCGAGTTTCGGGGAGAATTCTCCTTTGAGAATCAGATTCTCAAGGTCGATTCCAGAATCTCTGTGATTCACGTACTCCAGTAACGCATCTCTTGTCTCATCGCTGAGGATGTCGAGATCATCGGAGTCACCGTTCTTGCGAACGACCTTGATGGGCTTCTGAGAACCGGAATTGCTCTTGGTTCCCTTCTTGCTCTTCGAGTCGTCGTCGACATCAAGTCTGACAGAGTCCATAAAGCTGTTAACTAAATCCATGATTGCCATTTTTCCCTCCTGGGGCTTCTAGCCCAAAAATGCTGGTTTTCACTCTAGTAAAGAGCGACTGTTGAGCTATTCAACAGTGATGTGATTATACTATATTATAAGCATTTTGTCAAGCATAGAAAGTTGGGAATTTTGTTATTCCGCTCTGCTTGTAAGTTTATTACTTTATTATTTAATATAGTTTTCTAATTGTCTTTTTTATTTATGCTGTGATATTTTTATCTTTATTTTATTTCTTGCTTTTAAATTTGTATAGCGTTGTGCTCTTGCTGCCAATTTTGATTAGCGATATTGATATTAGCGATATTGATGCTGGTTATGTTAAGATAAGAGTATGGGAAACAACTTTGCGATGAATGATCAGAGTCTGGCGCGTTCGTTTTCGGTGCGAGACGAGGATCGAGATGACTTTTTTCACAGTTCTGGCTATGCGGGGGCGCAGAATGAGGGGAGAATTGGGGCGGCCTCGCGTGGGATGACAGTGGAGGAGCGCCAGGAGCTGTCGGAAAATCGAAAGTTTGTACGCGGATATGAGAATGCGAGCCTGGCGGCGCAAGTGGCGAGCGCGAGGGAGCGAAATATTTCTATGTATGAGCGCGGGAGGGGTGCCGAAAACGGTGGGAATGGTTTTTCTGTCGGCAGTAATGGTGCTGGTAGTATTAGCGATCCAGGTAGTCCTCGTGGTATGAGTGGGGCAAGTGGCTTGAGTGGCGTGAATGCCGGAAGTGAAACTGGGGTAGCACAGGGTGGCTACCGCTATAGTGATGACCGGGCAAGGCGACAGGAGGCCAATAACTATAAGGACTACGCGGCGATGGCGAAACAAGAGATGACGCAGCGTGGCGGGAATTCTGGCGGGAATACTGGAAGTTACGGGGGTGGATACGGTGGTGGATACGGTGGTGGCCATGATGGTATCTATGGAGGAGGGGCTGGTGGATACGGCAGCGGCGCGAGTAGTGGGCATGGATTTGCACCAAACTTTGGGGGGAGCGTTGAGCGAAATTATGGCGGAGGACAGAGTTATGGGGGCGGACAAAACTATGGAGGCGGACAGAATTACGGAGCTGGACAAGGTTATAGGGGTGGACAAAATTTCGGAGCTGGACAAAGCGGAGGAGTGGGGAGGACTGGGCAGGCAGGATTAAACTCTGCAATCAGCAACACACAGCGGTTCACCAACAATTTTGGCATGAAATTTGGGCCAAAGTAGGTAAATTCTTGTAAAGAATAGAGTGGTTTGAT
Organism: Nanosynbacter sp.; assembly: GCA_015257505.1. Taxonomy (GTDB): domain Bacteria; phylum Patescibacteriota; class Saccharimonadia; order Saccharimonadales; family Saccharimonadaceae; genus Nanosyncoccus. The sequence continues at coordinate 4,839 of JABZKB010000005.1, read as the reverse complement.
ATAATGGCAGTACTAGATTCGAGGATGCTTGACGCGAGTCGCAAGTCAGTCTAGTTTGTATTTTTACAAAATGGTGGGAATAGCTCAGTTGGTTAGAGCGTCTGATTGTGGTCCAGAAGGTCGTCGGTTCAATTCCGATTTCCCACCCCATAGTTCCTCCGGGTTGCGGAGAGAATATAGATAAGCGAGTGTAGTACAACGGTTAGTATACAAGTTTTCCAAACTTGGGACGAGAGTTCGATTCTCTCCACTCGCACCATAACAAAGAGATTTGATTGATAAGAACATTTTGTGTTCTTTTTTTATGCGTTTTTATACATTTTTATATGTTTTTATATAAAAACTTAGATTCAAAAATAATTATTCAGGAGATTTAATTCAAAGTTTTATTCAGAAGGTTTTTAATTCAAAAAACAAAAAAGAGTATTTTCTAATACTCTTTTTATTATTGGAAGAAGGCAAAATAGATGAAAGCGCCGACGATGGTGCCGAGGATAATCATGAGTGTGATGGCGATAGCAAGAGAGATACCAATTCCCTTCGGACGATCTTCAACGATCATGGTTGTGGTCTTTTTGGCTGATTTTTTACTATGATCGCGCTTTTCATAGACGTTCTTGCGTGGCCTGACCGGAGATGACAACTCCTCTTCATTTTGATCATCGAGGCGAGCGGCATTTTCGCGAGTCGAGTCAGAGAGCGGGCGCTTGATGATTTTGTCAGTATTAATAAAAGGAGAGCGACCGCCGAGGATGTAATTCATATTATTTTCGGACGTATCAGGGGTGGGATCGAGTTTTTGTGAGGTTTTTTCTGAAGGGTTACCTGAGATTTTTAGTGCTGCTCTTAGTGTAGTTTTTTGTGCGGTATTTTGTGTAGTATTTTGCGTAATATTGTTTGCTAGATTTTCTGCTAATCGATCGTATTCTGGGGCTTTTACTGGGTTTTTAGCTGTAGTTTTTACTGGATTCTTTTCAGATGGCTCGTCGAAGGCGCTCATTAAAAGATCTTCTAGGTCATCAGAATCATCTTTAATAACTTGCTTAGCGCGGCTCGACTGAGTGGAGCGACGGACATTGATTGAGGAACTGAATTCTGATTCGAGTTGATCCTCAAAAAGATCGCCATCAAGATCTGCAAGGGTTTTTAGCGGGCGAGCCTCCTGAGGTTCAAGACGAGAATTTAGTTGGTTGCTTGGCTGGAAATTTGATTGAGATTCAGATTGAACCTGGCGAGTAGGGCCGGCTGGACGAATACGACCAAAGAGTTTGCGGGTAGGAGAGGCGATGACCTGGATACGGGAAGACGCTGAAACCTTGGTATCGCCAGCGGGGCGAAGAGAGGCGGTATTGTGTGAGATAGTGGAGCTCGGAGCGGTATGGCTTTGGGCGGCAAACCTTGTGACGGAGTCTGTAGCGGAGCTTGCGGCAGAACTTGCGACAGAGCCAGTTGCGGAACCTGCGGCAGAACTTGGGGCAAAAAATGGAGTGGTTTGGCGTGGTTTTAGCGTGGCACGTTTTGAGGCGGCGATTTTGGAAGCTTCTTCGCGACGCTGCATTTCCTGAAGAGCCCGCTGTTTGCGGATTTGCTCGGCCTGAAGACGCTTTTTTGCTTCAAGTTCCATGGCTTTGCGGCGAGCGGCCATCTGTTCGGCAGCTTCACGCTGAGCCTGGCGTTGGTGTTCCAAAATACGCTGACGCTCACCCTCAAGAGCGCGATTTCTGGCCTCTTCAGCGGCTTGGTATTCTGATAACTCCTGTTTTGCAGCTTCGATACGGCGCTGATTCAGGTTTTTGAGACGATTTTGCTCTTCGATTTGATGTTTGATAGCTTCACGACGAGCCATTTCCTGGCGCGCAAGCTTTCGGCGCTCAAGTTCACGGTCGGTTGGAAGTGGAGCAGTAGCACGACCAGCGCTACGCACGGGCGCAAAATCCATGCGCCTTCGCGCGGCTGATGCTACTAATGGTTGGCCTTGAGTTCTTGATTCGTCCTGCATAAACTTATTGTTTTCTTTTTATATTATACTCGATTTTTTAAATTTTGAAAATTTGCATGAGCGGTTTATTTTGGTAGGTGGGTGAGGTTTTTATTTACGGAAGATAGGAATTTATTGTCTAGAGTTTTATTTACGACAGATTGGAGTTTAACTGCTTAAGGTTTTGCTGGATGAGGATTACTCGCGGACGCGTTTAGCGGTCTCGATAATTTCATTAAAATTATCAGAGATGAGACTAGATTCGCCGACTAGTACACCATTAACACCTGGAATTGTCAAATAAGCACCAGCATTATTTGGATTGACGCTACCACCGTAGAGGATTGGAATTTCATCTGCAGTAGCTTTGCCATAGATACTGATAAGCTGCTCCTGAATAATCTTGATGGAGGCGGCGATTTCATCAGGGGTGGCTGAGCGGGCCTGCTTGGTGGTGGAGATAGCCCAGACTGGCTCGTAGGCGATGATACATTTCTTCACATCTTCCGTGTCAATTTCAGAGAGACCGCCGAGGAGTTCGTCACGTAAAACGTCTTTGGTTTCGCCAAAGTTGCGCTGATTTTCGGTTTCGCCAATACAGAGAATTGGGGTGATATTATTTCGGATAGCGGCTGCAACTTTTTGACTGATGTCACGGTTGGTTTCGCCAAAAATAAAACGACGTTCAGAATGGCCAATTAAGGCATAAGTAACAACACCACGAAGCTGGGCGATGGAGACCTCACCGGTGTATGGGCCAAAATCTTTTTGATAGAAATTTTGGGCGGCGAGTTTGATTTTTGACTTATTGCGCTCAAGTTGAAGAGATAAGGAGGCGAGAGAAATAAAGCTTGGGGCGATGATGATTTCGACGCCGCGCGCAGGTTTGATTTTCTTTAATAACCTCTGGAGATAAATTGAAGAATCCCCGACAGTTAAGTTCATTTTCCAGTTGCCCATCACGTAAGTTTTCATAAATTTATTATAGCATTTTATGCGGATGTCTGGAGATTATTTAAAAGAGTGATGCAGTATGATTACTTTTATAAGTTTATTTGCTATGGAATTTTGCGGCAATGTCGGGTATGATTACGCTAAAAGGAGGCAGATGAAAAAGATTCTTGCATTTGATATTGATCAAACTTTAAACGTGGCGAAAACACCGATTCCAGATGAGATGGCGTGGATTTTGGCAGAATGTTTGAATAATTTTGAAGTCTGTCCGATTTCGGGACAGAAGTTTGATCAGTTTTTGATTCAGATTGTGAATAGGCTGATTGAGGTGGCAAAAGTGACGCCAGCACAATTAATGCATTTACACTTATTTGTGGCGCAGGGGACGCAGTATTATCGCTACGCGCCGATGGCGAACCAAAACAATGGGGCGGAATATGATGAGAGGAACTGGGAGCTGGTTTATAGTTTCCCACTGACTAAATCTGAGGTGACGCAGATTTCAGGGGCGATTGAGCAGGCAGCGAAGGAGTTGGGTTTCTGGGAGAGTGATAAACTGAAACCTGGCGATGAAATTATTGAGAATCGTTTATCTCAGGTGACATTTTCGGCACTGGGACAGGCAGCGGGGACCGAGGAAAAATACGCTTGGGACCCAGATTGTGAGAAGCGCAAAAAAATTGTGGAGCGAGCCTTAGAGCTAGCGCCCGGATTTACTTTTGAAATTGGTGGGACAACCAGTATCAATGCAGTGAAGCCGGGGATGAATAAGGCATTTGGTATGCAGCATCTGATGGAGGAGCTTGGCGTCTCGAAGGAAGATATTTTGTATTTTGGCGACATGACGCAACCGGGTGGCAATGACTACCCAGTGATGGAGATGGGGATCGAGACGATTACAGTACGAAATCACGAGGACACCGAGTTTGCATTGCGGGGGATCTTAGGGATTTTGTAGGTGCTTAGAGAATCTTAGGGATTTTGTAGGGGCTTTAGGGTTCCTGTGGGTGCTTTATTGTCGAGACTACAGAGGCTTTTCTGATGAGATTAACTATTCATATTCTATGTTATATTCGTGATCTATATTATGGTATAATATGCTTATGTTAATCGAAGGTTCAAGACTCTTAAATTACCCTATTCTTAGTTTACATACGGCGACAGAAATTGCGCGCGTGAAGGCGCTGGTGGTTGACCCAAATTATTTGAAAATCGTGGCTTTTGAGGTAGTGGCAATAAACCCACACAAACGTCTATTTCTTGATGTTAATAGCATTCGAGAATTTTCCAAGGTGGGAATAATTATTGATTCCGATGAAGAGTTTGTTGAACAGGGGGATATTATCAAGCTGAACGAAATTATTGCGCTTGGGTTTGTGTTGGACCACATGAAAGTAGTGAGTAAAAAGAAGAGTCTGCTTGGACATGTGCAAGATTTTACCGTGGTGACGGATAATTTTCAGATCATGCAATTGATCGTGAGGAGACCTATCTATAAGGCCTTGATTGATCCGGAACTCGTGATTGGGCGTTCGGAAGTGCAAGAAATTAATGACACCGAAATTGTGATTAAAAATGACGAAAACACGGTGATGAAAAAATCTGGAAGTCTTGATTTTGTACCAAACTTTGTGAATCCATTTAAGGACGGAAAATATATCGCGCATAGCGAGAATTCGACCACGGAATAGAGTCTGAGTTTTTTGGGGGGGCGCTGGGTTGGCGTTTTTGCCAGATTTTACGGATGTGGCTTTCGAGTATTTATAGATGTGTTTTTTGTGATATTTGCGGATGTGATTTGGTGGTATTTACTAGAAATAGTTTTCTGAAGAATAATCGTCAGGGGCTGAATCAAGGTTAGATAGTGCGGAGTCGACTTCGGATTTGATGAGATCATAGGAGAAGCC
>JABZKB010000004.1:0-83758 GCA_015257505.1 Nanosynbacter sp. | reverse complement strand
GGATTTATCTGATAATCTGACCATTGTTCGTGAGTAATATAAGTAACAAAATCTGGAAAGATATATATGTATGGATCGAGGACACTCGAGATAGCGTTAATAGTTGCACTTGCTAAGGGCTTAAGATGATTTTCTGTAATTTCTATATTGATAATAAGATCTTTTTCTATAAAAGAATTAGGTGATTTACGAGAGAGGGAAAAATATTGAGTTTTATGATTGCAATCTTTAGATTTGATGGGTGATGTAATATTTTTTATGGGTATTGATTGATGAAGATTTAAAATCTCTTGAGTTAGAGAATTAAGATCATAAGTGGCATTGTGTTGTTTATCGCAACTAATTCGGGAAATTGCACGAATAATATTTGATTGCTCAATCGTAAATTGAGCTATAACTTTTGTGAGGTTAATTAAATTATTGGTGCTAGAGAAAACTACAATTCCATCATAGTTATCAGCGGTAAAATTTTCATCGAGTGAATTCAGGATGTGATTTTCTTTTAGTTGAGTATAAAAATAATCGCTAAAAAGATGCTGGTATAGATTACCTAGCAGACGAGTGTTTGCTTGTTTAATTATGGTATCGAGATTTCTCATTGTTTTATGATTTATCTAGTTTAGTGTGTAAATCAATTTAATTTTGCTTCTAGAACTTATTTTGCTTCTCATTTCCTAATGTACTAGCCAATAGGTTTTGTTAAATTATAACATAAGAAATTTTATATTTTACGAGAGCTAGTATACTAGAGGTAAATGTATAATAAAAAAATACTACTGGTTGAGGATGAGAAATTAGCTCGTGAGGGGGTGCGTGATTTTTTGATTTCCAGAGGATATTTGGTTACAGAAGCCGTGGACGGGGAAGAGACAGTGAAAAAGTTTTGCGAGTCCGGGCAGAGTGTATTTGATTTAGTAATTTTGGATGTGATGTTGCCAAAAATGAATGGAATTTTGGTTCTGAAGGAAATAAGAAAGAGAAGTAAAGTACCAGTTTTGATGTTGACGGCGCTTAGCGATGAGGGGACACAACTTGCAAGTTTTGATAATTTGGCAGATGACTATCTATGCAAGCCTTTTTCGCTATTAATTCTTGAGAAAAGAATTGAGGCATTATTGAGACGAGCTTTGGAGAATCCGCAAAAAGAGGAAGTGTCAAAGTGGGTGAGAGAAGGGGTGCTGGTAGACTTCTTGGAGTATAAAGGATATTTAAACGGCGTTGATGTGGACTTAAAGCCTAAGGAAGTTGAGCTTTTAAAGTTACTAATAGAAAACCCAAAAGTGACATTAAGGCGAGAGCAAATTTTGGAAGAATTATGGAAGGATGAATTGCCGTACGATAGGGTAATTGATGTTTATATCAAGAATTTGAGGAAGAAACTTCAGATTGACTGTATAAAAACAGTAAAAGGTGTGGGGTATTGTTATGTTGAAAAATAAGAAGGGCTTAAAGAAGATATACTTAAGGATTTTTCCAAAGACATTTTTAAGCATGTCTTTAATTTTGGGGGTATTAATTATAGTAGTACATAGCCTAGTTTATGTGCTAATGAATCAGGCTTATGCGGATGAGAAAAAAGAAAAAGCTAAAAGAAACTTAAATGAATTATCTGAGCAAATTACTGGAAAATCTGCGGAGGAGATTCGAAGAGTTTGTGAAGAATTTGCGTTGCAGAAAAATGTAAATTTGAATTTAAAAATTGACGGAAAAGTACAACATCTGCAAGGATTTTCTGGTGCGGATATTGTGACGGATGAACTTCTGCCGAGTGATTTGGTGCCGCTGGTAAACAATGAACAGCTGGGGTCTATTTTGGTTTCAGATTTGACGACTGTTGATGCGGATGGGAAGACGATTTTAGTGCAGATGCTTTCCAATGTAGAGTCTTTGAAAGAAGCGAGGGAAGCAACGCTAAAAATTTTGCCGTTCTCGTTTTTGTGCTCAATTGTTGTTGCCTTGATTTTTTCATATTTTTATAGTCGTTTGATTGTTGAGCCGATTAAGAAAATTGCTATAACGACCGAAAAGATGCGTGAAATGAAGGAGGTGAAATGTGAGATTTCTAGAAGCGATGAAATTGGTGAACTTGCTGAAGACATTAATAAACTATATGCGAATCTAAGGCAGATGATCGGGCGACTTGAAAAAGAGAAGGGGTTGATTTCGAGACTTGAAAAAGAAAAAGTTGATTTAATTCGCGGAGCTTCACATGAATTAAAGACACCGCTTTCGAGTTTGCATATTATGCTAGAAAATATGTTGATTGGGACGGTGAAAATCGAGGATTATCCGGAAAAACTAGAGGCGGCAATTTTGGTGGTGGAGAAAATGTCGAAGATGATTGAACAAATTCTGAATGTATGCCGGGGAGGCGAAGAAAAGATGACGGACGTTGATATGGCTAGCTTGGTGGGGGAAGTGATTTTTGAATATGAATTAATAGCGAAGACACGAGGACTGGAATTTGAGAGTCGGATCTCTAAAATGAAGATCCGGACAAGTCGGTCAGCAATGCGAGAGGTGATTTCGAATTTAATCTCTAATGCGGTGAAATATGCGGAGGAGGGGAGTGTAGTTAAGATTGTTTGTGAAAAAGGGAAATTTTCAATTTGGAATCTCGGAGAAGAGATTAGCGCACAAGAGATACCGGTGTTGTTTGATCCATTTTATCGACGAGATAGTGAGGCTGGCGGGAACGGAATGGGGCTTTATTTTGTGAAGAATACCTTAACTCGTTTAGGATTAAGATACCGATTTTCTGCATATAAAGGTGGGATGAAATTTGAGATTTGGTTTATGTGAAATATGTTTATTTATTTTTAAAACCAATACTACTATTAATGAGTTTTTAATTTTCTGACTTAATTCTTAGACAGATTTCTTCGAATAACTCGTGGATCCTTATATTGGTTTTTTTATTAATTAGCAGTAATATAAATATATGAACCCATATCCAAAGGTAAATGTAGTTGTTGTTTGCTGGAATGCATTGCAATACACAATTTGTACTTTGGATAGCTTATTTAAGACTATAGATGTAGATATATATTTGACAATTATCGATAATGGTTCAGATAATGATACAAGAAAATATCTTTCTAACCTGAGCGTTCCTGTATTTGTTAAAAATATTTCTTATATTAGAAATGAGAAAAATTTAGGAATAGGAGCAGCTTATAATCAAGGTTTTTTCCAGTCGATTGTAATCGGTTGTGAATATACTGTTTTTTGTAATAATGATTTATTCTTTTCAAAGGGTTGGTTATCTAAGATGCTAAAGTTTATGAAGAATAATAGGGATGTTGCTCTACTTAATCCTTTGCGTCCTTCTTGCAATGATTATTTTGATAATAATCGATATACGACAATGGATAAGCTATTAAAAGTAAAAAGTAATAATCCCACTGATGAACTAAAAGATTTTATCAAGCCATATTTGTCTTTTGAAAAATTTTGCAACATAACATGCGCAACTAATATTGATGCTTTTGGTATATTCAGATATGTAAATTTTCCAGATAGCTTGAGTTCATGCATTTGTATGGCTAGAATGTCTATATTGAAGAAATATAATTACTTTGCAAATAAATTATTTTCGCAGTATGGTAGCGAAGATATTGATTTATGTTGGACAATTCTTAGGGAGGGATATAAGTGTGCGATTTTGAATAATACTTATGTGCATCATTTTAGACATAAGTCAGTTAAAGATAACGATTTAGATTATGCCGCTAGTTTGAAATATACAAATACTATTTTATATAATAAATGGAAACAGGATATTTTATCATATGTTAAAACCGGAAAGAAAAATATAATGATTCCAAATCCTGATTGGATTTTAAATAAAATCTTGGAAAATAAATATGAAGAATAATGAGTTTTTAGTGATAAGACATAGCTATGACGATCATAGTTATATTGACGGTAAGAATGATACGGGTCTCACTAGAGATGGAATTGAGATAGCAAAAAAGATGGCAATTAATGTTTTGCCTGAGATTGACTTAAATAGAAATGTTCGATTGCGACATAGTACTAAGAAGCGTGCTGTGGAGACTGCGGAGATTTTGAATGAGGAACTTTATAGACACTCCATAGACCACGATATTGCACCTGACCCTAATTTAACAGAATTATTTCAGGGTAATTTTCGTAATTTAAATTTAATGAATCATAACCAGAAGGTAGAATTCTTGCAAACATGTTGGGAGGAATTTGACTCTCATCGAAAAAATGGCGATATTGACTATAGGTTTGGGGATAATCGCAATAGTTATGAAAAAAGAATAGATGAAAAGTTTGTGATGCATCCATATGGTGAAACCCAACGGCAATTTTCGTCGAGAATAGGAACGTCTCTGATAAATATCTGTAATTTCTTGATGGAGAATGAACAATCTATTAATATTACACACCGTGGGGCAACAAGAGAAATAAAGAATTTGGTTCATTCTGTAAATTCAAATACGCCATTGGAACAAGTCAAAGATTATGAAATAGTTGGAATGAAGTATTGTGAAATAGTGAACTGTTCAATAGATGATTTGTTTGAAGCTACAAGAATTCTTAAATCTTATGTTGATACGCAGATGAGAATTATTCATGAGAGAAATAATAATTAATCAGCCTAGAATGTCTTATTATGTGGGCGGTGCTGAGATGCTGTCTATGGATCATGCAAGATTTTTATGTATGAAAGGCTATAAGGTGCGAATATTTACTATTAATCCTGTTCTGGGTGGTATGAGGTACTCTGAAAGATATCTTAAGTTTAAGGATGAATTTAAGAAGAAAATAGTGTTTACCGAAATAAATTTAGGGGAAAAACACAAAGATATTTATAAGACGTTGCCTGGTGAAGATCGATATCGCTGGAATCATGAATCGATTGCCTATAGTGGGATTTTTAGCAATATTGTTAACTCACTAGATGTTAGAATGATAATATTATCATACTATATACTGGACGCAATCGGAGTAAATTCTGATTATATAATAAACTGTTTATATTTATGTGGTACACCACATGACATTGATATTTTTCAGGGAAGTTTTTTGTATTCGTATGACAAGATTATAGCAATAACTAATGAGGTGCGTGACTATTGGCAGCAATTTACCAGAATAGAGATATCGGTTATATCTAGTGGAGTGGATATTGAAAGATTTCGCTTCTTGGGGAGTAGGGGAAATATTGCTAAATTTCTATATTTGGGACGCGTAATAAAAAGAAAGGGTATAGAAGATTTTTTAAAATTATCCCGTCTTCTTAAAAACGAGACTAGGGAATTTCAATTTGATGTTGTTGGAGATGGTCCAAATCTCGAGATTTACAAAAAGACATTCGGTGATAGAGTAAAATTTATTGGCAGCGTAGAGGATCCTGAAAAATATTTTATGGAGAACGATGTAGTGATTTGTTTTTCTGAATATGGGGAAGGTTTACAGGGTGTGATATTGGAGGCGATGTCGACTGGATGTATAGTTGTAGCAACTAAAACTAAAATTAATTCTAGTCTTTTAAGCAATGGACGCGGTATCCTTGTTGATTATGATTTTGATGAATTAATAAAAGGCGTAAAGCAGCTTTTGTCAATGAATAATGATTCCTTGAATCTAATGAGAATAAATGCAAGGAAAATAATTGAGAATAAATATTCTTGGGATGTTAAAATAAATGAAATAATTGAGGTTCTAGGATGAAGTTAATTTTTATGAGACACGGTGAGGCGAGAGATAATGTCGAGCAGGTTTTTTCTTCTGATAATTTATCTTGTTCGCTTTTAACTAGAGATGGTATTCAGAAAGTTCAGGAAAATGCGCGTAATCTAGGAAGGATAGATAAAGTGTATTACTCGCCAATTTTTCGAACAGTTCAGACCGCTAATTTGGTTAGAGAATATATGCCAAGTGTTGAATTTGTAGCCGACGATAGAATTCGTGAAATTGATTACGGTACCTATAATCAAAAGAAAAATGATTCTATATTGGATGATGTACGTATAAGACAAAAGAATGGTGACTTTTTTATAAGGTTTGGAAAATATGGTGAAAACAAATTTGAGATATACAATAGATTATTAAATTTCCTAGAAGATTTAGAAAATGAGAATTTCGCAAATAATAATATATTAATCGTATCTCATGGGAATATAATTTCATCGCTAATGCGGATTTTGAACATAAAATCAGCTCATTTAAATAAGGGTGAATTTATATGTATTGATAATGTTGATTTTAATGAGGCTAAGAAAACTAGAAATGAGCTCATTAAGATAACACAGGAATATATTAACTATAGAGAATATATAGTTAGCCGTGTTAATCATTCAAGATCAAGAGATTATTTATCTTTAGTAGCATCGAGACGATACGATGATATTAATTTTAGTAATATGGTTTTAACGGAGCTGTGTGAAGGATTTAATGATGATCTTAAATTAGTGTTCAGTATTAATAAAAGTGCAAATATAGCGCCAATTAATGAGGTTGTATGTGTCTGTATATTTAGAAATTTTGGGGATTTTTTCCAGAAATGGATTACTCATTATACAGATATTGGTGTAAATAAATTTGTTTTAATTAATTGTGGTGATCTTGAAGAGATTGATTTGATTAAAAGATACATTGATAGTCTTGATATAAATGTTGATGTGTGGCGATGGTCGGGTGTATTTAATTGTAATAAGGAATGTGCAATTAAACAGAGAATAATTGATTATTATGGAATTAATAAATGGTATTTGCTTGTTGATTCCGATGAGCTATTTATCTTTCCTCATTTTAGAGATACGAATATAGGTGACTACACTGTAAAATTGGAGCAAGATAAGGTTTTACTAACAAAAAGCTTGATGATTGATATTTATCCTAAGGGTAATATTTTATCAAAAAGGAACCTGGACGAGTGGAGATATGTGGATAGATATGGATATTGTTGCGAATCGAAGCCTGGTGATTTTTTACGATTTTATGGTGGAATGAGAACAAGGGTGTTCGGGATCAAGTCTAGTATTCAAAAAATATCATTATTTAAATACACTGGTAATGAATTTATTGCTAATGATCATTTTATCTTTCCATATGAGTTAAATAATACTTCGCTCATACATATTTTATTACACTATAAGTTTCAGCCGGATTTTCTTGCCTATTATAAGACTTTAGCTAGTGAAGGAGTCCACTGGTACGGATCTAGTGAGTATAAAAAGTATCTAAATGTTTTTGAAACAAATAACGAGGTTGATTTATTTGATAAAAGTATCTCTATGGAAGTTGATTATGATGAAATTTTTGAATTGTTAAAATGAAATAATTTCATATTAATTTCACATTGACGTAGTATTTTAGTGGGGAAAGGAAAAATATGGAAGTAATACTACGTGCGTGGCGGTTTGTTACGCGAAAGAGAATGAAATCGGCAATTATGGCGTTTATTTTGCTTTTAATGTCGACAATGATTTTATCTGGTCTTGCAATTAAGAATGCGACAGATCAGGCGGCGGGGGAAATTGGTAAAAAGGTTCAGAGTGCCTTTGTTTTAGAAAATAATGCTAGGTACAATATGGGGACTCCAAGGGGTGCTGGCACTGTGAAGAATAAAGATATTGAGCAGATTGCTAAGCTTGATGGGGTGACCGGTAGTGTGAGACGGATGGATTCTTTGGTTGATCTGAAAAATGTAAAACAAATGAGACTGCCGGATGGTACTAAAGATTACGATGCGAAAAAGGAAAAAGATTATGGCGAGGCAGTGAATTTTATGGGGGTAAATGATTCGGCGCAAGAATTAAAATTTAGGACAGAAACTTTTAAGTTAGTATCAGGGCGACATATTAAAAGTGATGATAAATTTAAGGTTTTAATACATGAAGATTTTGCGAAATTAAATAACCTGAAGCTAGGAAGTAAGATCAAGGTACAGGCAAATCCGCATGATCCAGATAATTTACAAAAGTCTCACGAGTCTGCGGAGGTAGAAGTCGTGGGGATTTTTAGTGGAAAGAATTCGAGAAAGGCAGCAGTTCGATCGGAGTTATTTGAGAATATTTTCTATACTGATCTTGCAACTACACGGAAGACGAATAAGGTAAATTACGATAATGAAATCTATCAGAATGTGACATTCTTTGCGAAGGATGTGAATGCTATGTCAAGGATTTTAGAGCAAGCAAAGAAGTTACCGATTGATTGGAAAATGTATCAGTTAACAAAAAGTGAACAGGAGTTAGCTGGAATTACGAGTACACTAGGTGGAATTTATGGATTAGTATTTGGTGTGATGATGTTCGGGGTGATTCTTGGGGTTGGCGTATTGTCATTGGTGCTATTTCTCTGGATTAATGAGCGTAAGAAAGAAGTGGGGGTACTGCTTTCGATCGGAGTTTCAAAAGTGAAGATTGTTTTACAGTTTGTGGCTGAAGTCCTAATGATCTTTGTAGTGAGTTTTCTTCTTTCATTCTTTGTGGCTGGCAGCGTGTCTCAGAAAATCGGTGACAATTTAGTGTCTCAGGCGTCAAAAAATACGACGAAAGAAATTAATAAATCTTTGAACGGAAGTTTTGGCGCGGATGCGGATTCGTCGGTGACAACCAAAACAATTGATCACATTGATGTTACGGTGAGGCCAGAACTTCTGGTAGGGACTTTTGGATTTGCGATGGGGGTGATCGTGGTGGCAGTTCTAATTGGAGCATCACCGATTCTTAGATTAAAACCAAAACAGTTGTTGATGGAACTAGAATAAAATGAATGTATTTTCGAGAGCAATTATTGCAGTTTTAAGAAAACCTTCAAGAAGCTTGATTTTATTAGTGCTAATGATATTGATTTTTACGGCATTAATTTCCGGAGCAGTGGTGAGAAATTCAATTGGCGACCTGAGGGGAAGGCTTGATCGGAATTTTAAAGCTGGTTTCGTAATTAGTACTAAGGGAATGAGCGCCGGTGGTGCAGCTATTTCTGGAGTAGCTGCTGGCGGAGTGGAGACTGATGGCGGCATGGGAGTTGAGAAGACACAAAGTGGAATAAATCTTGGTGGGTTAACTTTGAAGCAGGCAGAGTCAGTTAAGGAGGTTAAGGGAATTGAATCAGTAAATTTTATACAGAATGAAGTTGTTGCAAGTGACAAATACCAGCCGGTTGAAGATGCGCGCGGTGGGGTGAAACTTGATGGGGTGAGGTCTAATTTTACTGCAACATTTGTAGATGACAGTCAGCTTTTTCCGGAATTCTTGAATGGACGATATGAAATAAAACGGGGGCGCGGAGTTTTGCGTGGAGGAAAAGATGAAGTACTAATACACGAGGAGTTTGCTGAGAAAAATCATTTAAAACTTGGCGATGAATTAAGTTTCAAGATGCATGGTAGGAAAATTAAACTTGTGGTGGTGGGCATTTTTACGGGTAAGGATGCTCAAATGAATGGTTTTGCGTCTGAAGCTCAAAATCGGCTATTTGTTAGCTTTAAGACACTCGAGAATATTTCAAAAGATTTACGATTGCAGCAAGTTAGTTATTTTGTAAGTGATCCGAAAACAATTGAAGAAGTAATTGTTGAAGTTAAAACAATGAACCTGCCTTGGGAGAACTTAGTGATTGCGAATAACTTCGAAAAGAATAAGGAGCTTTATCAAACAATTGAGAGTGTAGAGAAGATGCTGAATATGATGCTGGCCGCAATCTCTGTAGCGAGTATGTTAGTGCTTGGTTTTGTATTGATGTTTTGGTTCAGGGGCAGAATACATGAAATTGGCACATTACTCGCAATAGGAAAGACTAAGCTGGAAGTGTTCTTGCAAGTAGTGGTCGAACTTTTAATTATTGCGATGGTTAGCTTTATTCCGGCAATGTTTGTAAGTAACTTAACTTCGGACACAATGACTAAAACGATTTTAGAACAGGCGGACTCGGCGGAAATGAGGGGTGTAGATGAAATTAATGTGAAACGTAAAGAACTTAGTGTGAACGATTATGTAGTAGTAATGAGTTTGGGAGTGGGGGTGATTTTGCTTGCAACTGGTGGTGCGTCAATTTCAACGATGAGGCTGACGCCAAAACAAATTTTAACAAAGATGAAATAGGAGGAATATGACGGTATTAAGTATGAAAAATGTTGGATTCAAATATGACAATACGGGTGTGGAGGTTTTGAAAAATGTGGATATTGAATTTGAATCTGGGAAATTTTATGCAGTAGTGGGAAAATCTGGTTCTGGTAAATCAACATTCTTGGGACTCCTGGCGGGACTAGATACTCCGACAACTGGAGAAATCCTAGTAGATAAATTTGATATTGCGGCAATGGGGTATTCATATCACCGGAAGAATAATATTGCGTTAGTATTTCAGAGCTATAATCTGATTGATTATCTAACCCCAATGGAAAATTTGAAGCTAGTTAATTCTCAGGCGAGTAACGAGGTGCTTAAAAGAATGGGACTTGAGGAGTCGATTCATAATCGAAATATCATGCAGCTTTCTGGTGGGCAACAACAGAGGGTGGCAATAGGGCGAGCGCTGGTTTCAAAAGCGCCAATAATCTTGGCAGATGAGCCTACGGGGAATTTGGATGAGGAAACAACTGGGGATATTATAGAAATATTGAAAGAGGCAGCACACAAGGACCATAAATGTGTGATTGTAGTGACGCATAGCGATCAGCTTGCGAAATCTGCGGATGTAGTATATCAACTAAAAGAGAAGGGTCTCGTGAAAAATGGGAAATAAAAGATATAGGCTCGAGGATATTTTGCGTGCTATAATCGTCTAAGAAAGGCTTAAAATGTGTGCACAATTTGTAACGTCGAATAAAGTAACTTGTCCGAACTGCGGAAGCACAAATGTAACTCCGATGGGGAAGAGCGGTAGTTCTGCCGCGGAACGTATGATTTTCGGGAAGATGGTGATGGGGCTTTTTGGTGCAATTTTGGGCTATTTTGCTTCGGATGAAAAGTATAATTTCCATTGCGGAAATTGCGGTGAGGTGTTTTCGATAAAGAAATCATAAAAATGGCTAGCTAGCGCTAGCTATTTTTAATGTTTATGCTAAAATGAAGTTATTGATTCAGAGGTGAATCTTGTTAAATAAATTAAGGCGTGGGCGAAAGGAGAGGTGTCCCATGGTAAATAAAAATATTGAAACAAAAACTGAGGGGTCGAGAAAAAATCCAGGGAAGTCATGCAAATATATTTTTGTAACTGGCGGTGTGCTATCTGGTGTTGGTAAGGGGATTACTGCAGCTTCGATGGGGGCGATTTTGAAGGCGAAGGGCTATAAAGTGACCATGCAAAAATGTGACCCATACTTAAATGTTGATGCAGGATTATTAAATCCAGTGGAGCATGGTGAATGTTTTGTGACACATGATGGCGTGGAGACTGATTTGGACTTAGGCCACTACGAACGTTTTTTGGATTTTGAAACAAATCGCTACTCGATAACTTTGTCTGGCTCAATTTTTAAAGAATTAATTGAAAAAGAACGTGCTGGCGGTTTTCATGGTAAGACCGTACAACTGGTGCCACATTTTACAAATCTGGTGCAGGAAAAGATTGAGAAGGCTTCGAAAGATTCAGATATTCATATTGTTGAAATTGGCGGTACGGTTGGTGATTACGAGGGGCTGTCATTTATTGAGGCAATTAGACTTTTTGCCAATAAAGTGGGACGTCGAAATTGTCTCTATGTGAGCGTGGTCTATGTGCCTTGGATTAATACTTCGAAGGAATTAAAAACAAAACCGGCACAAAACGCTTTGAAAGATTTGCGTGGTTTTGGGATTATCCCGGACGTTGTGGTCTGTCGTACTGAGAATCCAGCACCTCGTGAAATTTGTGAAAAGATTGCACGTTTTTCAGGGATTTCTGATACTGCCGTATTAAATTTGCCAGATATCAATTCGGTGTATGATGTGCCATTTAATGTTTTGAAATCTGGTGTGCTTGAAATTTTGAATGATTTCGTCGGGGATACTAGCGAGCCTGATATGTCTAGATGGCTAGAATTTTCGAAGCGCCGAGCGGAGAAATATGAAAAAACCGTGAAGGTGGGATTGGTTGCAAAATATGTTGGAAATGAAGACACTTATATTTGTGTGACGGAGGCCTTAAAGGCAGCTGCAGCGTGGAGTGGGGTGAATCTTGAAATTAAATGGATAAATGCCGAGAAGGCTGAGGATAAAGATTTTGCGGCCGTGGACGGATTAGTGGTGCCTGGTGGATTTGGTGCAAGAGGTGTTGAGGGGAAGATTCGTGCAGCTGAGTTTGCTCTTGAAAATAATAAGCCATATCTTGGTCTCTGCCTTGGCATGCAGGTAGCTTGTATTGCAGCAGCGCGAAGAGCCGGGCTGAAAAAAGCAAACTCTGAGGAATTTGACGAAGAGACGCCTGAAAACGTGATCTATATTATGGACGATCAGAAGGGGAAGGAATCGACTGGTGGAACGATGAGGTTGGGGGATTACAAAGCGAAGCTCATGAAGGATAGTCAGACCGCCAAGATTTATGGAACAACTGAAGTGATTGAGCGCCATCGTCATCGTTTTGAAGTGAACCAGAAATTTTTGGATGCAATTTCAAAAGGTGGTATTGAAGTATCCGGCACTTCTCCAAACGGAAAGTTGGTTGAATTTGTGGAGGCACCTGGACTGAAATTCTTCCAAGGGACACAGGCTCATCCAGAGTTTAAATCTCGCCCACTAAGTGTACATCCTTTGTTCCAAGCCTTTATGGATTCCTTGGTCTAGATTTTGTTTACAGAGATAAAACTTCTTTGTGCTAAAATATAGGTATGGAGAAGATTAAACAATTACTTAAATTAGTGATCTCTACTCTTTATGGAGTGGAGATTGAGGCTAATGTGGTTGCAGCGCCAAAGGATACTGGTGCGGATTTTGCAACGAATATCGCAATGAGTTTGACAAAAACTTTGAAGCGGAATCCACTTGAGATTGCTGAGGAAATCCGTGGTGAACTATTGAGGCAGGCTGAGTCTGAAAATGGAGTTGTTGACAATGTGGAAGTTGCGAAGCCTGGTTTCATTAATATTAAGCTTGGTGACGGGTTTTATAAGGCTGAGATTGCAAAATATCAAAAAGATTTCTTGGATAATATATCACAGGATGAATATTTGGATAAAACCGTGATATGTGAGTTTTCCGATCCAAATCCGTTTAAAATTTTGCACGTTGGTCATCTTTATACTTCGATGGTTGGTGATGCAATGTCGAGAATTATTGAGTTCGCTGGCGGAAAAGTTGTGCGAGCAAACTTCGGTGGTGACGTGGGGCTACATGTGGCAAAAAATATGTATGCACTTTTACAACATGTTGACAGAATTTCGGACGAGATGACACCGACTGAGAAGGCAGAGCTTATGGCTGAGTCATATGTTGAAGGCTCAACGGCCTATGAAGAGGACGAAAAAGCTAAGCAAGAAATTGTTGAAATAAATCAAAAGATTTATAAAATTGCTGCCGCAGGGGAAGAAGTTGTTGCAAAGCTTGAGGAAGAAGTTGAATCCAGCGAAGGGAATGCGAAGAGTGATGTCGAGAAAGATCTTTTGATTGCAAAAGTTTATTACTGGGGACGCAAAGCTAGTTATCAATATTTTGAAGATTTTTACCGAAACATTGGCGTGAAATTTGATCGATATTACCCAGAATCGACGGTGGCTGGAAAAGGCCTTGAGGTTGTAAAACGAGAACTTAAGAATGGCGTCTATGAAGAGTCAGATGGCGCTGTGGTATTTAAGGGCGAGAAGTATGGTCTGCATACCCGTGTGTTTATTAATAAAAATGGGTTGCCAACCTATGAGGCAAAAGATGTTGGTTTAATCTTTACAAAATGGGCTGATTACCACTTTGATAAATCTGTGATTATCACTGGCAATGATATTATCGACTATATGAAGGTAGTCTTGAAATCGATCGAGCAGTATGCACCGGAATTATCGTCAAGAACTTTACATATTACTCATGGACAGGTGAAATTACCAGGGAAAGAGAAGATGTCTTCAAGGAAAGGGAATTTCTTGAAAGCTGTTGATGTGATTAATTTAATTAACGATGAGTTGTTTGAAGTGCAAAAAAATGTGAACAGTAGTCGTGGTGATAGTAGTGAGACTGAACAAGAAAAGGTTGATTCGAAGATTTTGTTTGGTGCAATTCGTTATGCATTTTTAAAATATAAGGTTGGCGGCGACATTATATTTGATGTCGATGAGTCGGTATCTATGACAGGTAATTCCGGTCCTTATCTGCAATATGCTGCAGTGCGAGCACAAAAAGTACTCGGAAAGATTTTTGAGTCACAGTCAAAACAAACGAGTAAAGAAATTACTCAAAATTCCTGGATCCTGAATGATTTCGAGAAGAGTTTGATCAAAAAAGTTATGCAGTATAAATCTGTACTTGAAGAGGCGGTAAAGGAATTGGCTCCTAGCAAGATTTGTACTTATCTTTATGAAATTGCGCAGGAATTTAGTAGGTTTTACGAAAATGTACAGGTTGTGGGGAGCGATTTTGAAGTTGAACGTGGTGAAATCGTTCTTGCGTATCTAAAAGTATTAACACATGGGCTTAGTCTGTTAGGGATTGAAGTCCCAGAGAAGATGTAGGTAAAATGAAAAAAGCTAAATTACTTTGGGTGGATTTAGAAATGACAGGCCTTGATCCTGAGAAGGATAAGATTCTCGAGATAGCGGCAATTGCCACAGATTGGCAGTTCAATGAAATTGACCGGATGACAGCAGTTGTGAAAGTACCGAAGAAGCTAATCGAGGAGCGTATGGTGGGGGAATTCTGGGAGGCTAATCCCGAATCGTATAATTCATTGGTTACTCAGAATGAGAAAGGGGAAGATGCTGAGGTCGTGGAAGATAAAATCTTAGATTTTATTGAGAAGAATTTTGGTAAGGAAGTATATCTTGCAGGTAATTCAATTCACCAGGACAAGAGATTTATTGTGAAGGAGTGGCCAAGATTGGATGCAAGGTTGCATTACCGAATGTTTGACGTGTCTGCTTGGAAGATTTATTTTGAGAATGCTTTAAAAATTAAGTTTACTAAACGGGAAAATCACCGTGCCTTAGATGATATTGAAGGTTCAATTGAAGAAATTAAGTATTATTTAGGTTACGTGAAGAAGGATCGAAGTTAGAATGGAATTTAGAATTGAGGATTTGACCGGAATTGGAGAATATAGCGAGAAGGAATTCCTCTCAAAGAAAGGTGAGCACGAGGGGGAGCTATTTTTAGCGCCTAATGGGAAGGTGTTTCTAGTTCAGAGAAAGAATACAATTGAAGTGAGAACCGATAAGAACTTGTCGAGGTTATTAAGAGAGCAATATGAATCGGTGATGATATCGCGTTATTTTGGCAATGGGGGAATTGAAGTGGTGATGTCTGGACAGATGTCGCTTGATGAAATTTATGATATGGCGAGATTGAGCTATAATCTTTCAAAAGAGCTTGAATAAAAATTTAGTTTGAGTAAATAATTTGTTCTAAAAAACTGCAGATGACTGCAGTTTTTTATTTGATATCTAGTTTTACCTAGAATTATGCTATCAATAATATTTCTTGAACTAAAATAATATTTCTTGAACTAAAATATTATTTCTTACGCTGATCGCGAATTTCTTCAAGAACGGTGAGAATTTTCTCATCAGTGGTTGGTTCAGTGGCTGCTTCGGCTTCTTTCTTTGCGGTGAACTTATTGATAATGCGAATGAAGATAAAGACACAGAAGGCAACGATGAGGAAATCTACGACATTTTGGATGAAGTTTCCATAGCGAAGGTGGGCTGCACTGGAGCCGCCAAGGAAGTTAGGGATGGTGATTTCGAGATTGGTAAAATCGATACCACCGAGGATGATGCCAACAACTGGCATAATGAGGTCATTGACGAGGGAGCTGATAATTTTATTGAATGCGCCACCGATGATGACACCAACAGCGAGGTCGATGACATTGCCACGGTTGATGAAGTCGCGAAATTCTTTGAGAATCGGATTCATCTTTTTGATACTTTTCTTGAGCTTTTTTAAATCTGGATTTTTCATGAGGCTATTATACCTTATAAAATATTTCTGGTATAGCAGGGATAACCTAGTAGAGGGTTGGTTTTTGTGTAATTTTATATTCTCTCAATATAGCTTTTGTGTGAGCTGAAGGAAGACTAGACGGCTTTGATATTAAAATTTTCAAAATTTTCTTTAAGGTTAGTGAGATTTTTAATTTCTGTTTCTGTAGCGGATTTTGCGGCCGGTTTTTGAGTGCGCTGATTGGTTTCGGTTTGGTAGTTAATGAGATAGGCTAGTTGTAAAGTAAATTCGCGAGTCAAAACGCGATCGAGATGGGCTGAGATGCGGGCGGTTTCGAGGGTAGAATTTAGTTTATTATTCTTATCTTTTTCATCAGTCGCAATTGGCTCCTCTGAGAGCGAGTCAACATCCTCTATACCAAATTCCTCAGTGAGGGATTTTTTCTCGGTGAGCATGAGTTCGTGAAGAACACCTTTTAGGGACGAACTATAGGCACGGAGGTCAGAGGATTTTAAAAGATCTGAATATTTACCCAGAGTTTCTTCATTGAGATATTTAGCCATAAAGTAGCTGCGAATTAAGTAATCGCGGTCACGAGTGTCTATGGTCTTTTTGGCATTGAGAAGTGTACTGGCGCCAATAAGGAAAAATAGAGATACTACAAAAATTACAATATTTTTTAGAGTGAGATATTTAAGAAAGTCAAAACCACCATTTGGAGTTTTGTTATGATTTTTATTTTCGCTTGCGATCTGTTGCAAGTAAGCCATCTTATCCATGAGAATATTATAGCATAACAGATTTGAGATGCTATAATTTAAGAAATGAGATACAAGTGGAGGAAGAGCTTTAGTGCAGGATGCTAAAGAGGAAATACGAGCAAGACTCCCGATTGAAGATGTAGTCTCACAATACATCGAACTAAAACGGGCTGGTAGGACGCTGAAGGGGCGTTCACCTTGGGGCGTGGATAAAACGCCGTCGTTTATGGTGTCGCCAGAAAAGGGGATTTGGCATGATTTTTCGGCAAATAAGGGTGGTGATATCTTTAGCTTCATTATGGAGGTGGAGGGGATCAGTTTTCGGGAGGCGCTAGAAAAATTGGCAGCCCAGGCTGGGGTTGAGCTCAAGAAATATGACCGTAGTGACGAAAAAAATGCAAGGTTAAAAATGCGAGCAAAGGAGGCTTTGGAGCTGGCTTGTAAATATTTTCAGGTGTGTTTGGCGAAAAATAAGGCGGTTTGTGAATATGTATTTTATAAACGTGAATTGAATCGGCCGACGATTGTGGATTTTCGTGTGGGGTATGCGCCAAATAGTAAGAATAGCTTGGTGCAGTTTTTAGAAAAACGCGGATACTCCTTGGCGGAGTTGAAAGAGGCGGGTCTCGTGAATCGTTTTGATGGCGATTTATTTAAGGGGAGAATGATGATACCGTTTGTGGATGCAAATAGTGGTGACGTGATTGGATTTACGGGGAGAATTATCGATAAAGGCGAGCCGAAATATCTGAATACACCGGAGACGAGGTTATTTAACAAGGGGCGATTCATTTTTGGTTTGGCGCAGGCAAAAGAAGCGATTCGGAAGAGCAATTTTGTGGTGATTGTTGAGGGGAATATGGATGTAATTTCGTCGCACCAGGCAGGGGTGAAGGAGGCGGTGGCAACTTCTGGAACTGCGATGACGGAAAATCATTTGAAGATTTTGTCGAGACTAACTTCGGATATTCGATTGGCCTATGATGGAGATGAGGCAGGGGTCAAAGCAGCAGAGCGTGCAATTATGCTGGCTGGGAAAATTGGTATTTCATTGTCAGTGATTTCTGGATATGGGCAGGCAAAGGACCCAGATGAGTTAATTAAAATTGATCCGAAGCTTTGGCAAAAATGCGTGGAAGACCGGATGCCGGCGGTGGATTGGATTTTGAAAAAATATGAAACGAAGCTGAATTTAATGACTGGGCCGGGGAAGAAAGAGTACTCGGATTTGGCAATGAAGATCATTTCTTATATTGAGGACCCGGTAGAAAAGAAACATTATGAACAAATGGTGGCCAGAAAATTGGACGTGACGGTTGAGGATTTGCAGGCGAAAAAGATCCAGGTGGAGACAGTGCGATTGAAACCTGTGGCGACAAAGGGGCAAGGTGAAGTTTTGGATGAGGGGGGTGAGGTGCTAAATACGCTGAAGACTTTGGAAGATAGTTTACAGGCAATTTTGGTGTATGGAGGTGCGGTGGGACAGGAAATTGGGCTGGAGATTCCAGAAGATGAAACAAGGCTTGAGGAGCTGTCTTTGATTTTTGATGAAAAATATGCGGGAATGAGTGAGGATGCGCTGAAGAAGGAAACGATGAATTTGAATGCGCGATATAGGGAAGAGCTGAGGAAGCGGAAGATTTCGGAGCTGACCGAGCAGCTGACGCAGGTTGAGAGTGATGAAGAAAAAACTATGGAAATTTTGAAGCAGATTGAGCAGCTGAGAAAAGAATAGTAAAAAGAAAAGCAAAAAGAATAGCGGAAGAATAACGAAAAGAATAGCGAATGGACTTTGGGAAAACTGGACATTTGTAAGGATTAGCGGTATAGTTACATAAAAGTCATATTTTTAAAATTGAAAGGGTGTAGTATGGAAGACAACACAGGATCGGTTGCCTTATCTCAGAATGGGGCACTAGATAGATTTGTTGAACAGTTAATTGCTGAAAAAAAGGTTCCACGAACGGAGCAACTGAAAGCTGATCTTTTACAAAAACTAAATGATGCGATTTTGACAGAGATCCTTATGAATTTGCCAGACTACTTGTTAGATAAAATTAACGCGGCATATGATGAAAATAAGGGTGGCTCGGAACTGATTGAAGGGATTATTAAAGAGTCTGGCGTTAATACGGAACAGATTATCGAAAAAACCCTTACGAATTTTCGTAATGAATATTTAGCGTAGATGCTAATTAAAAATATGACTAATACTTGTAAAATTGGGAGATAAAAATGAGTGAAAAACTTGGAGGAAGACAGGTAAGTATAGTGGAAAACGTACCTAGTTCGGCGACTAATCAGGAAGTTGTGGGCCAAAAGGCAAAGAATAATGAGGGTAAACCCGGAAAAGATCTTGAAAAGGTTGATGGTCTACCTGCTATTGATATTACAGACCGACAAAAACGTGATGCTATCTTAGATTATCTACGAGGTGAAAATGAAGCTCAGTTTAAAGAATCTGTGGGTTTGGGGCTGATTGATGAAGATGAGTCTAAAAAGCAGCTTTCGGCGTCGATGGGTGTTTTAGAGAAAGCCGAAAGTGGTTATTATGCAAGTTGGAATGATGGCAATGCCAGCGACAAAAAGTTACAGGAACAGCAGTTACATGCGAAGAGTATTTTACTTGAGGGGATGAATGATATCTTAGAGCAGAATTTGCGGATGCATGAGGAAGCTGATAAGAAAATTTTAAGACAGGCAAAAAATGAGGGATTCCAGGACATTGATAGGTATGACGCAGTGCGTAATTCTATAATGGCGAAGTATGATCGCGGTGAGATAGATGAGAGCACTATGGATCGCAGAATTAAAAGTATCGATTCAATGATGGCCAAAGTAGAAGAGAAGAAAGATAAGAATGAAAAGATTTTGGCAGATGTCACAGTAACGGAAAAATTCGGCATATTTGCTATTGAAGAAATTGAGGCCGAGAAGAAGAGGCTTATTGAGCTGAATTCTGAGCAGCAAAAAATTGATGAAGAATTTTCTAAAATCAAGCAAGATCTAGATCCTGACGATGTGGATTTCAAAGAAAAAATGGTAAAACTCTCAGAACTTAAGAGTAAAAAAGATACCGTCAGAAGTGAACAGCAGTCATTAGAGAAAGAGCTTTCTCGTCCTGAAGATGAACGAATTGACGAAAAGGCTTTAAAGATTGCGGAGTCTGAAAAAGAAAAGTCAGATGAGCGAAAACAAAAACTGGCTGAAGCCCTTGGTATACCGGTTGATCAGATAGATAAAGCTTTAGCGAGTTCAATCCACGCATTATTGGAGGAGAACAGAAAGAATATTAGGATGTTACGAAATGGCGGTGTACTTGCTGACGACTCAAAAAATAATCCAAAGGTAGATGCAGGGAAACAGACTATCGCAAATGTTCCAAGTACTTCTGGTGGTGGGAATCCAGCTAAAATATTTAAGACGGTTGGGGGTGCCGGAAATATTAAAAAACAACAGGATACTGTTGATACAGATGCAGGCAAGCTTGTGAAAAAGGATGACGAGGGTGAACCTGTACCACAAACGCAAGGCGTGGATACTGTGCCAGATGACGATGGGAAACCTGATGCGGGAGCGGTTTCTAAGGGGGAGGTAAAACCAGCTGCTGCAGGGTCACCTGATACTCAGGGGGCGGATGTTAAGCAGGGAACTGTTGATACTTCTCCGCAAAAAAATGATACGGATAAAACTGATCCTCAAATAAAGGCTCCAGCTACTATATCTGTTGCTGAGGGTGGTGTTGATGATGTAAAATCGGATACTAAGATGGCTGCTAGTGGAGAGGCACAACCTATTCCTGGGGCTGAGCCAAATAGTATGCAAACTGGTAATGCTAATATTAAGGCCAATAGTCCTGATCAAGATCCCAATAAGGTTGATGTAGATAAGGAAAAGGAAGAACTTGAGCAGCAGAAAAAAAGATATAATGCTAGATATGAGATGATGGGATCAGATAAAGATCCATATAAGGAGCTAACGGAAAAAGGCGGTAGCGTTTTAGGGGAAATTCTGTCCTACAATTATGAGCAAATGGAAGGTAATTGGGTTGACGCTCGTAACAAATTAATAGATGCTAAAGATGGCGATAATCGTGGTGCTAGTGTGGCAGAATTTTTCATAAGTCAAATTACCAATGGTCATGAGTATCTAGGTATGGCTCGTAATTATGGTCTTGATGATGAAACGATGTCCGGATATTTTGCGTCTCGTATTAGAGCTATTAAAGACAAGATAGACCAATTATATCTTGCTGATAATAAGGAAGAAATTTGGAATAGCACCTTTAATGATAGTCAGTCCGGCGCAAGAGTTGAGTATGGTGAAGGTTTATCAGAAGAAGAATATAAGGGTGCAATGAGCGTCCTCAATGGGGCAAAGAAAAAACTATTGGATAATATTCGATCAAAGAATAATCTTGCAAGCTATGATGACGCGCGACAATATTTGGCTAATATGCAGGATAAATTGAAAGATCGTATTGGAAGCGTAAGAACTGCCTTAAAGACCGATGGTTCAGAAATTTTCACTCTTTCAGATGAGTTTGTCCAGGTCGCTGGAGATCCTAGGGGATGGGAAGGAAAAAGGCGTGAGAGTGCCCTCGTAGAAATGGGCAAAGATTACGTAAGGCGTTTTTATGATAAAGAGGCTGCTGAGAGAATAGAGCGGTTTAGTAACGGGGGAGACATATATAGTGCAGGAGCAGTAGTTGAATACCGGGTAACCAAGGCGGTTGAAAATGCCGACGATACGGATGGTGGTTATGTATTGAATACATCTAATAAGTCATACGATGAAGCATTTGGGCCTATAGTCGATGATGAAGTAAATATTCGAATAAAATTAGATAATGAAAAAATAGCCTCGGAAGTTAAGGAATTAGATTTAGATAGCGTATTTATGACTGCAAGAAATCTGAGAGGAGAGGATGCGCGTTATGAGGGGTGGTATATCTTTACTGAACTTGATGATTGGGCTAAGTTGTTAATAGAAGGTATAGACACGGTTAGACAAAACTTACCCGCTGACAAAGTTAATAGTTTAGTACATCAGTATTGGGCAATCTGTGGGATGCGTGATGAAATGAAGAGATACTATAACGAAAGTATTGCGAAAGACAAGGATGGTAATACGGTAAAAATCTCTGGGTCTGAGAAAATAATCTTTGGTTTTAGGAACGCTTTACGTGGAATTATGAGGCGGTAATATTGGACATTAGTGAGATTTTTCTAAATTTGTCTTATTTGACAGTTTATGTTATAAATTGATGTGATGGTAAAGAGTATTGTGGATGAGAATAATAAAATGAACGATGATGAAGAATTATTTGCTCCTCGTGATGCTGATTTTGGGCCGCAAGAGCCAGGATTAGATGATCTTTCTGAGGATGACGAACTCTCAGATGAAGATCTTGAGATCACTGCGGAAAACGTGGATCAGTTTGCTGATGACTCAGTCAGGCTTTATCTCAGGGAAATTGGCAAAATTCCACTGCTCTCAAATGAGGAGGAGACCGACCTTGCCTATCGCATCGTGAAGGGCGAGAAAAAAGCAAAAGATAAAATGGTCGAGGCGAATATGCGTCTCGTGGTATCGATCGCAAAACGCTATTCTGGCCGTGGTCTTGATTTTCTGGATTTAATCCAGGAAGGTAATACCGGTCTTTTACGCGCTGTTGAGAAATTTGATCCGGATAAAGGATTCAAGTTTTCAACTTATGCCACTTGGTGGATTCGTCAGGCGATTACCCGTGCAATTGCCGATCAGGCAAGAACGATTCGTATTCCTGTGCACATGGTGGAAACCATTAATAAAGTTTTGCGTGCGACTCGAAAATTGACAAACGAATTGAATCGTGAGCCGACTACTGAAGAAGTGGCTAAAGAAATGGGGATGGAGCCGGATAAAGTCGACTACGTGATGAAGATTAAACAGGATATTGCTTCGCTTGATGCGGCAGTTGGTCATGATGGGGAAGACGAGGATTCTGTTCTTGGTGATTTTATCGAGGATGAGGGTAGAGTCTCTCCTGAGGATGCAGCGGCAGCGCAGATGCTAAAAGAGCAGATTGCCGAAATTTTAGGATCGCTTTCAGAGCGTGAGCAAAAAGTGATCAAGTTACGCTTTGGGATTGGTGGTGGACGACCACATACTCTTGAGGAAGTGGGCGCGGAATTTGCGGTGACTAGGGAACGTATTCGTCAGATTGAGGCAAAGGCTTTGTCTAAGCTTCGTAAACACAAAGATACGAAGAAATTACACGAGTATATACATTGAAAGCTGGCAAACTTTAATAATATCTAGTAAGGTAAGAGAAAACAGGATATAATCAGGTCATGAAGAAGAAGATTTTAAGTCGGATACAAGCTTATTTGGGGGTATTCATGATGCTTTTTATGACTTCGTTTGGTGCGCTCTTGATGATGAATCCTGTACTTGCGGAAGGTGAGGCGTCGTCAACCGGAAAGTCCTGTGGAGGTGTTCAAACTTCGGTTTTGCAATGTAATGCTGGGGATGCTAAGGAAGGGATTTTTTCAGTACTCGGGATGGTACTTAATATCTTTACCCTTGGAATTGGGGCAGCTGCAACGGTTGGTTTTATTTGGTGTGGTTACTTATACATGACTTCGAAAAATGAGCCTGCTGTAATTATGAAAGTGAAGACGAGAATTTTTCACATTGTGATTGGGCTTGTGGTTTATGCAATGTTCTGGGGGGTCGCAAGCTTCTTGCTACCTGGGGGAATTTACGCTGGTAGGTAGTGGGGCGGCGGAGTAGCATTTAGCACTTAAATTTTAGAATAGGTTAATATAAATGAAGAAGAGCGGTGAGGATTTTTGGCGAGAGCTGAGGAAAAACCGCTTTTTTGATGAATTGAAATATTTTTTAAAGAGGCTCCAGGAGGAATCAGAAGCGAGACGAGTGAGATTAGTGCTGGTGCTGAATCCGCGTTCGACTCAGGCGAAACGAGCGGAAGTCGAGATTTTAAATCCACTAAACCGTTTTATATTTGAGAAGAAACTGGTTTCAAATGTTACAACGTTTCGTTATGAGGTGCAGCCGACACACGTCGATGACAATGCGGAGAAGCTCGCGAGTTACTTACTTGATGGTGACATTATTCTGGTTGTTGGCGGGGATGGCACAGCTTCGATTGGAGTGAACGGTGCAATTTTATCAGGGAAGAAGGTAAAATTCTATTCGATTCCTTATGGAAATTTTAATGATATTGCAAGGACTATGCAGCGAGCCCGCGGTCAGAAGGTGTATGCGATGGAAGCCTTAGTGAATGAGAAGCATTTTCGATATGCTTTGTGTTACTTTACGGCGGGGATGTTGGCGGAATCGACCAAAATTTTTAACGAAAAGAAAAACCGAGAGAGATTGAGAAGGCGCAAAAAGAATTTGATATTCTCGCTTTGGATTTTATTCGTTTGGTTTATAGAAAATCGAAAAAAACAGTGGTTCTTTAGATTTAGGATGGAAACGCTTGATATTAATGGCAAGATTTTAGGGTCAAAGATTTTTGAGTCGAGATTTTTTGGGGGAGGAGTTTCGGACTTGATTGCATTAAATGGTGCGACTATGGCAAGAATTCTTGGTGGAGGCGAATATTATCTTGGAAATAGCTTTTTAGTACGATGCGCAAGATTGGGTAGCTTTCTAGGGGTGAGCGGGTTTATGTTGAAGGGGATTTTTGGAAGAGTGAGTGGAGATGAAGTGTCTGCTTCAAAATACATTTTTGAACATCCAACTAGTTTCGAGATTCAGGCAGAGGGGGAATTGAAGCGATTTGATGAAGTCTCAAAGTTGGAGTTTAGAAAGGTAGAAAAGTCTTTACAGATTTTATAATGCTTGTGCTATAATCATATATAGTATGAGTCTATTGCATGGAGTGGGCGATTTCTTCGCGTTGGATATTGGTACTAATTCGATCAGGATGATCCAGCTTTCTGGTAATGCTGAGAAGGGGTGGACGTTGGATAAGTTTGCCTATGTGCCAGTTGATCAGAAAATTACAAAAGATGATTCGGAGACCGGAAAAAGGAAGCTCGGTGAAATTATTTTGGGAGCTAGGGAACAGGCTGGCATTAAAACTAAGAATATTGCAATTGGTTTGCCAGCGAGAAAGACTTACACGGCGATTATTGAAGTGCCGAATGCTCCTCAACGAGAATTGACACAGACCGTAAAATATGAGGCGGATCAATATGTTCCGATGTCGGTTGACGAGGCGAAAATTGATTTTGCCGTGCTGGGGATTAGTCCTAATGACGCAAAAAAGGCGGAGATTTTATTATCTTCAACTGATAATGCATATGCTGAGTCGGTAATGGAAAGTGTAGAACAGTTGGGGCTTAATGTGATTGCACAGGAGCCAGAACCGATTGCGATGGTGAGAGCTTTGGCGCCAGTTGGAGTGCAGGATGCGAGGATGATTATTGATCTTGGTGAGACTTCGACCGACCTCGTGGTGATGTATCAAGGATCTCCGAGATTGGTGCGCTCGATTCCTGGTGGACTCCTAAGTTTTGTTAGAACTGTAGAAAACTCTCTGAAGGTGCGCGATGATCAGGCACGACAGTTTATTTTAAAGTTTGGTTTAGCACAAGATAAGCTTGAGGGCAAAGTTTTTGAGGCCTTGAAATCGACACTTGAGGGGTTTGCGATGGAGATGACAAAGTCGGTGCGTTTCTTCCAGAACCGCTATGTGGGGGCACAAGTCGGTGGAATTGTGCTCTCTGGTTTTTCGGGAATTATTCCGTTTATGGCTGAGTATATTGAGATGCAAACTGGCGTGGCGACTACACAGGGTAACCCATGGCAATACGTTAAGGTGACTCCAGCACAACAACAAATGCTTTTGCCGGTGGCGTCGGAGTTTGCAGTGGCAATTGGACTTGCGGAAAGGAGTAATGAATAATGAAAAAATTTGATTTTAAGACGATGAATTTTTCCGATATTCCAGCATTTGTGAAGAGCCTTTTTGAGGGGGATAAAAATGATAATACGATGATGACGGGGCAGACTGGAAAGTATGAAGTCAACTTAGTCCCAGATGTGAAGCTACAGATGATTAAGATGCAGAAAATGCGTAACTTAGTGTTCTTCATTTGTATTGCGGTCTCGATTGCTTCGGTTTCGACAGTAGCGATACTTGGTGGTATTAAGGGCACACAAGATCTTATGATTTCTGGGCAGGAGGACCATATTAATAAGTTGAGCGATAAGGTGACGACATATAAGGAGCTGCCGGATTTTTTGACGATTCAGGATCAATTAAAGAAGTTGTCTGAGATTAATAAGAATCGGCCAGTTCTTTCCAGGGTCTTCCCAATTCTTAAAAATCTTTTCCCAACCGGTGCCGATACAATTACGATGTCTGAACTGAACGTCAATCTCGAGACATCGACTTTGAATTTTGATGGACAGGCAAATGCTGGCGAGGATCCAAAGATTGACTATCGCGTGCTTGAATCGTTCAAGAAATCTGTGAATATGATGAAGTACGATTTTGGTCGCTTTGTGACGGCAAGTGGAGATCTGATTCCAACACGTTGTATTAGAGAAACTGATGAGAACGGTAACTTATTATCTGACAATGGTAATGTCTATGTGATTTGGAAGCGTGGAACGACTGATTGTGATCCGGGGCGAAATGATCATGCAACGACCCAGGCTGAGGAAAATAAAATTACAGACGATAAGAAGGTTGACTCTTCGGTTTCGAATACGAATTTAAACAATGGTCAAATTGGTCAAGTTGGCGATAAGCAAGGTGGAGAAGCTACCAAGAAGACAGTGACAAAGGTAGAGACTGTAGTGCCAGATGAAAAGATTTGGCGTACTCCACAATTTGACATTTGGAGTAAGGGCACAGAAGTGAAAACTTCAGAAGATGGAGTGGCCGATGATCTGAAGTCTAGTTCTGAAACAAAAACTACAACCGAAAATGGCGTAGAGACTGATACTACTATGATTAAGAATGTGAAAAACTATGTTTACAAACCAAGCATGGATTTGAAGGGGAAGATTACTGGTGTACCACATTTTGAAAGTGAATGTATTAAATATAGTGGTCAAGAAGTTTCAACGAGTGAGGGTAGCTCTATTAAGTGGAGTGCGGAAAATAATTGCAAGATGGTGCCTGAGGGGACGCAGATTACAGATTCTTCAAACGGACGTGATGCAAATAATAACTTAGTATTACGTTTTACCGCGGTACTTGCAGTTGATCCAGTGATTTTCGCATACAATACAAAACATGTGATGACGATTGGGCCTACTGGTCAGAATGTGACCGATTCATATCAGCAGATTAAGGGTATGTTTGCGGCGGCAGCGAAAGATTGTCGTGCGGATGACTCTGAATGTATCAATACGAGCACGAAACAGACGAACGACACAAATAAAGGAAATGAGGGTAAAAAATAATGGCAGCGAAGGCAGTTGGTAAGCGATTTAAAATTAGTAAATTGCAGCAACAGATGATGATGGCGGTGCTAGGAGCCTCGTTGGTGCTTGGTGTAAGTATTGTGGTGTCGGTCCATTTGTTAAAGCACATGAGTTTTAACGCAAAAGTAATTAGCAAGCGAGATGAGTCAATTGCAAACTATAACCAGGCAATTAAAAATGTGGGGATCTGTAAGCCATCTAGTAAAGATGGAAGGTTTTCAGATAAGGATTTGGAAAAATGTAATCCACAGTCGATTGATGTTTCAACTATTCCTGGTACTTTGCGTTATAACGTTATGGTGAATATGGCAAACAATACGGATCTCGAGTCGGTTGGTCGTAGTAGTCAGAAACAGTGTTATGATGATAACCATAAGCGGGTTGATTTTACGGCTGCATACTCAAAATCTACTTCGGATGATGAGCGATCATATAACCTGAAGATGATGAAAATGTGTTCGGCATTACGTGTAATTCCAGATGCTTTGCCAGCACAGAAGAATGATGAAGCTCTACTTGCGTCTTTAAATCAGATTTTCTTGCTTTCCGGTTTTGAACCTGAACAATTATCACCAGGTACTAATTATAAGCAGAGTAAAATCAAAGGTGTTTCGACGATTCCAATTGCATTGACCGTGAAGAGAAACGAGGCGGAGACGATGTCGATTATTTCAAATATTGAGCGCTCAATTCGTGCCTTTAGTATTAACTCTGCTCAAATTAAGTGGGGGAGCAATGCAAGTGATGGTAGTTCAAAACTTGAACTATTGGCGCAGGGTGTAGCATATTACAGTGCGGAGACTTCAGTCCAGGAAAAGATAGAGGTTGTCACTGCAAAAGAGGAAAAGAAGAAAACTGGTGGCTCGGGTGGTACGAGTAAGAACGGAGCATCAAAAACAAATACCACAAACAATACAAAAACCACAAATAACACAAATAACACAAATAATACAAATAACTCAACCAAGAAATAAGGAGAAGGAGGAATAAAATGAAACAATCAGACATCTTTACGATCATCATTATTGCTTCGATTGGGATGGTTGCTGCATTTTTTGCCTCCAATGCCTTGCTAGGTAATCCAGATGAACTAAGTTTAAAACATAAGACGATTTCACCAATTACGACTGAGGTTGTGGCGCCTGATCCTGAAACTTTCAATCAAGACGCGATAAATCCTACAGTTGAGGTTTATGTGGGTCAGTGTGAAGACGTGGATCAGAATGGAATCTTGGACCGAGCAGAGCTTGTGGCTTGTGGTAAGGCAACGCCGGAACAGGCTGCCGAAGAAGAAAAAGCGAACGAAGAGAAGAAAAAGGCGGAGGACGAGGCAAAGAAGGCTGCTGAAGAGAAGGCAGGCGAGGAATCAAAAAACTCAAGTAGTGAATCAACTAATTCTACAGGTGCTTCGGATTCAAGTAATGCAAATGGCCAGTCGACTTCAAACGGTCAAAACGAAGGAACTTCAAATAATACGAATAATTAGGTGGGACGATGACATTATTAACTCATGAGGCACAGGAAAAGGTTGTAGCCCTATTAATTTCGGAAGGGTTGGTTTCTCGTGAGAAAGTACAAGAGGTGGTTGAGGAGGTTGCAAAAACCAAACAGCCACTTCTTGCAACTTTGACGGCTAGGAAGATTACGGATGCAGAAACGATAACGCACGCTACTGCAGTGGTGATGAACGTGCCGTATGTGAGTTTGAAAAATGTATTGTTTGATCCTGAGATTTTGGCGCTTTTGCCGCTTGATGTGATTTCGCGTACAATGGTGGTGCCTCTAGGGGAGAAGAACGGACAGCTTTATGTGGCGATGCTGGATGTGTCAAACGTGCAGCAGACGGACTATCTTTCACAGCTGACCCAGAAGCCGATTCGGATTATGATGGCTTCGGAAGAGGGGATTAAATCGGCGATTGCGCAATATCGCGGTGATTTTACGGCGGTAGAACGAGCAGTTAAGACAAGTGAGGAGAGTGAAGTTTCGCATAGTGCGGACGTGAAAATTATTACGCAGGATTCACCAATTTCAAAAGCGCTGTCAACAATTCTAACTTTTGCAGCTAAATCGAAGGCTTCGGATATTCACATTGAGCCACTAGAAAAAAGTCTGGTGGTGCGTTGCCGGGTGGACGGGGTGCTGAGAAAAGTCATGGAGCTGCCAAAGACGATTGAGCCAGCCTTGGTGTCGCGCGTAAAGATTTTGTCGAACCTGAAAATTGATGAACACCGTATTCCACAGGATGGTCAGTTTACCGTTTTGGTAGACAATAAGGAGATTGATTTACGTATTGCGATTTCGCCAGTGATTTGGGGTGAGCAGGTGGTGATTCGTATTTTGGATAAGAGCGGGACGACGCTTGATATTGAACAGATGGGAATGACTGGGCATGCGCTTAAGATGGTGGAGCGAGGTTTGTCGAAGCCGAACGGAATGATTCTGACTTCTGGGCCAACTGGTTCTGGTAAGTCGACAACTCTATATTCTTTGATTCGTCGAATTAAATCGGATGGAATTAATATTGTGACTTTGGAAGATCCGGTTGAGTATAAGATGGATGGCGTAAACCAGATTCAGGTGAATGTGGATGCTGGACTAACTTTTGCGGCAGGCCTTAGAAGTATTTTGCGTCAGGACCCAGACGTGGTGATGGTTGGGGAGATTCGTGATGCGGAGACTGCAAATTTGGCAGTACAGGCGGCCTTGACTGGACATTTAGTATTTTCGACATTACATACTAACTCAGCGGCTGGTATTTTGCCAAGGCTTCTTGATATGGGGATTGAGCCATATCTTTTAGCTTCGACATTGAATACGGTGATTGGTCAGAGATTGGTGCGACGAGTTGCACCAAAACGTGAGGCGGTACATTCGAATGAAATGGAGACCAAACAGATTAATGATTTGGTGGGGAGCATTTTGCCACAAAATCAACAACAGGTGGCGATGGTATCTGAGGATCTGGGATACACAGGGTTGCCGGTAGTTAATCCGAATGGGTATACTCTGGTGCGCGGGATTGATGATCGGGAAACACCGGGTGGCTATAAGGGGAGGGCCGGTCTTTATGAGACGATTGAAGTGGATGATGATATCCAGAAAATGATTACAAAACGGGCGACGTCGAGCGAGATTATGAAATTGGCGCGAACAAAGGGGACTTTAACGATGCGCCAAGATGGAATGATGAAGGCTTTGACTGGGATTACAACCGTAAGTGAGGTGAATCGAGTAGCGTCGGACTTGACTTAATATATAAAACTGATAAAGGTTATGCTAAAATAGCAGAAGAGAGGAAATACATGCAGGGAAATACACAGCCACAAGCAAATATGACAACGATGCCGGGCGCACAGGGTGCTCCAATGGCGGCAGCGCCGATGATGCCTGGGCAGACTTCGGTGAAGACGACGGCAGCACAGCAAGCGGCAGCAGCTTCAACGCCAACAGCTTTGCCTACCTCTGTGAAAATCGAAACCTTGCTTGAGGAATGTATTAGAAGGAATGCCTCTGATCTACATATTCAGGTTGGTTTACCTCCAATCTTAAGGATTGATGGCGCACTAACTCCAATTCCAAATACACCGGTTTTAAATAGTGATGCGGTTGATAAGTTGATTTTTTCAACGCTCGATTCAATGCAGCGTGAGGTATTATCCAAAGATAAAGAATTCGATTACTCTTTCTCTTTTGGTGAAATTGCGCGTTTTCGTGTGAATGCCTTTAATGAGAAGGGAAATTTAGCGGCAGCTTTTCGTTTAATTCCAACTAAAATGCCGACGATTGAAGAATTGGGGATGCCTCAGGTGATTTCAAGTTTTGCAGATTATCCACGTGGCTTAGTGCTAGTGACGGGGCCAACTGGTTCTGGTAAGTCGACGACTTTAGCTGCAATTATTAACAAGATTAATACCGAAAAGGCCATGCATATTTTGACGATTGAGGATCCAATTG
Organism: Nanosynbacter sp.; assembly: GCA_015257505.1. Lineage (GTDB taxonomy): Bacteria > Patescibacteriota > Saccharimonadia > Saccharimonadales > Saccharimonadaceae > Nanosyncoccus. The sequence continues at coordinate 52,536 of JABZKB010000004.1, read as the reverse complement.
AGTTTACTCATAAGTCAAAAAGATCACTGGTGGCGCAGCGTGAGGTGCACTATGATACCTTCTCATTCTCGAGAGCCTTGAAGTCGGCGCTTCGTGAGGATCCAGATGTGGTACTACTTGGTGAGATGCGTGACCTTGAAACGATTTCATCAGCAATTACGATTGCGGAAACAGGACACTTGGTGTTTGCTACTCTTCACACTAACTCTGCAGCACAGTCGATCGATCGTATGATTGACGTTTTTCCAGCCGAACAGCAGCCGCAGATCCGTTCACAACTTGCAGGTATTTTGATGGCGGTTTGTTCACAGCGTCTAATCCCAGCCATTGGCGGTGGGCGCGTGGTGGCCGCAGAAATCATGATTGCCAACTCAGCAGTACGCTCAATTATTCGTGAAGGTAAGACGCATCAACTTGATACAACGATCCAGACCGGTGCGAATGAGGGGATGCAGACGATGGACCGAACTTTGGCGAAACTGGTACAGCAAGGTACGGTAACTTATGATGATGCGCGAGACTATGCGGTGGATATGCGTGAGTTTGAACGATTGGTGAAGGGGATCTAATGAAACGATTTTTATATAAGGCACGCGATAGTAAGACTGGCCAGATGTCGAAGGGGGTGATTCAGGCCGAGAACGAAAGGACGGCGGGAAAACTCCTGATTGAGCAGGGGATGACACCGGATCGAATCGAAGAAGATAGCTCAGATATGGGGCTATTTCAGCGTTTTCAAAATAAGATTACAATGAAAGATAAAATTGTCTTTACTAGACAATTTGCAACTTTGATTGGGGCGGGTCTGCCACTTTCCAACTCATTACGTACTGTAATCGAGCAGACCGAAAGTAAGCCAATGCAAAAGGTGGTGGAGTCGATTTTAGTCGACGTGGAAGCTGGTAAGACCTTGACGCAGGCTTGTGAGAAATATCCGGAAGTATTTGACAAGGTCTATATTGCATTACTTAGAGCTGGTGAGGCTTCTGGTAGCTTGGATTCATCTTTGAAGCGTCTCGCAGCGCAGCAGGAAAAAGATCATGCGATGATCACCAAAATTCGTGGTGCTCTTATTTATCCAGCAATTATTCTGATTGTAATTTTACTTGTTTTAGTATTCATGATTCTTTTGATCGTGCCGCAGGTGCAGTCACTATATAAGGATTTAAAGAAGCCTCTACCTTGGATGACATCGGTGATGGTGGATTTTTCGAATTTCTTAATTGCATTTTGGTGGCTTGTGACAATTGTGCTTGGTGTGGCGCTCTACTTTATTTGGCAGTTTAGAAAAACAACCGTGGGAATTGAGTGGGCTGCAACAATTAAGCTGAATGTGCCGATTTTTAAGACGATGTTTTGGCGACTTTATAACTCTCGCTTTGCTAGAACGGCCGCGAACTTAATGTCTTCCGGCGTGTCGATTCAGGATACTTTGTCAATTTCGGGGGAGGCAATGAATAACGTAGTGCTGGAGAAAGAGATTGTTGAGGTCGCCGAGAAGGTGAAGCAGGGTAAACCATTGTCATCTTCTTTGAAAGGATTAGACTATATTTTGCCACTTTTGCCGCAGATGGCGTCAATTGGTGAGGAATCTGGTAAAATTGATGAGATGTTGGGGAAGGCAGCACAGGTATATGAAGACGAGCTTGAAGAGCAGATCCGCACGATCTCGACGATGATTGAGCCGGTTTTGATGCTGGTGATGGCGGTGATGGTTGGTTTTATCATTATGGCTGTACTATTCCCAATTTACGCCATTGTGAATGACGTACAAGGTAGTAGTTTGTAAGGAAGAAAAATGAAGAAATTATGGACGGACGGTAGTGCTTCACCAAATCCAGGACCAGGGGGATTTGCGGTGATTTGTGATGGCAAACCAGTGCGACTCGGAAGGGAAGATAATTCAACAAATATTAGGATGGAGGGGGCAGCGATGCGAGCAGGCTTGCTGTTTTTGAATGGAGAAGAGGGGGAAATTCATTCAGACTCTGAGTTCTGGATTAATGTTTTGACGAAATGGGCGCCAACCTGGGAAAAGAATGGTTGGAAGAAGAAAACTGGTCCAATTAAAAACCTCAATCTGGTAAAAGAATTGTTCGAACTGTACTCAAAATCGCAAGTAAAATTGATTTGGGTGAAAGGGCATGCTGGGATTGAAATGAATGAATTGACAGATTTTTGGGCAAATAAGGCTAGGGAAAATGAAGGGACTCCAGGGGTGGACGTGGAATTAGTTTCAACTGAGTAAAAAATGTATTCAGTTAATTCTTAACACAGATATTGAATACATAATTTATAAAAAAGAGGGATAGAGGAGAAGGAGAATGCGAAAAATTATTTATAAAACCCAAATAAAAGATCGTGATGAATTTGAGAGGAAGCTTTCATCCCTCGATTTTGATTTTGGCCCAATGTATTGGCAAAATACTAGGGTTTTTGTACCTAAAAATTATAAGAATCATCAAAATTATCCTAGAATGAATCTGGTGATAGAGATGCGAGCTGTTAACCGCCCTGCAAAATACGAGCTAGTTTGTAAACGTCATATTGAGGATTCTGGTGTGACAATTGTGCATAGTACACAGGTTAGGGACTATGCTGAGGCAGCTAATATTTTATTGCAGTTAGGTTTTGAGCTGCAGGCAGAAGTGCCTAGACGTCGTGCCGATGTTAGAATAAATGAGAGGACTGTGGTTTATCTTGATCGAATTGACACGTTGAATGAGGATTTCGTTAAGGTTGAGGTTGAGCTTGATGATGGAGAGAGTGTGCAACTCGCACAACAGGAATTGGAGAGCTTATTAAACAATTTTGGACTCAGGGAGATGAATCGAGTAAAAGAAACCTATGCTGAATTAGCGTAGAAGTGGCCGAGTCGGATTATTTTGTGCTACACTAGATAGAAAAAGAGAGGAACTATGGAAACCGACGGAGGAACGGCAATTACAAATTCAGAGATTAAGAAGATTAGCGACTTTGATGTCTTTTTGTGGGCGAACGAAATTGATGAGGTGAAGAATAATGTTTCTTGTGAGCTTTTCTTGTTTAATAAGAATTACACACCATTCAAGATTCGCTATTCAGAGAAGTTAACTAATTCCGTGAAGCAGATGTTCATGGGGGAAGCCGCTGCCTTTGTAATTAAAGAGGCGGATAAGGGGCTTGAGTGTCGTGAATATGAAAAATCTGATGGCGAAAATAAAGTGATTTATCGTACCGATTTAAATAAGGTGATCAGGGCGGAAAGCTTAATTCGTTTAGTTGAAAAAGAATATAAGGATATTGATTACTTCACAGATAATGAGCACCAGTTTAAGAAAGTAAAAGGGATTTTAGCAAAATTTACTTATCCTGGTGAAGAAGGGATGAAGACTTTTTATATTGCTAAGGCTATTTCGGCTTCGTCAGCTTTGAGTGCGAAGTCGTCTTGGGAGTTGAATGGTGAGAGTTTTGAGCCGTTTAGCGCTGAGGTAGCTTTGAAAATGCCTGATGATAACCAGGTCGCGATTATTGATGAAAATGTGGTTATTTTTAATCAGAGTAAATTTGAGGCCTTGTTCCAGTATGACTACAAGGCGCAGATGCTGGCCGAGGCAAAGGCACGTGAGATTGAGGAAAAATATCAGTTGTCATTTGCGGAAGGATTGACCTTGAATGCATTGTTGCAGGATAAAAAGCCACTCGTGAAGAAATTGCAGGATATGGATATTCAGGAACAGATGTCACAAGAGCAATTAGTCGATTACGCGGATGAGATGAAGCTGGATTTAATGACTGATGATGATGGCAAGATTATTGTGATGGATGATAAGGATTTGACGATGTTCGTGAATCTTTTAAATGAAGATTATTATGTTTCACCAGTAAATGGTAAACGCTATGAGATTAAATCAAAGAAATTGCTTAATGAGCCAGAGGGTGAACCACCAAGGGGCTAGGATGCCGAATACTTATATTAGATGTACTCACTGTGGGAAGGTTGAATTAGTCAAGCCGAGGTGTGACGAGACTCAGGATGCGATTGTTTTGCCAGGAGTCTGTACGGAATGTTTTTGTCGTATTTTGAATACCGGCCGAAGAGTGCTTCTGAGGAAGGATTGGACACAGGTGAGCTTAAAAGATCAACTTGATGATTGAGTAATTTATTTATACAGAAATTTTTTTCTTTTAATGTATAAATAATTGACTCAAAGGAGAGAGATGAAAAAAGCTATTAAGATTGCGCTAGCTGCAGGTGTGCTGTGTGGCGTAGTGTTCGGCTCGATTAAATTACTCGAGCTAACGAAGAAAAAAGAAGTTACAAAGAAATATTCAGTGATTAGCACAAGTTTCCCGGGCTATGATTTTGCAAGGGCAGTGGCTGGGAATAATACAGATATAAATGTAAAGATGCTATTGAAACCTGGAGCAGAGTCACATACTTTTGAGCCGACTCCTCAAGATATTTTGGCGATCAAAAATAGTAACTTGTTTGTTTATGTCGGGGGTGATTCTGATGAATGGGTCAAGAAAATTATTTCCGAAATTGATCCAAAAAAGACAAAGGTTATGAGACTAGTTGATCTAGTTAAGACCAAGAATGAGGAATTGGTTGAGGGGATGGAAGATGATGATCATGACGAACATGATCACGAAGATGAGCATAAGGGACATGACCATGACCACGAACATGACCATGACCACGATCACGAGCATGGTGGACACAAACATGAACATAAAGACGACGATGAGGCGGAAGTAGATGAGCATGTTTGGACAAGCTTGAAGAATGCCAAGGTGATTACCGAGAAGATCATGAAGGAGATGATAACTTTTGATCGTGAGGATGAAGCTAAGCTGACTGAGAACGGAAAAAGCTATATGGCAAAGATCGAGGAAACTGATAAGAAAATTGCTGATATGGTGAAAGTAGCTAAGCGTAAAGAAATCATCGTGGCTGATCGTTTTCCACTAAGATACTTTGTTGATGATTACGGTATAAAATATTATGCTGCCTTTCCTGGATGCTCAGACCAAACTGAGGCAAATACAAAGACTGTAAGCTTTATTGTGAAAAAAGTGAAGGAGGATAAGATTCCAGTCGTGTTTAAGATTGAACTATCGAATGGGCTGATAGCTGAAACAGTAGCAAAAGAAACTGGGGCTAAGATTTTGGAATTTCAATCTGCACATAATATTTCAGAACGTGATTTTGGTTTTGGGGTAACTTATGTTGATTTGATGGAACGAAACTTTGAAGTTCTGAAGCAGGCTTTAAACGACTAGGACAATAAAAATGGATACAGAGAAAGTGCCGTTGATAAGTGTAAAAAGACTCCAGGTGGAGTTTGAGGGGCATAAAGTTTTTTCGAACTTAAGCTTTGAGATTTTTGCAGCGGACTTTATCTGTATCGTGGGGCCAAATGGGGCAGGGAAGTCGACATTGATTAAGACTCTACTCGGGCAGATTAAGCCAAGTAAGGGTGAAATTATTTTCACAGGGTTGAAACAAAAGTTTATTGGATATATGCCGCAGGAAAATAAGATTGATAAAAACTTCCCAGCTTCGGTGGAGGAGATTGTAAGATCAGGAACTCTAAATCAGATCGGTTTTCGGCCATTTTATAAGAAGGCCGAGAAAGATATGGCTGAAAAATGCATGAAGCAGTTGGGGATTGCAAATTTAGCAAAGAGACATTTTGCGGATTTATCAGGAGGTCAAAGGCAAAAAGTTTTATTAGCACGCGGCCTTGCTGCAACGAGAAAAATGTTGATCCTGGACGAACCTTCGAATAATTTAGATTTTAAATCAAAGAACGATCTTTATAAGAAACTTATAAAATTAAATGAGGCTGGGGTGGCGATTTTGATGGTAACTCATGACTTGGATCATAAGAATCTAATTGGAAAGAAAATTTTGGCACTGAATGGTGAACAGTATTTCTTTGGCGATACCGAGTCGTATGTGGAGAAAATTCACCATGTTTGATATTTTTGAAATGCTTGGACAAGCTTTTATTCTGAGAAGTTTTATTGCAGGATTTTTTATTGTAATAGCGGCAGCATTGATTGGAACTTCTCTAGTTTTACGTCGTAATGCGATGATTGGAGATGGACTTTCGCACGTGGGATTTGGGGCATTTGCGTTAGCTACTGTTTTTAATTTTGCGCCACTAGAATTTGCTCTTCCGATCGTGATTTTGATGTCATTTTTGATTTTACGTTTGAACGAACAGAATAGAGTGCAGCCTGATGCAGCAATAGCAATGGTCTCGGCGGGTGCTCTAGCGTTGGGGACTTTTGTGATTTCGATCACAAAGGGAGTGAATACGGATATTAATAACTATCTGTTTGGTAGTATTCTTTCGATATCTGAAAGTGATTTGATACTGGCTGTTGTTTTCTCGTTGGTGGTCATATTGTTGTTTTTGTTTTGTTATAACAAAATTTTTGCGTTGACTTTTGATGAAGATTTTGCGAGAGCAGTGGGGATCAAAACGGATTTTTATAATATAGTTTTTGCAGTATTATGTTCGATTGTGGTGGTGCTCGGCATGAGGCTGATGGGGGCGTTATTGATTTCTAGTTTAATTATTTTTCCAACAATGTCGGCAATGCAAGTGGCAAAAACATTTAAAAAAGTGGTAATTCTTTCAACGGTGATTTCCTTGATCTGCTTTGTAATTGGAATGATAGTTTCTTATAATTTTGCTACACCGACTGGTTCAACCATCGTCCTAGTAAATGTTTTAGTCTTCTTGTTTTGTCGTTTTCTACGGGTGTAGAAACGAGGACTTTGTTTGATAAAAAGAAAAAATTGGGATAGAATATTTATAATTCTTTAGTCTATATCTTCGTCTAAAAATATTTGCGGAATGCGGATTTTTTAGTTGAGATAACCTTAAAATGAATCGTTAAACTGAAAGGACTGAATGTTTAGATTACTAAAGTATATGAAGCCATACGTATGGCAGTGTTTTGCTATTGTGCTAGCGGTAGGCTTGCAGGTATATGGGGCATTGATGCTTCCAACGATGATGGCCGAGATTGTGAATAGTGGGATTCTAAAAAACGATACTGGTTTCATTGTTAGGACTGGTGGCCTAATGTTTGCCGTAACTGTAGCATCGGCGCTGGGGACTCTGGTGTCTTCGTATTTTTCAGCAAAGGTAAGTGCGGCGATTAGTCGTGACATGAAACATGATGTGTTTTTTAAGGTTCTTTCTTTTTCAATAGCGGAAACGGAACATTTTTCAACAGCTTCTTTAGTTACGCGTACAACTAACGATATTTCTCAGGTACAGCAAACGATGGTGATGTGTTTATCGATGTTAGTAAGGGCACCATTAATGGCGGTGGGGGCAGTCATGCAAGCTTTTGTGGTGGCGCCGGATATGACTTGGATTATTGCTTTAGCAGTTTCGATTTTACTTGTTTTTTCAATCGTGATTATTTCAATTGCGATTCCGAAATTTGAGATTTTCCAAAAATTAATGGATAAAATTAACCTTTTAACAAGGGAAAACTTGACTGGTATTAGGGTAATTCGTGCCTTGAATAAAGAAGACTTTGAGGAAAAAAAGTTTGTGAAGGCAAATAACGAATTAACTAAGACCGATCTTTCAATCGTAAAGGTAATGCAATTACAAACACCGGTAATGCTTCTGATCTTTAACGGTACTTCGCTTCTTGCGATTTGGGTGGGGATAGCACGTCTTGGCATGGATATTAGTTATCTTGGTAAGATGATGGCATTTATGCAGTATGCGACGCAGGTAATTATGTCATTTCTGTTCTTGACGATGCTCTTTGTGATGATCCCGCGTGCAAACGTTTCTGCAAAGCGTATTAATGAGGTATTGACGACTGATTCAGAAATTCAATTTCCAGAAGAGATGACGGAAGAACCAACCGTTGAGGCTAGCGTAGAATTTCGCCATGTCGATTTTAGGTATGGAAAATCAGAGGGAAAGGTACTAGAAGATATTTCGTTTAAGGCAGAGGCGGGAAAAACCACAGCATTTATTGGATCAACTGGTTCAGGTAAGTCTACGTTGATTAATCTGGTGCCAAGATTTTTTGACGCGACCGCGGGTGAGATTTTAATTTCTGGTGTAGATATTAAAAAGTATCCAGAAGCGATGCTGATGAAGCGAATTGGCTATGTGCCGCAGAAGGGATATTTATTTGCCGGAACGGTACGCTCGAATATTTTGTTTGGCGTGAATGAGGGGTCGATTGAGTCAATGAAGAAGGCGGCAAAGGTTGCGCAGGCGGCTGAATTTATTAATAAAATGCCTGAAAAATATGAGTCAAAAATTGCGGAAGGGGGAACTAATGTGTCGGGAGGCCAGAGGCAGCGGCTCTCTATTGCTAGGGCGCTTGCAAAGGAGCCTGAGATTTTGATTTTTGACGATGCTTTTTCGGCACTTGATATGAAGACTGATAGTAAGTTGAGAGAGGCGTTGAAAACTGTGACACGAAATACGGTTACGTTAATTGTGGCGCAGAGAATTAGTACAATTAGAGACGCAGAACAGATTATTGTGCTTGATAAGGGGAAAATTGTGGGGAAGGGTTCGCATTATGAACTTCTAGATAAGTGTAAAGTTTATCTTGAAATTGCGAAATCGCAGTTATCTGATGATGAAATTGCACGAGAACTGAAGATTAGTAAAGAGAAAGCGGGGAGAAAATAATGGATAGTAGTAAAAAAGGAGCAGGGAATGTGACAACTGGTCCAAGAAACTTCAAGATAGTGTTAAAACGTTTTTGGCTATCACTTAGGGAATGGCGAGTGCAAATTATTGTGGCTGCGATTCTTTCGTTAGTATCGACTGTGATGTCGTTATTTGGGCCAATGATTCTTGGAATGATGACGACTTCAGCAACGGAGTCTTTGAAAAACAGTGGTGAAATTGCTTGGGGAGAAATTAATTTCTTGGCGATGATTTTAGCGGGGCTATTCTTATTATCTGCTGTGGTTGGATATATTCAGGGTGTGATAACTTCGATGCTCTCTGTGAAATATGAGAAGAAGTTACGTGAAGAAATTTTGGCAAAAATCAAGAGATTACCAATGGAATATTTTGACCGAACGCCAAACGGCGATGTGATGTCAAGAATGATTAACGACGTGGATACGATTGCGAGCTCGCTGGCTGAGACTATGACTCAGATTATTACTAGTGTTATATCGTTGGTTGGTTATTTATTGATCATGCTTTATCTTTCGGTGACGCTATCCTTAATTGCGATTATTGCAGTACCAATCTCGACAGTATTTATTGCAAAGGTTTTAAGCAAGGCAAGAAAACACTTTGCGGCAGAACGAGAAGTTCTCGGCAAACTTAATTCGGAGATTGAAGAGAATTATAGTGGTCAGTTGATCATTAAAGCGAACAATCATGGCTTGCAATCGCTTCGAGATTTTCAAGATGTGAATGAGAAATTATATGAAGAGACTTGGCGTGCGCAGTATCTGAGCTCACTAACTTTTCCGTTAACGCACATTTTCTTGAATTTAGCCTATGCTGGGGTTTGTATGCTGGGTGGATACTATGTAATTTCTGGGGTAATCACGATTGGTGGAATTCAGGCGTTTATTCAATATCTCAACCGTTTTAATAGGCCAATTACCGAGGTAGCCCAGCTTTCAAGTACAATTCAACAGATTATGGCAGCAGCGGAAAGGATTTTTGACTTTCTTGAGGAACCAGAAGAAACGGCGGAAGATTTCAAGAGTTTATATCCTACAATTGCAGGGGATAGGTTTAGGGGTGCGGTAGAATTTAATAACGTAAGTTTTAAATATAATACGAAACCTGTTATTAAACATTTTTCTGTAAAGATTGAACCTGGTATGCAAGTGGCAATTGTGGGTCCGACGGGTGCAGGAAAAACAACGATCGTGAATCTCCTGATGCGTTTCTTTGATCCAAATGAGGGAGAAATTTTGATTGATGGGGTAGATACAAAGAAGATGAAGCGTAGTGAGGTACGCAGCTTGTTTGGTATGGTACTCCAGGACACCTGGCTGTTTTCGGGTACAATTATGGAGAACCTGAAGTATGGGGCAAGGAAAATTACGGATGAGGATGTCTTTAAGGCAGCAAAGTTGGTGGGAGTTGATCATTTTATTAAGTCGCTACCGGATGGTTACCAAACGATGATTTCGGAGGATTCTGATAATATCTCAGCTGGCGAAAAACAACTATTGACGATTACGCGCGCAGTGATCAGTAATCCCTCCATGATGATCTTGGATGAGGCGACCTCTAATGTTGATACGAGAACTGAACAGTTGATTCAAGATGCTTTTTCGAAATTAACTAAGGGGCGCACTTCGTTTGTGATCGCACATCGTTTGTCGACGATTCGTGAAGCGGATATGATTCTAGTGATGCGAGATGGTAATATCATTGAGCGGGGGAATCATAATGAACTCCTAAAGCAAAATGGCTTTTATGCAGAATTATATAACTCACAATTTAGTGAAGATATGTAGATAAACTGATTACTGTGGTACTATAGAACTAGTAAAAACTAGGAGGACTGTTGTGGCGAAATTGTATTTCAGATACGGGGCGATGGGCTGCGGAAAAACGATGCAACTTTTGCAGGTGGCTTTTAACTATGAGGAGCGTGGACATCGGGTCTGCGTAATGAAACCAAAGACGGATACAAAGAATGGCGAAAAGCTTTTGACCAGGATCGGGCCAGAACGAGTGACGGATTTCTGTTTTGAGAAGGCGGATGATTTATTTGAGATTGTCGAGAAGTTACAAAAAAAGAAGAAGAAAAAAATTTCTTGCGTATTAGTGGATGAGGCACAGTTTTTGACGCGTGAACAGGTCGATCACCTGATGAAAGTGACGACAGATTTAGATATTCCAGTAATGGCTTATGGATTGAGGCTAAATTTCCGTTTGACGGATGGCGGCTTTGAAGGAGCGACTAGACTTTTGCAGATGGCGCATGACATTGATGAAATTAAAACGATTTGTGAATGTGGAAGAAAAGCTACACTGAATGCAAGATTTTTAAATGGAAAGTTCTTGGCGGATGGACCGGACGTCTTAATTGATGATGGAACTTCTGAAGTAGAATATCGGGCAATTTGTCCAAAATGTTATGCAGAATACGCAGCGGGGAAGAAATGTTAATCGTAATTGAGGGGCAGGATGCGACTGGGAAAGATACTCAGGCGAAGCTTTTGGCGGATTTTTTGCGAGAGCGTGGCGAGATAGTAACGGCTTATTCCGAATCCGGGACTGGATCTTCTGATCCTTTTGTGTCGGAGATTGCTAAATTAACTTATCGTACAAAACAAGACATTAATCATCGAACAAGAGTTTTATTGTTTTTGGTGAATCGTTATGAGCAATGGCGAAAAATTGCGGAGCCAGCTCTATCGCGCGGTGAAACGGTGATTTTGACGCGCAACTGGTTATCTACATTGATTTATGAAGGTTATGCGGGGGGCGTGTCGAGGACTTTGATTGCGCGTTTACATAAGGAAATAATGCCTGAATATTATTTTAAGCCAGATAGAATAGTGATTCTAACGCTTTCAGATGAGGAAAGGCAAAAGAGGCTGGCAGCACAGGCTAAGGAGCAGGGGCGTGTGGGAGAGGTATTGAAAACTGAGCCTTCTGAGTTCCAGAAGAAGGTTAATGGTGCCTACCTAAAGATTGCTAAAGAAATGGGGATTGATACTTTAGATACGAGTGGGACGATTACTGAGGTACATGAGAGGCTGTTGAAACAACTAAAATTAATATAGGATGATGGCGAAAGCGAAAATGAGCAGCTTTCACGCGAGTTGGAAAGATTTTTTGGAGCAAGAATTTCGACAAGATTATTTTTTGGAGCTTTCTAAGTTTTTGCATCTTGAATATGAAAATAAGAAGATTTTTCCGAGAAAAGATCAGGTTTTTCGGGCTTTTTTAACTGATTTTAATAAAATTAAGGTGGTAATTTTAGGGCAGGACCCTTACCATACACCTGGAGTAGCGGATGGTTTGGCTTTCTCAGTGAAGAATGGTCGGGAATATCTGCCGCCGAGTCTGGTGAATATTTACAAAGAAATTGATTTGGATGTCGGGAAACGAAATAGTCGGAATGGAGATTTGACGTCTTGGGCTGAACAAGGGGTATTATTATTGAATAACGTATTGACTGTGGAAGCGCATCTGGCGCGTTCTCATCGCAGCAAAGGCTGGGAGACTTTTACGAGACACTGTGTGGAGTATTTAAGTAAGAACCGAGAACATTTGGTGTTTATTCTGTGGGGAAGGGACGCAAGAGAAAAGAAGCGCCTGATTGATGGAGAGAAACATCTGATTTTAGAATCAGCACATCCTTCGCCACTTTCTGCCTATCAGGGATTTTTCGGTTCAAAACCGTTTTCGAAGACGAATGATTATCTGAGTGAGCACGGTTTGACGCCAATTGAGTGGTAGGCTGCTTTTAATACAGGTAAGGGGGCGGGAGATGTTTGGTTTGATGACTAACGCGACTGGTAGATGTTTGGTTTGGTGACTAACGTGACTATTTGATATTTTTTGCTGTTATATTTTTAAAAAAAGAACCCGTAGGTACGGGTCTTTTTTGTGAGGTTATATCGAGATGCGTCAATAATTAGATTGCGTTGCAGATTGAACCACCACCCTCTTTTTTGTAGAGGATAGCAACTTTACGTGAACCAGAGGCATGAACTGCGTCTTCACCTTCACAGGTGGCGTTGGTGACGATGCTGATGGTGTGGCCCTTGGAACCAGTTTGTTCATATGGGTTACCAGCGGTAACATCGTCGATGCCATTTGGGCGACCTTCAGATTGTTCAACCCAGGTTGATTTCGAGCGCTGACCGTTATTGCAGATTTTGGTGGAAGCATCGTAGGAAGTTGCTTCGCGGCAGGAGGAAATGGAGAGTGAGTATGGATCACCATCTGGATCTACGAATTTATCTTTTGCTTCGGCGCTAATCAAGAGGTAAGAATCGTAGAAGTAAGCCCAAGATTGGTGATTGAGAGTACGAGTGATGTTTTGGTCGACTTCGGCGTGGCCAGAAACATAGTTACCATACTTGTCGGATGGAATTGCACCGCTGTTGTTACTTTGATAATTAGTGATGGCAGTACTGAGACGTGAAATGTCGGAGACGCGCTGGGTGTCACGGCGGTTACGAGCGAGAGCTGGGAGGGCAATGAAGACCATAAGGAAGATAAGGCCAGCAATACCAAGGACCAACACTACCTCGATGATGGTGAAACCCTTTTTATTTTTAATATCTTGATTTCTCATTTTATCCTTTCTTTGTGGAATTTAGGAGTGTTTCTTTATCCAAATCATACTCAAAAACGATAGAAAAATCAAGGGGCTTATGCTAATATACGGATAGTGTTGTGGTTACTGTTTGTTGTATTTTTTAGTTTTGGTGCGATATTTGGATCGTTTGCCTGTTGTCAGGCGGAACGAATGTTTTTGAAGTCTGAGGAGAAGGAATTTGGAAAGAGGTCGCAATGTCTTTGCTGTGGGCATAAGCTAGAATGGTTTGAGCTAGTTCCTATTTTGTCATGGATTTTCTTACGCGGGGCGTGCCGAAAATGTAAGAACAAAATTGGTAAAATGGAGCTTTTTTCAGAGACTACGATGGGGGTGATTTTTAGCTTAATTTTATGGTTTGTCTTAAAGCAGGCTGGGCTGTTTGGGTTGATCGGTGGTGTAAAAACTGTGAAAGGAATGAGCGGGGGTGGGACGGCTGGTATATTTGGAGTTCGAGATGAACTGAGTGTGACGCTACTATGTAATCCGGTAGTGATCTTGAGACTTGTAATTTTACTTTCCAGTGCAGTGTTGTTTTGGATTTTGTTTGTTTATGATCTTAAGTGGCAGAGTTTACCGAGCTGGATTTTATATACATTGATATTTTTAGGTATGGCGTATTTTGTGTTGAACGAAATGACGAGTCTTGGCTTTATGCAGGAGGGGGGAATTTCGGGTGTCACGAAAATGGTTGGAAAGTTGGCGTTTTCTCAGCAAATAACCTTCTTAAAAAGAGATTTAGTGGGACTTTTTGGAGGATTATTGATTTTACCGGGATTGTATTTTGTCCTATATAGATTTTCAAAGGAAAAATTAGTGGGTGGAGGAGACTATCTCCTAACTATTTCAATGGTGCTATTTATTGGTAGATTTGAGTTAGCGCTGACACTACTTTGTGTGGCAAATTTATTAGCGTTATTCTTGAACGTGAGGAAGATTTTAAGGAAGAGGGAAACAAAAATTGCATTTGGGCCGTATTTAATCCTGGGGTTTTGGATAGTGATGTTTTTGTCACAGGAAATTTTGCGATATCTGTATATTGTATCGGTATGAGAATTGTGAGTTATTCTTTAGTCTCAGTATGAAACTTTTCGTGGACTTCTTTGAGGTGCGGATCGGTGATATGAGTGTAAATTTGTGTAGTGGCAATATTAGCGTGACCGAGTAGGCTCTGAACAGAACGGATGTCAGCACCATTCATGAGGAGATCGGTGGCAAAACTATGGCGCAAGGTATGGGGGGTGACGTGTTTAGTAATACCGGCAAGTCTAGTGTATTTGCCGATGATGCGTTCAATTGATCTTGGGCTAAGCCTACGGAAGTCACCAGAGGTATCTGGGATATTTTGATTAGATGAATTGTTGAGAAAGAGGGCGGGAAGAGTGTCGGTTCTGGCGTTTAAATATTCTTCAATATGTTCGGCAGTGGTTTGATCGATGAAAATTGGGCGATCTTTTTTACCTTTACCACGGACCATAAATTCGCGGCGTGCGAGATTGATGGAGTCACGGTTGAGATTACAGAGTTCAGAAACGCGAAGTCCGCCAGAGAAGAGTAGTTCGATGATGGCGCGGTCGCGGAGGCCAGTTTCAGTATCGGTGGGGATTTCAGAAAGTAGGCGAGAGACTTCGTCAAAATGGAGAAAAGTTACTTGTTTTTTGGCAGCGCGTGGGAGATCTACCAGGCTGGGGTCGAGAGATTTAATACCGCGCTTAGCGAGATATTTTAGAAAACCGCGCAGTGCAATAAGGTGGTAGCTTTGGGTTAAGGCGGAAAGTCGTTCGTGATTTTGGTTGTCGTCAAAGCGGTTGAGACGGAGGCGGAATTTGCGAAGGATTTCAGGGGTTAGATCGGATGGTTTGATGGTAGCACCTTCAGGAAAATCCTGTGTAATAAGATCTAAAAAGCGAGCCAGATAGAGGCCATAGTTCTCGGTGGTCTTGGTGGAACGGCCTTTTTCAATTTCGAGAGATTCAAGAAAATCACTAATTAAATCGGAGATATCCATAAGAGGTATTATAACAGATTATGTTATAATACGGTTATGGATAATATGGAGAACCCGAATTCGCAATCAGAAATGACGCCGCCGGCTGGATTACAACCAACTGGCTTTCAGTCTAGTGATCTTCAGTCGACTAACCTTCAACCAACTGACCTTCAATCTAATGTATTGCAGATGAAAGTACCGGAAAAGACTACGGCGCAGGACGCTGATTCTGATGATTCAGTTTTTCATGTTTTTGGAAATGCTAAGACGGTGGAGTTTGATCAGAAATTGGCAAGTCAACAAATAAATATGAATCCGACAGAGAAAATGGTGGTGGAGCCTTTGACTGGAAGTAGTGTCGTATATGATGCGAGTAGTGAACAAGGGGTACCAGAGAACGGTTTTCCGGCTGGATATGGACCGAACGCGGGAATAAAGAGAATTGAAAAACCAGTAAAACCAAAGCTTAAAGAGAGAATCAAGCGTTCATTTGGTCAAATGACGAAGAAGCAAAGGAGACTTTTGGTGATTATACCTTCGGTATCCTTGATTTTAATTATTACTTTATCGCTTGTGGCTATGGTAACTGGGGTTTTTGCGACTGATTATTCGAAGACCTATAGTGTGGCTAAGTCGATAAAAAATGAGTTGCAGAAAATTCGTAGTAATACAAATTGTGAAAAAGTAATTGAATACAATGATAATACTTTTACGTCAATGGAAATTTATCAAGGATATGTTGAAGAATGTAAAAAAGCTGGACGGGGAATTAGCGAGCAGCTAATTGAGGAAATGGGGGATACTGCTGGTGTCCTGAAGGATGTTGAGGTGAACCGTCGTTTTGAAGCCTTCAAGGTGGCATTGAATGAAAGCAAAAATGGTAATGCGGAGATGGAAAAGACTCTAAATTTATACTCGATCTGGCACAGTTGGATTTTGACGGAGGCTTCTGGTGACAAAAGTCATAATGGTTTCGAGTGGAGTGAGGCAGACATTAAAGATGCTGCAAAAATTTTGATTGAGTCTGGAAACGAGAAACTGGCGGCGTACGGAAATCGGTGGGTGGAATTAAAAACTGAAGCAGCAAAGGCAGCGTATAAGTTTTATCACACTTCGGAGTCAACGGAAGTGGTGGACTATGCGGAGGCGAAGAACGATATGGATGCCAAGAAGACGGCTTTCTCTGATTTTCAAAAAGAAAAACGTCCGGACGTCGTAACAGAATTTCCATTGCAGCAGGTGAATCTTGCAAACATTTCGGTGAAATTTGAGGAAATGTATAGCTTTATTCGAGAGACTTATCAGAAGAATTATAATAAGCGAGTTGGTGGCTGTAAGGAACTGATCAACGCAATTATCTGTGATTAAAGTATTTGACAGGGTGTGATATAATCGGGAAAAGATAAGAGCATAGCTCAGGGAGTATGTATGTCACAAGATAAACCTGCTAATAAAAATAAGGAGGTCGATCTTGCCGACTTCGTACAGAGGACGCTGGTGATTTTTAAGCCAGATTCGATTCAGCGAGGGATTGTTGGGGAAATTCTCCAAAGATTTGAGCGTGTTGGTTTGAAGATCGTGGGTATGAAGATGGTTAGCCCAGATCAAGCACTCTTCAAGAAGCATTATGAGGATATTGGTCAGCTAATTTCACGCCGTGGCGAGGAGACGTTTATGTATAATTTGAATTACATGATGTCCGGCCCGATTATTGCGATGTGTCTTGAGGGGGTTGAGGCGGTGGCATTGGTACGTAAGATCGTTGGACCAACCGAGCCAAAATCTGCAGAGATGGGAACAATTCGAGGTGATTTTTCACACATGAGCTTTGGTTATTCAAATGCGAAGAAAATTGGTGTACCAAACTTAGTACATGCCTCTGGGAATCCTGAAGAGGCAGAAAAAGAGGTGAAGCTTTGGTTTACGGAAGCTGAACTCTATGATTACGAGGATTTGAACGAGAAATATACTCGCTAGAACTCAAGATATTGGTGTGATATAATAGATTTGTGTTGGCCTGGTAGCTCAATGGATAGAGCAGCTCCGTCCTAAGGAGAAGGTTGCGAGTTCGACCCCCGCCCGGGTCACCATAAATTGAAATTATATGACAAAACTAATATTTGATGGGCAGCGTGAGGGGGAAGACGTAAAGTTTATTTTTCGTCGACATTTTACTACTGCAAAAGCCGGAGTTATTTTCCTGGTCGTAATGACATTTTTGGGATTAATTCCGCTTTTTTTGTGGAAAGGTGACGTGAGGATGTTTTGGATTTTTCTGGGTTTCGTCTTTGTGGGGCTGATTGGCTTCTTTTATTCCTATATGATGTGGTATTTCTCGGTTTATATCGTGACGAATCAGCGAATTAGACAGATTTCACAAAAAGGTTTATTTAAGAAAACTGTGGTGGATTTGGGACTGGATAAGATTCAGAGCATTTCTTATGGAATTACTTCGGTGATTGGTGGGGTGATGGGGTATGGAACGATTTTGATTCAAACGGGAGTGGGCGATTTGGTGATTTCGGCAGTGGGGAAGCCGGCAGAAATCTATGAAAAACTACAAAATATCGTCTCGGATAATACAAAGTAAGTGGAGAGAAAAATGAAGAAACATGAAAATAAAGAGGGTGGGGAGGCAAAGAAAGATTCAATCTTAAAACGCTTGAGAGAGCGTAAAGAGCAAAAAGAGATTGAAGAATTTAGGAATAAAACTGAACTTGAAAAGATCGAGGAGAGACGTGAAGAGGTGCTCTCTAAGGGGCGCAAGTTTAAATACCCATTGCAGTATGCAAAGTATCGTATCGTGACATTAACGATCGTGATTTCACTGGTTGCAGTGATGCTAATCAGTGGTTTCTTGTACGTGGCCTTATATAAGTGGCAGAGCACGGATGCCGTACTATATCGTTTAACGCAGCTAGTGCCATTACCGGTAGCTTCGATTGAGAATGAACAAGTTAGGTACTCAGATTATCTAATGATCTATAAGAGTACAATTACGCCGATTGAGCAACAGCAGGGAAAGTTGGGGAATGAGAAAGATACTTCATCGATGGAGTCGCATTATAAGCGAATGGCCTTAACAGAAGCAGAGAATTATGCTTATGCCTTGAAGCTTGCGAATGAATATCATTTAACAGTAAATAAAGAAGAGATTGATAAGGCGCTTGATAATCACCGTAGGATCGGTGGAGTGGAGCGTAGTGAGGAAAGTTTTAAGAAAATCCTGGAAGATAATTTTGGTCTTTCGATGAAAGAGTATCGTCGAATGCTATATCTTTCTTTGATGAAGGAGAAGGTTTCACAGCAGATTGATAATGAGGCAATAAGGATATCCGAGACCGTACAAGCTGGGGTGAAGGCGGGGAAGACTTTGAAGGCTATTGCGGATGAGCTTGGTGATAAAGTGCTTTATGAAGAGACCGGTGGATTAGTGGATAAAATGAACGTAGATGGTGGTCGGGCTGGAGTTGCGATGGAGCTAGCTGCTGGCCAAACTTCTGATCGCGTAATGTCTTCGTCTGGGGATGGATATTATTTCGTGACTTTGGTGAATAAAACAGAGTCATCGGTGAATTATACTTCAATTAAGGTTCCGTTTTCAGAATTCAATAAGCGAGTGAAGCAAGTACGCGAGTCGAGCGGCGTGAAAGAATTTATTAAATTAAGTGAAGAATAGAAAATAAATTTTTGGGATAAAACTAGAATAAGAAAAGAGAACTGTAGGAGTTCTCTTTTTTAGGATCTTCTTGGTGCGAGTAGAGGGAGTCGGACCCTCGTCTCTTCCTTGGGAAGGAAACATAATAGCCGTTATACGATACTCGCAATAATATTATTTTAGCATAGAATAGAAAAAAGGCAGAAAAGTCTTGCGAAAATAGAGGTGATAATATATACTACTGGTAGTGGATTCGTAGCTCAGTTGGTTAGAGCGCTGCCCTGTCACGGCAGAGGTCGCGAGTTCGAGTCTCGTCGGATCCGCCACATATACAGCTTTAGGGCTGTTTTTTGTTATATGAAGAGGGAATCGGATTTTAGATTAAGGATTGGAGTTCAGATTACCGTATTAATTTTGTTTTTTATGACTATTTTCAAAAATTAGGTTATCGGCTTTATCTTGGTAATATTTGTGTTCAGAGTCACTTTGAATAGTCCAGCAGAGGACTGGATGAGATTTGCGAATTCTTTGGATGGTGATTCTTTGAATAATTCTTTTATCAACGGAAAGAAAATCTGGTCTTAGCCAATGTTTGAGGGGGAAGTGAAGAAAAATGGACCCAAAATAGATTAAAATTCGGGGTCGACTGGCAATGAGTAGCCCGGTTGGGAAGGTGGTGTATTTTTTGAACCAGTGTACAATGCGGGGGTCAAAACTTTTAATAGCGAATTTTGTAACTGAGTAAGTTTTTTGATATTCAAGAAGAAGACTAGTGGTCTTTTTGCAAAATTTTTTATAGTTGACGAAAGGTTCAGATTTTAATTCGACAATCAGAGGAGTTTTTCCCGCAATAAGGTCTAGAACTTTTTTGAAGGTTGGGATACAATGTTCGTCCGTGGTTTGCTCAGATTGCAGGGAAAGGTTTTGAATATCTTCAATGGTGCTTTTCTTTAGCTTGATTGAGCTTTTAGTGAGGCGCTTTGTATTGCTGTCATGGAAGACAATAATTTTTTTATCAGAAAGAATGTGAATATCGAGCTCGATGGCAAAATGATGGTCAATGGCATTCTTAAAGGCAGCAAGTGAGTTTTCCGGGATAAAGGTTTCTGTGTTATTTTGGAAAAAGGTACCATGTAGTCCACGGTGAGCAAAATTTTTATCACACAAAAAGGAGAGGCTCGGGTTTGATTTAGTTTGATTATGTTTATGATTAACAGAATTATGGGACATAAAATAGATATAATAACTGATTGAATAAATATATTATAGCAAAAAACAGAGGGGTGGGCGAACCTTATGAATTGTTATGTTTCGTATATCTTAGAGAAGAATAAAAATTATGGTATAATCTGATTGTTGCCATTGTAGCTCAGTTGGTAGAGCAGCTCATTCGTAACGAGCAGGTCGCAGGTTCGATCCCTGTCAATGGCTCCATTTTTTTATGATCTTATTCAAGCTTTATATTCTAAAATTTACTAAGCTGGTCCTATATTCTTTAGGGCTAGCTTAGGAAGTCTAGTGCTGAGGTGGCGGCTATGGCGCCGTCACTGGTAGCTGTGACGAGCTGTCGGATTTCTTTTGAACAGCAGTCGCCAGCTGCATAAAAACCTGGTAGGTTAGTTTCGCAGCGATGATTAGTGATGACGAAGCCGGCTCCATCGGTTTTTAAATTATGTGTCTCGATAAGGTTCTGGAGAAGTGATGTACTAGGGAAGATACGACCGATTTCAATGAAGAGAGCTTTGACATAAAGAGTGTTATTGGCTTTATCGTAACAGCTATACGCTGCAGAGTCGATTGGATCGAGTTTTGATATGATGTCAGAATCGGTATCAGCTGATTTTTCTTGGTTTTTGAAATGATAAAACTGTTGTAGAGGATTTTTGAGATTAATTCCAGAAAGAAGACCATCCTGCTCAAGAAGAACTTTAATTTCATTATCGGCAATAATGTGTATATTTTGACGGGTTTCAAGTTTTTGAAGGAGTAATTCCTCGGCGCGAAAATGAGTGGAGCGATGAATGAGAAAGACGTTTTTACATATGTCAGAGAGATATAAGGCTGAGAGGGCGGCTGAACTACCACCACCAACGACGGCGACGTCTTGATTCTTGTAGAGTGAACCATCACAGGTCGCACAAAAGGCAATACCTTTACCGACGAGATTAGATTCGTTTGGAAGATTAAGTTTACGACTAATAGTACCAGTGGCGAGAATAACGGTCTTAGCCTGGTAGATTTGATTCTTGGTGGTTAATTGATAGATGTTATTTTGTCTAGATAAATCTAGTACTGTCTGATAGGTGATTTTTTGGTTAAGGGCTTTTAATTGAGTGTAGAGATTATTTGAAAAGTCAGCACCTGAAATGTTGGGGAGGGCTGGGTAGTTTTCAACGAGTGGGGATTGGAGAATTTGACCACCGTAAGTAGTTGATTCGAGTAGGAGAACAGTTTTGTTGGCACGGAGAGCGTAGAGCGCGGCGGTCATGCCGGCAGCCCCGGCACCAATAATTGCAATATCATAAATCATAGCCTTATTATAGCAAGTTCTGTTTTAAATAAGACATGATATGATTATAAGTAATGGTACAACTTGGTATTGAGGCAGGAAAAGAGGGGATTTTGAATAAAATTCGTAATTTTTTTGTTCACCGGGAGAGGAGTTGGGATATTGCTTGGCTCCGAGAGAATCGAGAGAGGATGGTGAGAATTTTTTTGACAGCAGTGGAACAGTATAATTTATCGGCGGCGAATCGGGAGGTAGTCGATAAAAATGGAGTGCATATTGCAGAACAAATGATTGCGCCGGAAGGGTATAAGCTACTTGTCGGATATCACCAAGATGTATTGACGGATAAAGAAGAATATGTGGGATATGATGGGGTGTATGAGAGACAGATTAACACTACAGTTTATACAAATTTGTTGATCGCCTATAATTGGCAGACGATGAGAATAATGATTATTCAAGTGAATGCGGATTTGACGGGCTTTTCAGATATTTATGTTTTTTCGAAAGAGAATATTTTGAAGGCAAAATATAGTTGGTTTTCAGATATGTTCCAGATTTATGATAAGGGCGATAACTTGGTAGAAAATTTGGTTACATATTTAAGTTCAAAAAATCGAACAACTTTTGTGATCAATGGAGAGACGGATGAGAAATTAAGAGACGGGGATGGTCGTTTAATTTTGGTATACATGCGACAGGTTGAAGACAGGGCAGATTTTGTTAAATTTTTTAAGGAGTTTTCAAGACAGATAGTCTAAAATGAGTTGCTTTTTAGGGCTAAATAGTCAAATGGGGTAAAATAAGGTAAGATACATAGTGAAAGGATAAAATGAACGAAGGTGATATTAAGATATTAGCAATTGTGGGGATGAGCGGTTCCGGTAAGTCGGTTGTAGTAGACTACTTGACTGAAAAAGGATATCCGAAGGTTTATTTTGGAGGAATGATCTATAAGGAAATGGACCGTAGGGGAATTGAGAGAACGGCGGATGGTGAGAGCGAGAAGAAGTTCCGTGAGATGATACGAGAGACAGAGGGAAAAGACTGGGTGGTAAAACAAGTGATCGAGGAGACTCGTGGGTTGATTGGTGCTGGACAGAAGAGAATTGTGCTCGACGGACTTTATTCTTGGACGGAGTATAAGGCGTTGAAAAAAGAATTTCCTGGACAGCTAACTGTTTTAGCTGTGGTGGTACCAAAGGCATTGAGGCATTTTAGGGTCGGCAAGCGTCCTGAAAGGCCATTTAATACTAAAGAAATTCAAGAACGTGATCGTTCAGAAATTGAGAACCTTGAGAAAGGTGGACCAATTGCGATGGCTGATCACTATGTGCTTAATGATGATTCTGTGGCTAAGCTACATGATGATGTGGACAAAATTTTGCAAAGAATTGAGTTTTAAATAGGTTAGGTGCGAAAGCGAGGTGCGCGGATGAAAACACTAGTAATCATCGATGGTAAGAGTGTATTTTACCGTGGGTATTATGCGATGGGTAATTTGTCGACGGCAGAAGGGGTGCCGACGTCTGGTGTTTATGGTTTTGCGACAATTGCGATGGAGATCGTCAAGAAGCTGAAGCCAAATAAGGTGGTAGTCGCATGGGATAAAGCCCATACTTCAACAGCTAAACGTCTCGCGATATATCCGGAATATAAGGCAGGAAGAGTAAAGCCACCAGAAGATTTTTATGCACAGATTCCATATTTGAAGGAGTTGATTCTAGCACTAGGTTGGGATTTTTTGGAAGCCGATGAATATGAGGCGGACGATATTATTGGTACGCTAGCTAGACAGGCAGACGAAAAACATGACTATATGACTTATATTGTATCTTCAGATTTAGATATGTTGCAGATTGTAGATGAAAATACTAAAATGTATCGTCTACTGAAGGGGTTTTCTAATATTGAAGAAATGGATATTCAAGCGATTGAAGAAAAATATGGTATTTTAAAGAGTCAATTTTTAGACCTGAAGGCATTAAAAGGTGATAATTCGGATAATATTCCAGGTGTGCCAGGGATTGGTGAAAAGACGGCCGTGAAGCTCTTAAATCAGTATGGCGATATCCAGGGGATTTATGATCATATCGAAGAAATTACGGGATCAACTCAGAAGAAATTAGTTGAGGGGAAGGATTCTGCCTTAATGTCATATAGGCTTGCTAAGATTATGACGGATGCGCCGGTTGATTTGGACAAAATTCCGGATTTAGTGATTGACCAGGACAGAATCGTGGCGGCTTTAAAGAAGCTTGAGTTCAATTCATTGATTAGGAAATTTAGGGCTGAATTTGAAAATAAAGAAAGATTAGCGGATCCTGAAGTTTTGGAGGATGAGAATATTGTCTTGGAATATCCAATCCCGGATAAGATGGTGATGATGGCGGATATTAAGGAAAAAATGCATGCTTCAGAAGAGCTAGCCGAGGCGATTCTACTAGACAAGAGAGATTTTTTTGACATAAAACAGGCAGAGTTTCTTATTAATCCACTAAGACGAATAGAGGCCGAGCCGAAGCAAGTCTCGTTGCTTGCAGATGAGACTTGTGAGCGGGCACTTAGTGGGGAATATGATGATGCAGAGAAGATTGAGTATGCAAAAGTAATGTCTGAGCTTCACGGGCAGCCAAAATTAATGGATATCTTAAATAAATTTGATTTACCATTAATTCCGGTACTCTATAAGATGGAAAAATGTGGAGTAAAAATAGATCTAGAATACTTTGCTGAGTTAAAGAGGGAATTTACAGAGAGAGTTAGTGAGCTTGAACAAAAAATTTATTCAGTAACCGGAGTCTGTTTTAATGTGAATTCTCCGATACAGTTATCTAAAGTTTTATTTGAGGATTTGAATTTACCAACTAAGGGAATAAAGAAGACATCTCGTGGTTTTTCGACGGGAGCGAGCGAGCTTGAGAAATTGGAGGGGGCTCATCCGGTGATCGAATTAATCAAGGACTATCGTGAGGATTCAAAACTATTATCTACTTATGTACTACCATTGCCGGATCTGATTGAAGGAGATGGACGAATTCATACGACTTTTACTCAAGATGTAACGGCTACTGGTCGACTTTCAAGTGTAAATCCTAATTTGCAAAATATACCAGTAAGATCAGAAGATGGAAAGCGTATCCGGACAGGTTTTGTGGCGAGAGAAGGAAGAACTCTGGTTTCTGCAGATTATGCACAGTTTGAGCTTAGACTAGCGGCAGTGCTTGCTGGTGATGAAAAATTAATTAAAGCCTTTGCTGAAAATGTAGATATTCATACTAAGACTGCTGCGGAAGTCTTCAATATTCCGATGGAGCAGGTGACTAAGTCGCAACGTCGTGCCGCCAAGATTATTAACTTTGGTGTGATGTATGGGATGAGTCCAAAAGGTTTGTCGGATGCGGCAGATATGAGCTTTACGGAAGCAAAGCAGTTTATTGATGATTATTTTAAGGTACGACAGCCGATTAAGAATTATCTTGATAGAACTTTGGAACAGGCGCGTAATTTAGGCTATGTTGAGACGTTCTTTGGTAGAAAACGACCAACGCCAGATGTGAAATCTGCAAATTATATCGTGAGAACGGCGGCGGAGCGGGCTGCACAGAATATGCCAATTCAGGGTACGGAGGCAGATCTGATGAAACGCGCGATGATCCAAGTAGATAAAATGCTGAGTACTAAATTTATGGGGCGAGCGGACTTGGTGCTCCAGATTCACGATTCATTGATTATTGAATGTGACAATGAAGTACGGGATGAAGTAGCTAAAGGATTGGTAGAAATTATGGAGGGGGTGGCACCAGAACTTCCAATTCGATTGAAGGCTGATGTTTCAGTTGGAGAAAACTGGGGTGAACTATAAGTTGGGAATTTATCAGGCGCCAGAGGGTGGGATAGTTTTTGATGTAGATGTTGAATCAGAAACATTGTGGGCGACTCAAACGCAGATTGCGCAGCTTTTTGACGTGGATAAAACGGTAATCTCGAGGCATTTGAAGAATATATATCGCGAGGAAGAATTGGAGGAAGAAAAAACCTGTCAGAAGCGAAATGAGATACGTACTGAGGGGGAGAGACAGGTAAAACGCGAAGTTAAACGTTATAATCTGGATGCAATTATTTCGGTTGGATACCGTGTGAGCTCAGTGAAGGCGACGAAATTTCGTGTGTGGTCGAATAAGATTTTGAAGGAATACATTACGCACGGAGTAGTTGTAAATAAGACACAATTGGCTCAATCAACGGATGTGGAAGCGGTAAAAAGGCTGAACGAGGTTAAGGGGGCGATGGCAATTATCGAGCGAGTGATTTTGCAAAATGAACTGTCTGGTGGGGAAGCGAGCGGCGTGATTGAGGTGATGGCGAAATATACGAAAAGTTTTCAGACAATCAGTGAATTTTTGAATGGTCAATTTTTATTGACTAGTAATAAGCGCTCAAGACACGAGCTTTCGGGCGTGGAAATTGAAAATTTGGTAATTGATTTGCGGGAAAAGATGGGGGAAACAGATGATTTTGGCGCATTAGTGGATGATAAAAATGACTTTGAAGAGGTGGCAAAGTGGCTGCGGGACGGATATGAGGTTTCGGACACGGTGGCGAAAAAAGCTGCCAAGATTTTATATAATGTTGTAAAACATGAGCCATTTAAAAGAGGTAATCAACAGATCGGTGGATTATTATTTGTGGTGTATTTAGCAATGAATCAGCTTCAGCTTAGTAGTATGGGGGAGACAAAGATCTCAGATAGGGCGTTGACAGCTTTAGTGCTTTTAATTTCTGAGAGTGAGTTTAGCGAAGAAGGGCTTTTGATTGATTTGATCTGTAAACTACTTGAGCAGTAGTGACACTAAAAGTGGTTGTTGAACTGGAAAAATGATATAATAGAAAAGATGAAGGATCTGCGAAAAGACCTCAAAGAAGTTTATTCTAAGCATCGCACACTTTTTACTTTAATGATTGTGATGTTGGTTTTTTCGATGATTTTATTTATTTATTCTTTGGCAAATCTACATCCTAATGCGTCCGTTGTAAAGGTAAGCTATGGCGACATCGGGCGATATCAGGGTGGTGAATGGTCTTCAATGTCAAATTCTGGCGGATACCATGATGGCTCTTGGCAGGCAATGTTGGTATATCCGTTGTTTGCTTTGATCTTTGGTGTTTTACATAATATTGTGGCTTTGAGGATTTATCGTAAAAAAGGTGAGAAGGTGGCTAATGTATTTGTGGCGGCCACAATTGCATTAATTTTACTTTCGATATTAACGTTATGGAGATTACTTGGTGAGGGGTAATCTAGAGTATTCAGATTAGTTTTAATTTTTGTTTGAGCAAGAGAATATGAGAATAAAAAAGAATAAGGAGCCTGAAATCGTAGAAACGAAGCGCTCTGACTGGGCAGACTTGGAAATTCCGCTGGGAAAAAGGACACGGAAATATCGAATGTTGGAGATTTTGCCGGGTGCACTATCTTATACGATGATCTTATTATTGTTCGTACTGTCTTTTATTAGTCCGATTGTGGGATCTTATTACCTTCTTTTGATTATTGCGACGACTTTAGTGAAGGCGGTTGGTGTAGTTTATCGTACTGTTCAGGGGTATAATGCGACAAAACGAGCAGACAAGGTCGATTGGCATAAGAGGCTTGCGGATTTAGAAGATCCACATGGAAGTTATGAAAAATTGATGCTTGTAAAAAGTCGTGAGTTTGAGTTTGATGAGCATGTTGAGAACTTGAAGATGATATCAGTAGGTAAGGACTTAGTGATTTCAGAGAAGGAGCTTGATGATAATGGGAAAACTCCGAAAATTGTTTTTCCAAAACCAAACGAGATTTATCATGCGGTGATAATGGTGGCCTATAATGAGGGGTTAGATACATTGATCCCTACCGTGGAGGCGGTTAAGAAAAGTAGCTTCCCAAATGAGCGAACAATTTTTGTGTTCGGATACGAGGAGAGAGGTGGAGAGGCGATGCGTGAGAACGCAAAAATCTTGACGGAAAAATTTAAAGATGATTTTTGTCAATTTATTCCAGTAATGCATCCAAAAGATTTGAAAGATGAAATTCAAGGGAAGGGACCAAATTTAAATTATGCGGCTGGAGAATTGGTAAACTATGTGAAGAAGGCGAAAATTCCGATTGAGAATGTGATTGTAACTTCGCTTGATTCGGATAATAAGATGTCGAAATGGTACCTTGATTATGTAGCTTATCAGTTTATTGTTCATCCAAATAGACAGAAACTTAGTTATCAGCCAGTATCGCTATTTACAAATAATATCTGGGATGCACCAGCCCCGATGCGAATTATTGCGATTTCGAACTCATTTTTTAATATTATTTCTTCGATGCGTTCACATACTTTGAAGAATTTTGCTTCACACTCACAGCCACTTCTGGCGCTTTCTCAGATGGGCTTCTGGAGTAAAAAGACAATTGTGGAGGATGGTCATCAATATTGGCGCTCACTATTTTATTTTCATGGGGACTATGAGGTATTGCCAATCCATGTGGCGATTTATCAGGATGCAGTTATGGAGGAGACATTCCTGAAGACTTTGAAGGCGCAGTTTATTCAATTACGCCGCTGGGATTATGGAGCATCTGACGTAGCTTATGTTGGCGTGCGGCTGTTTTCGAAGGACCGCAAGAGTATCGGGAAGATGTCATTTATGCCCTTGTTTGCAAAATTTATGAGATTACTTGAGGGGCATGTGACGTTGGCTGCAATTTCACCAATGGTGGCATTTGGTGGCTGGGTACCAAAATTACTCAATGCCAGATCAAAAGATTTATTAGCATTTAATTTACCGAATACGATTAGCTTAATCCAGATTTTTGCATCTGTCGGCTTAATGACAACTATTCTATTTTCTTTAAAGATGTTGCCGCCAAGGCCGAAGAATATAAGGAAACCAAAGATTGTGATGATTTTGCAGTGGATTTTAATGCCAGTAGTAGCAATTGTTTATCAATCTTTTACGGCATTTTATTCACAGACTCGCCTTATGACGGGAAACTATATGGAAAAATTTGATGTGACAAAAAAGGTTGTCAAGAATAAATAAAATAGTCTTTTACATTAAGAATAGTCTTTTACATTAAAAAAGCACCTGACGGTGTTTTTTTATTCACTAATGGTGGGTCGCGAGGGATTCGAACCCCCGACTTCCTCCGTGTAAAGGAGACACTCTAGCCAGCTGAGTTAGCGACCCTAGTTTTGATAAGTTTACCATAAAATGTGGTAGAATAAAAGAGTTAAATAAGAAAAGGAAATGTCATGAGTAGTACAGAGAATTTAGAGACGCAACACGTGGAACGCATGCGACATACATTGAGTCATGTGATGGCGGCTGCTCTGACAGAAATGTATCCTGGAATTGAATTTGGTGTTGGACCTGCAATTAAAGATGGTTTTTATTATGATGTTGATCTTTCTAAGGTAAAAGGCAGCGACGGTGAGGCAGTCAAAATTTCTGACGCAGATTTGCCAAAAATTGAGAAGAAGATGAGAGGAATTATTGCAAGAGGATTTGAGATGCAATATTCTGAGAAGGATCGTGAAGCTGCGCTTGCCTGGGCAAAAGAGAACGGACAAGAGTATAAGGTTGAATTAATTGAAGAACTACCGGAAGGTGAAGTGATATCTTTCTATCAACTAGGCGGTTTTACGGATTTATGTAAAGGGCCACACGTGGGGGGTGCAAAAGAGATTGGTGCTTTTAAGTTGATGAGGGTGGCAGGAGCTTACTGGCGTGGTGACGAGAAGAAAGCGATGTTAACTCGTATTTATGGTGTGGCATTTGAGACTGAGGAAGAATTAAAAACTTATCTCAATAGACTTGAGGAGGCTCGTGCGCGTGACCATAGAAAACTTGGTAAGGAACTAGACTTATTCTGTTTTTCGGATTTAGTGGGGGCTGGATTGCCACTGTTTTCACCTAGAGGTACGATGCTCCGGGAAATGATGTCTAATTATTCATTATCCTTACGTGGACGTTCAGGATTTGAAAAGGTGTGGACGCCACATATTACAAAAGTTAACCTTTACAAGGCTTCTGGACATTATGCAAAATTTGGGGCTGAATTATTTATGGTCCACTCGCAGGTTAATGGTGAGGAATTTGCTTTAAAACCAATGAATTGTCCACATCATGCACAGATTTTTGCTTCAAGGCCAAGGACCTACAAGGAAATGCCAGTACGCTATATGGAGGCGACAACAGATTATCGTGATGAGAAGTCTGGTGAACTTGGTGGTTTGTCTCGTGTGAGATCTTTAACTCAAGATGATACGCACGTATTTTGTCGTAAGAATCAGATCGAGGCTGAGATTAAGAATTTGGTAGGTATCGTACGCGAACTATATACAACTGTTGGAATGAGCAAACTCCGCGCTAGATTGTCTTACCGCTCAGATGAAGATAAATATCTTGGCGATACTGAACTTTGGGAGATGGCTCAGAGACAGATTAAGAATGCAGCAATTGATAATAATCTTGATTTCTTTGAGGCTGAGGGTGAAGCCGCATTTTATGGTCCAAAAATCGACTTTATGGCTGAGGATGCAATTGGCCGTGAACATCAGGTGGCGACGATTCAGCTTGACTTTGTGCAGCCGGAGCGGTTTGATTTGACTTTTGTGAATGAGAAAGGTGAAAAAGAGCGTCCTGTGATGGTACACCACGCAACTTTGGGCTCAATTGAACGCTTCTTGTCGGTATTTATTGAGCATACTGGTGGCTGGTTCCCATTCTGGTGCGCACCTGAACAACTAAGGATTGTAACGGTAAATGATGAAGTATTAGACTACGTTTCTGAGATTGAAAAGATTTTAAGTGAAGTAGTGCTTGAGAAGCCATTGAAGCATAATGATCTAAGATTTACAGTTGACAAATCAGATGAATCGCTTGGTAAGAAGATTCGCCGTGCAACTAGTATGAAGATACCAGTGGTTTTGATTGTGGGTCCAAAAGATAAAGAAGCAAGAACAGTGAGCTTACGCATGAAAGACGTGGAAAAAACAATTGAGCTAAGAGAAATCGTTGATTTCTTGAAGAATCTAGATTAAGAATGGATATAGGCTCAGCGAAAGTTGGGTCTATTAAATAGGTATGCTAGAGAAACCAGTGATTGTAATTGTGGGGCCGACCGCATCTGGGAAAACAGGTGCGGCAATTGATTTGGCGAAGAGAATTAGCGGTGAAATTATTTCGGCAGATTCAAGAACAATTTATAAGGGGATGGATATTGGAACAGCAAAGCCAAATAGGGATGAGTGTAAAAAAATTGTTCATTACGGATTTGACCTAGTGGAGCCTGATGAGCGATTTACGGTCTACGACTGGAAAAGGTATGCAGAGGGGAAGGTTGACGAGATTCGCTCTCGCGGGAATTATCCGATCGTGGTTGGAGGGACTGGCTTATATGTGGATGCGTTGATTTTTGATTATCAATTTGGTGAGAATAAAAAAGACTGCAAAGACAGAAAAAAGATGAGGGATGGATACTTAGTTTACGGAATTAAATGGGAGAGTGAAGAGCTGCGAACAAGAATTATTCAGCGTGAACAGGAAATGTTTGAGAATCCGGAATTAGTGCAGGAGACGAAACGATTAGCTCATAGATATGACTGGAGTTTGCAATCGATGCGAAGTAATGTCTATCAGTTTGTATGGAAGATGATTAATGGAGAGATTAGCCAGGGAGAGGCAATAGCTCTAGGTGCATTAGATGACTATCATCTAGCTAAGAGACAAATGACTTGGTTTAAACGAAATCCTGAGATTAAATGGTGTAATTTAGGGTCAGTGGTTGATAAAATCATTGAGGACTTGGGGCTTAAAATAATTAAATAGTACTTTTTAAATTAATTTGTTCAATCCGAAAGGTTTTTGTGCAAAAATATTATGTTGTGATAGAATAGAGGTAAGATGAGTAAAGAAAATAATACTCCACTAGAAAAACTATTTGGATCAAAAACAAGAACAAAATTATTAAGCCTGTTTTTTGGTAATCCTGAGCGTTCTTATTATGTACGCGAAATGACAAGAGTAATTGACGAGCAGATTAATTCTGTGAGACGTGAGTTATTGAACTTGGAAAGCATCGGGATTATCAAAAATGAGACTTACGATAATAAAATTTATTATTCAGCAAATAACAAACATCCTTATGCGAGAGCGCTTGTAATGCTTTTCTCGAGTCGTACTGACGTGGCGGTAGAAACTGCTGTAGTGAAGCCTAATGCTTGGGAAGAATATGTGCGTCCAGTAAAGAACTACTTGACGTGCCTTATCGTAACGAATCGTTTACCTGGACAAGAGGGGGTTGATTTATTGATCGTGGGAGACGATAGGACGAAGAAACTAACCCATTGGGCAGAGGTAGTAGAAAAGAAAGAGGGGAAGCCTCTGAATTATGTGATTATGTCACGAGATGACTTCCAATATCGCCTAAATGTGAAAGATCGTTTTGTGTCGGAAGTGCTTGAAATGTCAATTTTGGAGAAAATTGACCCAGAAGGTATTTTGGCGAGACGCTGATATTGATCTTACGAGTACATTCAAGCTGCTTTTGTTGAAATAGAAGAGATTGATTCAGTTAAACCGAGCAGATGATAAAAAATAAAGGAGGAAGTATATGTTTGAATTAGAGAGTAAGAATCCTAATGAAATTACTATAAAAACTGCGACAAAGAATATCGTAATTGATTTTGTTAATGGAGTAATTTCTGCTGATTTGCCAGTGGGGAACATTGAGGGGCCTGGAGAATATGAAATTGGTGAAGCTGCGATTCGTGGAATTAGTGTTGCTAAGCATACTAAGACTATTTATGACGTAGAAGTATCTGGTATACATATCGGAATTATTGGTGACTTTGATGAGAGCTTGGATGAGCTTGGAATCTCAGATATTTTATGTACTAGCTCCGTTAGGGCGATTAAGGAAATTAGTCCAAAATTAATTATTGCGACCGGAAACATTGA
The DNA here is from genome assembly GCA_015257505.1 of Nanosynbacter sp. Classification (GTDB taxonomy): domain Bacteria; phylum Patescibacteriota; class Saccharimonadia; order Saccharimonadales; family Saccharimonadaceae; genus Nanosyncoccus. The sequence continues at coordinate 20,070 of JABZKB010000004.1, read as the reverse complement.
TGGTATGGTGTCTGACTTAAAACTTTCTGCTAAGGTGGAGAAGAAAATTAAAATTAAGAAGATAGAAGACCTTCCTTCTACACAAGAAGTAATTACCTTGAACTAGAAAAGTTACAAATAATATAGACGCCGAGGAAAAAATTAGAGTTTTATTAATAATAAGAAATAAAGAAATTAGGCATAGGTAAAAATAGAGTTCAGGGAACTGGACTCTATTTTTGTGTTTTAGTTGGAAGGATTCGATTTATATAAAAAAGTTATTCAACGATTCACAGAATTTTACTCAAAAAATGACAGATTAGTGAACAAATATTTTATTGAATAAATTATTTGTTCAAAGGCGAGTGACACTTAGTCGTTGGGTGATAGGAGAATGTACATAGGGTTTATGTTATAATTATTGTATGAATTTTGATCTATTTGCGATAGCAATTGTATTTGTTATTATTCTTTTTTCGATGGTATTGCACGAGATGGCTCATGCGTACGTGGCATATTTTCTTGGTGACACTACGGCAAAGGAAGAAGGACGGCTATCAATTAATCCTCTAGTGCATATCGATCCTCTAATGTCAATTGCAATACCATTACTATTATTTATCTTAGGAGGTCCAATTTTTGGTGGAGCGAAACCCGTTCCTGTATCGAAGAGGAGGTTAAAAGGTGGGGAATGGGGGATGGCACTGGTGGCAATTGCTGGCCCATTAACGAACTTTCTTTTAGCTCTTCTAGGGTTTTTAATTGGCTATTTCTCTGGTTTTTTGGCGCAAGGAGGATACCTGGGGCTATTTTTTAAACAGATGGTATTAGCAAATCTAGGTTTTATGATTTTTAATTTGATTCCAATCCCACCGCTAGATGGTTCACGTGTCTTGTATGCGATTGCTCCTGATGGTGTGAGAAGTATTTTAGGAAAACTTGAGGGGAGTTTTGGGGTATTTTTGGTAATGGGATTAGTTTATGTATTTGGTGGATATCTTTCGGTTTTTACCTCAAGTATGATGACATCAATTCTTAAGTTCTTTTACTTTATTGTTGGCATACACTAAGGTATGCTATAATTAAGGTACCCTAGTGGCGGCATGATTTTCCTGAATAGTCATGTTTTAGGGGTTTCGCGGTGTTATCTCCGTGGAGATGCGCATAAGAATCTACCCACCTGTAGTTATTACAGGGAAAAACAGGTCACTAGGGATTATGAATTTTTGGAAATTGTGGGCATGAAACAGAAAGTAAAAATTGTAGGAATGATTCGGAAAGCGGATCATTTTTTAGTGCTCAAGAAAAACAAAGGTAGGATTGAGGATGCTTCGGTTTGGGAGTTGCCAGCCAGTAAAATTCGTTTTGGAGAGCAACCAGAAGAAGCGATGGCGAGGCTGGTTGACGAAGAGCTATCCATTAGTGTGAAGAAAATTAAGTTGAGAGACGTCATCACCTTTACGGAATATGTGGATTCATCGAAGATCTATAACTTATATATCATATTTGATATTGAAATTGATGAAAATGGCAATGAAAAGATAAAACTTGGTGAAAAATATTCAGCATACAAATTTTTAGGATTTAATGATGATATATTTGCGAGTGTAAATCTTAGTAATGCGACAGCGTCTGTGCTTGAAATTGAGTTAGGAAGAACAAGTAGCCGCAGGGGTGGGGAGGTGACTATTGGTTTGCGAGGAGCGGCGAGTGCGCCAACGATTTACATCGACGGGGCTTCAAGAGGGAATCCTGGGCCTTCTGGTATTGGGTATGTGATAGTGGATGAAAATGGAATGGAGATTAAAAGAGGTGGTGAATTTATTGGTTTTGCGACCTCGAGAGTTGCAGAGTATTTTGCTTTGAAGGAGGGGTGTGAGCAGGCGATTGAGCTAGGATATAAAACTGTGAGATTCGTATCAGATAATCTAATGATGGTAAACCAGATGAATGGGGTATATCAAATAAAAAATAGTGATATTTTGCAAATTTACAATGATATAAATAATTTAATTTTGAAGTTTGAAGCAGTAGCTTTTGTGCATGTAAGACGAGAGCAGAATGAGGCGGCGGATGCAGAAGCTAATATGGCAATTGATCAGCACTATGCAAAGTAGCTTTCTATGAGAAAAATCTCTTGGAAGATAAAATAACTCTATAAACGTAATCTAAACTGGATTTTAAGGGATTGTTGTGGTAGGATAAAAGAAGTCTGAAAGACAATCGCTTAGCTTGCTAAGAGGAAAGTCCGGGCAGCACAGAACACAGTAGTCGTTAACGGCGACCGTTCGAACATTTAGAAGTGTAGCAATATACCGAAAAAATCTAAGAATAGGGAAAGTACCACAGAGACAATACCGCCTTCGGGTAAGGGTGAAAAGTGTGAGGTAAGAGCTCACGGCGCGCTATGGTGACATAGGCGAGGGCAAACCCTACTGGCTGCAAGGAGTGCTAGAGAAACCTTTGTTCGAGGATGCACGCTCACCGCTTGAGTATTCTGGCAACAGAATATCTAGATAGATGATTGTCGGTCTACCTAAAGTCTCTTTCATTGTGGTTATCTTGTGGTGAAGGAGTAAAACCGATCGTAGATTACAGAACCCGGCTTATTGAAGACTAAAAAAAATAGGCTTTTGGCCTATTTTTTATTGTACTATCTAATATTTGATAGATTAGTTAAGAAACCCTTTTTTCTTTAGAGTGCGAATTGCAGCTGCACTAACATTAAGACGGATTTTCTTACCATTGATGATCAAAGTTTTCTTCTGAATGTTTGGTTTAAAAACTTTTCTGGTTTTGTGCTGAGAGAAGGAAACATTGTGTCCATACATCTTGCCTTTACCAGTGATTTCACAGATTGCCATTATTTATTCTCCTGTTTAGCTTGTTCGACAATGGCTTTGAAGGCAGCAGGTTGATTGACGGCGAGTTCAGCAAGAATCTTGCGGTCAATATTGATGTTTTGCTTCTTCATGAGACTAATAAGCTGAGAGTAGCTTAATCCGAGTTCACGGGAAGCATTGTTAATACGAGTGATCCATAATGCGCGGAGATCGCGTTTGCGATTACGGCGGTCACGGTAAGCGTAGCGTAGAGCCTTGATAACGCCTTGTTTAGCAAGACGGAAGCTACGAGTGCGATAATGTTGCATACCCTTAGCAGCAGCTAGGATTTTTTTGTGTTTTGCGCGTGCAGCGACACCTCTTTTGATTCTCATGTTTAAACTCCTAATGCGCTCTTAATGTTTTTTGCAATTTTACCTTCAACTGCGCCAGCAGTCTTCATATTGCGTTTCCTGGCTTTTGATTTTTTAGCAAGGATGTGGTTGCCAAAGGCGCGTTCGCGGATCAATTTACCGGTACCGGAAATCTTAATGCGTTTTGCAGTGCCTTTGTGAGTTTTTAACTTAGGCATAGGTTTTCCTTTTAGTTATGGTTAATATTTGTATTCAGGAAATAAATTTTTAAAAATTATTTTCTGAAATAGAGGTACGACCAGGGAACCTTGGAAGTAAGGAAATTACTTCTTTCGTACTCCAACTGATAGGTTACGTCCTGCAAATTGAGGTTTTCCTTCGACAATTGCTACTTCAGCTAACTCGGCTAGGATCCGGTCAAGTAAAGTTGACCCAAGCTCCTTATGCGTGAGTTCACGTCCGCGGAAGGTGATCATAATTTTACAATGATCCCCATCGTCGAGAAAACTTTTGATTTTGCGGATTTTAATATTGAGGTCATTGTCGCTAATTTTGAGGCCAATCTTCATTTGTTTAAGCTCGGATTGCTTTTCACGAGCTTTTTTACGATTTTTGGCTTCTTCTTTCATCTTCTGATATTGGAATTTACCCCAGTCGATGATGCGAACTACAGGAGGATTTGCATTGCCAGCAATTTCTACTAAATCAACGCCATTTTCTCTTGCAAGGAGCTGAGCTTCACGACTTGACATGATGCCAAGTTGCTCTCCATTAGTTCCAATAACTCGCACAGATTCATAACGGATTTCTCCATTGATTTTTGTACGTGAATTTTTGATGCTAATGGTAGTCCTTTCTTTTAACCTTAATAATCTGCATTATATCAAAATTAACGGGGATAATCAAGGGATTAACGGTGCTTTTCTTTGGGCATTTTTCTAGGTGGATTAATGGTTTTTTCTAGGTGAAGTTATGTTTTATGGTTGGATCATGATTTTTCTAGGTGGAGCTATAAATGCGAACGGAAGAGACTAATTTATGGTTGATTAAAGCTGATCGCTTCAGAGATGTGTTGGATTTTTATCTCAGATGAGGCGTCAAGGTCGGCTATGGTTCTTGCGAGGCGAACAATCTTTAATAAAGAACGAGCGGAGAGTTGGAGTTTTTCAGAGGCAAGCTCAAGGTGTTTTTTAACTGGGGGAGATAAGTGGATATATTCTTTGATTTGGCTGGAGTTTAGACAGCCATTAAATAGATGGTTGGAATAATAGCGGGAATTCTGAACTTTTATCGCAGTAGTAATATTATTTTTTACAACCGCTTGAGTGTAAAATTGAGTACAATTTTTACTAACTGGGGTGGAAGGGGGTTGAATAGGTTTTTTGTTACTGCAAAGTTTATCGATAATTTTTTGGTTACCAAGATAGGGAACATAAAGTTTAATATCAATACGGTCGAGGATGGGGCCACTAATACGTTTTTGGTATCTTAAGACTTCTTGGTTCGTGCAGGTGCATTCGCGGACATGACTACCATGAAAGCCGCATGGACAGGGGTTCATGGTAGCGACGAGGATAAAATTTGCGGGGAAGGTAACTTTTTCTTTTGCCCGAGAGATGGTGATTTGGCGATCTTCAAGGGGCTGACGAAGTGATTCAAGTACTTGATGAGAGAATTCTGGGAGCTCATCGAGAAAAAGAACGCCACAATGCGATAAAGATATTTCACCAGGAATAATGGGGTTACCGCCACCAATAATTGCGCAGCTGGAACTACTGTGATGCGGAGAACGAAAGGGGCGAATAATATTTTTACTCGGACTATGAGAGAGTTCGTGGAGCTTTGCAATGGCAAGTATTTCTTCTTCTGACGGAGGAGGCAATAAAGAAGGGATGGTCTTTGCGAGTAATGTTTTGCCACTACCTGGTGGGCCAACGAGAAGAAGGTTGTGATGACCAGCAAGGGCCAATAGAAGCGCACGTTTGGCAAAATCTAGACCATAGACATCATCGAAGGTTGGCTCCGTATTCTGAATTGTGTTTCCATATGGAATAATGGGCGGATTCAAGGCCGATTCGGTTGCTGGTGGAATTAATTTTTGGTGCTTTAGGTGAAGAAATAATTGTTTTAGATTGCTAACTGGGTAGAGTGTGATGCCATGAATAATGGAAGCGGAATAGAGATTCTCGGCTGGTATGAATACTTCTGTAAAACCAGCGGCTTTGGCGGTCTCAATAATATTGATAATGCCGTAAACAGGGCGTATTTCACCACTGAGCGACAGTTCGCCGACAAAGATTTTTTGGCTTATATCTGAGGGGGTGAGTTGTCTACTGGCAACAAGAATAGAGATCGTAATGGGAAGATCGAGAGATGAACCTGTCTTAATGAGATTTGCAGGAGCTAGATTAACTGTTGTTTTATGAATGGGAAATGAAAGGTCTGAATTTTGGATTGCGTTACGAACGCGATCTTTTGACTCGAAGATAGTCTTGTCGCCCATACCAACAATGTTAAACGCTGGAAGTCCCTTATTAATGCTAGTTTCAACTTCGATGAGCTTACCAGCGTATCCGTGTGGAATAGCAGAATATACTTTTGTTATCATAGTTTAACTATAGGAAGGGAATGCAGATAAAGCAAAGAAATATGCAAAAAATGAATAAAATTGCTGAATACTAATTGGACTAACAGGGGAGAATTTATATCTTGCTTATGCTGGATATCTTGCTTATGCTCTATAAATTGAAGATAAAAGAGAAATATGATAGAATATTGGTATCGGGGCTGACAAAGCTTAGACGGATTATTAACAGATATCAGGCATGACGATTGATACCGTAAGTATTGAATAAGTGAAGAAACAACTTCAAAGCACGTGCTTTACGCACCTGTTTACGCCTAATTATTTATAGGCCGGTTTAGATATAGTTTTCCGGATGATCTAAATTGTTATAAAATAGGAAATAGGGGTAGTCCATTGACGGGGACTACTTAGAAAAATTAGTCATGACGACTAGTAGTTTTGTTCCGTTGCCGCTACTAGTGTAAGTCGAGATGAAACAAGGAACTATGCATGTAGAATGATATCATGGAGATTTTTCGGACCCGGAGGCAGTATCCGGCAGCTCCACCAGAAATTAAAAATAACCCCCTCTGGGGGATTTTTTATGACAGATGGCAGGAAAATATTCCACATGTGGAAAACAAATAAATTATAAAAATTGTACTCAAAAACATGTTGACATAAGCGATTTAGCGCGGTAATATAGAGGTAGCTTTTGAATAAAAAAATTATTCAAAGCCAAAAACAAACAATATAGCCAAAAAACTCCACACTCTATAAGAAAAGTCAGTATTCCTCGCAGTTTAGCTGACTTTTCTTTTTTTTGGTATTTTTTCTAAAAAAGACTTTTGGATAGAAGTCTTTTTAATAATATTTGGGATTTAGATTTGTTTGTATTTTTGATGTCGTAGATCAATGATTGGCGGATGACTGCAGGTAGGATTTATTACGAATAGTAAACAAGAATCTAGGTTGAGCTGATTGTGCGGGGTCACTGTGATAATATGTGGGGATGAAAAACAAATAATAGTTGAATAGACTTTTTGAGTAAAATAAGCGTGCAAACAATAAGCAATAACGGAATAAAAATAAAAAGTAAGCAAAGTATTATGGAAGAAGCTTTAGCTTACTTTTTTATAGGTTTATCTCTATAAAATTAATTAAAGTATAAACTGTTTATGCTATGATCAGTGGTTGGATGAGTTTGAGATAATATCGGAAAAATATATAAAGAAGTAACAAGATGTGTGAAGAAATATATCTTGTAAATGCATGGATGACCTACGTGGGGCTGGAATAGCCTTATATAGGAAATTGCAAAAGTGGGTGGTATCGGCCAGCTTTTTGCATGGTCTATGAGCTTATGGTAAATAAAGAATGGGCGTATTCTAGATGCTAAGAAACAATAAGTGGATGGCTTAATTAATATTGTAAATGTCTATGTTTATCTGTAGTTTATGTTCAATCATAATTGAACTATGTTGCGGAATTTTTGAAAAATATTAGTTTCTCGTAAATGTTTGGTGTTCTATATTTTTAGTGTTTTATATTTTTTGTATAGATCGCAATTTAAAAACTTGAATTTTCAAAAGAAGAGGGAAGCTAAATTAATGTAATAGTTGTAAAAAATAATAATTGTAAATTGCGGCTTATGTTGTAGTTTATGCAAATAAGAATTACAACAATATTAAAAAATAATATAATATTGTTGTTATAAATACTACACTATTTGTAAAACAATCATTAACCATGTAACTGGGGTGATTGATAATAGATATTGCGTATGTTGTAATAATAACTATATAATTCTAGTAAAAATGCTTGCAATAATATAATGGTTATGTTAGTATAAGAGTGTCGAAAGACAAACATAAAAATCAACAAATAAAAAGGATTGTGAAATCAAATGTAAATTAAAAAGTTGGTTTTAGAGTCTTAATAATATGAAAATATAATTAAGACAAAAACTGTGGAGGGGAACAGAAAAACGGATGCCCCACTATACGTGGAGCGGTCAAAATCTAGGTGGAGATGGTTGCGGTATATATTTATTGTTTTAGCGCCGGATAACCACCCACCTGGATTCAGGATATAAAAGGGGAGAGTACATTATTTAGATATGCCAGACGTCTGGGATATAGAGGTGTTTAGATGAATAAAATCGATAGAGAATCATATATGACGGTTGAGGCTGTCGCATATTTTCTATAGCGGTTTCTAGAATCCAATGAGCATCAGTTATTTATTGCTAAAACAATTGTATATTATTGCTTAAAATGATCCCTGAAGTGATTTACAGATATGGATGGGGGATTACTCGAGAATAATATAAACACAGTTTATGACTAATTCGAGTTTTCTATTGCTGTTTATTTCTAGATTTTTACGGAAATATAAAGAGGTTTCGTAATGAAGAGGTGGTGGTTATTTTACTTTTTAGGGTTTTGAACAATTATTTTACATAAAATAGCGTATAATATTTTTATGATTAATCGGCTTATTCTTATTTTGTCGTTGATTGTATTTGCTATTATCTTAGCTATTTTATTTTTGACTTCGCCAGCAGTAATTGGGCCAGTTGGAATATTATTTTTCTTTGTAATGGTCTATTTTTTATCGTTTGGTGTGGTTACTTTTTTTATGCATTTTTTCGTGAGGATATTCTTCTCAAGGAAAAATATGATAAAAAAGGATTATATAAAATCTGGAATTATTGCGATATTACCAATCACCGTGTTGGTATTAATCGCATCTGGGGTAAGGAATCCAGTGATCTTAGTGGCGGGGCCACTATTTTTGGTTAGCTTAAATGTTTTTTTGTTTAGTAAAATTAACGAAACTTAAAACGGATATGGTAAAATATTTGTATGGATAATGGTAATGTTGGGCCAGGTCAAATGATGGGGCAATGGAATAATTTTGAGGCGCCAAATTATAACCCTGAGTACAAAAATTTAGATCCAGCATTAACTAAGACCGAGAATTCTTTTGAGCAAAATATTGAACAAAAAGTTGAACAATTTTCTAAAAATGTGGATCGTGTAAATGAATCGACAAGAGATGCTTATGGAAATACTGCAATTTTGGGAAATGCCAGTATTAATGCAATGGGCTTTCAGCAGCAGCCGAGTGTGGGGACAGTACCATTAGGCGAGGTGGTTACATCAGAAACTTTACGTACAGATAAAAAAGAAGACGTTTTGGGAACTGATTTGCCAAAGGCGAAGGATATCGATGGCTTGGAGCCGGAATTCGTGAAGGCAGTGGACTCAGTGATTGCTATAAAAGATCCCGTGAATAAATATAAAGGGTGGCGTGATCTCAAAGTTCAATTTTTGAAAGATAGGTATGGTCGAACATTGGGACAAGGAAATGGGTAGGAAAGAAAAATGAACGGAAATCGAATAGAAGAATTGATCCAGGGTGGAGACCATCGAACCAATGATGAAGTTGAACAAAATAATTCTACATCCGAGAACAAGGTGGATAATAAGACTGCGGAAATAGCGCAACCTGAAATAAATAGGATGGTCCAGAAAAAAATGAGCCCAGGTATGGGTGTGGGGATATTAGTTTTTTTTGTAATTCTTTTGGTAATAACCGTTGTGACGGTGAGATTTTTAAGAAAAAAACGTAAGGCAAAGGAATATGAGCGTTCACTAAAATTAATTCCTATGTTAATTCATTTGCCTCCATCAACAGATGATATTCAAGGTGGTGGTCGTGACGAGCGTGACGTTAATGATGAGGCGATCTCGCAGGCAACAATTATGTATACGATTATTTCCTCAACTTTGAAGAAAGAGGGAATTAAGACACATGTGTATGGCCAGAAGTATTTTTCTTTTGAGATTGTGGCAGTTGATGGTTTTGTCAAATATTATGCGGTGGTGCCGGCCGTTCTAACTGAGACTGTTAAGCAAGCAGTTTTGACATCCTATCCTACGGCTAGGTTGGAAGAAACTGATGTAGAAGATATTTTTAGTAGTGATGGGATGGATGAAACAACTAGTGCGCAGATAGCTAGTTTGGGTGTTGAAAATACGGTTTCTGGTGGCGAATTGGTGATGAAGAAAGAAGTCGAATATCCAATTATGACCTTCCAGGATATGAAGTGGGATGCACAACTTGCTCTCCTTAATGCATTTTCAAAGGTAAAAAAAGGCGAGGGGCTGGGGCTTCAGGTCATGTTTAGACCACTACCTTCTAGTTGGACAAAAAATGCAGAACAAAAAATTAAGAATATTAAATCTGGTAAGAAAAGTTGGGGAAGTGGTGGCACTTATTTACCGCTCCGAGTACTAAATTTATTTTTAGATATACTCAAAGCTCCATTTGAAGTTCCAGATGAACACAAATATGATAAGAATGAACAAGAAAAAGAAGAATTAACTCAAAAGAAACAGGAAGAGATTCAGGCGATTGATAATAAGTCAAAATATCCAGCGTTTGAATGTTTAATTCGAATTGTGGCACATTCAAGCTCAAAGGCGCGTAGTGAAGGGCTGGTTGGCGGTGTGGTTGCGGCTTTTTCTCAGTTTGATTCGCCAAATTCGAATGGTTTTAAATATGATTTGAACAAAAAAGTTGATCAGCTGATAACAGACTACATTTTTAGGTTTTTCCCAGTTTCGAATAAAAAAATTGTTCTAAATACTCTGGAACTTGCATCGATTTTTCATCTGCCATCACAAGCCTCGATCCCATCAAGTGGTGTTGAGAGACAGATGACAAAGCAGGTTGATGGCCCAACTGCGTTAATTACTGATGGTGTTTTGATCGGGAATAACGTTTATCGTGGCGCAACAAAAGAGATTAGACTAAGTGTTAATGACCGCAGACGTCACATGTACGTAATTGGTGCTTCTGGTATGGGTAAATCTGTATTTTTGAAGAATATTGCATACCAGGATATGTTAGCCGGGAAGGGTTTTTGCTTTATTGATCCACATGGAGACGTCACGGAAGAGCTGCTTTCGATGGTACCAGAGGATCGAATTGATGATGTGATTTATTTTGATCCTTCAGATATGGAATTCCCAATCGGAATGAACATGTTGGAGGCAAAGACACCTGAAGAGAAAGATTTTATCGTACAAGAGGGGATTAATATGCTTTACTCACTTTATGACCCTGGGCATACTGGTATTTTTGGTCCGCGCGGTGAGCAGATGTTTAGGAATGCGGCGCTACTTCTGATGAGCGACCCTAAGGGAGCGACCTTCTTGGATATTCCAAGCCCTTTTATTAACGCGGATTTGGTGATGGATAAATTGAAGTATGTAACAGATAGAGATCTGTACGATTACTGGACTAAGGAGTTCCCAGCTTCACAGAAATCAAATGATGCAGGTGAAGTAATTACGTGGTTTGCTTCAAAATGGAGTCCGTTTAAGCAGAATACAATGATGAAGCGGGTACTTGGTCAGGTAAAATCGGGCTTTAATATTCGCGAAATCATGGATCAGCAGAAGATTTTATTAGTTAACCTTTCGAAAGGTAAACTTGGTGAGCTTAACTCAAAACTTCTTGGTATGATTTTCGTAATGAAATTCCAGACTGCCGCTATGTCACGTGTGGATACACCTGAGAAGGATCGTAAAGATTTTTGTCTATTTGTGGATGAGTTCCAGAACTTTTCAACAGAATCATTTGAGTCAATTCTCTCTGAGGCTAGGAAATTCCGCCTGAATTTGATTGTGGCAAACCAGTTTATGACGCAGTTGACTGATAAGATTCGAGAAGGTGTATTAGGTAACGTAGGTACGATTGTGGCTGGCCGTGTTGGTGTAACGGATGCAGAAATGCTTGAAAAAGTATTTACGCCAGTTTTTAAGGCTGAAGATTTGCATAAACAGCCAAATCATCATGCTATTACAACGGTCTTGATGAATGGTATGCCGTCTTCGCCATTCACGATGGAGCTTTTGGCGCCGATTGGAAAAGAAGATCGTAATGTGTTTGAATCGCTCAGGGAATACTCTGCAAAGAAATATGGTCGTCCGGGGGCGGAAGTGGATAAAGAGATTGATCAGAGATTAAGTGTTAATGAAGGGGGAGATGACGATCAAGGTTTAGCTGGCGGTGATTTTGTTGAGAATGAGAATGGAATAGGGATTGATCTTGGGGTGGCTAGAGTTCCTGCAGATCAGGCGATTCCAGGCTCAAGAGAAGCCGAGCGCTTAATTCAGCAGCAGCGAGTTGGGAGTGCTAATACACCTGAGCGAGAATTAACACTTGAGGAGATCGATGCGGAGCTTGCGAGGATGTCAAGTGAAGCTAATGAGGATCCTGCAATGATGTCAAATGAAGCTAATGAAGATCCTGCAAGGATGTCAAATGAAGCTAATGAGGATCCTGGCGTATCTCAGGATAATACTAACCAAAATGCGGGTCAGAATAGCTTAAATCAGGGATTAAACCTTCGTCATGGGAACAGCGGCAATACTCAGTCTGGTAATATGATTAGTTTGCGATAGTGCTTAAAAATGGCTTAAATTTGCTCTGAATATATAAATATAGTCATAAACGTAATAAGTGGGCTTAAAACGGCTGAGAATGCGTCTGAAGGGCGGTTTATCTTGACAGCCATAAGCGCTCGGAGTAAACTAGAAACAGATATCGAGTGAGGTGAACGGTTTAGTAAGTGAGTCTTAGGTATCAGCGATAAAAACTTAATGAGGTATTTGTTTGATGGCTGAAAAACAAAAAGTTGAAGAGTACGACAGCTCTGAAATTCAAGTTCTAGAGGGGCTAGAGCCAGTTCGTGTGCGTCCTGGTATGTATATTGGTTCAACTGGGTATGATGGACTTCATCATCTGGTAAAAGAGATTGCCGATAACTCTATTGATGAGGCAATCGCGGGATATGCGACAAAGGTAATGATTACTTTGCAGCAAGATGGTGGGGTGAAGGTCGAGGATAATGGTCGTGGTATCCCTGTGGATATTCATCCAAAAACTCATAAATCTACACTTGAAACCGTTCTAACTGTACTGCATGCCGGTGGTAAATTCGGTGGTGGTGGATATAAAGTTTCTTCAGGCCTTCACGGTGTGGGTTCTTCCGTAGTGAATGCACTTTCGACAAAAATGATTGCTGAAGTTTATCGTGATAAGAAGGTTCATCACATTGAGTTTGAAACTGGTAAGCCAACCATGGCGCTTGACGCTTCAAAGAAGACCGATAAACAGGGTACCTGCATTACTTTTTATCCTGATCCAACAATTTTTAAAGAAACAACGACCTTTGATTATGATTGGGTTTCACATTATGCGAGACATCAAGCTTATCTTACGAAGGGTATTTTGATTTCAGTTTTTGACGAGAGGACTGGTGAAAAGGAGTCATTCTATTTTGAGGGTGGAATCAAGAGTTATGTGAAGCGCTTGAATGAAAGCAAGGAAGTACTTTCTGATGATATCTTCTATGTTGACAAGCAGATTGAAGAGGCAGAAGTTGAAATTGCAGTGCAATACAACGATACCTATGCAGAGACGATGAAGCCATTTGCAAATAACGTGTTAACACCTGAAGGTGGTACGCACGTGGTTGGATTTAGGACGGCATTAAATCGTACGATTAATGACTATGCAAGGCGAAATAACTTATTGAAAGAGAAGGAAGATAATCTGACCGGTGATGACATTAAGGAAGGTTTAACCGCTGTAATTTCAGTAAAGATTCCGAATCCAGAATTTGAAGGACAGACAAAGAATAAGCTTGGCAACCCTGAGGTGCGCGGCTATGTCGATAAGGTAATGTCTGAATATTTTGGCTATTATCTTGAGGAAAATCCAGCAATTGCCAAGAAGATTGTTGGAAAAGCTACTTTGGCAGCACGTGCGCGAAAGGCAGCAAGGGCGGCACGTGATAATGTTATTCGTAAAGGTGCATTTGAGGGGTTGAACTTACCTTCAAAATTGGCAGACTGTTCATCAAGAGACCGTACAGAGTGTGAATTATTTATCGTCGAGGGTAACTCAGCTGCAGGTTCTGCAAAGGAAGGCCGTAATTCGAAGATTCAGGCAATCTTGCCACTACGTGGTAAAGTTTTGAATACTGAACGTGCCAGATTGGATAAGATGTACGCTAATGCAGAGCTAGTCTCCCTAATTAAGGCTCTAGGTGTAGGAATCGGCGATCAATTTGATCTATCTGGTTTACGCTATTATAAGATCGTATTTATGACCGATGCCGACGTCGATGGTGCGCACATTTCGACATTGCTGCTTACTTTCTTCTTCCGCTATATGCCAGAGGTGGTAAAAGGCGGACATGTTTATCTTGCAAAGCCACCGCTATTTGGTCTGATTAAAGGTACTGGATCGAATAGGAAGATTGACTATATCTATGATGAAGAGGCGCTAGAGGCAAAGATTGCTTCGAAAATTGAGGAGCGTAAAAAAGAAGGACTCAAGATTAATCCTGAGGATGAGAGATTTAAGCAGGCTGGTTACACCGCACAGCAGCGCTTTAAGGGTCTTGGCGAGATGAACGCTCAACAGCTTTGGGATACAACAATGAATCCAGATAATCGTGTCTTGGTAAGAGTAAATATTGAAGATGCAGAAAAGGCAGATGCAATCTTTACAAAGCTGATGGGTCAGGAAGTGGAGTTGCGTAAAAACTTTATTCAGTCGAGAGCTTCAACCGTTAAAATTGATGATTTGGACTTCTAGTCTAGAAAGGAACGATGATGAAAGATAATATAAATAATCCAGAGAATCTAGACAATGAGAAAGTCAGCAAGAATGGTGGTGTACCGGATGCGGCGGATGAAAAAGGCGTAGACGAGACGATGGGGAAAATTCCAGATTTGAAGGAAAAAAGACTAGAGGCTGACGAAGATGAAGCTAGTGAAGTAGAAGCCGATGTGGATGACGAAGATGTGCATATTGGTGGACTAACTGCCAGGCGTGCTGAAGATGGGATTGAGGAATTGACGGTCGAGAATGTAATGGAGGATTCCTTCTTACGTTATTCAATGTCAGTGATTATTGATCGTGCTCTCCCAGATGTGAGAGATGGTCTGAAACCAGTGCATCGTCGAATTCTTTATGCGATGTATAAAAATGGTTGGAAGGCACCACATGCAACAGTAAAGTCAGCGCGTATCGTTGGTGAAGTAATGGGTAAATATCACCCACACGGTGATTCATCGATTTATGATGCAATGGTAAACTTGGCACAACCTTGGAAGATGCGTTATACGCTGGTGGAAGGTCAGGGTAACTTTGGTTCAATGGATGGGGATGATCCAGCGGCCTCTCGTTACACCGAGGCTCGTATGGACAAGGTGGGAGCCGAACTTCTCTCTGATATTGAGAAGGAGACTGTTGACTTTCGTGACAACTTCGATGGAACAGAGAAGGAGCCTGTAGTTCTTCCTGCAGCGGTGCCAAATATTCTTCTGAATGGGCAGATGGGTATTGCGGTTGGTATGGCGACAAATATTCCACCACACAACCTGGGGGAAGTAGTTGATGCAACTGTGGCCTTAATTGATAATCCTGAGGCAACACTAGAAGATTTGATGAAGCATGTGAAGGGTCCAGATTTTCCTACTGGAGCGGAGGTTTATGGCGGTGCGCCAATGAAGCAGGCCTATGCAACCGGTAAAGGTTCGGTAACAATTCGTGCCGTAGCAAATATTGAAGAGCGTAAAAATGGACGCTTCAATATCGTGGTGACAGAGGTACCTTATGGCATGAGTAAAGAATCTTTTATCGAAAAAGTTCGACAACTTGTATTGGATAAAAAATTGACTCATATTGCGGATGCCAGGGATGAATCTGCTCGTGGTAAGATTCGAGTAGTGGTGGAACTCAAAAAGGATGCTTATCCAAAGAAGATCTTAAATCAACTGTATAAGATGACTGATTTGCAGACGACCTTCCATTATAATGTGCTGGCGCTTGTGAACGGAATTCAGCCAAGGATTATGGGGCTGAAAGAAATTTTGGCAGAGTTTATTAAACACCGCCAAAAAGTAATTCGCCGACGTACTGAATATGACCTCAGAAAAGCAAAAGAGCGTGCTCACATTCTTGAAGGTTTGAAAATCGCTTTGGATAATATTGACGAAGTGATTAAGACGATTCGCGAGTCGTATGATGATGCGGATAAACGCTTGATGGAAAGGTTTGGCCTGTCAGAGATTCAGGCTGCAGCAATTTTGGCGATGCAGCTTCGTCGTCTACAAGGACTTGAGCGTGACAAGATTGAAGCCGAGTTGCAAGAATTAATGGCGATGATTGCGAAATATGAGGAAATCTTGGCGGACGAGGCGAAGGTACTTGCGGTTGTAAAAGATGAACTTCTTGCGATGAAGGAGAAATATGGCGATAAGCGTCGTAGTAAGATTTTTAATCATGAACTCGGTAAGTTCTCAGAGGAAGAATTGATTCCAGAAGAGGAAAGCGTAGTGCTTTTGACTGTTGAGAATTACATTAAGCGGGTTTCTCAGACTGATTTTCGTCGTCAAAACAGGGGTGGAAAAGGAAAACGTGGAATGACGACTAAGGAAGAAGATGTGATTTCTCAGATTATTACTGCAAATTCACATGATTTTCTATACTTCTTTACTTCACAAGGTCGTATCTTTAGGATGAAGGCGTATGAAGTGCCACAGGCTTCACTAACTGCAAAGGGTACTGCTGCAGTAAATCTTTTAAACATGCATCCAGACGAGAAGATTACTGAGATCATTAAGCATAATGATGAAATTGACCCAGAGACTGGCTATCTCTTTATGGCAACCAAGAAGGGTACGATTAAGAAGACGGCCGCAAAGAACTACATGAATGTGCGTTCAAACGGTTTGATAACGATTAAATTGGATCCAGGGGACGAGTTGAAGTGGGTGAAGGCAACAACTGGCAAGGATGATATTATTATCTCAACTTCGGCTGGTCAGGCGATTCGCTTTAACGAGGAAGATGTCAGGGCCATGGGTCGTTCAGCGATGGGCGTCCGTGGTATCAGATTGAGACCAAAGGATGAAGTTGTGGGTATGGACGTTGTGACTGATCCAAATCAGACTTTGATTGCGGTCTCTGCTAATGGATATGGAAAGGCAACTCTAGTGTCGAACTTCCCAACCCATAAGCGTGGTGGCGTAGGAATTAAGGTGGCTTCTGTGACAGAAAAGACTGGTCCAATTGTGGCAGTACATACATTGGATCCAGAAGCATCAGAGGTGATCATGATGTCTAGCCTTGGTCAAGCAATTCGTGTGGCTGTGAAGGATATTCCAGTACTCGGACGCGCAACTCAGGGGGTGAGGATTATGCGTCTTGCTGATGATGATACGGTAGCTTCTTTAGGAATTGTGCTTCCTGAAGAAAAAGACGATATTGAAGAATCGGAAGAATAAAAGCTTAAAAAAATACTCCGGAAACGGAGTATTTTTTTGTGGCTGTTTTTTGTGTTTTTTGAGTGTAAATTTTTATAGATTTTTTAGCTGATATCTAGCTTATGCTCCAGAATATCCTGCTTATGCTAGCAGGGAAAAATGAGATTTTTATCTCTGTTAATTAAAAAAGTAAAATTGTTATGGTTGCGTATTTTTAGGACTTGGTGGTATGGTGCAGGCAAATGAAAAATTAAATGAGGAAAACAAATGAGTAAACATAATAGAAAAGTTCAATTAGAAGCCACGACAGTTGCCACAGAGCGAGTTAGTGCAAGAATGAGGATTGGCGCAATCACAATGGCTACAAGCGCCGTGATGGCATTGAGCTTCGCATCTCCAATATCTGCACTTGGTAAGGCCGCAACAACGAGTACTGAAAATAAAGGCAGTAAAAAGGTAGTTTATCCAGAACACCCAAACGCACCGGAAGGTGATTATGAAATAGCACCAATGAAGATTGCGCCACCTAGCTATGAAGGTCATGTGCATATGCCAATGCCATTTGTGAATGGTAAGTTAGCAATGAGTCTTGATAGGATTGACCGTACAAACAGTGAGATTGAGTTTTCAGTAGATAAAAGCTGGCTGGGGAATAGAAAAATAAAACGTCTCGGAGTAGCTTCTATTAGGTGGTATGGATTTGCGATTGATAATTCGGGCTTATATGAAGCTAATACTTTTGACGATGAATGGACCACAAAGATGTTTGCAAGTAAGGCGGACTACGAGGGGTTATCAGACCGCCACGAATCGAAGGATAGATATTTCTGGGTTAGACCAACTTTTGATTTATTCTATGAATGGTCAAACGATGTCGTATTTGTATTGCAGCTTGATGATAATACTTATTATAATGGGCGTGTTTATTTCAAAGAAGACTGTTTGTTGCATTGGATTGAGGGGAGGAACTGTGTAGTGGACAAATACGATCAGTCAAAAACGATGCGTAATGTATCCTACAAGGCAGTGGCGGCGCCAAAGAAAAAATACACCATTGGTATGATACCTAGGGAAGTTGATGGGTATGCAAATACTGACATAAATGCAGTAGAGCCAGAAAAACCGGTAGTTCCAGAAAAACCAATTACGCCTGAAAAGCCGGTAACTCCAGAAAAACCAGTGGTGCCAGAGAAACCAGTGGTCCCAGAGAAGCCAGTAATTCCTGAAAAACCACCGGTTACGCCAGAAAAACCAGTGACTCCTGAAAAGCCGTTAACTCCAGAGAAGCCGGTTACGCCAGAAAAACCAGAGGAGAAGAATAAAACTGAGGATGAAACCTCTATTGAAGTAGGTAGG
Source organism: Nanosynbacter sp. (assembly GCA_015257505.1). Classification (GTDB taxonomy): domain Bacteria; phylum Patescibacteriota; class Saccharimonadia; order Saccharimonadales; family Saccharimonadaceae; genus Nanosyncoccus. The sequence continues at coordinate 1,616 of JABZKB010000004.1, read as the reverse complement.
TCAGAGGAAACTAAAAAGACTACAGAATCAGAGAATGAGCCAGAAGATAAATCTGATGAGAAAAATAAAGAGAAAACCGAGGTTGAATCAAAGACTCAGAATGTTGAAAAACCTAGCATATATAATAATCTCCCAAGAAAATCACTAGGCGTGGTGACAGCTCAGAGTATTACTGAGAACCCAAAAGATGATACAGAAAACACGGGAGCTGACAGTGTTGATTCAACGGAAATTGAATCTTATGATAGTGCAGAGGAAAAGGTTGAAAAAGATGAACAGTCTGAGGATAAAGAAAAGACTGATCAGGAAGCAACTGAAGTTCCTAAGCTCGGTGAAGTCAAAAAAGAATTTAATATCTTTAGCCAATGGTGGACATGGCTTATCGCAGGCACGATTGTCGGTGCTATATTACACAAGATCTTTCTCTCAATACGTTCTAAAAAACATGAAACTATTTCAGATTAAATAGAACATCGGCGGTAGCTCTCTCAAGAAAGAAAAATCTCTCAACAATATCGCCGACACTGAGAGAAAGTGTACATTAAAAAATGTCTATAATATCCTATAGAATATAGATATGATAGCTACCATAGCTTAATATCTATAACTTTTAAAATAGACGCTATAGCCGTCCTCGCGACGGCTATAGTTATTTTATATATAAATATAATGTGATAAAATGGATTTATGGAAAGCCTTTATGTTTTTTTAGCATTTGTTATGGGCTGGTTTGTAGCACAAGCTTTAAAGCTAATTTTCTTTATTATTAAAAAGCGTGGTAAGACTACAATTCGTGATGTTATATATTATGCAGTAAAATCTGGTGGCATGCCCTCTGGCCATACCGCGAGCTTCATGGCGATGACTATGACAATTGGATATATTAGTGGTTTCAATTCAGTAGTTTTTGCGTTAGCCGCATGTAATACATTAATTATTGTATATGATGCAACGAATGTGCGTTATTCGGTTGGTGAGCACGGAAAGTTATTAAATAAGATTGTTGATGATAAGAATAAGAATGAAGGAACCAGGTTAAATAAACTCCGTGTGGTTGAAGGCCATACGGTGGCAGAAGTAATTGTGGGTTTTTGGATTGGAATTTTTATTGCAACATTGATAAAAATCGTGTGTTTATAGAAGGGAAAGGCGTTTTTACAGGCATAATTGAAAAAAGTTTCAAAAAAAGTAAAAAAAGTCCAAGAAATGTATTGACAGTTTTGTTTAAGTAAACTATTATTAGAGCATACAAAAGCTGCGACATACATATAGATGACTGTGCGCTTTTGGAAATTGAAATTTAACAATTCAGTTGTGCAATTTGAAATGGTAATATGTGTGGTTTTATAATCATACGAATCCATTTCTTTCATCGTCAGTTTTATTTTATTTGAGTTTTCAAATTTAAAATTCAAGGTCTTAGGACCTTTAATGGAGAGTTTGATCCTGGCTCAGGATGAATGCTGGCGGCATGCCTAATACATGCAAGTCGAGCGGTAGCATGGCTTCACCGTTCTCTTGACACACTTGGCTATTATGCGAGTGGTAAGATTCGAGGGAACTGTGAAGCTGATGACGAGCGGCGGACGGCTGAGTAACGCGTGAGAACATACCCC
>JABZKB010000003.1:0-121155 GCA_015257505.1 Nanosynbacter sp. | reverse complement strand
GCATATTAAGCGCGAAGCCCACTCCAAGATTAGAATTCCCTATGAGATCCCAGAGAGAAGATCTGGTTGATAGGCGCAAGATGGAAGTACCGCAAGGTATGGAGTCGAAGCGTACTAATAGATCCATCGCCTTTTTATGTTCAAACTATCAGGGTTTATTTAAAATAGACGCAGATAGTTTGATAGACTTAACTAGTAATCGGTGCTCGATCAGAACACCGCAAGTTTATTAATTCATCACACCTAATGGACATCAATCAGCGCACATTGAATATTTCAATAAGCGAAATTGGTGCCCATAGCACTGAGGAAATACCTGTTCCCATTCCGAACACAGAAGTCAAGCTCAGCGGCGGCGAGAATACTGCAACAGCGGGAAGGTAGCAAGGTGTCAAATTATACGGAATAACCACCCCAACGGGTGGTTTTCTGTTGTCTAAACATATAATTGTGAGTTAATAATATCTATAAGAGTATAATCACAAAATAATTAAGCAGATAATACTAAATCTGTCATAATTAATTCTGTATTAATTAGTTCTGTAATAGCTTTGCTAGCTTAGCGCGCAGTCCAGCTGGCTCATCGGTGCCCGCAAGCGTATCAATCGCAACGCGAAGTAAACCAAATGCGGTAATAAAAGAATAATCAAGATCCTCAGGAGTAGTATTCTCGATACCTGGGATGTCAACATCATCGAGTAGATGCACGAGTGGGCGACGAGAAAAAGGTAGATCTATGTACCAATCAGAAGTAGCTAGTGACTCTTGTAACGAAGCTAAGCCGGCACCACCGCCGCAGAGTAGAATCTTAGTAGGAAGGGCTTCCACTAGTGGAAAATCCTCAAGAGCGACCGCAACTCCACCTAGCCATACCTCAACATTATCAGAAATCGCCGTATTGATTTTCTTGGCGCGCTCAGGTGTGGCTAAAATTTGCTGGATATCATTCTTTTTCTCAGCCTCCGCTACAGTTTCCTCCTTATGCTTCAGAGTCAACTGATCTAGTGATACTCCACCAAGCTGTAATTTTACAGCTTCGGCAGTGTCATAATCTAGTCCAGTGCGTGTCGCAATCTGATGAGTAAAACTACGTCCGCCAACCCCAAACATCTTCGTTCCTTCGACGCCACCATCATCAACTACGGCAATATCAGTTGTTCCACCACCAATATCCATCACAATAGCAGAAAAATTCGACTCTAGTTCATTACCAAGACAAGCGCGACAAACCGCAAACGGTTCTACTGCCACCGCTAATAGATCAAGATTTAATTCTGCACAAACCTTTTCAATCGCCGAAATATGCACAAGTGGTGCAAAAGCCGTATAAAACTGGATCATCAAATCTGACCCCTTGAATCCAATCGGATTCGACACTTTATATCCATCAATCGACAGGGAAACAATCGCAGAATTAATTAGGCGCACCTCAACTTCAGGGTTATCAGTCTCAAGTGCAATCTCTTGCTTAGCCTGCTCGCCAGCCTTATCCTGTACCCGCTGAATAATCAGTTGCATTTCTTGGTCAGAAATTGGCTTATTGCTATCCTTGCGACGATACCTCACGGTTCGCGTATTACCTTTAATTAGTTCGCCAGCAATCCCCACTACGCAAGTCTTCGAAATCACGCCAGCCATCCCCTCAGCATTAGAAAGCGCCTTCTCGCAAGTTGAAACTACCGCCGGAATATCAGCAATCGCACCAGCATACATGTTCCCCATACTCTGGTGTTCTTTACCAACTCCGATCACTACTAGATTATCATCCTCGGTTCGCTCAGCAATCACTGCCTTCACAAACTCCGTACCAATATCAAGCGCCAAAATCACGTTCTCAGGTTTAATTTTGCGCGGTTTTTCGTTTTCTAAATTAATCTCGGACATATCGTATAAGCTTATTTATTACTATTATATCACAGACTTTTTCCATAAGGCTGTTGCTATTTTATTTATAGCTTGTTATAATATAAACATACTTGATACTTGAATCATCCGGCCGAAAGGTCGGATATTTTAGACTCAACTCAAGCTTTAGTTTAAAAATAAAATTTCATAGAAAGGAAATATGGAAGGTTTAGACCTAAAACAAATGTCCTCAATGGTTAAGGTGATCGCTGAGGAAAAAGGACTTCCAGAAGAGTCCGTCCTTAATATTATTGAAACTGCTATTGCCGCTGCCTGGCGCAAGGAAAATGGTGATAAAGACATGAATGTCCGCGCCGTACTGAATCTTGACAATGGTGAAGCCGAGGTTTTTGTTGCTAAAGAAGTGATCGAAGATGGTTTGGCCTATAATCCAGCCACAGAAATTCCAGCCGACCTCGCCGGCGGTAAAGAAATCGGTGAGATTGTTGAGGAATCCCATAAGGTAACTTCCTTTGGGCGTGTTGCATCAATGACCGCCAAACAGGTGATTGTTCAGCGTCTTCGTGAGGCAGAACACGAGGCAATTCTCACTGTTTATGAAGATAAAATCAATACCATCGTTAATGGCACTATCGCTCGTGTTGAGCCAAAGCTAGTTCGTGTTGACCTCGGTAAAGCCACTGGTATCATGTTAAAACAAGACCAAATTGAGGGTGAATTTTATAAAGTTGGTTCACGCATTAAGGTTTTGATTAAGGCAATTGAGCGCAATGAACGTGGTGCTGATCTCTTGGTTTCTCGTGGTTCTGCAGAATTTATCAAGCAGCTCTTTGTCCAGGAGGTCCCTGAAATTGAAAATGGCACTGTTGAAATCCATGCTATTGCTCGCGAAGCTGGTCGTCGCACTAAGATCGCTGTTTCTTCCACCGTTCCAGGTGTTGATCCAGTTGGTACTTTTGTTGGTGGTCGTGGTATCCGTGTTCAGGCCGTCATGAACGAAATTGGTGATCGTGAGAAAATCGATATTGTCAACTGGAGCGATAATATGTCTGAATATATTCGCGAAGCCTTGAGTCCAGCCGAAATTGTAAAGGTTGAACTTGAAGAGAAGCGCGCTAAGGTCTATGTCACTGAGGATCAGCAATCTGTTGCTATCGGTCGTCAGGGACAAAACGTCCGTCTTGCTTCCAAGCTGACTGGTATTGAGCTCGACATTGAACTCGCTGAAGCTCCAAAGAAGAAAAAACGTGGCAACGCCGAGGATTCACTTCTTTCTGCTCTTGAAGATAACTCTGAAGACGAAGCCTAGTTTCCATTACAAAAAAATAGACCTCCGAGAGGTCTATTTTTAATGTAACTAAATTAGTTTTTGAACTTTCTCGAATTTTCCACGTTCTAGCTCGCCTAATTTGTAATGGCCAAATTCAATACGGTCAAGGTCGGTCACCTCATATCCTAGCGCCGCAAATGTTCGACGAATCTGTCGATTTCTCCCCTCGCTCATCTCAACTTGCAAACGTTTTCCCGAAATCTCGCCATTATTGTCAGCTATTTTTGTAATAAAAAGCTTGCTTAGGCCATCCGGTAAAGTAATCCCGATGTCCGAAATCATCTGCTGATGTAGAGGCACGAGTGGTTTATCTAGTTCCACAATATAAGTTTTAATTTTGAGAAATTTTGGATGCGTCATCCGGAAGGCGAAGTCGCCATCGTCGGTCAGAAGTATCAGTCCAGAACTTTCCTTATCTAATCTCCCCACGGTCTTTAAGGTTTGTAGATTCTTTGGCAAGAGTTCATATAGTGTAGGCGTATCTCCCTGGCGCCTCCTTGAAGAGACATACCCGCGAGGTTTATTTAAAATCAAGTATGTATAGTTATGTGAAAAAGCCACATTCTTCTTATCAACCAATACTTCCGTATTGTCATCGATTTGCATACCAAATTCCGCAATCTTACCATCCACGGTTACGCGGCCACTAGCAATTAAGTCGTCGGCCTCACGTCGCGATATTCCAATTCTCTCAGCTAAAAACTTATTTAAACGCATATTATAAATATATCATATATGAGATATTCTAAACCGTTCCCATACCGCCTAAAATTTGATCCATTTGGTCCTTAATATTCATACCGGAATCATCTGTAACAGAATTTATTGAATATGAGTCATTAGTAAGATTTGATCCTATAGTTTGGCTAGACTGAACTGCCTGGACCGGCTGTATAGGCTGATCTAGCTGCACAGGCTCTGCCGGCTGCATAGGCTGCATAGGTTCAACTGGCTGTATAGGTTGCATAGGCTGGGCTGGCTGCATATTTTGCATATCCTGGACCGGCTGGGCTAACTGTATAGTCTGTTCGGCTTGAATGGTTTGAATCGGCTGAACCGTTTGAATCGGCTGGATCGTTTGAATTTGCTGAGCTGGTTGGGTAGATTGGACAGGTTGAATCGGCTGAGTCTCAGGAGTACTTTGATTCATTGGCATCGCAGTACCAGGTTGAATAAAGTCAGCTTGATTTACAGCGGTGTTCTCTGGTTTAGCATCCAATACCTCATGCACAGCATTAACCACATCTTCAATACCAACTTGTGACTTTACAAGAAAACGGTCAGCACCGAGAGCTTCTCCACGCTCTCTTTGATCCTCAGAGGAGAGCGCGGTCATCATAATCACCTTAATGTCTTTAGTTTCAGGAGTAGACCTCAAAATGTCCAACATATCAAAACCAGAAATCTTTGGCATCATAACATCAGAAATAATCAAATCCGGTTTTTCCTTGACCGCAAGCGCTAGCGCCTGTTCGCCATCGCCAGCCGGTACAATCTCATAACCCTCGGCCGTCAAGCGAATTCCATAAATTTCTCTTAAACTCTGGTCGTCCTCGACGAGTAATATTTTTGCCATATCATTCCTTTTAATTATTTAATGGTGGTACTTGATTAAAATTATTAACGCTTGGGGGTGTTGTCTGATTCAAGTTTTGCAGAGTCTGTGGAGCTACTGGCTGATTATTAATCATTGGCTGGGAATTAATATTCTGTTGAGTGTTATTTACTGGTTGTTGGGCTGGAGTTGCGATAAATTGTTGCTCTGAGTTGGTGACTGGTCGTTGCGTCATTGTTGAAAGTGGTTGCTGCGTCGTCGTTGCAAGTGGTTGCTGTGTCGTCGTAAGTGGTTGCTGCGCTGCTATTACGTCAGGTTGCACTGTTGGCATTGCAATGGGCTGCTGAGTCTGTGTTAGGACAGACTGTTGAGCTGGCTCGATAACTGGCGATTGTGTTTCGGAATTTGCTGGCGCTGCAGGCGCTTCGGATACTGCAGGTGTTACGGTTGCAGTAGGCATTGCGGGGGCGGCGGATACTGCGGGTGTGTCGGATACTACTGGTGTTGCAGTAGTCACGAGCGCGGCGGATACTGCAGGTGAGACTGTTGCCGTAAATGTATTAGGAGTTACGGGCATCACAGAATTTACGGGTGCGTCAACCGTCTCAGGGGTGTTAGTCGTAGTAGGTGCGACCGGTGTATCAGCTGGGTTGGCTGCAACAGGGGTCTGTGGTGCTTGAGTTTCAGCTGGTGGCACAGTTGGGGTTGCTTGTTTTTGCGTACTCATCGCCTCAATGTTTGAAGCAATCTGTTTACGCCTCTGATATTCCTCTGCGGTAATACGAGGGAACGATAGATAGAAAGTTGACCCTTCACCAAACGAACTCTCCGCCCAGACTTTTCCGCCCATAGCTTCAACGCGCTGTTTTACCAGGTAAAGCCCCAAACCGGTCCCACCAACGGTACGCGTTTGTGAGTTATCTGCACGATAAAACTTCTGAAATACATGCTTCAGATCATCAGGAGAGATTCCGATCCCGGTATCCGTCACGTTAATTAAAACGCGATCATCATCTCCACGTACATTCACCCAAATTCCACCACCCTCGGCAGTATATTTAATTGCATTTTCTACTAGATTGTTTACCGCCTCGCGCAAAAAATCGATATCCACACTGGCATAAACTTCCTGGTTTAAAAACCTACCATTTCCACTTGTATTGGTTCCGTTTGAGCCAAAAGTATAGTGAATACCTTTTTCGCTCATTTGCGGCACTTGGCCATTGGCGATCGAGCGTACGGTAGAAGTCACCTCGACAGGTGAAAGTTGTACACGAATCTTTTTATCATCCAGTTTTGTGACATCGAGCAGGTCTTTAAATAGACGTCCCAGATGCTTTGAAGATGTATGCGCCTCCTCGAGATATTTACGAGCGCGTTCATCGATGGTTGCAGTTTTTGGGTTAAGTGCGAGTCCCAAGTATCCCTCAATTGAGGCTACTGGGGTTCTCATTTCATGAGAAGCTGTAGAAATAAATTCGGTTTGCTCACCCTCCTCTTCTAGTTCACGGGAAATGTCTCTCAAGGTAATAATTCTTTCATTCTGTCCAGAATTAGTACTCACAACACTAATTGCCACAGGCTTTCTTTGTTCAATTAAATTCACTAATACGAAATCGCGTGTGGAGTAATTTTCACCGGAATTTACCGCCAAAAGTACCGGGTTTACACTATCTTCAAGTTTCATTCCTTCACCATTTTCGAGCCTCAAAAGAGAGCTTATTTGAACATTCAAAATAGCCGAAGTATCAGTTACGCCGAGCATTCGCATGGCTGCTGGGTTAGATAGCAGTACTACTCCCGAAGGATGTACAATAATTACGCCTTCCTCAATTGAATTTAAGACAAGATTAGCTAGTTCCGCCGTATTACCATTGCTAGGCTCCACTGGATTCCTTACCTCTTTTTTCTTTGCAAAGCTAAAAATACTCATCCTCTAAATTTTAACATAAAAGTTTTGTAATGTGGTAAAATCGGTGCATGAATAAGGACATCTACTACATTGAGCCAGAAGATGATATTACCGATATTATCAATCATCTTAAGGGTTCCAAGCAAAAAGTCGTCGCTCTCGTTCCGCCAAAAAAACTCAGCGTCTTACGTAGTGCGATTAATCTAAAGTTGATCGCCAAAACAGCCAAAAATCTTGATAAGGCCGTTGTAATTATTACATTAGATCCTGTATTAATGAAACTTTCTGCTGCCTCTGGTCTGCCATTCTCAAAAAATCTACAATCACGACCGGTGTTGCCAAGTGAATATAAAGATTCTGCTGCCATTCATAAAACCGTGGCTGCCTCACAAGCAATTAGTGAGATGAGTGAAGATTCCTCTGATGTCCAGGAAGAATCCATTCAAGCTACTGAGTCTACTCCAAATAATAAAAAGGAAAATATTCCTAAAGATTCGGCTGCAAAAGAAAATATGAAAAAACCAGCTACCTCAGGAAAAACTAATAATATTAGGCAAACTCCATCTGATGCCGAAGCAGCTACTATGCATCTTGATGCGAACGAAGTGGAAGAAGAATCTGACGACGAAGAGAAGGCGGTTAAAAAGATCCCTAATTTTGATAAATTACGTAAATGGTTAGTTCTCGGTGTGGCAGGCTTAATTGTTTGTATTGTAGGTGGCGTTTGGGCCTTTGTCTTTGCACCTGCTGCCAAGATTTCGGTCAAAATTAAGACCACGCCAGATAATTTCTCCGAGAATATTACCTTTGCAAGCGCGGCTGATCAGGCTTCAATCAAAGATGGCAAGATTCTACTCGAGACTGAAACTCTGGAAAAAGAAAGCTCTGTTGAATTTGACGCAACGGGCGAGCGAAATGATGGTAATAAGGCAACTGGTCGCCTCACTCTCACGGCAAACTTCAGTTTCTCTACCTCAAGCGCCACTCCAAGTGCACCAGATCGCATCACCGTCCCAATCGGTAGTGCTTTTGCGAAAGGGAATCTCAATTATCTTACTGTAGTTACCACTGAATTTAGCTGGGATGGTTCCACAACCAGTTGTACCGTCCGTACGACAAACACTTGTCAAATCCGTAAAACTGTTGATGTTGTTGCCTTTGAAGGTGGTACTCGTTTTAACATTGATCCAATCGCCTCAGGCTGGCAGTCATCCGTTGAGCATGTCGATGCTTTTAACTCTACTGCTTTCTCTGGTGGTACTGACAAGGTTGTCAAAATCGTCACCGCCGCCGATGTCGAGAAAGCCAAAGTTGCACTCTCGCAGCTTGATGAAGGAAAAGACGACCTATTTGCCAAAGTAAAAGACTCAGATTTGCGTATTGATGCAAGCTATAAGAAAACTCCAGGCGAGGCTACCTCTAGTCCAGCTATTGGTGAAGTTGCAAACGGTGGCAAAGCAAAATTAACCGCTAAGATAAAATATACTGTCAATATCTTGGATAAATCTGCTGTCGAAGAATACATTAAAACCCTCGTCAGTAGTCGACTCGGTAGTGATCAAAAAATCTATGAAATCAGCTCACTCTTCATCGAGCGTTTTCAAGAAAATAATGCCGCTTCAGCTAAGTTAAAAGCGGTCGTAAAGACTGGTCCGGAAGTTTCCGAAAAAACCGTACTCGATAAATCTCTTGGTAAGAAAATTGGTGAAGTTACCACCTTGATTAAGTCAATCAACGGCGTGAGTGAGGTCAAAGTTGACACTTCCTTCCCATGGGTTCGCAGTATTCCGGAGGATATTAATAAGGTTAGTGTTAATATTACAATAGAAGAAAATAACTAGGGGGATTATGAAAATTATTGGACTCGACGTAGGTACAGTGAGGATTGGCGTGGCGCGCGCTGATACCGCCACAAAAATTGCTATTCCAGATGGTTTTATTAACGTTAATGGACAGGAAATTTCTGAAATCCAGCGTAAACTCAGACTTTATAATTCAAATATCCTAGTCATGGGGATGCCGCGCAGTAACAACGGTAATCAAACTGCTCAATCTGAATTCGTTAAGCAATTTGCAAGACAAGTTGCTGCCACTATTCCAGGTCTCAAAATCTATTTTCAAGACGAATCACTTACTTCTGTTGAAGCTGAGCGTCGTCTGAAGGCTCGCAAAAATAACTACCAAAAAGGCGAAATTGATGCCGAATCAGCGTCTATTATTCTGCAGGATTTTATTGAGCGAATGCAGGTGGCTCTAAACAATCAGCAGTCGCTTTCTCCCGCCTCTTTGGGTGAAGCAAACAATAATTCAGATAACCAAAATCCTGCCTCGAATTTTGCCAAGGAGGAAGAAGTGGCTAGTTCAAAAAGTTCCAAAAAACAACCCAAAAAGAAGTCGTTTATGAAAAAAATAATAATCGCTCTGGTTATTTTATTGACCGTAGCTGGCCTTGGCGCTTTTGGTGCCTACACTTGGTATGAAAAACAATTAGCCGCTCCTAAAAACTTTAGTTGCAAGTTTAATTCACCTGCCGCAGCCGCCACTAGTGAAGGTAGCGAAGAAAATCCCGACTGTCACTACCAAAAGTTTGAAATTAAGACCAATCAAACCATAGGCGATATTGCTGAAAATCTCAAAAAAGCTGGCTTAATCAGATCCGATTTTGCCTTCAAAACTTATTTAAAATTATCAAGTAAATCAGCCAAGATTAAGGCTGGCACCTACAGTCTTCGCGCCAATCTTTCCGCCAAGGAAATCGTGGAGCAGATGGAAAAAGGTGTCGCCTCAAGTGAAGTTTTTAATCTCACGGTTTTGCCGGGTGAAACCTTGAAGGAAATTAAGCAAAAGTTGATTAAACTTGGATATTTATCTGAGCAAATCGATACAGCTCTGCTTAAAAAATATGATAGTCCAGTTCTTAAGGGGCTTTATGATAATGAGGGCAAGCTAACTAATCCTGCACAACCAGTGAATGTTGCTCTCGAGGGGTATCTTTATGGCGAAACTTATCAATTCTACAAAGGTGAAACCGTCGAACATATTTTTGAGACTATGATCAATCAATTAAACAGCGTAGTTGTCGCCAATCATATCGAAGAAAAGTTTCAAAAACGTGGCTTTTCGTTGCGTGAGGGGCTAATTTTGGCCTCGATTATTCAAAAAGAGGCTCATTCTGAGGATATGTCAGGTGTTTCGATGGTTTTTCAAAACCGCCTCAAGGTTGGTATGACGCTTGGGTCTGACGTGACAGCCACCTATGCTGCTGACCTAGTCAATCCAAACCGTGATCGTAATGATCCGAACAATAATCTTCGCGTACTAGAAACGGATAATCTTTATAATACGAGAAAGCACACTGGACTTACTCCTGGCCCAATTTGTAGTCCCGGAATTACCGCAATTTTGGCCGTTGCTGAACCGGATGAGAATAAGAGGTCGATGCGCTATTTCTTGACAGGAGACGATGGAAAGATGTATTATAGTGTAACCGATACTGAGCACACACAGAAAATCCGCGACTACTGCCAGAAACTCTGTAGTGTAGGACTCTAGGTGGATTATCGGCATATTATGACAGCAAGAAAAAATCACAAACGATCATTTATTAAGCGAAACCTCAAGGTTTTGCCATATCTATTTATCTTTCTCGCCGTGCTTGGCGTCGTTAATTATGGTTCCAAAAATAAGCACGTCGATGAAGCAACTAATAACCTCAATCTTCAGTCGATTGCTAAGAAGGATTACGCCGTCTCAACCGACCAACTTTCTGAGTTCTATGTCGTATCCGAGCTAGCTAGTAACATGAGCCTAGCCTCCTCGGAAGTTGTAAACGTTAATTATAACTCCCTCACTACTTTGCGCGACTCCGGTCAGGTCTCTTCTGAGAAGATGGAGAAGCCAATTGCTCCACTTTCCACGAACTGTCTCAAAGTTGGTGCTATTTCTTATACGGTGCTAGAGGGGGAGACTATCTCCTCAATTGCTGCTAAATATGCTGCCTGTGGTGTAACTGACACGATGGTCCGCTGGTCAAATAATTTTAAGAACACCTATGAACCAAAGGCTGGTGACAAAATCTACCTCCCTTCTCGTGCCGGATTTGTTTATAAAATCAAAAATAACGACACGATTGAATCTGTTGCTGCTAAATACGGTTCAAAATCAGATGAAATTATTGCAGCAAATAACCTCGAATTAAATCAAAACCTAGTTGCTGGTGAGTATATTCTCCTGCCGGATGGTAATCTTCCAGAGGCCGAACGTCCGGATTATGTGGCCCCTCGTTACACCAACTCTCAGTCTCAGAGCTACACTCAATCTGTTTATTATCGTACCTATTGGACCTCAGCAAACCAGATGCCATGGGGCTGGTGTACCTGGTATGCCTGGCAACGTCGTTACGAGCTCGGTGGTGGTTATGTGCTTCCAGGTGGTCTCGGCAATGCCAACACTTGGGATAATGCGCTCGTAAATAGTTTTCCTTCAAGCCGCGGTTCCAACCCACAGGCTGGCGATGTCTTCCAGACTGATGTTGGTTGGTATGGCCACGTCGGTATTGTAGACTCAGTTAATGACGACGGCACGATCACTATTTCAGATATGAACGGTATCGCCGGTTGGGGTCACGTTGGTCGAAAAACTATCCCACAAAGTGTCTGGTCCAGTTACCTCTTTATTCATAGCCGTTAAAATGGTAAAATATACCTAATATGTTTTGTGATACTGCAAAAGTTAGTCTTAAGGCGGGAAAAGGCGGTGATGGTGCCGTATCTTTTCGCCGTGAAATTTACATTAATAAAGGTGGCCCAGACGGCGGCAATGGTGGCAAAGGTGGCTCGATTATTTTTGTCGCAGACAAAGATACTAATACACTAATCGACTTTCGCTTCAATCCAATCCTGACGGCAGAAGACGGCGGCAATGGCTCCGGTACTCGCAGTGCTGGCCGCTCTGGTAAAAACCTCATCGTCGAAGTTCCAATCGGAACCGTGGTTAAGCGCGACGGCAAAATAATTGCCGATCTCACTCACGACCGAGAGGAGGCGGTAATCGCAAAGGGTGGCGATGGTGGCTTTGGTAACGCTCACTTCAAATCAAGCGTTCGTCAAACCCCAATTGTTGCCGAAGTCGGTGAGCCAGGAGAAGAATTTGAGGCTGAATTAGAATTAAAGCTCCTAGCCGACGTTGGTCTCGTTGGTTTGCCAAACGCCGGTAAGTCTACTTTTCTCTCCATCGTGAGTAACGCAAAGCCAGAGATTGCCGACTATCCTTTCACTACCCTCACTCCAAATCTCGGGGTTGCTACCATTGATCGTCATGACATCTTAATCGCCGATATTCCTGGTCTCATTGAAGGCGCCGCTGAGGGGCGCGGTCTCGGTCATGCTTTCCTGCGCCATGTTGATCGCACTGCTGTTTTGCTCCATCTTGTCGATGTTTACAATAATGATGCTGGTGAAGCCTATCGCATTATTCGTAACGAACTTGATAAATATTCAGATCTCAAAAATCGTCCTGAAATTGTGGCTCTCACAAAATGTGAAGGTGTTGATAATGAAATTATCGAGATGCAGTCACAGGCTATTCGTGAAGTAAATCCAAACGCCTATATTTATAGTATTTCTGCCGTATCTAAAAAAGGCGTGGACGACCTTTTGCGTGCACTTTGGCAGGATATTAAAATTGCCAAAGAGAAGCAGCAAAAACAAGAACAGGAAAATGTTACTGCAGATATAATTCTCGAGGATGACGCAAACACTAAACATCAAATCACTAAGGACGGCATAAAAGGTGTTCCAGTTATTTCTCTAAGCTCACATGAATTAAAGAATACCTGGACCGTTACACGTGGTGACGACGGCGTATTCCACGTTACTGGTGAGAAGATTGAAAAGTTTGCCCGTCGCACGGATATGGGGAACTATGCTTCGGTCAACCGTCTGCGCGATATTTTAAAGAAGCTTGGGATCCGTGCTGAACTCACTAACCAGGGCGCTTCGCAGGATTCCATTATAGAAATCTCCGGCAAAACCTTTACTCTTGTTGAGCAATACTAGGCGGATTTTTAAAAACAAACTCGAAATAAGCCAGTATAAAAATTGAATAACACTAAAAAATACTCCGGAAGGAGTATTTTTGCGCTGATGCGCGCCCACCCTGGGGCACATTGTTTTGTTTTAATTCGCTTTTTGTTTTTAATGAAATCTCCACACTCCACTATTTTTTTGATAAGCGGAACCCCGTGAAGCGTATCAGCTTATGCTTAATATATCCTATGAAAGGCGTGATGTCAAGTATCTTTCTCTAAAATCACATAAAATCATATATGATATAATATTTCAAATGGCAAAAGTCAAATTTACGATTATTACGCTTTTCAAGGATGCCCTTCTGCCTTATTTATCAACTTCCATGATGTGGAAGGCTAGTGATAAGGGCGTTGCAGAGTTTAATTTTGTCGACCTTCGCGATTTTGGCCTTGGTCCACACAAATCAGTCGATGATACGCCTTATGGAGGTGGCGATGGTATGCTGCTTCGCTGTGAGCCAGTTTTTGCTGCAATTGAAAAGGTCAAACAAGAAGATCCGACCGCTAAAGTTATTTTACCAACTCCAGCAGGTCGCATCTGGTCACAACAAATTGTCCGTGAATTTGCTGAAAAAATCGAGACACAGGCTGAAAATCACTTCATCATCCTCTGTCCTCACTATGAAGGTTACGATGAACGCATTTTAACCATTGTGGACTATCAAGTTAGTCTAGGTCAGTTCGTCTTGACCGGTGGGGAATTGCCGGCACTAATTATGATCGATAGTATCGTACGGGTTTTGCCAGGTGTTCTAGGTGGAGAAAATTCTGCAATTATTGAAAGCTTTTCCGAAGGAAATACAATAGAGTATCCTCAATACACTAAGCCAGCTGAGTTTCGCGGCATGAAAGTACCAGAAATTCTGTTATCAGGCCACCACGCCAAAATTAAAGAATGGCGTGACGCCCATCAGCGCCCCTCGCTCTAGTTCTTAAAATCTCCACCTAATCTCCGCCTAGTCTCCATTCCAGGGATCTTCTAAGTATCACCACATGCTATAATTTATCCAATGGATATTACTGCAAGATTGGAGGTGATTAAGGGTGTTGGCCCAAAAACTGCCGAGGCGCTTGAAAAGCGTGGCTTTCGCACTCTCAAAGATTTGCTGTATTATTTTCCTCGCAGCTATGAAGATTATCAATCTCAAACGAATATCGTCGATATTAAGCCCGGCCGCGTCATCCTCCGCGGGAAAATTCGAAACTTAAAAAATCTCCACACCCGTCGTCGCAATTTCGTAATTACGCAAGGGGAAATTTATGATGAAACTGGAGCGGTTCGTGTAGTTTGGTATAACCAGCCATATCGCATCAAGAATTTTGATGAAAAAACCACTTATTATTTCACCGGTCAGTATGATTTTAAATATAATCGCTATCAAATCACCGCCCCTACCGTCGCCGCGGCAGATGAAATCGAGCAAAAAGTAGATGGCTTCCAGCCAATCTATTCAGCCAAAGGAAGTTTTAATTCCGCCTGGTTCAAAAAACTCTTTGAAAAGATCAAGCCCTCATTTTCTGCTTCAGTACCCGACCTCTTGCCCCTAGACTCAGCTCCAACCTATATCAAAAAAGGTTCAAGAAATCAGGCGCTTTTCAATATTCATTTTCCTAAACAATTAGAAGATGTGGACCAGGCTAAAAAATATCTGAGCTTCGAGGAGATTTTTGAGTTAATCCTCGCTAGCCAGCTTAATCGACAAGAAAATCAAAAGCTCCGCGCAAAACCTCTAACCTTTAACCTAGATTCAACTAAAGAATTCCTTGCGTCGTTGCCATTTGAATTAACTCCCGCGCAAAAAACTGCTGCCTGGGAAATTATGCAGGATCTCACTAAAACTACCCCAATGAATCGTCTCTTGCAGGGCGATGTTGGTTCTGGTAAGACTGTTGTCTCGGCCCTAGCCATCTTCCAAGCGGTCAAAAATGGGGCCCAAGTGGCACTACTCGCTCCAACCGCTATCTTAGCTTCCCAACATGCCGAAGGTCTGGCTAAAATTCTTGTTCCTTTTGGCATTAAAACCGGTCTCCTCATTGGTGCTACTAAGCAAAAAGATCAGCTAAAATCCCAAATACAAAATGGTGAAATCGATCTCATCATTGGTACCCACGCTCTCCTTACCGACGATACGATTTTTCACAATCTCGCCCTGGTGATTATCGACGAGCAGCATCGATTTGGTGTAGCGCAGCGACAAAAACTGCTTGAAAAAGTTGCCCTCAATCAATTAAGTGAAAAATATACCGCACCACACTTTCTGGCTATGACCGCCACGCCGATTCCGCGCTCCCTTCAACTCACTATCTTTGGTGATCTCGATGTTTCGATTATTAATCAGATGCCAAAAGGCCGTCAGCCGATTCTAACCAAAATTATTAATGAAACAAATATGCGCGAGATGCTATATCCAGAAATTACCAAGCATCTCGAAGCGAAAGAGCAAGTTTACTGGATTTGTCGTCTGATTGAACAAGATGAGGATGACCCACTTGAAAAAGATCAGCACACGGTAACGGAAGAGGCTAAGCGCCTTAAGAAAATCTTTCCCAAATATCGAATTGGTATTTTGCATGGCCGAATGAAGGCACAAGAAAAAGATCAGGTGATGGAAGAATTTAAGAATCATCAGCTTGATATTTTAGTTTCCACAACTGTGGTTGAAGTTGGCGTCGACGTCCCCAATGCTACCCAGATTGTTATTATGAATGCCGATCGCTTTGGCTTGGCCCAAGCACATCAGCTGCGTGGTCGTGTTGGCCGTGGGCAGAAAGCCTCTCAGTGCTTCCTTATTACAACTGGCTACAATCCGCCCACCACGCGTTTACGTGAACTCGAAAAGTCAAATAATGGTTTCTATCTTGCTGAAGTTGATCTCAAATTGCGTGGCCCAGGAGAAGTCTATGGCTCTATGCAACACGGTGAACTAAACCTGAAGATTGCCAATCTAGCAGATACAGAATTAATCAAAGACGCCAGAGCACAGGCAGTAAAATTCGCTGCCAACCCACAAAATATGCTAAAATATAAAGAGCTCAGCCAGTCCATTAGTAAATTCCAACAGCTGACAACTTTAAACTAGACCAGAAAGAACATATGTATTCAACCCTTGCTTTAACTAATAGTAAAAAATCGGGGAATATTGTCGGTACGCACCAAAAACTTGATAAAATAGCCCGCAAAATCCTCCAAAAAGCCCTCCATAGTAACGTTTATTTTCCAGAGATTAAGGACATCTTGTTATTTGAAGGTATGGGCGGACCAGATGGCTTAAAACGCAAAAGTCCAGGCGTGGATGAGCCGATGCATTTTATTATTCCGGGCAACGATGACGGCAAATTAATCCAAATGATTTTAGATCATCAGTATAATCTTAAAAAAGCCCTTGAAAGTGGCAATAAAGTGCGTGCTGCCTTTGAGGCTGGCTGGATGGCACATGCGGTCACCGATGGCCTCACTCCGGCACACCATTTTCCACTCACCGAAGCACAGGGTGAGTTAATGACCGAAAAAGAATTTATCAAGGTTTTCGGCATTCCAGTGAAGGGGATTATGCACGGTCGGAATTCCCTCGAAACCCTTCGCAATAACTGGCTTTACTGGGGAGCAAACGGCTATATGAGTAAACATGTCGCCTTCGAGTATGGCGTCGCCATTACCATGACCGCACTTCCAGAACGCGTGGTTACGCCAAAAATTGATAAGAAAGAGCTCCGTCATGTCGACATTAAGGAGGCTTTCTATCAATCACTCGACCGCATCGCCGCCCTTAATATGTATAACCGTTTCTTAGAGCAAGGTTGGACCACTGAACTGGCGCTTGAAACCAAAAATATTCTCCTTCCAGAAATTTCTAAGGCAATCGCCCTCTGTTGGGCTGCCTCAATCCCAGAATTATGCTAAAATAAGGATAAAAGGAATCATATGAAGAGTGCACGCGAAATTTTTCACCACGGTAAATTCACTAATGTTAAAATCACCTCTGGGATTTTTCGGGGACGAGAATTAAAAGCTCCACAAAATGGCGTCACCCATCCAATGGGCTCGCGCGAAAAACTGGCCCTCTTTAACTCCTTGGGTAACAAAATCGAAGGAAAAATTATCCTTGATGTATTTGCTGGTACCGGCGCATTGGGGTTTGAGGCTCTCTCTCGTGGCGCCAATCACGTAACCTTTATTGAAGCGGATAAACGCGCTGCCGAGATTCTTAAACAAAACGCCATCGTACTCGGCGTGATGGATAATATCCGTATTTATAATACCAAGGTCGAGAAAATCGCTTTCGACAGTCCTTTCGACGTCGTAATCGCCGACCCGCCATACGAATATTTTCATGACTTACCTCTGTCGGTGCTTGATCGTCTTGCTAATACCGCCAGTGAATATTTTGTTTTGTCCCATCCATCAGATTTTGACCCTCACGTTATCAATGCTGAATTGCTCTCCACAAAGGCCTATGCCGGTTCACGTATTACAATTTTTGCTCCAAAAGGCTGCTAGATGTACTTTACATATACCTAGAAATATCGTATAATATAACAAGTTAATTGTTTAAAATCTCGAGGTGGTGTCGGGGATAAAGTGGAGAAAAATCATGACTAATCAGGACGCCAACCGCCCACAGCGCATCAAAATTATCATCATCAGTGTCATTGCTGCCATACTTGTTTTTATTATTGGCGCATGGCTCATCACTTCAGCTATTAAGAGTGTTGAGAAGAAACAGGCTGAGACAAAAACCAGCGAGCAGTCTTCTTCAAAGGATGAGAATAAAACTTCCTCAAATGAGGCTAAAAATAGCGCAAACACCGGTTCAAACAGCAGCTCAAATGCTACTAATGGCTCAAATTCTGCAAATAACACTAGCAGCAAGACCACCGATACTACAAATACCGGAACCGTAAATTCTCCAGCTGCCCAGTACAATAATTCTGCTGCCAAGAACTCAGGTGCCGTTGTTTCACAGAAATCAAATATGCCAAATACTGGACCAGAAGAGCTCCTTCCAACTGCCATCCTAATTGGCGCCGCCAGCTATCTTTTCTTTAAGAATCGCGAATATAAAGCTCGCGCAGTTGAAAATCGCGCTTAATTTAGAAAAAAGACTGGGAAGTCCGAACTGGTATTATAATTAATAAAAAAGGATACCTATGTTAGAAAACCAATCAGAAAATAAAACAAAAATCTTACTTGCCAGTAGTAATACTGCAAAAATTGCAGACTTTACCGTCTTTTTAGGTGATCATTTTGAAATTGTGACTCCAGCCATGCTCGGAATTGAGGTTGAGGTGCCAGAGGGAATCACCTCCATTGAAGATAATGCTATGGCAAAGGCAAAAACTTATGTCGAAAAAACTGGCCTACTCACCATTGGTGACGATACTGGTCTATTTATCGAGGAATTGAATGGTGAACCTGGCGTTGCGCTTAGGCGTTGGGGTGGACAACTATCGGACGGTGCCACTAATGAAGAATTCTGGGCATATCTCCAGGAAAAAGTTAAAAACTTAAAAAATACTAAATGCTATTTTAAGCAATGCGTTGCCGTTGTCTCTCCAAACGGCAAGTCAAAATTTGTCTATAATTACAATCATGGCACAATCAACCAGGAAAAAGTAAAACTTCCATACAATGGCACCGGTTTTCCAATGGCAACAGCCTTTGAGGCGGAAGACCGTGGTAAAACTTGGGTGGAAATGAGTGATGACGAAAAACGTGCTGTCTCAAAACAGTTTATCGATGAATTAAATACTGCAATTAGGGAAGTTGCTGAATAAAATCAATAAACCTGTGATATAATAATCACAGGCCCGAGTGGTGAAATTGGTATACACGTATGCCTTAGGAGCATATGCCTCGTGCGTGCTGGTTCGAGTCCAGTCTCGGGCACCAAAAATCGATTCTTAAACTCTCTTTAGAGAGTTTTTTGTTTAATGTTATAATAAGCCTATGCCTGCATTTGAGTTACAGAGTAAATTCGCTCCGACTGGCGACCAGCCAGCTGCCATTAAGCAACTGACGGATGGTCTCAAAAAAGGAATTCGGGAGCAAACCCTACTTGGCGTTACTGGTTCTGGAAAAACCTTCACGATGGCAAACATCATCCAGAATATCCAGAAGCCAACCTTAATTTTGGCGCACAATAAAACTCTGGCTGCACAGCTCTATTCTGAATTTCGGGAATTTTTCCCCAAGAATGAAGTCCACTACTTTGTCTCCTACTTCGACTACTACCAGCCTGAAGCTTATATCGCCAGTACTGACACCTATATTGAAAAAGACTCGGCAATCAATGATGAAATTGATCGGCTTCGTCATGCTGCCACGGTTGCACTCTTGACTCGTCCGGATACTATCATTGTTGCCTCTGTTTCCTGTATTTATGGTATTGGTTCTCCAGATCATTATGTAGAAATGTCACTCCCACTTATTAAAAAGCAAGGGGTTTGGCAAATTATGGCTCTAAGTGAACTAGCTAAAAATTCACTCAGTCGCCTTCACTCGCCATCTCTCGTCAATACCTCCACTCAAAGTGCCAGCTCTCTCAATCAAACGAATTTCATGATCTATCTCATTGCCATGCAGTATCATCGCAATGACCTCGCTTTTGAACGCGGTAATTTTCGAGTTAAAGGCGATACGATTGACCTATTCCCAGCCTCAGGTGAAGTAGCTTATCGCTTCGAGTTTGATTTTGATACGCTTGAATCCGTTAAGATTATTGATCCGCTCACCGCTGAAATTCTCGAAAAACCAGAACAGATTCATATCTTCCCAAACACCCACTATGCCACCCCTCGCGATCAGCTTTCTCGCGCCATAGATACAATTAAGGTTGAGTTTGACAATCGTCTAAAATATTTCGAGGCAGAACATAAATATCTAGAAGCACAACGTCTGTCTCAGCGCACCAAATATGACCTAGAAATGCTTGAGGAGACTGGCTTTGTCAAGGGTATTGAAAACTACTCAAGACACCTGGATGGCCGTAAAGCTGGTGAGCCACCTGCAACTTTGCTCGATTTCTTCCCGGATGATTTTCTGTTGCTTGTCGACGAGTCGCACATGACCTTACCGCAAGTACGCGGTATGTATAATGGTGACCATGCCAGAAAAACCACTCTCGTTGATTATGGCTTCCGTTTGCCAAGTGCCCTGGATAATCGTCCACTCACCTTTGATGAATTTGAAACTCACATCCGTCGTGCCGTCTACGTTTCCGCCACACCAGGTAAATATGAACTCGAAGTCTCTCCAGCTCCAGCTCAGCAGGTGATTCGCCCGACCGGTCTCCTAGACCCAGAAATTGAAGTCAGAAAAACCGAAGGTCAAATTGATGACTTAATGCAAGAAATTGAAGAGCGTATTGCAAAAAACCAACGCGTAATTGTTACAACCCTGACCAAACGCATGGCTGAGGATCTTTCGGAACATCTCAAGGACCACGGAATTAAGACTGCCTACATCCATTCAGAAATCGATACTCTGGAACGTGGTGATATTCTGCGAGATCTTCGCACCGGCGTGTATGACGTACTGGTCGGCATTAATCTCCTCCGTGAAGGACTGGATCTTCCGGAAGTCTCCCTCGTTGCAATTTTAGATGCCGACAAGGAAGGCTTTTTGCGTTCAGAATCGGCTCTTATTCAGACCATCGGTCGTGCCGCCCGTCATGAAGAGGGGCACGTGATTATGTATGCCGATAATATTACCGAAAGCATGGAGCGCGCCATCACTGAGACTGATCGTCGTCGCGACATCCAGATGGCCTACAATAAGGAGCACGGTATCACTCCCCATAGTATTAAAAAGGAAATTTCTTTGGGCCTTCGTGCTATTATTCCTGAAAAGGAAAAAGAAAATAAGCTAGATCTAAAGAAGGTGCCAAAATCTGAATTTAAGGTCTTAATTAAGGAATTATCAGAACAGATGCAACTCGCAGCAGCCAATCTTGAGTACGAAAAAGCTGCTGAAATCCGCGATATGATTCAAAAAATCAAAGATGAGGAAGAAAAAAGGAAAAGCTAATGTTCAAAATTTTAATCATTGAAGACGATAAGGGGATCAGGGAAGGTCTCTCGGAGCTCCTTCTCACTTCAAACTATCTACCTCTAGTTTTGGATTTGGATCATATTTCAGTAGAGAAAATTCAAGAACTTTCGCCAGATCTTATTTTGCTGGACATTAATCTTCCAAACATCAACGGGCGCGATTTTGTGCGCGAAATCAGAAAAAGTCTCAATACTCCGATTATTATGGTTACTAGCCACAACACCGAAATGGATGAAGCACTTGCTATCAGTTATGGCGCGGATGATTTTATTGCTAAACCCTACAATCCCACAATTTTATTGCTCCGTATTGCAGCAATTTTGAGACGCTCTAACCTCGCTTCAGAAATCAAAACTTATCGGGGTTTGCAAATTGATCTAAAAAAGGGCACGATTTCTTCGGTAAAGAAGCCTGGCAAAATTATTGAACTCACAAAAAATGAATTATTAATTTTTCGCACCCTTCTTTTTAATCAAGAACGTATTGTCTCTCGTAATGAATTGATGACTGAGCTTTGGGATAATTGTGAATATATTAATGACAACGCCCTTACTGTCAATATCAGTCGTCTGCGTGATAAATTAGAAAAGTTAGGTGAAAAAGATACAATTGAGACTCGTAAAGGGCTTGGCTATATCTTGAATTAGGGAAAGATATGAAATTTCGAGAATATTTAGCAGATCATATTAGCATTATTCTTATATTTCTTTTTATTATTATTCTATCTGAATGTTCGTTCTTGATTTTTAATATTACATTTGAGTTGAACGTTTTTATCTTAGCTATAGATATTGTAGGTTTTTTGTTTTGTTTTATTTTTTCTTATTTTAAGAAAGCGACCTTTTTGCGTGAACTTCAAAAACGTACCGAATTACTAGACCAAAAATTTTTGGTACACGAACTTCTTTCTACACCAGAAACTCACGAAGAACAGAGACTTTGTCAAGTAATCTCGGAGATTAACCGTTCGATGATAGACCATATTAATCAGTATAAATATAATTTTCACGATTTTAAGGAGTATTTGGAGCTTTGGGTACATGAAATAAAATTACCAATTGCTTCGCTGAGATTAATTTTAGAACATGAACGGAAAAATCAAGAAAGTATTCTCCAGTTAGATCGATTAGATAGCTATATTAATCAAATTTTATATTTTGCTAGATCTGAGCACGTTGAAAAAGACTATCAAATTTCTGAATGTAGTTTAGCTAATATAGTCAAACATGTTGCTCTCAAGAATCAGGATATTATTTTAAATTCACAAATTAAGTTTCAGGTAGAAAATTTGGATAAAATCGTTGAAACAGACCCCAAATGGTTGGAATTTATCTTGGATCAACTATTGGCTAATTGTATTAAATATCGCAAAATAAAATATCCAGAAATTAGAATTTATACCGAAGAACAGGATAAGTTTTTAGCTCTTCATGTATATGATAATGGCATTGGAATACCATTATCAGATCAGTCACGTATTTTCCAAAAAACTTTTACTGGTCAAAACGGACGTATTCTAGAACAAGATCAGGAAAAAGCTAAACTTCTAGCCGAAACTAAATATCTCAAAAGTACTGGAATGGGCCTTTATATCGTCAAGAAACTAATTAAAAAACTTGGACATCGAATTTCTGTTAGCTCGACTGAGAATGAGTATACAGATATTGTTATCTATTTTGCAAAAAACGATTATTACAAAAATGTAAGAAATCGTAATATTCAAAACACGACAAAACCATAGAGCCTTAGTAAGATAGACTTTAATAAGAGAATCTTATTAGAAAGGAAATTATGAAAAATATTTTAGAAATTGACAAAATTGAGAAATACTATGGCAGTCGTGCTAATATTACTAAAGCTGTTGATAGCATCTCATTTGAAGTCCAAAGTGGGGAATTTGTCGCTATTATGGGCGCCAGTGGTTCTGGTAAAACTACGTTATTAAATCTTATCTCAACAATCGACAAAGTTACTGCCGGACATATCTATGTCGCCGGCACGGATATTACAAAATTAAAAGGGAACGAGCTAAACCGTTTTCGTCGTGAAGAGTTAGGTTTTATTTTTCAAGATTTTAATCTTCTAGACAATCTAACTGCTTACGAAAATATTGCATTAGCACTTTCTATCCAAAACGTTAATAGCGCAGAAATAGAACATAGAGTTAAGAAAGTCGCTGAAGATTTAGATATTCAAAATATCTTGCAAAAATATCCATATCAAATGTCTGGTGGACAAAAACAGCGTGTGGCATCCGCTCGAGCTATTATTACCAACCCTAAATTAGTCCTTGCTGATGAGCCAACGGGTGCACTTGATTCAAAATCTTCAAGAATGCTACTTGAGAGACTCGATTATCTTAATCAGGAACTTGGTGCTACCATTCTTATGGTTACTCACGATGCCTTTACGGCTAGCTATTCTTCACGCGTAATCTTCATTAAAGATGGTAAAATTTTTAATGAAATCAATCGAGGCAAAGATTTTAGGAAAGAATTCTTTGATAAAATCATCGATGTGATGACTTTGCTTGGAGGAGATCTCGGCGATGCTCTTTAAATTATCTGTTCGTAATATTTTACGTAGTATTAAAGACTATGCTATATATTTCTTCACTTTAATATTGGGTGTTGTTATCTTCTATGTCTTTAATGCTATTGGCACACAGTCTTCCACGATGCAACTCAGTTCTTCATCAAGGGAAGTTGTTAAGCTTCTAATTAATGTTTTGTCCGGTGTAAGTGTTTTGGTGGCTGGTATTTTGGGCTATTTAATAATTTATGCCTCGCGTTTCTTGATTAAACGGCGCAATAAAGAATTCGCTATTTATTTAACCCTAGGCATGAGTAAACAAAAAATCTCGCTACTACTATTTCTTGAGACGTTATTCATTGGTATCTTCTCTCTTGTTTCTGGTCTAGTAATCGGTGTGTTCTTATCCCAACTAATGAGCGCCCTCGTGGCTAGTCTCTTTGAGGCTGACATGTCGAAATTCCAATTTGTATTTTCCAGTGAAGCCTGTCTGAAGACCATCCTCTATTTTGGTGTCATCTATTTCGTAGTGATTATATTTAATACCTTCATGGTTAATAAATTAAAAATCATCGACCTCATACAATCAAGCCGTAAATCAGAGAAGACACGTCTTAAAAACCCAATAATCTGTAGTTTTATCTTTTTAATTGCCGCCGCTGCTCTAGGGTTTGCATACTTTGAAGCAACAACTAACTACATGAAGATCCTTAGCAGTGTTAATTTACTATTCCTATATTTCGCAATCGGTGCTATCTCTACATTCTTTATTTTTTGGTCTCTCTCCGGTTTAATCATGAGACTCGTTACTATCCGTAAAAAGCTATACTATCATGGACTAAATAGCTTCACATTTCGTCAGATTAGTAGCAAAATTAATACCACTGTTGCTTCAATGACTGTAATTTGCATAATGTTATTTTTAACTATCTGTATGCTTTCAAGTTGTCTTTCAATTCGCGAAGCAACGAAAAAACAACTAGCTTATGCCACGCCCGTAGATGTGATTATAAAATATGATAATAATAAAACTTCTCCGCACGAGCTAGAAGATGAGCAAGATTCGGATGATGAACAAGATCCAAGTAATAATCATTCAGATCATTCCAGCAAAACAGATGCTCAAAATAAAAAATCCACGGAGAAAAAACCTAGGCAACCCCAAGTTCTAGAGAATATGGATCAAAAAGAAAAAGTAGAGGATCTCATAAAAGAAAATCCCAGCGTTTGGGCACAATTAAAAGATCAACAATCAGTTTCTACTTATAATTTATCAAATACATTTGAAAAAAGACTCACACTCTCACAAGTTGTCAGTAATAATGCACTCAAGAAATATAATAAAATCACTCAGGGTACTGGTGATAGCAGTTACGCAAGTCTCGATGTCTTATCCTTAACTGACTACAATAAACTTACCAAACTCTACCATCTAGACCAAATCAAAATGGCAGAAGATCAGTATTTCATCCTTGCAGATTTTTCTAAGGTGTATCCAATTTATAACACTTCACTAAAAGAAGGTTTTCAGATTAAACTAAACAATAGAACTCTTTCTCCTAAGTTCGACCACGTAGTGGAGGGTGCACTCGAGCCAACTTCTCCGAAATCTAATTTCGGTATCATCGTTGTCTCAGATAACATGATTAAAGGTCTAGTACAGCAGAACAATTACTTAATTGCGAATTATAAAGCTAATTCTCGTAAAGATCGAGAGCAAATTGATCAAGCATTGCAAAAAATGATTGTTGGTAACACGAATGATTTTATGCGTTTTACAAATAATCGCATATATACTCTAAAGACCAAAAGTTATGTCATTTCTCTATCGGTTGGTCTGCAAGCGATCGCCACTTTCCTCGGGCTTTATCTTGGTATTATCTTCCTTATTTCCAGTGCAGCTATCCTTGCATTAAAAGAGCTTTCCGAGTCGTCCGATAATCGTGAAAAATATATGGTCCTAAGACGTTTAGGCGCAGACGAAAAAATGATTAAACAAGCATTATTCAGACAAATTGCCATTTTCTTCAGTACTCCACTATTGCTCGCTATTATTCATTCAGTTTTTGGTTTGACATTCGCCCTTAATATTCTTAGCTATATTGGTACTGACGGACTATCATCTTCAATCATTATGACAGTTGTTCTTCTAGCAGTCATTTACGGTGGTTACTTCCTCCTCACCTACTTCAGTAGTAAGCGCATTATTTCAGAGAGGCAATTACGCCGCGATTAATACAGTTATCAGCAAACAATATCTGTAGAGAAAATAGAATTAATAAAAACTCACGGATAAAACAGATAGTGAAACATCTAGCCCCTCATAGAAGGGGCTTTTTGTTATACTAATTCTATGAAGTATCAAATTGTTATTGCAAAAAATATAAAATATTCCGATATCCGATCAGAAAACAAAATTGTATTTTTATTGGATAGCAAAAATCAACTTCCTACTTTCAACTCCAAGGGAGGTGTAAGGCGGCAATTTGAAGAGCTTTTTAAAGCAAAAATTCGTTTCGGCTATATTTTTTTCCAAGCAAAAAATAAAAATGCTATTTTTGCATCAGCAAAGATAAAAAAGCTTCCAAGAAATTGGCACTATGTGTTATTCTCAAAACTCAATGTGGAAAATTGTAAAGACTATGAAGTAATCCGACGTGCTATGCAAAAGCTCGGCTACATCTCCGATTTTCTGTTATAATCATCTTATGAAAAATACACGCGAGGACATCTTGCATCTAGCAAAACTTTCCAATCTATCCCTTGAAGAGTCAGAAATTGAAAGTTTGCAGCGAGATTTAGATAATATTGTTGGCTACATTTCACAGCTAGACGAATTAAATACTGAAGGTGTTGAACCAACCTATCAGGTTTTTGAAATGGAAAATGTTTGGCGTGAGGACGAAATTAAACCTCAAGATGCCACCCGTGAGGAGCTTTTGAACCTAGCCCCTGCCGCAAGACAAGACATGATCCAGGTGCCAAAAGTACTCTAGTCTCAGAACCTAAATAGAATACATCCATTATTTTGAAATTATTAAAGGAAAATCAAAAATGAAGATCGCAAGTAAAGAACTTTCCGCCGTCAGCTTGGTAAAGGCAGCTTTTGAAAAAGCTCGTCAGTTCGCCAAGTACAATATTTTTGTCTCTCTTGCAGATGAAGAGAAGGCCATTAAGAAAGCCGAAGAAATTGATAAGAAAATCGCCGCTGGGGAAGAGGTTGGACCTCTTGCTGGTGTTCCATATGCTTTGAAGGATAACTTCCTAAGTAAAGAAGGCCACACCACGGCTTCTGCCAAAATTCTCGAACCATTCCAGTCGCCAATCGACTCCACCACGGTTAAAAAACTTGAAGAAGCTGGCGCTATCATGATTGGTCGCACTAATCTTGACGCCTTTGCACACGGTTCTTCCACAGAGAACTCTTACTTTGGTCCAACTCATAACTCTAAAGATTTTGACCGCGTTCCTGGTGGTTCTTCTGGTGGTTCTGCCGTTGCCGTTGCGCTTGATATCGTTGAGTTTGCGACTGGTACCGATACCGGTGGATCCATCCGCCAGCCAGCCTCCTTCAACGGCGTCTATGGACTAAAGCCAACTTATGGCACGATCTCTCGCTACGGGGTAGTCGCTATGGCCTCCAGTACGGACTGTATCGGTTTCTTTACAAAAAATGCAGAAGACATGGACCTTCTAATGTCGATCTGTGCCGGTCGTGACGAAAAAGACCTAACTAGTCTCCCAAGTTACTACAATGACGAGTCTCAAAAATATTTTGTACCAAAAATTGACCCTAAAACTGCTAAAATCGGTATTATTAAGGATTTTAGAAATGACTCAATCGACCCAGAGGTTCAGCGTGTGCTCGACGAAACCGTCGAAAAACTAAAATCAAAAGGTCATAAAATCGTCGAACTCTCAATGCCGGCCCTAAAATATGCTCTTGCAGTATATTATATTGTCGTTCCAGCGGAAGTCGCTTCAAATCTCTCTCGCTATGATGGTATCCGTTATGGCTACCGCTCGGATCGTGCTAAAAACCTCGGTGAAGTCTTTGGTCTTTCTCGTAATGAAGGCTTCATGCCAGAGAATAAACGCCGTATTATGATTGGCAACTTCGTCTTAAGTTCCGGTTTTTATGACGCCTATTTCAAGAAAGCCGAGCAGGCACGCACTTTGATTATTCAGGAATATCAGAAAGCCTTTGAGCAGTGTGACTTTTTACTCACCCCAGTTTCACCATCTCCAGCTTTTAAACTAGGCGAAAAGGTGAGTGACCCGGTTGCCATGTATTTTGAGGATGCTATGAGTGTGCCAATCAACCTAGCTGGTTTGCCAAGCCTTGCAATTCCTGCAGGAGAAACTAAAGATTCTCAGTTACCAATCGGTCTTCAAATCATCGGTCCAAGGCGCAGCGATAGAAGCATCCTTAGTTTCGCTAAGACCTTAGAAGAGGAGGTGAAATAATGCCAGCATCCACGCTTATTCTTTTGATTGCCATCCTCATTGTCGGAATCTTTGTTTTTATCGCCATCTCAACGACGGGACGCCGCGCTCATAATTTTGATGTCGAAGAATATCAGACTAGGTTTTTAAAAATTGAGAACTCTCTCACTCGTGAAAATAAATTATCCTATAATGTCTCGGTTATTGAGGCTGACAAGTTACTTGATCGTGCTCTGATGGAACTTGGCGTGCCTGGTAAGACTATGGGTGAACGACTCAAGGCTTCCAGTGGCCGTTTCTCGCAGCTCAACTCGGTTTGGTATGCCCATAAGCAGCGTAATCAAATTGCACACGAACAAGATTTTAGTTTAGATTATAATCAAGCAAAACATGCACTCGCCACCTTTCGTCAAGCTTTAAAGGATCTCGGGGCAATCTAATCGGAGGAATTTATGACAGAACCAAAATATGAAATCACCGTCGGTATCGAATGTCACGTGCAGCTCGCTACCAAAACAAAACTTTTTTCAGAGGTCGACAATGATGCGCGTGGCAAAGAGCCAAACTCATGCGTTTCACCTGTAGAATATGCACTTCCAGGTATGCTGCCTCGCTTAAATCGTCAAGCTGTAATGATGGCAATCCGTGCCGGACATGCATTAAATTCAGAAATTAACCTTTTGTCACGTTTTGATCGTAAACACTATTTTTATCCAGATTCACCAAAGGGCTATCAAATTACTCAGATGTATCAACCAATTATTGGAGCTGGTTTCGTGGAGCTTCCTAGCGGTAAGAAGGTTCGCATCGAGCATGCGCACCTTGAGGGCGATGCTGGTAAACTCACACATTTTGATAATTATTCACTCGTTGACTTAAATCGTGCCGACACACCACTAATTGAAATCGTTTCAATGCCAGATATCCACTCGGCCCGCGACGCTCATGACTATTGTAAGGAACTTTGGCGCTTAATGACTTTTGCGGGCGTCTGTTTTGGCGATCTCTATAATGGCAACATGCGTTTTGACGTAAATATTTCACTTGCTGAAAAAGGTAGTAAAACCCTTGGTAAGCGTGCTGAAATCAAGAACCTCAACTCCTTCCGATCGGTTGAGCGTGCCATCGAATATGAATATGAACGACAGAGTAAAATGCTAGATAATGGCGAAGTGATCATTCAGGAAACTCGTGGTTGGAATGATGCCACCGGCAAAACTACCTCACAGAGATCCAAAGAGGAAGCACAGGATTATCGCTATATGCCGGAACCTGATCTTCCGCCAATTCGCTTAACTATTGAGCAGATAAAGAAAGAACAGGAGAATATGCCGCTGCTCCCAGCCGACTATCGCGCCACTCTTGGTATGATAGTGCCTCAGGACATCTTGGAAATCCTCCTCGACTATAAGCAACTTGTCGATAAGTTGGCGGAGCTTAAGACTGAATACGATATTCAGGGAGTTAGTAAGGAAGTTAGTAAAAATTCGATCCTCAAAATCTCCAACCTTTTCACATCAGTGCTCTTGGCTGAAGAAAATAGTAGTCTCCTAAACGACCCACTCCCAAGCGCCAAGCAGCTAATCGACCTTTGTAATATGATTGCAAAAAATGAGCTCTCAAGCACCAGTGCCAAAGAGGTCTTCCTCCGTTTCTTTGATCAAGAAATGCGTTTTAAGGATACTCGCACCATTGCTAAAGAGCTGAATCTGATTCAGGAAAACGACCTTGGTGCCGTTGAGAAAATCGTTGATGATGTACTCGCCGACCCCAATAATGCGCAAGCTGTCGCTGATTTTAAGGCTGGTTCAGAGAAAGTCCTCGGATTCCTTGTTGGACAAGTCATGAAAGCCTCACGCGGCAAGGCAAACCCAGGTATGGCACAAGAAATTCTCCGCAAAAAACTCGCCTAAACCATAAGAGTTATGCTAGAATAGTAATACAAAAATTCAAGACCACAAGAAAGAATAAAATGAAACTATATACAAATGAAATTGTTTTTCGTGGTCATCCTGATAAAGTTTGTGATCAGATTAGCGACGCTTTACTCGACGCATTTTTGGCGGGCGATAAGACTTCCCGTTGTGGCATCGAAGTAATGGGTGGCAAGGGAAAAATCTTTATTACCGGTGAAGTTACCACGAGTTCTGAAGTAAATGTTGAAGAAGTTGTCAGGCGCGTGCTTAAAGATGTCGGCTATATTGACCAGAATAACCGGGCGATCAATGTCGTTGAATCTGGTAACCCCGATGAGATTGAAATCGTCAATAATCTCGGCAAACAGAGCCACGATATTGCACTGGGCACTAACGACGAGGTTGGTGGCGCTGGCGATCAGGGAATGATGTTTGGTTTTGCTTGCGATGAGACTTCCAATTACAAACCAATCGCCATGCAATTACTCCAAGACTTTTCCAGGTTTTACGATGAATTCCGTCAGAAAGATACGCGATTCCTTCCAGACGGCAAGACCCAAATTACTGGTATATATGATTCCAATATGCACCTTGTAAAAATCAAAGATTGGACCATTAGCTATCAAAATACTGAAGAAGATCGCGAAACAACAGATAAAATTTTGATGGATCAGGCTAGGAAATTGGCAAAGCAATATGATCTAGAGGTTGAAAAATTCCTCATAAATCCAACCGGAAAATTCCTCATCGGTGGCTTTCAGGGTGATGCCGGACTCACTGGCCGCAAAATCGTAGTCGATAGTTATCAATCATTCGCTCCAGTAGGAGGCGGCGCTTTTTCTGGTAAAGATCCATCAAAGGTGGATCGTTCTGGTGCGTACAAAGCTCGCGAAATTGCTATTCGTTATCTTAAGGAATATCAGCTAGCACGCTGTGAGGTGCAACTTTCTTATGCTATTGGAATCGCTGAACCACTAGCTATTTATATTGTTGGTGACGGCAAGAATATTGACCCAAAACCAGAACTTTATGCTGAATGTACACCAAAGCAGATGATTTCTGATTTAGATTTACTGAATAAACGCTTTGAAGAAACCGCTAAATTCGGTCATTTCTAATATTCCATGCTACAATAACCATATACACTATGTCTAAACCATCAATATAAAGGGGAACTTTTATGCCAAACTTTTCACCAAATCATTTCAACTATGCCCCAAACACAGAGAATAATCAAAACGAGATCCTATCAGACAAACAACGTCTCGCTCGTCTCCAGAATGAAATCGGCTCTAAAGTCCTCACCCTCGTTGGTTTTGAATCAAGAAATAAAGATATCGTTAACTCTTCTTTCGAAAAAGCTAGAAAACAGAATGAAAAGCTTCCAGGTAAAAACAATGAACGTAGAAACTTCGCCTATCTTTCTCGTCTCGATAATATGGTCGAAAAACATGGCGATGCATTAGAACAAAAGCTCTGGGCAGCCTCTGCCGAAAATCTCGTCATGGATTATGAAGACATTCCAGATGCCTATTGGAAACAACAAGAACAAATCTTAAGAGACAACGGCCAAGGTAGAGAATTAAGCAGAGATGAAAAAGAAACTCTAGCTGAAGATCTCATCGAAAAACAACGTGAGTCTATCAATACCTGGTCTAACTACCTAGGCGATAAAGACTGTCCTTATCCTCTCTGGTTCAAAGTCTATGCTTTTGATGGTGTTTCTAAGATGGGACTCATCAACAAAGAAACCAAAGAATTTGAGAAACGTGATAAAAGTACCGTTGCAAGTTTCCCAACTCTTAACCCTGAGGTCTTAGCCAAAGTCTATCGCAATATTAACGAATTCTATGGCGTAGATAAAGAAGACTGGCTAGCGCAGCATCCAGATGACGAAAAACTAGTTTCTCTAGTAAAATCTGGTAACTTCCCCAAACTCTACGCTAAGGAACTCTTTGAAACTAAGACCATCATCAAAACTCCCGAGAAACCAGAAGATATCGAAGGTGATTGGTTTACATATCAACTTGGAGACGAAGATGAACTTGCTAATGTCGCTGAAGGTACTGGTTGGTGTATTGCCGATCCAAATGTTGCACATAATTATCTTGAATACGGCAATTATGGATATTCCAGAAATGAAGAAGCAGATGAAGAATCTAACTCTAAAGCCAAGTTCATTATCTTTAAACTAAAAGCTCCAAATTCCCCAGACGGTTATTCCACTAACGGGGTTGCCTCCATTCGCCTCGATCCAGATGGTAAGGTTACTGAAGTTTCAGGATTAAATGAGGGGCAGGCCATTGAGGATTCTTTGATCCCCACCGTAAAAGAAAAAGTCTTATCTTTGCCAGGTGGCAAAGAGTTCCTTCAGAAATTCGAAGATAAGCAAACTCTCATTAAGCTAGATCATAAACTGCAAAAAGGCGAAGACTTAACCAAAGAAGAACTTAGTTTTCTCTATGAACTAGATCGCCCAATTGCTAACCTAGACACATATAATGATGAAGATCCTAGGATAACAGAATTAAAAGAAAAGTATGGCATAGAATATGCCCTTGAAAAAGGAATAGACGCCAATAAGTTAGTCTCAAACCTAAATCCAAAATATATCGCTTTTTATCTAGACGCTCTCCTAGAACACGGTACAGATATTGATGTCAACGAATTAGTCTCAAACCTAAATCCAAAATATATCGCTTTTTATCTAGACACTCTTCTCAGAAAAGGCGCAGATATTGATGTTAACGAA
Source organism: Nanosynbacter sp. (assembly GCA_015257505.1). GTDB lineage: Bacteria > Patescibacteriota > Saccharimonadia > Saccharimonadales > Saccharimonadaceae > Nanosyncoccus. The sequence continues at coordinate 88,708 of JABZKB010000003.1, read as the reverse complement.
TTAGTTTCGAATTTAGATTCACATGATATCGTTCGTAATCTAGACACTCTCCTAGAACACGGTGCAGATATTGATGTTAACAAATTAGTCTCGAACCTAGACCCATATGATATCGTTCATAATCTAGACACTCTCCTCAAGCATGGCGCAGATATTAATAACGTAATTAGAGAAATGGATCAAAAAGACATTAAAGACAATATTGATCTTCTTCGAGAATACGGAGCAGAATTCGACGCATACCAAGAAAACAATTAATACTTAAATTCAAAAAGCAACTTTATTTTTGACAGAGAGCATGGTAAAATATCACCAACGTCTTTTTGCCGTATTTTTATTAATAAAATATGGTAATACACCGCAAGGAGACAAATAATACTAACTAAATAAGGAAATTCATGGCTACTGAAAATCATGATTTAGCAAAGCTTCGCAATATCGGTATTATTGCCCATATTGATGCAGGTAAGACCACGACCTCCGAGGCAATTCTTTACCGTACAGGTTTGAAACACAAAATCGACCTCGTTAAGGGTGATACTGGTGGTGCAACTACTGACTGGATGGAACAGGAAAAGGAACGCGGTATTACTATTACTTCCGCAGCTGTCACTGCCCACTGGAAAGGCTACAAGATTAACATTATCGATACCCCAGGTCACATCGACTTCACCGCTGAGGTGGAACGTTCTCTTCGTGTTCTTGATGGTGCCATCACCGTTTTCGACGGTAAGATGGGTGTCGAGGCTCAGTCTGAAACCGTTTGGCGCCAGGCTACTAAATATGGTGTCCCACGCATCTGTTTTATTAATAAAATCAACCAGATCGGTGGCGATTTTTACAAATCTCTTGAATCAATTCACAAACGTCTTTCAAAAAATGCCGTAGCAATTCATTTGCCAATCGGTTTCGAAAAAGACATCTGCGGTGTTGTTGATCTTGTCGACATGAAGGCTTACACCTACAAGGAATATGCTGACCACTCACTCACTGTTGGCGAAATTCCAGCTGACATGCTCGACAAAGCAAAGAAGGCTCGTGCTATTCTCGTTGAGGAAGCCGTCTCTGCTGATGAAGAACTGATGAATAAGTACTTCAACCAAGGTGAAGAAGCTATTACTGAGGCTGAACTCAAGGCTGCTCTTCGCAAACGCGTTCTTGATGGTGACTTCTTCCTTGTTACTGGTGGTGATGGTCGTGGTGTGATCGTTGAAAAGGTTCTCGACCTCTGTGTTGACTATCTTCCATCCCCACTTGATCGTGACCTTGGCCAAACCGTTGGTACTGATCCAAAAACTGGCGACCAGGTAATTCGTAAAGCTGACGTTTCTCAGCCACTCACCGCTCTTGCTTTCAAGATTGCTTCCGACCCATTTGTTGGTAAGCTTGTCTTCGTACGTGTTTACTCAGGTATCCTAAAATCAGGTTCCTACATCTATAATGCTACTACTGGAAACAAAGAGCGCGTTGGTCGTCTTGTCCGTATGTTCGCTGATAAACGTGAGGAAATTACTGAAGTTGCTGCAGGTGATATTGCCGCCATCGTCGGTCTCAAGGAAACCACTACTGGTACCACTCTTTGTGATCCAGCCCACCCAATTCTTCTCGAATCTATTGAATTCCCAGAGCCTCCAGTCTCCATCGCTGTCGAGCCAAAAACTAAGGCCGATCAGGAAAAAATGGGCCTCGGTCTTGCTAAGCTTGCTGAAGAGGATCCAACCTTCCGTGTCCACACTGATGAAGAAACCGGCCAGACTATTATCTCTGGTATGGGTGAGTTACACCTTGAAATTATCATCGACCGTTTGAAACGTGAACACAACGTTGAAGCAAACACCGGTGCTCCACAGGTTGCCTACCGTGAAACTATTCGTGGCACCGCTGAAGCTCAGGGTAAACACATCAAGCAGTCTGGTGGTCGTGGTCAGTACGGTGACGTTTGGATTAAGTTTGAACCAAACGAGCCAGGTAAGGGCTTCGAGTTTATCGATATGATTAAAGGTGGTGTGGTTCCTCAGGAATACCGCAAACCAGTTCAGCAAGGTGTCGAAGAGACTCTTAACGGTGGTGTCATCGCTGGCTATCCAGTAGTTGATGTTAAGGCCACTCTCTATGATGGTTCCTACCACGATGTCGACTCTTCCGAGCTCGCCTTCAAACTTGCTGGTAGCCTTGCAACTCGTGAAGGTATTAAGCGTGCCAAACCAGTGCTTCTCGAGCCAGTCATGAAACTTGAAGTAACCACTCCTGAAGAATTCATGGGCGACGTTATTGGTGATGTCAACTCCCGCCGTGGTCGCATTGAATCTATGGAAGATCTCCAGGGCGGCGCAAAGCTCATTACTGCCTTTGCTCCTCTTGCCAACCTCTTCGGTTACACCTCTGATCTCCGTTCAATGAGCCAAGGTCGTGCTGCATCTTCCATGGAGCTCTCACAATACGAGGAAGTTCCACCTAACGTTGCACAAGAGATTATCGAAAAACGTAACAGTTCTAAATAATCTGAAAGCTAAAAAAGAGACTAGTTTTGCTAGTCTCTTTTTGTTTCGAAAAGGAAGTAATATAATGGCACTAAGCATAAACAAGGAGTAATGATATGCAAACCACTTTTCTCTGGTTTAAGTCAGATCCATATGGTGTCTACTTTTATCTCTGTGATCAGATTGAACTGATTGTATTCACTACAATAGGACTAATCACAATATTTATTAGTCTATTGCTGCTCATTGTTGGAGAGAAGCAAAAAGCACTAAAGCAGTTTTTGGTAGGATCACTCGCAGTTATATTGCCAATCATTTTTAGTAATGAAGCACACCACGTAATGCTTGAACCAATTCGTAATATTCTCTGGTATCATGGCACTCACGGAGCGGCGGTGGTTGTAGTTCTCTGTCTTATACCTCTATTTATCTTTGTTCCGTACACTGCATATATGACAATAATGGCCATAAAGAAAATAATCAAAAACCGTCGTCATAATAAAAACTAGAACAGTATTTTACTCTTTACTTTAGCTAGAGTTTCGTCTAAAATATAAGATATAGACTTTTGGGCTGGTTAATATTAGTGCCTGAAAGAAATTAATATTAAAGGAGAAAAATTTAGAATGGCAAATTTCGACCGTTCCAAGCCACACATCAACGTTGGTACCATGGGTCACGTTGATCACGGTAAAACAACTCTTACTGCTGCTATTACAACAGTTCTATCAAAGCGTCTTCCATCAGATGTAAACAAATCTGTCGCTTATGATCAGATCGATAACGCTCCAGAAGAAAAAGCACGTGGTATTACCATTGCTACTTCTCACCAGGAGTACGAATCTGAAAAGCGTCACTACGCTCACGTTGATATGCCAGGCCACGCCGACTACATCAAGAACATGATTACCGGTGCTGCTCAGATTGATGGTGCTATCCTCGTAGTTGCTGCTAACGATGGTCCACTTCCACAGACTCGTGAGCACGTTCTTCTTGCTCACCAGGTGAACGTTCCAAAAATCATCGTCTTCCTCAACAAGATGGACCTTGCTGATCCAGAACTCGTTGAGCTCGTTGAGATGGATGTCCGTGAACTTCTTAACAAATACGGCTTCGATGGTGACAACGCTCCAATCATCAAGGGTTCTGCTCTTAAGGCTCTTGAAGGCGACACCGAAATGGAAGATCGTATCATGGATCTCGTCCACGCTATGGATGAATACTTTGATATCCCAGAACACGATCTTGACAAACCATTCCTCATGCCTATCGAAGACGTCTTCTCCATCAAGGGTCGTGGTACTGTTGCCACTGGTCGTATCGAACAGGGTGTAGTCAAACTTAACGACGAAGTTGAAATCGTTGGTATTCACCCAACCCAGAAATCAGTTGTTACTGGTATCGAGGCTTTCCACAAGACTCTTAACGAAGGTGAAGCTGGTGATAACGCTGGCCTTCTTCTCCGTGGTATTGAGCGTGATCAAATTGAACGTGGTCAGGTTATTGCTAAACCAGGTTCAATCACTCCACATACTGAATTTGAGGCTCAGGTTTACATCCTTAAGAAAGAAGAAGGTGGTCGCCACACTCCATTCTCAAAGGGTTACAAGCCACAGTTCTACTTCCGTACCACCGATGTTACTGGTGAAGTCGAACTCCCAGAAGGTAAAGAAATCGTCATGCCTGGTGATACCGTTACCTTCACCGTTAAGCTTCTTGCAGCTATCGCTATGAACAACAACGACCGTTTCGCTATCCGTGAAGGTGGCCGTACCGTTGGTTCTGGTGTTGTTACCAAGATTGTTAAATAATTAGACTTCTAAGTATTTAAACAGGAAAATTGGACTAGGGAACTAGTCCAATTTTTATTCTCACTTGACGTTGTGAAAAAAATATATTATGATTCAAATATATAAATTAATTGAGTCCTAAAAACTCATCGACACACTGTCTAGGTGTATCTGAAGTTATAGGGCTAGAAGGAAACAAATGGTTGAAGCCAAAAATGAAGGTCTCAAGATCCGTATTCGTCTTAAGGCCTACGATCATCGTGTGATTGATCAAAGCGCAAAACAAATCGTTGACACCGCCATCCGTACCGGTGCTAATGTTTCAGGTCCAGTACCTCTTCCAACTAAGCGCAGTACCTTTACTGTCGTTAAGTCTCCACACGTTTATAAGACCGGTGGTGAAGCTTTTGAGATGAAGATTCACAAACGTTTAATCGACATCACTAGCGCAACCCCAAAAACTATTGATGCATTGCAGAATCTTTCACTTCCTGCAGGTGTTGATGCAGAAATTAAGATGTAATCATCTAAAAATAAAATAATAGCCTTCGGGCTATTATTTTTTATAAAAATGACACGTATTTATCGGTCTTTTTTATAAATCTCTCAATAATCTATTATTTTTTATATAAAAAATGCCACTTATTTATCGCCTAGGAAAATTCTTAGGTCTCCATTTTCAGAAAATCGCTTATGTAAATTATAGAAAAAGTTGTATACTAGGAGTATGAAAAAGGGCGGCCAAAAAATACATAGAATATTCTCAATTTTTCTAGCTCTACTTTATTTTGGCGTTGTCTCCTGGATGTTTTATGATATTATGCACCGTGAAACCGTGGTTTCACACAACGCTAATGTTTTAGTAATGGGCACTAACGCAACTTTCAAACCATTTGAATATAAAGAGGGAGATAAAGTTGTCGGTTTTGATGTTGAACTAGCCTCTGAAATTGCCAAAGAGATGGGGGCAGAACTAAAAATCGAAGATATGTCATTTGACGGACTATTGCCAGCTCTTGAAAGTGGCCAAATTGACCTAGCGGTGGCTGGCATGTCGGTCACAGAAGAACGTGCTAAAAACGCACTCTTTTCAGATTCCTATTATGTGGCCTCTCAGCAAATCATCGTAAAAGAAGAAAGCCCCATCCGTAACCGTTATGAATTGGTCGGTAAAAAGATCGGCGTTCAGCTCGGCACAACTGGTGATCAGATGGCACAGCAAATCAATGGCGCAAAAGTTATTCAGTTCCCAACCGCACCAAGCGTCCTGCAGGAATTAGTGTCTGGCCGCGTGGACGCTGCTATCCTTGATAATGCTCCGGCCGCACAATATGTTGCCAGTTTTTCAAACCTAAAAATCCTCAGTAGTTCACTCAGCCGCGAACCCTATGCTATTGCAATGAAAAAAGGAAACCAAAAACTTCAAGAAGCCGTCAATAATACTATTACCAAGATGAAGGAAGATGGTCGTATGCAAAAATTACTCATGAAACATTTTGGCACCGCGGAGGGGCAAATCTAATGGACTTTTTTGAAGTAATTTTCGGGAACGGTCGCTGGGTCTATTTCTGGCACGGCTTTGAGGTGACTATGGTGCTTACCACTATTGCCGTTATCGCCGGCTTGATCCTCGGGCTGCTACTTGCTCTTTTGCGCACCTCTATTTCAAAACCATTTAAACTCCTCAAAAAATTACCAGAATATCCAAAATCCAAGTTTCTGCAAAAGCTCGCCGACTTTAATCCACTTCTGGTTTTTGCTAAGCTCTATATTGGCATCATCCGCGGTACACCAGCTCTCGTGCAACTCCTTATTATGTACTATGTAGTTTTTGGCTCCATCCGTACTATGCCAAAGCTCATCGTTGCCGCAATCGCCTTTGCTATTAATAGCTCAGCTTACATTGCAGAGATTATTCGCGGTGGGATCGAGAGTGTCGATAAAGGTCAACTTGAGGCGGCTCGCTCTCTCGGCTTTTCACATTTTAAAGCTATGTATTACGTGGTTCTGCCGCAAGCAATGAAAAATGCCATGCCAGGACTAATCGGCGAAGGAGTCACTATGTTTAAGGAAACCTCCATTGTTGGCTGGATTGGACTTGGCGATATTATGCGCGGGGCTGATGATATTCGCTCACTTACCGCCACCGCCTTCCAGTCACTCTTTGCCGCCGCCATTTTATATCTCGTCATTACGACCGTTTTTTCCAATCTGATGTTCCGTCTTGAAAAGAAAATTAGTAAGGAGGAAAATTGATGTCAATTGAAGCAAAAAATATCTATAAAACCTTCGATAATATGCATGTCCTAAAGGGTATTAATCTCAAAGTAAATGATGGTGAGGTGGTAGTTCTAGTAGGGGCTAGTGGATCCGGTAAGTCAACTTTTTTAAGATGCCTCAATCTTCTCGCTGCACCAACTTCAGGTAGCGTCCTTATTGATGGCGTAGATATCACGGATCCGTCAGTTGATCTAAATCAAATTCGTCGCAAAGTTGGTATGGTCTTTCAGAGTTTTAATTTATTTGAGAATATGACGGTCATTGAAAATATTAAATTAGCCCCGAAAAAACTGTTACACATAAGCGATGCGGCAGCCGAAAAAGAGGCGAGACAATTATTGAAGCGGGTTGGCTTATTAGATAAAGCCGATATGATGCCAAAATATCTCTCAGGTGGCCAAAAACAGCGCATCGCTATTGCCAGGGCACTAGCTATGCATCCGGAAGCTATACTTTTTGATGAGCCGACTTCTGCGCTAGATCCGGAAATGATTGGTGAGGTACTTGACGTAATCCGCGACCTAGCGAAAGACGGTCTCACCATGGTAATCGTTACTCACGAGATGAGCTTTGCTAGAGAAGTGGGTACGCGCATGATCTTCTTAGATCGTGGAAAAATTATTGAAGATGGCACGCCAAAACAGGTCATGGATCATCCAAAAACTGAACGCGCCGCACGCTTTTTTGCCATGGCGAAATAAATAACATTATTGAAAATCCTTTAAACTAACTAAAAATCGCCAAATAGCATCATTTTAAAAACCTTTAAACTAGCTAAAAGTCGCCCAGTCTATAATCTGTTCTAAAAATTTCTATCACTATCTATTCGCTTTATGTTAAAATTAAGGTATGACTCCAGTGATGAAATTTAAGAAAAAATTCTACTTTATTGTCGCCTCCTACTTTCGCTTCTTCGCTAATTTTGCTTTTCGTCGCTGGCATCCTCGCGTAATTGCAATTACCGGATCAGTTGGTAAAACAACGATGTTAAATCTCGTTGAATGCACTTTGGGAAACAAAGCACACTATTCTCATGACGCCAATTCCGCCTATGGTATTGCTTTTGATATGGTTAATTTGCGTGGTATCACCGGTTCGAAACTCCGTTGGTTCTATTTATTCCTCGCCGTTCCAATAAAATCACTTTTTTATAGATACAAAGAGGAGTTCTATGTTGTTGAGATTGACGGTGAAAGACCACATGAAGCTGAATTTTTAGCCTCCTGGCTAAGACCTGAGGTCACACTCTGGGTCTCACTTGGTCTTTCCCATGCCTGTCAATTTGAGCAACAGGTGAAAGACGGCCTGTTTTCAAGTCTTGATAAGGCAATTACTCATGAATTCGCCATGCTTCCGCAATATACTCAAAAACTAGTAATTATCGACGGCGAGGTGGATCTGATGAATCGCGCACTTGACAGCATTAAGCAGAAAAATCTCACTAAAGCTACCGTTATTAAGTGCTCTAAGGACGCGGTGAAGACTTATAAGGTTGAACCAAATCACACAAGTTTCCTCTTGCAGGGGACAGCGGATGGTGTTTCACATGAGTATGAATTTAATCGCCCAATGTCTAAGGATATTGCCATCCAGCTAACCATGCTCGAAACATTAGTGAATTATCTCAAAGTTATGCCACGTTATGATTTTTCTAATCTCAAGCTAGCACCAGGCCGTAACTCATACTTTGATGGAAAAAATGGATTGAAGATTATTGATAGTAGTTATAACGCACATCTTATTTCTGTGAAGTCTATCCTAGAAATGTATAAAGCAATGCATGTCCCGCATAAGTGGTTGGTGATTGGCGATATTGTCGACCAGGGGAGTATAGAGGGGCAAGAACATGCAAAACTAGCTGATGAAATTATCAAGGTTAAACCTGAGCAAGTCATCTTAATTGGTCGGCGCACTAAGAAATATACCGCGCCAATACTAAAAAAAGCCGGGCTGAATATCTACACGACACTTGACCCGCGTGAAGCACTTAAGTTTCTTGAAGAAAACCTCACTGGTCAGGAAACACTACTCTTTAAAGGATCGCAATATCTTGAATGGCTGATTGAAAAACTTCTGAAAGATCCTGAAGAAGCAAAATACCTACCAAGACGTGAAAAAGCTGCAATAAAACGAAGACAGAAGCGAGGGCTAAACTAATGAAGAAAACTTTATACATCATTCATGGCTGGACTTACTCAACTGAACCATGGACGAAAACTATCAAACTACTCAATGATAAATATCACATTAAAGTGGAAATGCTAAATGTGCCGGGCCTTACTGATCCAAGCAAAAAAATCTGGAATATTAAAGAATACGTAAAGTGGGCAGATTCCTTAATCCCAGATGGCGCGATTGCACTTGGACATAGTAACGGGGGACGTATTTTGATGAATCTCCTCGTTAAGAAACCGGAAAAACTCTCTCACCTAATCCTCCTCGATGCAGCTGGTGTTTATGAACCATCAAGAAAACGCGATATCCTGAAAAAACTCAGTCGAATCCTGTCACCTCTAAAACAAATCAGGCCCCTCCGAAAAATTCTTCATAAAATAATTGGCGCTTCTGATTATGAACGCGCTCCTGAAAATATGAAGAAGACACTCTCAAATATGTTGGAGTCGGATAAGGATCTCGATTATACAAAAATCGAGGTTAAAACAGATATCTTGTGGGGTGAAATGGATAAGATTACTCCAGTCAGGCAGGCAAAGAAACTTCATGCTGGGATTAAGGGGAGTCGCATCAAGATTTTCCCAAACTGGACTCATGCCCCATACATTGCTGATCCAGAAGGTCTCGCCCGCGCCATAAGTCAAGTCCTAAAGGATAAAAAATAGTGAAAAAACATTATTTTCTAGGTCAAGCCGCGAGCTTCCGTATTAAAAAAACCTTCCGTTTTCTCTTTAGTTTTGGTACACGCCAGGATTTTGATGAACTAAAACAAGACCTAGCAGAAAAATATCAAGTCAAAAAATCGCAAGTTTATTTATTCCACTCAGGACGCACTGCCATTACTCTTGCCCTACTTTCACAGATTCCAAAAGAGGCAAAACAGGATTCAAAAAATCCCAAAGAACAACCAGCGGTTGCCATCACCTCTCTCACTTGTTTTGCTGTGGTGCAGGCTGTAAAAACTGCTGGATATCAGCCAGTTTTTCTTGATATTGATCCAAAAACCTTACATTTTAACGCGGCAACACTTGAAAATGCGCTGAAGAAATATCCAAATATTCAGGCCGTAATCGTACAGAATAACCTCGGCCTGCCATGCGATATGAAGAATATTCAGGCAGTTGCAAAGGCGCATAAATTATTCCTGATTGAGGACCTCGCGCACTCGCTAGATATTGAATATTCGGACGGTTGTACTGCTGGTAGTCTCGGTGATGCGGTCATTCTCTCGTTTGGAAAGGGAAAATCGCTTGATGCCAGTTCTGGCGGTGCCTTGATTTTACGAAAGTCCAGTAAAAATCAGCTCCTAGCGGATCCTCAAATCGGAAGTTCACGACCAAAACTGTCAGACTCCCTCAGAGACCGTTTCTATCCATTTTTTGGTCTCCTTTCTCGCGCTTTGTCGTATCTTCCGGCAGGAAAATATAATCTCGGACAGCGCCTAATGGGCGTATTAGTGAAATTAAATTTTGTACATCGCTCCGCTGATGCCGAACTCGACTTCTATCACCGCATGACATATTGGCAGGCGAAATATATTCGCCAGGAACTAAAAAACTTTCACGCTCCGCGCGGACTTATTCGTGTGCCGTACTTTGTCCAAGATCAGCGTAAGACCCTTCATAAATTACAAAAAGCCGGCTTCTATTTTGATGAGGTTTGGTATGATACTCCTGTTGCTCCAAAGCGTCATTTTAACAAATCTGGCTTCAATCCAGCAGATTGTCCGGTTGCTACGGTCGTCGCAAAACATCTTGTTAACCTGCCAGTCTATTATTCGATGCAGGAGCTGAGCCTCGCTCGTCAAATTATTTATCAAGACGAAGTGGATATTAAACTAGACAAAAAAATGCAGCCACAGGTTACTAAAATTGAACAGCTGACTCAAAATTCATCTCAATCTACGTCGTGGCAGGATGATTGGAATCTGGCCATCAAAAAATTTGAGCTGGCAAATTTTCTTCAGTCACCAAAATGGCAGAAATTCAATGAAATGCTTGGACGAAAAACCCTCCACCAAACAATTAACAATGAGGCGCAAGTATTGATGGTAGTTCGTGATGCTAAACGTGGCCGGTTCCTGGAAATCTCTAATGGTCCCCTCCTCGATTGGTCGGACCAAGATCTAGTCAATCTTGTTTTTTCTGAAATTTATAAAGCCGCGATTAAATTTAAATGCGTGTTCATTCGTTTTCGTCCAGCCATAGAAGATTCGGCAGAGAATCGAGCAATTATGCAAAGACTAGGTGCGATCAAGGCTTCCTTCCATCTCAATGCAGAGCATACTGTTATGATTGATCTAACAAAAACCGAAGAAGAACTTCTGTCTGATTTTCGCAGGCAAACTAGATATGAAGTCCGTCGAGCTGAAAAGATGAAAATCAAAGTCATTGATGAAACAAACTCCCCTAATATTATTCAAGAGTTTCACAATGTGCAACTGCAGACCGCAAAAAGACAAAACTTTATTCCTCCAACCTTGCGTGAGTTAGAAGCGCTAAAACAGAGCTTTGGTAATGATTTTAAGATTTACACGGCCTATGATGTAGAAAATAATGCAATTGCCTACGGACTGATCCTCATTGATGGTAAAGAAGCAGACTATTATGAAGCTGCCAGTACGCCCCTAAATCGCAAATTGCCTGGCGCCTATGCTTTGCAATGGCAAGTCATGCGTGATCTCAAAAAACTTGGTATCAAACGTTATAATTTATGGGGTATCGCGCCTGAAGGTCAGACCAACCATCGCTACTCAGGTGTCACCACCTTCAAAACCGGTTTCTCTAGTGAACGATTTACCTATGTAAGTGCACAGGATATTCCAATTCGCAAATTCCGCTATAGACTCAACCGCATCATTGAAAACTTACGCAAAAAACACCGACATTTAAGCTAGAAAAATATCAACAAACTAAATACGATTTTAATAAACTATATACGAAACAATAGACAATAGGCAATAGGCAATAAAACAATAGAGGAGTTTAAAATGACTAATGAAGCGAAATATCAAATTCTCGACGCCGATTCTAAAGAAGAATGGGATGAATTTGTCACTAAACATAAAGATTCGAACTTTCTCCAATCTTGGGATTTTTATGTTTTCTACCAAGACCTTGGTCGACAAGTTGTCAGACGCGTCATAAAACAGAATAGTAAGATCGTTGCAGCTTATGCAGGTGAGGTCGAACCGGCTAAGCGTGGCCGTCATCTAGCTATTGCCGGTGGGCCAACCCTTGACTGGCAAAACCAAAAGTTGGTCAAGCTAATATTTGAAGATATGGCAAAAGTCGGCAAAAAACTTCACTGTGTTTTTGTGCGCGTTCGTCCGCAACTCGAATTAAGCAATGAGTCTGAGCAGATTTTTAAGAGCGCTGGTTTTAGAAAAGCTCCAATGTATCTTTCCGTAGAGTTTGCTGGTGTTTTGGATCTTAATAAGTCCGAAGATGAAATTCTTGCCGGTATGAGGCAGCGTCTTCGTCGCGCTCTCAGAAAAGCTGAGAAGAATGAAATTACCATTGAAAAATCCACCAATCCTTCCGCAATTAAAGATTTTTATGAAATTGAACTACAAACCGCCAAGCGGCACTCCTTCTTTGCTTTTTCCGAAAAGTTTCTTACCAAACAGTTTGCCGCCTTTGCCAAAAATAATGAAGCGGTACTCTATATCGCAAAGAAAGACGGTGAAATTCTAGCCGAAAATTTCATGATTTTTTACGGCAATGAGGCTTCATATCATTATGGCGTCTCCTCTGAGCTCGGTACGAAATACTCAGGTGCACCATTACTCCATATGGAAGCTATGCGAGATGCGAGAAAGCGCGGCATCACACGCTATAATTTCTGGGGTATCGTTGGCGAAGAAGAAACTAAGCATCGCTTCTATGGCGTCTCAGTTTTTAAACGCGGTTTTGGCGTCACGGAACTAAAATATCTCCCAGCGCAGGATCTAGTTCTCGATAAAATTAAATACTACACTACAACTTTTCCGATCGAATCCTTGCGCCGCAAAATTCGACACGTCTAAAAAGCTCAGGCGTAAACCCTATCTTTAATCCTGCTGTATATTTCTATTATAAATTCTCTATTATAAACTCTGTATTTAGGGTTTGATAATATTCATTAAAATTCATGTATTAAAAAAACAAAATGTAGTATAATCATAACCAGAATGGATGAGAATATTGGTCGACCAGGAGAAAATAGCTTTGGCAATCAAGCTTTTTCTGACTCAAGCAATAATTCTTCACCTAAAAATTCTAATGATTCGGGGATGAATTCTGAGGACGCTTGGGGAAATAATCAGGCCAAGAAGATTGAAGATCAAAAAGCTGCACAAAAAGAGGCACGTGAAGCCGAAACTGCCGCCACCGAAAATGGCACAAATCCAAATAATGCTTTAGCCGCGGAACAGACCCCTAATGCCGTAGAGTCTCTCTATAAAAAGGGCGACTCTAAAGATAAAAAGAAGCAGAATATTAAGGCAAAAATCAAAAAAGCTAAAATAGTTGGTGCAGCCCTAGGTGTTATTGTCTCAATGCTGGTTGCCTTTTCAGCTTCTACTCCACTAGCGCCGTTTGCGCTCCTAGCTAACGGCCTCGAGGCTTATAATACGCTTCGCTATAGCATGAATGCTCGTTCAAAGTATCAAATTCCACGATTATTAAATGGTAAGCTTAACCATAACATTGTAAATAGGAGTATTTTGCGTGGCGAAGAGAAGTTTAAGCTTAAGCACGCCACCGGCCTTAAAAAGCGTCTCCAAAAGCAGGGTATCACTTATGTTGAAACCACCGGTACTGATGGCCAACCTCTCAACTTACTGGTATATGAGGATGGCCCAAACGGTAAGCCAATGGCTGTTACGGCTTATGAGGGAGATAAAGCAAGGATTCCGGCTAGTGTTGAATTGACAGGCCTGGATGCTTCTGGAAATCAAGTACCAAGGACTATTGATATTGATTCAGATAATCATTTTTCGTATAAAGAAGCAACTACAAGTAAGATTACTAGTGGCTTTGCTGACGCTGAAGATAAGGCTACAAGAACGCTGCGAGGGCATATTGCTGGCTGGTTTGATTCGTCCGCTGAATTAAATGATAAAAAATTAAACAACCACGGTCGTAATCGTCAGGGTGACACCTCAGATGACCCATCCGATGAGGAGATTCAGAAAAATGCCGAGAAGGATGGTATTAAAGAAGAGGCTGAATCCACCCAGGGGGGAATTGAGGCGGACTCTACTAATGAGAATGATCCGGATGAACCTGAACTAAAACCCGTCGGCGAAGGAGACGACTCTCTGAAGCCTGGTATGACGGCGGAAGCTGCAGAAAGTGCGCTAACCAAGCGTGCTGAGAAGGCTGCTGCGGCAATTGGAAAAACTTCTCAAATAGCGGCTATTGCAAATTATACTTGTTCCGCTATGAAGATCATTAATACCTTAGCTCAAACCGTTGGAGCTTTAATGAAGGCCAAGATTTTGAATTTTGGCACCAACTTCTTTGAGGCAGTTGATAAGGCAAAGGCGGGAGATAGTAAAAAAGAGCTTCACTACTACATGAATGGTATGACCACGCCGGGCCCAACCAAAGATCGTCTTGGTAACGTTATTACGGGCAAAGAACAATCCACCGCCATGGGTAGCGTAGCTATTCAGCAGTTCTTTAGTAATGGTCAGTATATGATTAGCCCGCGCGACCCAGTGGTCGAGAAATATAACCCGGAGGCCCCACTTTATCAAGCTGTCTATAATAGTGATAATGTTGAATCAAAAGATATGTACGGTAATGCCACTAAGCTCGGCAATCTCTTTGCCCAAGCTTCAGGTAGTCTCAACGTCTATAAAGCCTGCGTATTCGTTTCTATGAGTGCAGATCTTCTCAGCTTATTTGGAGAAGTCGCGGGCTTCCTTATTTCCGGGGGTTTGCATAAAATTATCGGTAAATTGTTCTCTGGCTTTATCTCAGTTGCACAAACTGCTGCCCTTACAGCAACCGTCGGCGGTATCATCTCCTTCCTGGTTCCAACAGTCGCTCAGGCTGCTACTAGGAACTTCCTAAATAAAGATCAAATGAAGGGTGAAGATACTGGATACGTTACTGCTAGTGCTTTAAAAATGTATACCACGATGCAAGCACGTATTAGTTCTGGTCTCCCAACTACCACCGAGAATGCTGCAGCCGGTTACGATGTCCGCAAAGAAGTTATCGCCAGTGAAGCAAGATTCGCAAGAAGTACCATGAGTCCGTTCGATCCAAGCTCTCCATATACCTTCATGGGAAGTCTCATTAAGGCCACTATGCCGCTAGCTTCAATTATGTCTACTCCACTCCAGGTTGTGTCGAAAATTGGTAGTATTGCAAAAAGTTCGTTCAATAGCTTATTGCCATCCGCCTCTGCAGAAGACCTTGGTAGGGACCTTAGTGATGTTAATAAAAACTGCCCGTCTTCCAATGCTGGTTCACAAACCACCATCATGGATGCCTTTTGTAATGGCTCAGTCACAACCGACTATGCCACAATTAATAAACCAATCGAAGAAAAAATCGATGAATTGGGTCCAGAAAATCTGGATCTTGAAGGAGATGATCCTATTAATGCACCTCCAAAAGATAATTCTGACTATGCAAAATGGCATGTTGCCTGTGCGAATCGTGAATCGCAAATCAATGTTGCCGATTCAAATATCGCAAACGCCTTTAAAAACGAAACTGGTTTTGGATCTGGTCTAATCAAGCAAGCATCAAGCGCGATTATCGGCGCAACGCCAATTGTCGGTTCGTTCATTCAAGTGTTGGATAACGCGGCTGAAGCGGCCAATATGAAATTCATTACAGGTGAATTCTGTTATTCTGACGAAGCAAAGAAATTCTCTAGCTATACCGAAGACCTACGTGTTCTAGAATCAGCCGGTGTTATCGAAAAATCTGCCTCCGTTGCATATATGGAAAATTATTACAAAAAACACCCTCTCGACTATAGTGATTCTGGCATCGTTGCTCGTTATACCGGTATGACAAAAGATCAGGCTGAGATCGCTCTCGGACTCCTTGAATACAATACCTATCTCGCGAACTACCATCCAAAGGAAAAAGGTCCGAAGTTACCAACCAAAATTGAGGATTATCAATATGAATCGTCCTCTGTCATTGCTGAAGTTCTTCCGAGCAGTCTCATTACTCAATTTACTAAGTTCAGTGAGCAGCGCCTCGTTACAGCAGTAGCCTAGACCTCGTCAATAGTCAAAAATGTGATAAAATAAGCATAAGGATAATAAAAAAGGAGTAATAATGTCCACAAAACTAAAATATATTGATAGCCACTGGGGTGTCTTCGCCCTGCAAGGTGTAGTCGCATTGCTTTTTGGTTGGTTTGCATTATTTACTGGCTCCAGCGACGTTCAAACTCTTGTCGTCATTGTTGGCTCTGTCCTCCTATCCCTCGGCATTATTGAGTTATTCAACCTCCTCATCCGCACCAGAACTCGTAATACCTGGGGTATCTCACTCCTCATGGCTATTCTCGAAATTGGTGCTGCACTCTCGCTTCTCTTTACCTACGAGCAAAATGTCGCCTGGCACCTCGTCGTAGTCGCCGCCTACACTATCTTCCGAGGTATTTTTGAACTAATTCTAGGTCTTCGCTCAATCGATGACCTCACTGATAAATTTAGCTGGGTCCTTACTGGTATCTGTGGTTGTATTATGGGCATCGTCATTTTAAACAGTGGCCGCCTTGGCACCACTCATTTCATTAAATATTTCGGATCCTACATGATGGTCTTTGGTATCGTCAATCTTATTTATTCAATCCACAATCATGAACAATCCAAAGATTACCAGGCTGAAAAAGTTGCCGCGAAAAAAGCTAAGGCTGCTGTGAAAAACTCGGCAAAAGAACTTTTGAAAGCTGTTGAAACTCCATCCCGCAAAATTTCTGCTAAAAAATCCGCTAAAACCACCATTAAGCATAAGTCCGGTGGCAAATCGACTAAATAGTCTAAATAGTCTAAATAGCCTAAATAGTCTAAATAGCCTAAATAGCCTAAATAGCTTAAATAGCTACAAAGCTGCCCTTACGGCTTTAAAAATTGAGATAATATGCTATAATATGATCTCAAGGAGATGATATGAAATATAAGATGCCAACCAAGGCTATCATAACTGACGCCGGTTTTGCTAGTCGATTTTTACCCATCACAAAAACTATTCCAAAAGCAATGCTTCCCCTTGGAAACCGTCCAATTATGCAATTTGTTGTGGATGAGTGTATTGCCGCAGGAATTACAGAGATTATTATTGTAGCCACACCAGAGGGTAAGCCAATCTATGAAGATTACTTCAATAATGCCGTTAATCGCATTAGGAAACAGCTCGCCTCTCAAGGCAAACACGATCGTTATACCCCAATCCAGGAGATCCTCGATTATCCAAAAATTACCGTGATCGAACAGGATCAATCCTATCCTTACGGTAATGGCTCGCCAATTGCTTCAGCACGCAAATTCATCCGCGATGACGAAGCTTTTATCGTCGCCTACTCTGATGATGTTGTCTTTGGTGCCTCTGATGTTAAAACCCTAAAAGACTCTTTTGCGAAACACGAAGATGCCAAGGCTATCATTATCGCTCAAGAAATGCCAAAAGAAGTCCTCAATAAATATGGTATCATCCGCCTTCAAGATGAACAGAAGATGACTCTTCATAACATCGTAGAGAAGCCAAAAATTGAAGAGGCTCCATCGAATCTCACTTCATACGGTCGCTATCTGTTGACACCGGATGTCTTCCAGTATCTTGATCCAAAAAACATTGGTCTAGATAACGAGCTTTGGACTGTTGACGCGATTACTCGCATGGTGAAGGATGGCAATGTCTATGTTGAAAAAACTCAAGGGCAGTGGATGACCACCGGCGATCCAAAGAACTATTTCCTCACGGGTCTTTACTATGCTAAGCATTATGAAGATTTTGGCAAAGATCTCGAAAGCGCAATTAAGAACTTCTAGGTTACCGATCAAAAACCTTGTAATTGAATCTAAAGTCATCAACCAATCAATCAATTATCCTTTCAGCATTTGATAAAAAATCAGAAAGCCTAACTTAAAATCTACCATTCAGGTAGATTTTTTGTGGTTGCGAAGAAATAGTGCTTATACTATAATAAAACCATTAAGGTTATAAATGGAGCTTTCATGAATCTCGCTGAATGGATTTTAGTAATGTTTTTATCAGTAGCCCTGCTGATTTTTCTGATTGTTGGTATTATTTGTATCGTCAAGTTCACTAGTCTCCTCTCTGAGATTGAAATTATGGTTCAGACTGGCCAGTCAATCTTTGATAAGGCGGATGACGTTGCAGATAATATTAAGGATCTTACCTCTGTTGGGCCTCTTGCTCGTGGTTTTGTTAAAGAATATATCGGTCGAAAACTTTTTAGCTTATTAAAAATCGATAAGAAACCCAAAAAATCGGTTTTTGACGAATTCGAAGAAGAGGAAGACGAGGATGAGTCAGAGTCCGCTAAAAGCTCTACTAGGACCAGCGCAAAAAATACCACAAAAACTCATCGCGATCTCCAAAGACGAGCTAAAACTACAGCTTCAAAGCTGAGAAAATAAGCTGAGAAAATAAGCTGAGAAAATAAATAAAATCATACGAGAGATATACAAAAATAATCTAAAGAAAAAGTTACAGGTTTTGGTATATCTCTTTTTTAAGGATTCCTCTATAATAAAGACAGAAATTTAAAACAGGAGTCCAAAATGAAAAAAGATAATAAATTCTTCCTCGGCATGATTCTCGGCGCAGCTGCTGGTGTTGTCGCTGGGGTTTTTCTAGCACCAAAATCAGGCAAAGAAACCCGTGAAGATCTGAAAAAACAGGGAAAAGAAGCCATTGAAACCACTAAAAAAGTTAGTAAAAAGGCTTATCTCGGTGCCAAAACTGAAGGTCAGAAATTCTTTGATAAGGTTTTTCGTAAGAAAAATGAGCTAGAAGCTGAAGAACTCGGCAAAATCGAAGATATGAAAGATACCGCCGATGATGCTAAAGAAGCTGCAGAATCAGCTATCGAAACCGCAGTTGAATCAATCGACGAATAAGTTCAACAGATTGAAAAAAGTTGATCGGAACCCAATATTCAATTAAAAAAATCAGTCTAAAAATCCCACTGTTTCGCCCATCTCGCATTGTTTATGCTAAAATATAAGTATGTGTTGTGAGGTAGACCAAGAAGCGGCCGAATTGGCCCATGAGCAAAAATATCAGGAATTTTGCCAGCGTATCGACTCCCCGGATCATGAGATCGGGCCGAGTGATTTTGTCCACCTTCACAACCACACTCATTACAGTCTCCTAGACGGCCTAACAAAGGTCCCAGACCTAATTAATTATGTTAAGGGCCAAGGTATGGAGGCTGTTGCCGTGACTGATCACGGCACCATGTCTAGCCTAATTGAGCTTTACAAAGAGGCAAAAGCCGCCGAAATAAAGCCGATTCTAGGCCTTGAGGCCTATGTAGCAGCGCGTTCTCGTTTAGATCGCGATCCTGCTTATGATAAAGTTAGGTACCACATTACGCTGCTCGCCATGAACGATAAGGGCTTTGAAAACCTCTGTCGTTTGGCAACTGAAGCTGAAGTTAATGGTAAATACTACAAGCCTCGTATCGACCATGAAATCATGGAGAAATACAACGAGGGAATTATCTGTCTCTCGGGCTGTGCTAGCTCTGAGATCTCTGTCCGACTCAAGAATGGTGACATGGAAGGCGCCGAGAAACTTGTTGAATGGTATAAAAATGTCTACAAGGACCGATTTTATCTGGAAATGCAGGACCACGGCCATCCTGATTCACCAACTCACTGGGATGTCCAGAATCGTATTAATCAGGGTTTGCAAGAAATCGCCAAAAAAACCGGTTTACCTCTAGTAGTTACCTGTGATGGTCATTATCTTAAGCATGAGGATCAGGATGCACATGAAATCCTCCTCTGTATCGGCACGGCCTCCAATCTTTCCGATCCAAACCGTATGACTTTGAAGGACTTTCAACTTCACGTCATTCCACCTCAGGAAATTATTGATCGCTGGAGTAAAGATTTTCCCGACGCTATTAAAAACACTCGTAAAATTGCCGAGCGCTGTCATACTGAGATTCAGCTCGGTCGTATTTTGATTCCAAAATTCCCAATTCCAGATGGAGATTCCGAAAAGAGCTATCTCGACAAACTAGTTTTTCGAGGCCTAGCCTTCCGTTATGGTGGCGTTACTCAGGAAGAAGCCGCTAAGCTCTCGATTGAGGAGTGTCGCAAGCTACTCTCTGAAAAAATCCTCGAACGTATCGATTATGAACTTTCAGTTGTCGACAAAATGGGCTACAACGGTTACTTCTTAATCGTCCAAGACTTCATTATGTGGGGAAAAACCCGCCGTATTATTTATGGCCCAGGCCGTGGCTCTGCTGCTGGTTCTATTCTGGCCTATGCTCTCCGTATTACTGAGCTTGACCCAATGAAATACGACCTTCTCTTCGAGCGTTTCTTAAACCCAGACCGTATTTCGATGCCAGATATCGATACCGACATCCAGGATACTCGCCGTGACGAGGTAATTGAGTACTGTACTGATAAATATGGTAAGGCGCGTGTCGCCAACATTGTTACCTTTGGTAAGATGATGGCAAAAAACGCCGTGCGCGACGTGGCGCGTGTGCTCGAAGTGCCTTATGCCGAGGCTGACCGTATTGCCAAACTTGTTCCGGACCCAGTTCAGGGCCACCACGTCAAGCTCACTGATGCCATTGTTAATACCCCAGACCTCAAATATGAATATGAACACAACCCAACCGCCAAACGTGTAATTGATTATGCTTCCAAACTCGAAGGTACCATCCGCTCCCACGGTGTACATGCCTGCGGTATTGTGATCGCCCCAGATGATCTAGTCAAATTCCTTCCTCTTGAAGTTTCCGCCAAAGGTCCACTCGCCACCCAGTACCCGTCCACTCAGGTCGAGGAGTTAGGCCTTCTTAAGATGGACTTTTTGGGTCTTTCCAACCTCTCTGTGATCAATAATGCTTTGCGTATGATTCGTAAGGTCTATCACGACGATATTGATCTCTACAACGTCCCGCTTGATGACCCGCTCGCCTATCAGCTCCTCCAAAACGCCGAAACTACTGGTGTATTCCAGCTTGAATCTGCCGGTATGAAACGCTATCTCAAAGACCTGAAGGCCTCCAGCTTTGAGGATATTATCGCTATGGTAGCCCTCTATCGCCCAGGACCAATGCAGTTTATTGACTCATTTATTCGCAGAAAACACGGCGAGGAGCCAATTACTTACCTTCATCCAGGGCTAGAAAATGCTCTAAAATCCACTTATGGCATCTTGATTTATCAGGAGCAGTTCATGCAGATCTCCAAGGAATGGTGCGGCTTTACCGGTGGTCAGGCAGATACCTTGCGTAAGGCAGTCGGTAAGAAGAAAGTAGCGTTGATGAATAAGGTAAAACCTGAATTTATCAAGGGCGCGCAGGAGGTTGGTGGCGCCACAGAAGAACAGGCCGAAACTTTCTGGAATCAGCTACTTGAATTCGCGAATTATTGTTTTAATAAGTCACACGCCGCGTGCTATGGCCTGGTTGCGTATTGGACGGCATACCTGAAGGCTCATTACCCAGACGCCTTTATGGCGGCTCTAATGACCTCAGACATGCGTTGGACAGACCGTCTTGCCATCGAAATCGCTGAATGTAAGCGTATTGGCATCAAGGTACTCGGCCCTGACATTAACCAGTCTTATGCTGACTTCGGTATTGTTGGTGGCGAAAAAACCATCCGCTTTGGTCTAGCAGCAATCAAGAGTATGGGAAAGGCCCTGATTGAAGAAATCGTCATCCCTGAACGCGACAAAAATGGCCCATTCAAATCCGTCTGTGATTTTGCCTCGCGCGTCGATAACACCAAATTTAATAAGAAATCTTGGGAATCCGCCATCAAAACTGGCGCCTTCGATCGTTTTGCCTCTCGTACTGACCTTCTCTTCAATCTTGAGGATATTCAGGCTTATGGCGGTAAGGTTCAAAAAGACCGCGCTTCCGGCCAAACGGACCTCTTTGGCCTGATGGGCGACGCCGGCGCGGTTCCAGAGCCAGAAATTAAGCCATCCCCAAGCAAAGTTAGTGAAAAAGAACAATTACTTTGGGAACGCGATCTCATGGGGCTCTATCTCTCAGCTCACCCGCTCGACAAATATGATGTCTATTTTGAAGAAAATACCCACCCATTTTCAGTGGTTTCCGCCGAAAATGATGGCAAACAAGTCATCGTTGGTGGCATTGTGACCGGAATTCGTACCATCTTGACTAAATCTAACACCAAAATGGCCTTCGTTAAGATTGAAAGTAAGACATCAGAAACTGAATTTATTGTTTTTCCGGCGCTTTATGAGCAGGAAGGTTCAAAATTAGCCGTTGATAATATTATTAAGGTGACAGGTCGCGTCAACGCGCGCGATAAAGACGGGAATATTACCTCTGAGGTTAAAATTATTGCGGACTCCTTCTCTATTGTTTCGGATGACAAACTTGAAAATTACCAGTCCACTGGCGCCCGTCTAGACGACCCGAAAGAAGCTCCCAAAAAGGAATTTAGACGTAAGAAAACTACTTCCGTACCTGAAAATATTGCCGCCAGATTATCTGGAAGTCAAAAATCAGAAGACAAAAATGCAGAGAAAAAGGAGTCTAATACCGAAAAATCTGCTGAAAAGGCGGAAAAAACTGACGGTAAACCAAATAAACCAGAAAGCGAAAAAGGCAATACAAGCACTTCAACAGCCACAAATACTCCAACAGCCACAAATACTTCAACTGCCACAAGCACTTCAGCTGCCACTTCTGAGGAACCAGTTCGCCGTGTCATTACTCCGCCAGCCGACCCTCGTTCACAGAGGTTATATGTTTTGATCGAAGACCCTGAAGATACTGCAAAACTCACGCGTATCCGTAAATTATGTGATGATAATCCAGGTTTTCAGGAGATTATTCTTGTACTTAAGGATGAAAGTGGCAAAAAGCCAATGCGCATGCCGTTCAAAATTGACGCCTCAAGTGAGTTAATCGATCCACTTAAGGCCCTGGTTGGCGACTCAAGTGTTGTTCTAAAATAATGACCCTAAAATAGTGTTTTTAAAATCTTTATGCTAAAATAATTGAAAAGAAGGTGGGAAGTGAATAAAATAGCAAAGTTTCTGAATGCACGCATTTCTGGTTTTGTAACAGACAAGCCAGAGATTTTGGCGGCCTACTCTCGTGATGCCAGTATCTTGGAAATCATGCCAAAACTACTTTTTCTACCAAACAATATTGAAGATATTCAGTATGTTCTGCGTTTTACGAATGAACTAGCAAAAAAGGGCTATCAACTACCAATTGCCGTACGTGGTTCGGGACTTGACCAAAGTGGAGCCGATCTTACAGAAGGCATGGTCCTTTCGACTGAAAAAATGAATCAAATCCAGGAAATTGATGAGCGCGGCCGCCTTGTGCGAGTACAGGCTGGCGTAACTCTTGGACAGTTAAATTCCGCCCTCGCACTTTTTGGCCTCTATTTGCCGGTCGAAGCCGACCCCAGAGAGACTATCGGTGGTTTAATCTCCAATTTCTATACTGACCGTATCGCCAAAAAATATGGTAGTATCTATTATTATGTCGATCGCCTCGAGGCGGTGCTTGCAAACGGCGAACTTTTTCAGTCACAGACTCTCACTCAGCTAGGTCTTCGTAATGCTAAAACTCGAGACGGTTTGGTTGGAAAAATCTATCAAAAAACCCATAAGATAATTGAGCAAAACCAGAGGCAGCTGCAAGAAATCAAACAAAATGATCATTCGCGCATCGGTTATCGTATGCTCACGGAGGTTTATTCAAAAAATAATGAATTCGACCTCGCTCCACTATTCTTTGGTGCTCAAGGCAGCCTCGGCGTGATTACAGAGCTAATTTTAAAAGTGGCGCCGATTCCGCGTCCCACCAAAAAGGCTCTCTTCCTCTATGATGACCTAGATTCCACCATCGATTTTATGGAGCGGCTCAAAAAACTTGAACCTGTGCGTATTGATTTTTACGACACCAGGATATTTAGCCAAAGTTCTCTAGAATCCGTAAATACCCAAAACATTCACGGATCCGAGGATACTAAAACCATGCAAGCCTCGAAAAACACAGAAAATCCAAATTCAATTTTTACAAGTGCTAAATATCTCATTTCAACCGAGCTTGAAGATTCTTTCTTTAAAAACCATAAACATATCAAAAAGATGCGACAACTTTCGGAGAGGGGATACAAAACAATTATCGACCAAAAAGACATCGTCTCTCAGTTTGAAAAACTTACAAAACTCCTGGAGGCCTATCGTAATGATGCAGAGTTCTCCGAACGCGTCTGTCTGGTTGACCGCTCATACATTCCAGCCGCAGAATTAAACTCGGTGATAGGGAGTTTGGTTGCACTCGAAGAGATTTTTAGTCAACCACTGCCACTTTTTGGCTCTTTTGCTACCAATCTCTATTCCATACGTCCTGCCTTTGACCTCTCGAGTGTTAATGATCGCAAACAACTACTCCGTTTTCTCCAACATTTTGGAAAACTCCTCTCTGATTCAAACGGTACACTCTGTGGCGGCTCCGCTGAAGGTCAGGTTCAGGCCCTCATTGTCAATCAGGAGATTCCCACCAAAACTCGTGCTCTCTATCATGAAATTAAACAGTTATTCGACCCCAACAATATCCTAGCTCCAAAAATCAAGCAGCACGCCTCTCTCGCAAACGTAGTTCGTTTTATGCGTACCTCTCCACAAATTGGCTTGATCCGTCGTGACTAGATACGGACCTTTAGATGATTTAAAACATTAACTAAGACAAAAACCGTCATAAAACAGTTCACCCTTCGCGTGAATCAGCTTGTCATGATATAATCAATCTATGAAAGTTACTACAAAGAAAT
Source organism: Nanosynbacter sp. (assembly GCA_015257505.1). Taxonomy (GTDB): domain Bacteria; phylum Patescibacteriota; class Saccharimonadia; order Saccharimonadales; family Saccharimonadaceae; genus Nanosyncoccus. Next base: position 63,971 of record JABZKB010000003.1, on the reverse strand, counting down.
TATCCGACACCAAGGTCGAAGTTACTGTCACCCTTGATCAGAAGGATCTTCAAATTGCTGAAGAACAGGCAATTCTCCGTCTTTCCAAAGAAATCAAGATTCAGGGCTTTCGTCCAGGCAAAGTTCCAGCCGAAATTGCAAAGAAAAACATTAATCCAAACGACCTCGCCAGTACTACTGCCGACATCGCTGTCCGTCGTACCGTCCCACAGGCTTTCGAAGAGGTTAAGAATATTCCTCTCGTCATTCCTAATGTTGACATTGTCAAATATGTGCCAGGTGAAACTCTCGAATACAAGGCCGTAGCTGATATCGTCCCAGAAATTAAACTCGGCGACTACAAGAATCTCAAAGTTAAACGTGAAGAGTTTAAAGCGAACCAAGCCGATATCGACGATGTCCTCGCCCGCGTTCGCAACGCCTATGCTGAAAAGCAAGTTGTAAAACGTGAAGCTAAAATGGATGATGAGGTCGTCATCGACTTTGAAGGTAGTCTCGATGGTGAGAAATTTGAAGGTGGTGCTGCCAAAGATTTCAAGCTTAAGCTTGGCTCACATCAGTTTATCCCAGGTTTTGAAGAAGGTATTGTCGGTCATTCTGCAGGCGATCGCTTTGATCTCGAACTTACCTTCCCTAAGGACTACCACGCTGAGAAACTTGCCGGTAAGAAAACTGTCTTTAATGTGCTTTTAAAACAGGTTAATGAATTTGTTCTCCCAGAATTAAATGACGAATTTGCGAAGAAGTGTGGTCCGTTCAAGTCTCTCGAGGAACTCAAACTCGATATTGAAAACAACCTCACCGAGCAAAATAAGGTGAAATCAGACGAGAAGTTTAAAGATGATCTCGTTAACGAATTAATCAAAAAGAGTAAAATTTCTGCTCCTGAGATTCTCGTCGAGGACCAAATCCGCTTCATCAAGCAAGATATTGAAGCTAATGCTAATGCGCAAGGCCTCAATTTTGAGGACTACCTCAAGCAAACTGGTCAAACTGAAGAAGACTGGAAAAAGCAGATTAAGGAACTTGCTGAGACTCGTGTCAAGGCTTCTCTCGCCCTCCAGATGCTAGCTCGTGAAGAAAAAATTGATGTCGACAATGAAATTGTTGATGCTAAACTAAATGAACTTCGCGAAGTTTATAAGAAATCTAAAGAAGCTCTTGCCAGCCTCAAAGATAATAATGTCCGCCAGGATATCAAAAACCGCATGGTAATTGAGAAAACCTTGAACTTCCTCGTCAAGCTAAACTCCAAAGACGAAGCTGACGATAAAAAAGCTAAATAATAAAAAGGAGCCACATGGCTCCTTTTTAGTTTAAACTTGATAAATACCAAAAATATGTTAATATATTATTATGTCACAACCTAGTTTATTGTCTTTCATAAAACAGTTATATAAAGAGAAAAAGGAACTCACTATTCTTGAGATCACCTATCTAATCATTGCAGGTATTTCTTTTCTCGTCTCGGCGGTCATCGCTCTACTTAATCAGGCTCTCGGCGTGGGTCTTCTAATCATTCCATTTATCGCATTTTTAGCATTTTCCGCCAATCTAATTGTTTGGGCACTCGTCAAAATGCTGTTAGAAGAGTCCATTAAAAATCAAGGATCGAACCTCAAAGAGTCAAAAAAGACGCCATTATCTCTTCCAGCTAAAGTGAAAAAGCCAGTTGTCAGGTCAAAACAAGCCAAAAAGTCTTAATTGACGAACTGAGCTCAAGGTAGTATAATAAACCAAGAGTTTCGTGCCAAATCCAATTGCTGTAACGGAGGCGGCTGAGGTTAAAACCTAGGTTCAAAGATTTTTTGAGCCAAATATTAATTCGAAATTAAATAAGAGGAAAAAATGCCAACAATCAATCAATTGATTAGGAAACCACGCAAGGTGGCTGCAAGGAAGTCAAAATCTCCTGCTTTAGGTAGCATTGTCAACACTTTGAAGACTCGTTACTACGATCAGCCAGCTCCATTGAAGCGCGGTGTTTGTATCAAAGTTACCACCAAAACTCCAAAGAAACCTAACTCCGCTCTACGTAAAGTAGCTCGTGTTCGCCTCACCAATGGCCAGGAAGTCTGGGCTTACATCGGTGGTGAAGGTCACAACCTTCAGGAGCACGCAGTGGTTCTCGTTCGTGGTGGACGTGTGCCTGATCTTCCAGGTGTCCGCTACCACATCGTCCGTGGTACCCTTGATCTTCAGGGTGTCAATGGTCGCAAGCAGGGTCGTTCTAAATACGGCGCTAAGAAGGAGGGTAAGTAATTATGCCACGTAAAACCACTAAATCACTTGAACGCAAAGTTAATCCAGATCGTCGCTATCAGTCAATTCTTGTTCAGCGCTTGATCAACAAGTCCATGCTTGATGGCAAGAAACAGGTTGCCGAACGTGCAGTTTACTCTGCCATCGAAGGTGCCGCAAAGAAGCTTGGTTCTGAGAATCCAGTTGAAGTACTTGAAAAAGCAATTGCCAACGTTTCTCCAGATTTTGAAGTTAAGTCCCGCCGTGTTGGTGGTGCTAACTACCAGATTCCATTCCCAATTTCTGGTCACCGTCAGATGCACTTTGCCTTCTCATGGCTAGTCGTTGCTGCTCGTGCTCGTAAGGGTATGCCATACGAACGTCGTCTTGAATCAGAAATCGTTGATGCCTTCAATGGCACCGGCGCTGCTTTCAAGAAGAAAGAAGATACTCACCGCATGGCAGAAGCGAACCGTGCATTCGCTCACTTCGCAAGAGGTTAGTCTTAAATCTAAAAACACTACCAGAAATGGTAGTGTTTTTTTGTGTGCCCATTTTAGATATGCTATAATTATCTAAAATCAAGGAGGTAAAATGATAAAACTCGCAATTAATGGCTTTGGCCGCATCGGTCGCAACGCCTTCAAGATTGCTTTTGAACGCCGTGACGTTAAAATTGTTGCAATTAATGACTTAACCGACACTAAGACCCTAGCTCATCTATTGAAGCATGATTCAAGCTATGGTACCTATGATCGAGACGTTAAATTTGACGAAGAGAACCTCATCGTTGATGGTGAAAAAATCCGTGTTTTCTCCGAAAAAGAGCCGAAAAATCTCCCATGGGGTGAATATCAGGTTGATGTCGTAATTGAATCAACTGGTTTCTTTACTGATCCTAAGAAGGCGGCAGACCATCTTGAAGCTGGCGCCCGCAAAGTGGTTATTTCTGCACCAGCCAAGGGCGAAGGTGCTAAAACTATCGTGATTGGCGTTAATGAAGATACGGTAACTGAAGACGATAAAATCCTCTCCAACGCATCCTGCACTACAAACTGTATCGCCCCTGTCATGAAAGTTCTTGAGGATAATTTTGGCATCGAGAAAGCTTTAATGACTACAGTTCACTCCTATACTGCCTCACAGCGCATTCTAGACGCCCCAGCCAAGGACCTGCGTGAAGCACGCGCCGCCGCTGAAAACATCGTCCCAACTTCAACCGGCGCTTCAAAAGCTGCAGCCTTGACTATTCCTGCCCTCAAAGGTAAATTTGACGGGCTCTCAATTCGTGTCCCGACTCCAGTCGTTTCTCTCTCAGATATCACTGCCGTCTTAAAACGAGATACGACCATTGAAGAGCTTCAAGAAATCTTCAAAAAGGCCGCCAAAGAACCGTTCTATGAAGGAATCCTCGGGGTTTCTGAGGAACCACTCGTTTCCATCGATTATCGTGGCAATTCTCACTCCAGCATCGTTGACCTTCCTCTCATCAACGTGGTCGGTGGCAATCTGGTAAAAATTGTGGCTTGGTATGACAATGAATGGGGTTATTCTAACCGCTTAGTCGAACTAGCCTCTGATTTTGGGAAAAATTAATATGCCAAGGATCTTTTTAGGTTCTGATCACCGTGGATTTGTTGCCAAACAGCGTATTTTGGCCGCTCTATCACAATCTGAATGGGCAGAAAATTACGAAATTGTTGACCTTGGCCCTGAAACTATGCGCCCAGATGATGATTTTAACGATTATGCTATTGCGGTCTCTCGTGCAGTACGTGAAACGGAAGGCTCTCGCGGTATCTTAATCTGTGGCTCAGCTCACGGTATCTCTATGCAGGCCAATCGTTTTAAAGGTATTCGCGCCATCTGTGGTTACACTCCGGAACTCGTCCGTCTCGGACGTCTTCATAATGACGCCAATGTCCTCTGTCTTTCGTCTGATTTTATGGATGATCAAAATATTGACCAAGCAATTGATATGTTCCTTCGCGGTAATTTCTTACCGGAGGAGCGTTATATTCGACGCAATCGTCGTCTAGATGAAGAAACAATTTATTAAGGAATAACTATGGGTGAGGATGTCAAAATAGTACCAACAATCTTAACGGCGGATCCGCAAGTTTTTGCGATGCAGCTAGACGCGTATCAAAAGTTCTCGAGGCGTGTACAGTTAGATATTATGGATGGCACCTTCACCGCTGACAAAAGTATTTCTGAAGCTGCAATTGCGCAGCTCCCGCCAAATCTCGCAGTTGATATCCATCTGATGTCCGCGAGACCTAGTGATCATCTAGCGAATATTTTACGTCTCAAACCATCTCTCTGTATTCTGCACGCTGAGGCTAACGAGAATCTCTTGCCATTCTTTAATGAATTTAAGAAAGCGGGGATAAAATGTGGCGTCGCTCTACTACCTGGAACCTATCCGGAACTTGTTAAGCCATACATTGATGTAGCTGACCACGTTCTGATTTTTGCCGGCAGTCTCGGCAAACAGGGAGGCGAAGCTGATTTACTCCAGATTGAAAAAATCAAAATTGTCCGAAAATTAAAGTCGGATCTTGAAATTGGCTGGGATGGCGGCGCTAATCTGACAAATATTAGAGCTCTCGCGCATGCTGACCTTAACGTTATTAACGTTGGATCTTCCATCTCGAAGGCAGAAAATCCCGCCGATGCCTACAATAATTTAGTCGAAGAGTCGAAAAAACGAGGAGTACTCTAATGGTGGGACGTATAAAAACTGCAAAAAATACCAACCCCTTGCTGGAGCAACCGATTTCGCGCGTAGTTTGCTTAGGTCACGCCACTCAGGAAATTTACCTAGTTGACCATGATGACTTTATTGTCAAAAAAGATAGCATTTCAGTTGGTGAAAAGGTCTACATCGACCAGGTCTCTTATCAGGTTGGTGGTGGTGGCACTAACGCTGCCGTCACCTTTGCAAGACACGGCCATCAGTCCATTCTGATCAGCAATCTCGGTACTGATTCTGCAGCCGAGGCTATTATAGACTTTTTAATCGATGAAAATGTAGATACGAGTTACCTAAATCAGCTAGATGGTCAAACTGGCACCTCTGTTATCATGTTAGATTCAAAAACCGCCAGCGCTACCACCATGACTTGCTTAGGTGTTGCTGCTAAATATAAAAACCTTACCGCCTCTGACCTTTCGTTGGCTAATCCCGATTGGCTATATGTCACAGGTTTGAGTGGTGACATGGAGAAACTACTCGAATTTGTCGAATATGCTAAAGAAAATCAGATACAAATCATGTGGAGCCCAGGAAAAGAAGAGCTTGCACAGAAGAAAAAAGTCTTAGGGCTTCTTTCTGATATCGATATTCTAATCCTCAACCAAAAAGAGGCAAAACAGCTGGTCCAGGGAGAGATTCTGGAGGAATTGCTCGCGCGCCTCTCACCTTACGTTAAGACTCTTATTATTACCGATGGCGCTAATGGTGCAATTGCTACAAATGGCCAGGAGTCATACCGTCTCGCCCAATACGAACCGAAAAAGCCTGTAGATTTTAGCGGCGCAGGTGATGCCTTTGGGGCTGGCTTCCTCGCTGGAATCCTGGATGGACTAGATTTTAAAAATAGCCTAATCGCTGCCGCTGCTAACTCTACCTCTGTTATATCTTATATTGGTCCAAAAACTGGAATCCTCTCCGCCAACGAAAAATTTCACCCAATGCCGATCCAGAAACTTGAAATATAATAAAAAAGAGGCCCCATTCGGCCTCTTTTTTTTAATTCTTAAGCAGATTTGAAATGATTATAAATATTATCGTTGATATTGATGTGTCCAATCTTATTGGCTGCCATCACTACCTCTGTAATATCATCTGTCAACACAAACAAATCGAGGTCTTTTTCTTTGATCATGTGATTCTTTAGCATCGTAGTCTTCATAAACTTCACCATAGGGCGCCAATAGGTCTTCCCAATCAAAAATACCGGCATTTTTGGCATTTTATTGGTTTGCATTAAGATTAGAACTTCAGAAAGTTCATCAAGTGTACCAATTCCGCCAGGGAAGAAAACATAGGCCTTACTTGCCATCACTAGCATTAATTTACGCGCAAAGAAGTATTTAAATTCCATCCCATCAGTAATATATGGATTTGGATGTTGCTCGAAAGGCAGAGTGATATTTAGTCCCATACTGCGGCCGCCATATTCATAAGCACCACGATTAGCTGCTTCCATAATGCCAGGTCCACCACCGGTAATCACTGGGTGGCCATTTTCCGCCAGAAGTCGACCGAGTTCACGTGCCTTGATGTAATATTTTTCTGTTTCAAGTGTTCTTGCCGATCCGAAAACTGAAACCCCCTGTGCACACTTACGAATCGTCGAAAGACCGCTAAAAATATCTTTAGCATAGGCCATCGAGCGTTCAATATCAGCCTCGGAAAGCTTGTCGGTAGTAATTTCACTGATCCATTTTTCTATCATTTTATCCATAAGCATATTATATCAGAAACAGGGGAGAATCACTAATCCATGATAGAATATAATCATGCAAAACCGGGAAATTGTCATAATTCTGCATAACATCCGCTCGACCTATAATGTCGGATCAATCTTGCGTACTGCCGACGGTTTTGGAGTTAACAGGGTAATTTATTCTGGCTACACGCCAACTCCTCTTCCGTATTCAAAACTCCTGCCTCATCTCGCGGTGAAACTATCTGATCAAATTCATAAAACCGCCCTCGGTGCCGAACAAACTTTAAAGTCTAGTACTACTGACGATATAAAACAAACCCTAATTGATCTAAAAAATAGTGGATTCCAGATCGTCGGCCTCGAAAATAATCTCTCAGGTAAAATCACGCATCTCATAAACGATCCAGAGACCAAAACTCACCTAGAAGATAAGGTTGCCATCCTTCTTGGCGAAGAGGTCCTTGGTATTCCCAAAGAACTACATTCACTAGTTGATCTCTTTCTGGAAATTCCGATGTATGGGGAGAAAGAATCCTTCAATGTCTCAATCGCTACTGCCATCCAACTTTTTTACCTCCGTTGTCTCTAAAAATCCGGCAAATCTCTGAAATTTGATATAATAAGATAGATTAGGGAGTTTTTTATGGAAAGATATAATCCGATTAAAATTGAAGAAAAGTGGCAAAAAATCTGGGAAAAAGAACAGACTTTTAAGGCAAAAGAAGATTCAAAAGAGAAAATGTTTCTCGCCGAAATGTTCCCATACCCATCCGGTGCTGGTCTCCATGTTGGTCACGTACGTAATTTTTCGATCGTTGATGTACTTGCTCGTTTTTACTCCCAAAACGGCAAAAATGTCCTCAGGCCATTTGGTTACGACACATTTGGCTTGCCTGCCGAAAATTATGCTATTAAAACCGGTATTTCTCCAAAAGCTGCTACAAAAACCAATATCGAAAACTTCCGTAAACAAGCTAAACGCCTCGGCTATTATATTGACTGGACTAGAGAATTAAACACCTCAGATCCTGAATATTATCGTTGGACTCAGTGGTGCTTTTTGCAGCTCTTCAAAAAAGGCTTGGCTTATCAAAAAGAGAGCTATCAGTGGTGGTGCCCAAATGATCAGACCGTTCTTGCTAATGAGCAGGTAGAAAATGGTCATTGTTGGCGCTGTGGGGCAGAGGTTGAAAAGAAAAAAATGAAGCAATGGTTCTTTAAGATTACTGCCTATGCTGACGAATTATTGGCAGAAATCGATAGTCTCAACTGGCCTGAAAAAATCAAAACTATGCAGAAAAACTGGATTGGTCGCTCTGAAGGTGCCAATGTTAAGTTTGAAGTGGCAGGAAAAGATCTTAAAATCGATATTTTTACCACACGTATTGATACGATCTGTGGCGCCACTTTTCTCGTTTTAGCTCCAGAGCATGCCTTAATTCCAGAACTTACCACCACTGAAACTCAGACGCAAGTTGCAGAATACTGCGCAAACGCTATTAAAAAGTCTGAAATTGAGCGTCAAGAAAATAAAGAAAAAACCGGCGTCTTCACCGGAAGCTTCGCCATCAATCCTCTAACAAAAGAACAAATCCCAATCTGGATCTCAGATTACGTCCTTATTAATTATGGCGATGGTGCAGTGATGGCCGTCCCAGCACACGATGAACGTGACTTTGCTTTTGCGGAAAAATACCAGCTACAAATCAAGCCAGTAATTGAGAATCCGACTGAAGAACCTTGCTTCCACGGTGAAGGTAAGTTGATTAACTCTGGAGAATTTAGCGGCTACTCTTCAGAAGAAGCTCGCGCTAAGATTCTTGAAAAACTCGGCACTAAAGTCGCAGAGAAAAAAGTCACCTATCGTATGCGTGATTGGCTAATCTCTCGTCAGCGTTATTGGGGTTGTCCAATTCCAATAGCCTATGATAAAAATGGCGAACCTCATGCCATCCCAGAAGATCAACTCCCGGTAGTTCTTCCTGAGGTTTCAGATTTCAGACCTGATAAAACCGGTCGCTCTGCCTTAGCTAAGGCTAAAGACTGGCTAAAAGTCACCATTAATGGCGAGGAAATGACCCGTGAAACTGATACTCTTGACGGCTACGCCTGTTCTTCTTGGTATCTCTGGCGCTATGCCTCACCACATGATAAAAATGCCGCCTGGGACCAGGAGGCTATCAAGTACTGGGAACCGCTCGATATCTATTGTGGTGGCGACCATGCCGTTGCGCACTTGTTGTATGTCCGCTTCTGGTGTAAATTCTTTGCCGATGAGGGGTATCTACCATTCCGCGAGCCAGTCAAAAAACTACTCTATAACGGTTATATCAACGCCCCGGATGGTAAAAAGATGTCTAAATCCAAGGGTAATGTGATTGATCCACTTGACGTAATTGACTCAGGTTATGGCGCTGATACCTTGCGCACTTATGAACTGTTCATTGGTCCATACAATGAAGATGCAGCCTGGAGCACTACCGCGATCGGTGGCGTCTATCGCTTCTTGAATCGCTGTTTTAACCTCGCCTTCAATCAATCTGAGCGTCTACCGTCTGATAATCAGACCGCGCAAGTCCGTCATAAAACTATCAAAAAAGTCACCCAAGACATTGAAAGTAATAATTTTAACACCGCAGTGGCAGCTCTGATGGAATATGTCAATGACCTCTATAAAATCGGCGTTCATAAAACCGATATTGTGGTACTCGCAAAGCTCTTAAAACCATTTGCGCCACACCTTGCTTCTGAAATTCTCGAATCTGAACAGGAAAATGACACCTGGCCTACATACGATGAAAAAATGCTAGTTTCAGACTCTGTACAGTTGATCGTACAGGTTAATGGTAAAGTCCGCGCTAAGTTAGAAATCGCCGCAACCGACCTTCAAGATGAAGAGAAGATTAAGGGTCTCGCGCTAGCCGAAGAAAATGTCAAAAAGTACCTTTCAGGTGAACCAAAGAAGATTATTATTCCAAAAGGCGCCAAACTCATTAATATCGTGGCTTAAAACAAAACTTAATCTTGAAAAAACCGATTTTTTGACGTATAATTAGCTAAATTATTGTCAATATACTAATAAGGAGCATTTAATGCCTGAACCTAAAAAACAAAGCAGCCCAAGAAAGACTGGTCTTCGCCGAAGCCACCTACGTCTTGTTTTGGCTCGTGCTGTTAATAAGAAATCACCTGTTAAGGCTTTTGAGACCGCAAAAAAGACCCCAAACCTTAAGGTAAAAACTGTAAAAACTGCAAAAGTTGTAAGTAAAGCAAAGAAAAGCGAAAAATAATGGCAAGTAATCGGCACCTCGGTAGAATCATTGCATTACAAAGCTTGTATGAATACGAGTTTCGGGCAAAGGCGGGCGATGCTACAGCCGAAATCGAGTCCATCATCGCAAAAAATATTGAACCATATTCCAAAGCTCTCGGAGATACTGAGTTTGTTTTTAGTATTGGAAGAGGTGTAGTAAAAAATCAAGACAAGCTTGATCGTGAACTACAGCCACTCGCTCCGGAATGGCCATTAGATACTATTGCAGCCATCGATCGCAATATTTTGCGTATCGGTCTTTATGAACTTGAAACAAGAGTTGTTCCTCCAAAAGTTGTGATTAACGAAGCTGTCGAGCTTGCAAAAGCTTTCGGCTCCGATAACTCTTCAAAGTTCATCAATGGTGTTCTAGGTACGGCCTACAAGCAACTTGGATTGAATAATGAAGAGAAAGAACATGAAGGATCAGAATCGCAAGTTGAGTCCCAACCAGTCGCATCCGACAAATAGAACGAAACCCAAAGATTCTACAACTCATAACTTTGTAAAAAATCGTCAAAACTTACGTAATTCTCGGTCAAATACCACAAAGGTAGGTGCCGAGAAGTCATTTAAAAAGAAACCAGCCATCAAAGAGATTGTGCGAGAGCCGACTTCTGGTGGAATCGTCTTTCGCTACAATAGGCAGAAGAATGATATAGAAATTCTTCTCATCCAGGATTCAAAAAATCGTTGGACGATTCCTAAAGGCCACATTGAGGCCGGCGAAACTGCCAAGCAGACCGCTATTCGCGAAATTGGTGAAGAAGCGGGGTTGAATCACATCAAGGTCCTTTCTTGGCTAGGCAAAATCCATTTCAAGTATCGCCGCGTTGATAAATTAGTCCTCATGACTACCCAAATTTATCTCGTCCGCGCTATGGATGGTAATGAAAGACCAACCAAGGAAAAATGGATGAATGGCATCAAATGGTTTTCTTTTAGAGACGCACTCAATGCGATTGAGTATGATGACATTGAAAAGTTAATGCTAATCGCCAAAAAACGCATTCGCACCGGTGAGTTGTAAAGAAAAGTAGTTCATACTTATAATAATTAAAATTCGAGGTTTCACCAGACACTAGATCACTCTAGTGTCAAAATGAACTCACGAAAAGGATTTATGAAATCAACCCTAGAAAAATATCATATCGACATCGACCTCATTAAAAAACACATCGAGGAAGCATCTGTCAAAAAGCAGCAGGATAAAAGTCTGCTACCAGAAACTTTCACTAAAGACACTCTTGATGCCTATTCTGATTTTGCAAAGTCAAAAATGGGCATTGAATTTAAGGACGTCACACTTTTTATCACCGCACTGACTCACCGAAGTTACGTTAACGAACATCGCAAGGCAGAAGTTGAACATAACGAACGCCTAGAGTTTCTCGGTGACGCCATCCTGGAGCTTGTGGTTTCTGATTTCTTGTTTGACAACTTTGATGAACCGGAGGGCATTATGACCGCTTGGCGCTCCGCCCTGGTCCGCACCGAATCAATTGGTGCAGCCTCTTATGAAATCGGTTATATTCACCTAATTCGTCTATCCAAAGGTGAAAAACTTGGCAATAGTCGCACTCATGCCTCTATCATTGCTGACTGTTTTGAGGCTGTCACTGGCGCAATCTATCTCGATCAGGGTTTTGAGGCCGCCAAAGACTTCATTTATCAGCATATTATTACCAAAATGGATGAGGTCATCCTATCAGAATCATGGCGTGACGCCAAAAGTTATCTCCAGGAGCTTGCTCAAAAGTTTGAAAATAGCACTCCGCAGTATCATGTAACTAAAGAAGAGGGACCAGATCACGATCGTCTCTTTACTATCGATGTGGTGGTGGCTGGGCATAAGCGTGGCACCGGTACTGGTCATAGTAAACAAGAGGCTCAATCCGCTGCTGCCAGCGAAGGCATTAAATACTATAAAAAGCAGAATAACACCCAAAAGATGGTTACCGGCAAACTGTCTCTAGTAAAATAATTCTTCACACCCGACCAGTAAAGATTAATTATAGTTCAATAATAGAGCTCAAGAGGCTCTATTTGGCGATTCTCTATCTTATGATGTTAGAGCTTTACTTTCTTAACAAAATATGTTATTATATGTATGTTTCTAATGTGTGACATTCAAAATGTCAGAAAGTTCTTTACCAGGAGGAAAAAACCATGAAGATGGCATACACGAAGGATCAGGTCAAGGAATTGATTAGCAAGAAGGAGATGGAGAAAGATAAACCCATCAAGTACTCGAGAGAATACATTGAACGGATTATTCGGTACTACGTCCGTCTGCTGCGCTGGCTTTATCAAGTGGGGGCAAATGCTTCTACTAAGTATCTGCTCAAGTCGTTAGAGAAGTGGGGGGAGAAAAGTATTAGCCCCGAACAGTTAGAGGTCTATCGTAAGTATTTTAAAGGTGATATTGACACTCTTAAGGATAAAATCCAGGAGCTAAAAAAGAGCGAAATGAAGGAGCTGAACCAGATCCTGACACGTTCAAGTGAGATAAATGTGGAACAGTACCTCTATCTGATAGATTCAGGCAGTAGAGCGGCAAAGAATAGTCTGTTCGATGAAGATAGTGACCCTAAGACATCCACGGAGTTTGATCTCTATTACGTGAAAAAAACTATCTGTACGTTCTATTCTAAAAGAGCATTGAACGCAAAAGAGCGCCGTAAGGAAGCGCGCATCTTGATTAAAGATACTTTGGCTAAGTTCTATAGTGCTATCGATCCTGATTTTGATCCATACAGCAAAAAATTGGACGCAACGGCATTCAATAAAATCTTCAACGATGAGAATATTGAGTATATTGCAGACATGATCTTCTTAAAGCTTAATTACGTTGAGCTGCAAGAAGCAGAAGAGTATATGCTATACGATTGGATTAAACGACGTGTCGAAAAAGTGATCACATTTCGCTTTATCGAAAACGTATTCCTCGCCAACCAGGCACGAATGCAAGAAGCAAGAAATGCAAAAATGCAATCTGCCTGCTAAGCCCTCCTCTGGAGGGCTTCTTTTGTCTTGAAAAAACCTACAAAATAGTATAGAATAAATCAATAAATAAATTTAAGGAGAAAACATGCTCGCGATTCGTATGCAGCGTAATGGTCGAACTCACTACCCAACCTTTCGACTAGTCGTCCAAGAATCCCAGCGTCATCCACTTTCTGGACGCGTTGTGGCTGAGGTCGGCAATTACAACCCAGAAACCAAGAAAACCACTTTAGATAAAGAAAAAGTTGAGTTTTACCTTAAAAATGGGGCACAGCCATCTTCACGTGTGGCCTTCATCTTCAAGAAAGAAGGCATCAAGCTTCCTGAATGGTACAAAGAGGCAGCTCCAAAGACCAAAAAAGCTAAACACGCTGACAAGCTCCGCAAGAACCAGCCAAAAGAAGAAGCTGAAGTAGCAGAGTAAAATACGAAAATAAGATATCGCGAGATATCTTATTTTTTCATTTATCAAACCGCAACCATTATGATATAATGCTAGTAACAAATTAACTTGGAGAACCTATGTCAACCATTGACCAACAATTCGTAGAATATATCGTAAAAACTCTAGTAAATAACCCTGACAAAGTTAGCATCGACCGTGCCATTGATGAAAAAGGTGTTTTGCTTTCCCTTAGTGTTGATCCTGAAGATGTCGGTCGTGTCATTGGTCGCCGTGGTGCTACCGCTCAGTCCATCCGTACCCTTCTTCGCGCTCTCGGCACCAAGAACGACGCCCGCTATAATTTGAAAATTGTTAACACTGACGATAATGGCAATGTCGAAACAACCGGTGAGCCAACCGCCGCTCGTACCGTTGAGGACTATGATGAAAATAGTAATGATTCTAACCTCACTAAGAATACCCGCGCCGAACTTGCTGATTTAGATGATCTGGATATTTAATTAGCAAAATTGTTTTATTAAAAATTCCGAAAACTACAGTTTACAAGAGACTACACAGGGTAAGGGTCTGACGGGAGGGTGTCCACCCGTCAGATTTTTCATGTGATATTCAAGCTGTCGCTTGTTGCGGCAATGGTGGAAAGAAAGTGCGTGAGGGGAATTAATAATGCAGAAAGAATAATTAATGGTTAATATTCAGACTACAACAGGACTTCAAGATATTAGAGATAACGACCGTATACTGGTACATGAACATGTTTTTAATCGATATCCTTTTAGGCAACAAGAGAAGATGGAAGACTATGTATTAAATGAGCTTGATAAGGCCTATAGACAGGGGATAACAATAATTTGCGACTTGACAGCATACACAAAACCTTATCATTATTATAGAATTATTGAAAATAGTCCAGTTAAAATTGTAAGCTGCTTGGGATTCTATACTAATCGATATATTCCAGCACATCAAAAAAGACAGGATGCAGATGAGATAATTAGATCATACAGTAAAGTGATTGAAAAGGGTATGGGTACAAGAAATGTGAAGCCAGGAATCTTGAAAGTTGCTGCACAATCTTATCGCTTAAGTCCGTTGGAAGAAAAACTTTTTTCGGTTATAGCTTTTCTGAGCAAAGAGTACGAATTGCCCATTGCGTTACATGCACCAAAAGGTACTTATAGTCATGTTCTCAGTTTGATATCGGCTGGCGCAAAACCTGAAAAGATATTTGTGGCGCATATTGAAAACGGTATTCAATCAGAGAAAGAGTATGACAAACGACTAACGGAAGCAACTCAAATTTTATCTTTAGGTTCATATGTTCAGCTTGCCGATTTTGGTTGTACGATTACTTCAAAAAAATGTATAACTGGGATAGCTTTTTTTAATGACTTGATTAAGAGAGGATATCTTAACAATCTGTTGCTTTCGGCCGATAGCTGTTGGCGTTGGAAAAAAAATGAATTTGTTGTAAAAGAGTACAATTACGGAAATGGAAAACCTTACACATATACAAAAGAGTTTTCCTTGCCCAAGCTTCAACAAGAGGTCAATACTACTTTAGATTTAGAACAGGTGTTACTTTGCGACAACCCTAAACGTTTTTTGCCAAGTGAAAAAAATAACCTCATGAAACTGGGGTTATTTTTATAAAAAAGCCTTGACATTACGTCCTAAAATTCTTATACTAAACACAGTTCATGTTGAACTAAGCTAACTGCGAGTCAGCTTACATAAAGTTGAGAGCTTATATGTTCAAAAAATACCACCATCTCCCGGTGGTTTTTTGGTGTAAAATCGGAACTTCTCATTGAAAAATCTCGATATTTATGATAAAATCGAGCACAAGAAGTAGTGTGTCAATTGGCCGCGAGGGTGTTTTGATCTGGCGACTCAAAATATCGTCAATTGGCAGTAATCTTCGGCGCTAAAGATTATTAACACTAATATAGAGGGAAACGTGAGTACTAAAAATATCAGTACAAGTGGTAAGCGCGTCTTTTTTACGGACGGCGACCATCTTGAAATCCCAGATCTGACCGCACATCAGAAAGATTCTTGGGAGGAATTTATCAAATCTGGACTCCGTGAAGTTTTCACCGAATTGAACCCAATCGATGACTACACCGGACAGAAACTTTCATTAAGGTTTAAGGATTACGAATTTAAGGCTCCAAAACGCACTGTTGAAGAGGCAAAATACAATCTTGAGACCTATGAAGCTCCACTTTACGTCAAAGCTGAGCTTACCAATAAAGTGACCGGCGAAATCAAAGAACAGACTATCTACTTTGGTGACTATCCATGGATGACCGACCGTGCTACCTTCATTATTAACGGTACTGAGCGCGTCATCGTCTCACAGCTCATTCGTTCAGCTGGTGTATTTTTCACTGCTGACAGCTTCAATGGTAAACGCTTCTATGGCGCTAAGGTTATTCCAGGCCGTGGTGCATGGCTTGAGTTTGAAACTGCAACCAATGGTTCAATCAACGTCAAGATTGATCGTCGTCGTAAGATTCCAGTCACTACCTTCCTTCGTGCTCTTGGTATCGCGAAGAATTCTGAAATCAAAGAGCTTTTCGCTGACGTCGACAATGGTCCAATCAATTACATCGACAGTACTATCGATAAGGATACCACCACCAGCCAGGCCGCAGCTCTTCTTGAGGTTTATCGCCGTCTTCGCCCAGGTGATCTTGCCACTGTCGAAAACGCTCGCTCCATGGTTGAGCGCACCTTCTTCGACTACAAACGCTATGACTATTCACGCGTTGGTCGCTTCAAGATCAATCAGCGCCTAGGCTTCGATACTCCAAATGACAGTGCTCACCGCACCCTTCAGATGGAAGATGTTATTGCTATCATTCGCGAGATTATTCGTTTGAATAATACTCAGGAACCAGCTGATGATATCGACTCTCTTGCAAACCGCCGCGTCAAAATGGTTGGCGAGTTAATCCAGCGCCAATTCCGTCTTGGTATGCTTCGCTTGCAGCGTAATATTTTAGACCGCATGTCAATGGCTAACCCAGAAGAAGCCACTCCAGCTCAGCTTTTAAACTCTCGCCCAGTCGTGGCTGCTGTCAAGGAATTCTTCAGTAGCTCTCAGCTTTCACAGCTTATGGACTCTTACAACCCATTCTCAGAACTTTCACACAAGCGCCGTCTGAGCTCCATGGGTCCTGGTGGTCTAACTCGTGAACGCGCCGGCTTCGATGTCCGTGATACTCACCCAACTCACTACGGTCGTATTTGTACTGTAGAAACCCCTGAAGGTGGTAACGTCGGTCTCGTACTTAACCTTGCTACCTATGCCCGTATCAACGAATATGGCTTCATCGAGGCACCATATCGCGTCGTTAAAGACGGCAAGGTAACTGATGAAGTTATCTATGTTGATGCTAGCCAAGAAAAAGACATGGTTATTGCTGATACTTCCGCCAAGCTCGACAAAGATGGTCGTTTTGTTGACGAACGTGTCTCTGCTCGTATTAATGGTCAGCCAGCACAGGTTGAATCTGCCCGTGTCACACATGTCGATGCTGCACACAAGGAAATTCTTGGTGCTTCCGCCTCACTTATTCCATTTGTTGAGAAGAACCGTGTTGACCGTGCGCTAATGGGTTGCGCCATGCAGAAGCAGGCAGTTCCACTTCTAAAGAATACCGCACCAACCGTTGGTACAGGTGTTGAGGCTGATATTGCTAAATACACGTCTCAGCTCATTACTGCTGACATGGATGGCGTCGTAAAGAAAGCTGATGGTATCTCAATTATTGTCGATTATGCAAATGGAACTTCACACGAATACAAAATCGCCCATTTCGAACAGACTAACTCTGATCAGTGTTACAACCAACGTTGTATGGTTAAACGTGGCCAGAAAGTCAAAGCTGGTGACATTCTAATCGAAGGTGCCTCCATCGAAGACGGCGAAATCGCTCTCGGTCGTAACCTTCTAGTTGCCTTCATGCCATGGCGTGGTTACAACATGGATGATGCTATCGTGATTTCCCGCAAACTTGTCGAAGATGATACTTTGACTTCCATCAATATTAAAGACTTTGATGTTGAAGTTCGTGAAACTAAGCTTGGTCCTGAACAGGTTACTCGCGATATTCCTAACGTTTCTGAACACGCTCTTCGTCACCTCGGTGAAGATGGTATCGTTACTGTTGGTTCCGAAGTCTCAACCGGTGATATTCTCGTCGGTAAAATTACGCCAAAGGGCGAGCAAGAGCTTAGCTCTGAGGAACGCCTTCTTCGCGCCATCTTCGGTGAAAAAGCTAAAGACGTCCGCGATACCTCAGTCCGCATGACTGGTGGTACCTCCGGTAAGGTTATCGGTATCCGTGTCTACACCCGTGAGCAAGGTCACGAACTTAAGGCCGGTGTCTTGATGCAGATTAAAATCTTTGTGGCTGAAATGCGTAAAGTTCAAATCGGTGACAAGATGGCTGGTCGTTACGGTAACAAGGGTGTGGTTTCTCGCGTCCTTCCAGTTGAAGATATGCCATTTATGGCTGACGGTACTCCAATCGACGTCGTACTTTCCCCAATGGGTGTGCCTTCTCGTATGAACCTCGGTCAGCTATTTGAGATCCACATTGGCATGGCTGCTCGTATCCTTGGCTACAAGGTTGCAACCCCATCCTTCAACGGTATTCCAGATGAAGTTATCTCTGAGGAGCTCGCTAAGGCAGGCATTGACCATAACGGTCGTATTCAGCTCTTTGATGGTCTCACAGGTGAACCATTTAACGAAAAGACTTCTGTTGGTGTCATGCACATGATCAAACTTCACCACATGGTCGAAGACAAGATTCACGCTCGTTCAACCGGTCCTTACACTATGGTTACCCAACAGCCACTTGGTGGTAAGGCACAAAACGGTGGTCAGCGTTTCGGAGAGATGGAGGTCTGGGCCCTCGAAGCTTACGGTGCATCCAGTATCTTGCAGGAAATGCTCACTATTAAATCTGATGATGTTTACGGTCGTGCTAAGGCTTATGAATCTATCATTAAGAATGAACCAATCCAAGGTCCAAAACTTCCTGAAGGTTTCAACGTTCTCGTTAAGGAGCTTCAAGGTCTCGGTCTTAAGGTTGATCTTCTTGATAATGGCGAAGCAAGAGACGCAGATCGCGTAATTGAGAAAACTTCTAGAGAAATTGAAAAATCTCAGGACGACCGCCTAATCTACGCAAAGCATAATGTACATATGAATGATGACGACAACGATTTAATTGATCTTTCAGATGAAGAGATCGAGGAATCGCTTGACGCGCAGGGAATTACAATAAAAGAAGGAGACAATGACGAAAACATTGATCTCGGAGAGGAGTTCTAATGGCTTGGATGGACAATTACATTTCAGCCAGTGACTTCGACTCAATTCGTCTCAGTATTGCAAGTGCTGAAGATATCTTGAGTTGGAGCTATGGCGAAGTATTGAAGCCAGAAACAATCAACTATCGTACTCAGAAACCTGAGCGTGATGGTCTATTCTGTGAGCGTATTTTCGGTCCAGTAAAAGATATCAATCCACACGATAGCAAACTTAAAGGTGTCCGCTCACGCGAAGCTGCAGTTGATAAAGAAGGTAACCTTGTTACCAAGTCAATCGCCCGCCGTGAACGCATGGGCCACATCAAACTTGCAGCCCCAGTAGCTCATATCTGGTTTATGCGTGGTACCCCATCAGCCCTCAGCTTATTGCTTGATCTCACCGTCAAGAATATTGAGAAGGTTGTCTACTTCGCGTCTTACCTCATTATTGACGCTAAAGATGCTGAAATTGAACAGACTATAAATGACCTTAAGGCTCAGCACGAAGCTAGCCTCCAGGCTATTAAGATCCGTTACGGTGAAGCCGCCAAAGAAGCTGGTGCTAATCCTGAAAAACTAGCCAACGAACAGGCTAAAGAGGTTGAAGAAGTTGAGAAAGATTTCTTAAGCCGCAAGAGCACTCTCGAAGGACTCAAGAAAGGTGCTGTGATTTCTGAAATTGACTTCAGGAACCTTCCTGAAGAGTATGAAGAGCTCATCACTGCTGAAATGGGTGCCGGTGCCATCAAGAAGATTCTTGACGAAATCGACATGGATCAGATGATTGCAGATTTAAGTGAACAAGCTAAAGAGGCTAAGGGCCAAAAGGAGCGCAAACTGATTAAGCGCATCAAGGTACTTGAAGGTATGAAGAACGCTGGCATCAAGCCAACCGATCTTATCCTTACTGTTATTCCAGTTATCCCTCCAGATCTTCGTCCTATGATCTCTCTCCCTGGTGGTCGCTTTGCAACCTCCGACCTAAACGACCTTTATCGTCGTGTAATTAACCGCAACAACCGTTTGAAGAAACTTCTTGATCTCAATGCTCCAGAAGTGATCGTTCACAACGAAATGCGTATGCTCCAAGAGGCTATTGACTCTCTTATCGACAACAATGCCTCCCACGGACGTCTTGCCAGTTCACAAAATGGTCGCCGCAAACTCAAATCCCTCTCTGACCTCCTCAAAGGTAAGCAGGGTCGTTTCCGTCAGAACCTTCTCGGTAAGCGTGTTGACTACTCTGGTCGTTCCGTCATCGTGGTAGGTCCAGATCTTAAGCTCAACGAGTGTGGTCTACCAAAACTTATGGCACTAGAACTCTTCAAGCCATTCGTCATCTCTTGGCTACTTCTCCATGAATATGCACCAAACTCTCGCGCCGCTTCACGTATGATTGAAGCTCACGAATCTATCGTTTGGGATGCACTTGACGAAGTAATTAAGGGTCGCTATGTTCTTTTGAACCGTGCTCCATCTCTTCACCGTCTTTCAATTCAGGCTTTCCAGCCAAAACTGATCGATGGTATGGCAATTCAGCTTCACCCACTCGTTGCTTCAGGTTTCAACGCCGACTACGACGGTGACCAGATGGCTATTCACCTCCCACTATCAGCTGAAGCTCAGAAAGAAGCTCAAGAATTGATGACCGCTCAGCACAACCTCTTAAAACCTGCTGACGGATCACCAGTGCTCGCTATCTATCAGGACGTTGTACTTGGTAGCTACTACCTAACCTACGATAAACCTGGTACTGAATCCGATAAGCCACTTGCCTTCAGTTCAGTCTATGAAGCAGAAATGGCCTATGATCGTGGCGACATCGCCCTTCAAACTCCAATTCGCGTCTTCACTAAGAAAGAGATTCGCGACACCACACTTGGCCGTGTTATCTTCAATGAGATTCTCCCAGTAGATTACCCATACGATAACGGCGTCCAGACTTCAAAGCACTTGAAGAAAGTTATGGCCAATATCTTTAATGATTATGGTTCTAAGGTAACAGTTGAAGTTGCAGATAAATTGAAGGACTTGGCCTTTGAATATGAGACTATTGCTTCAATTTCTACCTGTAAGGACGATTATCCAACCTATCCAGAAATTGCTGACTTCATTGCTAAAGGTGACGCGAAAACTGCTCTTATCCAAGATCAATACGATCAGGGCTTACTCACTGATACTGAACGCTACAATCTAACCGTTGCTAACTGGCGTGAAATCGACGGTGAAATCTCCAGCTTCCTCAAGCAAAAGCTTGCTACTATGGATACCGACATTGCCGTGATGACCAACTCCGGTGCTCGTGGTTCCGTTTCTGGTATTAAGCTTGCTTCTGCAGCTATTGGTATCATGGTCGACATTAACAACAAGGAAATCGAGCTTCCAGTCAAGT
This sequence comes from Nanosynbacter sp., assembly GCA_015257505.1. GTDB lineage: Bacteria > Patescibacteriota > Saccharimonadia > Saccharimonadales > Saccharimonadaceae > Nanosyncoccus. The sequence continues at coordinate 42,825 of JABZKB010000003.1, read as the reverse complement.
CCAGCTACAAGAATGGTCTTAATACCCTCGAATCCTTCATTGCAACTCGTGGTGCTCGTCAGGGTCAGGTTTCTACCGCTCTTCGTACTGCCGACTCTGGTTATCTTACCCGTCGTCTCGTCGATGTGGCTCAGGACGTCTTCACCACTGATAAAGATGCTGAAGACCCAGGCTTTGAGGTCTTCAAATCTGAAACTCAGCAAACTGGTATCGAGTTCGTCCAGCGTATTGCCGGCCGCTATACCGCAGCAGTGATTCCAGGCTACCTCGAAAACGATCAGCTCATTACCCGTGAAATGGCCGAGCAGATTGCTGCTGATGAAGATATTAAATCCGTCCGCATCCAATCTGTACTTACTACCAAGTCCGTCGATGGTATCCCACAGAAAGCCTATGGTGTTGATATGGCCACTCGTCAACTCGTTGAGCCAAATCAACCAGTTGGTGTTATTGCAGCTCAATCCCTAGGTGAGCTTGGTACTCAGCTTACTCTTGATACTAAACACTCTTCCGGTGTTGCAGGTTCTGGTGCTATCTCCCGTGGTCTTCCTCGTGTAGAAGAGCTTCTCGAAGCTAGAAATCCTAAAGGTCAAGCTTGGATTGCTCCTGTTTCTGGTCTCTGTGAAGTTTGGGAAGATGGTAATCACTTTGTGGTTCAAATCACCCCATCTTCAGGTAAGACTGAGCGCATCGAAGTGACCGATGATCGTAAAATCATGGTTAAAGATGGTGCTTCCGTCAAGACTGGCGACGTCATCGCTGCCAAGTCTAAAGGTATGGAACCAATCATCGCTCCATTTGATGGTAACGCTCAGATTGTCGATGGTGCCGTTCTCATCACCGAAGGTGCTGGCGGTCCAGTCCGTGTCGAAATTCCAAATGACGCTGAAATGCTCGTTAAGAGTAATGATACTGTCGAAGCAGGTGATCGTCTCACTACTGGTTCTCTAAATCTTCAGGATCAGCTCAAGTACAAGGGTGTAGAAGCAACTGCTCGTTATATCATGAATGATATTATGGCAGTCTACGCCGCCAACGGTAATGATGTCTCCGCAAAACACCTTGAGGTGATTGTGCGCCAGATGTTTAGCCGTGTCATGATTGAAGATGCCGGTGACACTAACTTTGTTGCTGGTGATATTACCTCAGTCAACGCCGTCGAAGAAGCCAATCGTGAATGTATCGCCTCTGGTCGTACTCCAGCTGAATACACTCAGCTTCTTCTCGGTATTACCAAGGTTTCAATCTGGTCAGACTCCTTCCTTTCAGCTGCATCCTTCCAGGATACAACCCGCGTTCTTATTAATGCCGCCATCAATGGTCGCGTCGATAAGCTTCACGGTTTGAAGGAAAACGTCATTATTGGCCGCAAGATTCCAGTAGGTACCGGTGTGCGTAAATTAGAAGATTCTGAAGAGGAAACTGAAGGTAACTTCGGCGACTTCAAAATCGTCAAAGATGAAGACGCAGACTTCTAAGACCTAAACAACTAAAAATAGCTCCTCCGTGGAGCTATTTTTTATTAGGAAACAATATATAATATAAGTATGCACTCATATATAGACGCAATTCAGCAAGCCTCCGTTATTTTTCCGGCCACTGCCGTGGCTTTCTCAGTGCCATATCTAATCTATAACTACAAAAAATATGGCTCCATCATGAGCTTGCGCGTCTGGATCATCTACTCTTTTATTCTTTATCTCCTCTGTACTTATTGTTTAATTATTTTGCCACTTCCATCAGCAGAAAAAGCACAATCCCTGCATGGCTACCACATGCAGCTCAATCCGCTCAATTTTATATTTGATATCGCAAAACATACGCATATTAACCTTCAGGACCCAAAATCCTTCCTCACCATCTTTAAAAACTGGGGCTTTCTTACAACTGTCTTTAATATCTTCATGACTCTACCTTTTGGTTTTTATCTTCGCTATTATTTCCGTAGTAATTTTAAACAAGTAGTCGTCAAATCCTTTCTCCTCTCCCTGTTCTTTGAGTTAACTCAGCTCAGTGGACTCTACTTTATTTACGCTGGCAATTATCGCCTCTTCGATGTTGATGATCTTATCACAAATACTCTTGGTGGCATCTTCGGCTTTATTCTTGCCAATCTCTTAGCGAAATTCCTACCGACTCGTGAAGAAATTGACCTTAAAAGTTATGATCGCAGCAAGAAAATCTCATTCCTGAGGCGACTCGTGGCTCTCGTCTTTGATGCAATCGGCTCCGTTGCCTTTCTCCTAACCCTCGCCCCATTTATTATGAAAATCCTCCGTCTTGAGTTCTCGATTTTAACTTCCTTCGTTTCTGTCATTCTTTATCTCACTCTTAGTGTTATGATTTTTCACGGTTACACTTTTGGTTTCTTTATGACCAATCTAAAAGTCAAGCTAATTGACGAAACGGCTTCAACTTCAATCTTTAATAAATTTCTCCACTTATTTATCCGTTTTACGGCCTTCTTCTTCCAATTCGCCATAATTCCGGCCATTGCTTTTTTCCCCATTCAACTACTCAGCTTCAATAATATTATTGACGAAAACGCTACCGCGGTTCTTACCATCGCTTACGTAATCACCTGTCTGATCTATTTCTTTGTACTGTCTATCCTGATTGCGATCAGAAAACCACTCTTTTATGAAAAAATCTCCAAAACCGAATTAATCAGTACCGCCAAAAAGATAGGTACCAAAACTGACAAAGAGAAAGTTGACTAGAAAACTCCCCTTGAAGAAACACTGGTTTTGTGCTAAAATACACGTGTAAGTTTATCAAGGTGACATTTGACTAACTAGACCAAAGAAAAAGCCGTTCGTTTCCGACTGCAATAATTTTTTTAGAAAAATTATAGGCCAAGCAGAGAAACAAACTGGAACTCCTCTTAGTCTAGCTATTAGAGTGTCGTCATTAAAGGAAAGGAAAAGATGAAAGTCATCCTCGGCACCAAAATTGGTATGACCCAGATCATCGGCGAAGATGGATTAGTAACTCCAGTTACCATCCTTCAAGCTGGACCAGCCACAGTGACTCAGATAAAGACCGTCGACACCGATGGTTATAATGCTGTGCAGCTTGGATACGGTCAGGGTAAGAATCTGAGCAAGTCGGTATCAGCTCACGTCAAAAAAGCTGACGAAACATTAAGTCCTAAAATCTTGAAGGAATTTCGTACGGATTCCACTCCAGAGCTCAAACTCGGTGATGTCCTCACTGTAGAAAGCTTCGAACTTGGAGACAAGGTGGCAGTTACTGGTATTTCGAAAGGCAAAGGATTCGCTGGTACTGTCAAGCGTTGGAACTTCCAAGAATCACGCAATACCCATGGCTTCAAGGGCGATATTAGGAAAGTCGGTTCAATCGGCTCAATGTATCCTCAAAAAGTTTTCAAGGGCAAGCGTATGCCAGGTCGTATGGGTCATGACCAAGTTACTGTAAAGAACTTAGTCGTAGCTTACATCGACAAAGAAAATAACATCTTAGGCCTAAAGGGTGCAGTCCCAGGTCCTAAGAAAGGAATTGTAACCGTGGAGGGAAAGGAGTAATATGGCAGATTTAAATCCAGCAATCTTCGATCTCGAAGTTACAAATCACGAATTAGTTAAGCTTGCATATGATGCATATCTTGCTAATTCTCGCAGCTCACACGCAAAAACTTTAAGGCGTGGTGAAGTCCGCGGTGGTGGTAAAAAGCCATGGAAACAGAAAGGAACCGGTCGTGCTCGTTTCGGCTCTACCCGTAACCCTATCTGGCGCCACGGTGGTATTGCCGGCGGTCGTACTGGTGAAGAAAACTTTACCAAGAAACTCAGCAAAAACGCCAAACGCGTTGCAGTCATGCAGGCACTTTCGATGAAGAATACAGCAAAAGCAATTCACGTCATTGATACACTTGGTATTAAAGACGGCAAGGTCAAAGAGGTTGTTAAAACCTTGAATGATCAGAAGATTGCTCCAAAGAATGTTCTCATCGTCGTTTCAGAAAAGGATCCATTAACTTTACGTGCAACTAACAATATTGCTTTCGCTAAGGTGGTTCGCCCAACCTTCCTTAATGTCTTTGATGTTATGAATGCGGACTCTATTGTTATCGTAAAAGACGCCATTTCTGCTCTAGATAACTGGCTCATCGGAAAGGAGAATGCTTAATGTTAGTTATTCCACGTGCTACCGAAAAAGCCTACAATGAACAAACTAAGAATATTTATATCTTTTATGTTCCAGCCGATGCTACTAAGCAAGAAGTTGCAAAAACCATCGCTGAACAATACAATGTCACCGTTAAAGATATTCGCATCTTAATCCGTAAAGGTAAAGCAACTCGCTTCTCAAAAGGCAAACATGCTTACCCAGGTAAAACATTCCGCCGTGACCGCAAAGTAGCTTACGCTACCTTAGCCGCTGGCGACAAAATCCGTATTTTCGACGAAGAAAAAGTTGAGGAAGGAGATAATAAATAATGAGCATTAAAGCTTATCGTCCTACCACTCCTGCTCAGCGTCAGAAGACTACTCAGGATTTCGATCAAATCACCACTCGAAAACCTCTCAAGTCTCTGTTAAAAGCCAAAAAGCAGAATGCTGGTAAAAACAGTCAAGGACGCATTACTGTTCGCCATCGTGGTGGTGGTGTCAAGCGTCACTATCGCTTAGTTACCCATAATCTTCCAAAGAATATGACTTTTGAAGTTATGGAAATTGAGTACGATCCAAACCGTAGTGCTCGTATCGCTCGTATCAAAGATACCAACAATACTTTCTACTACGTCATCGCCGACACTAAGATGTTCAAGGGTAAAACCTTCCAGACTGGTGAAGAGGCTCCAATCGAAGAATCCAACCGTCTTCCACTTAGCAACATCCCTGTGGGTACCATGGTTTATGCCATCGAATTAACCCCAGGCCGTGGTGCACAAATGGTTCGCTCTGCTGGTAGCTCCGCTCAGCTTATGGCTAAAGAGGGTGACTATGCCACTCTACGTATGCCTTCAGGCGAAGTTCGCAAAGTACTTGCAACTTGTGAAGCTTCCATCGGTACAGTTGGAAACATGCAGCATCAAAACATCAAAATCGGTTCTGCTGGTCGTGTTCGCCGTAAAGGTATCCGCCCAACCGTCCGTGGTGTTGTGATGAACGCTACAGACCACCCACACGGTGGTGGTGACGGTGGCCGTCACGGTACTGGTAAAGCACCTCGTACTCCATGGGGGCAGCTCACTCTTGGTTTCCGTACTCGCCACAATAAGAAAACTAATAAAATGATCGTGCGCAGTCGTCACGAAGGAAAGAGGAAATAGTCTATGGGAAGAAGCCTCAAAAAAGGTCCTTTCGTGGATTTTAAACTAGAAAAGAAAATCAAAGCTCTTTCTGCCGAAGATCGCACCGTAATCAAAACTTGGGCACGCTACTCAACAATCTTCCCAGAGATGGTTGGTCGCACTGTCGCCGTCCACAACGGTAAAGTTCACGTCCCAGTTTTCGTCTCAGAAAATATGGTCGGTCACAAACTTGGCGAATTTGCCCCAACCCGCAAATTTAAACGCCACGGTGGTAAGAAAGCCGCTGAAGCTGCAAAGCGAGGAGGTAAATAATGTCTACTCATTTTGCACACGCATATATTAAAGGTGTTGACTCAATGCCACGCAAAACTAGCATCGTTGCCAGCCTAGTTCGCGATCGTTACGTTGCCGACGCAATCGTAATTCTCGAGAACACTCCTCGCCGCGCTGCTCGCCCAGTCTTAAAAGCTATCGATTCAGCCAAAGCTAACTTATTAAACTCTGGCGTCTCAATGGATCCAAAGACTATTCGTATTGCACGCATTTCAGTCACTGCAGGTACACGCATCCGCCGTTTCGTTCCTGCATCTCGTGGTCGCGCTCTTCCATTTGAGAAAGTCTCCAGCAACATCTTTGTTGAAGTAGCTGGTGAAGAGAAAGCTAAAAAAGCTGAAGCGACTAAGAAGGAGGACAAGTAATGGGACAAAAAGTTAACCCAGTCTCTTATCGTCTTCAGGTCAGCAAAGACTGGTCATCCAAATGGTTCACCAGAAATACTGACTTCAAAAAATGGTTGATTGAAGATGTTAAGATTCGCGAGGCTATTGAAAATCGTTTCAAGTCTCGTCCAACCATCGCTCGTATTGATATCGAACGTACTGACAACCTTACTACCATCACTATCCGTACCGCCAAAGCTGGTGCCGTGATTGGTAAACAAGGCGCAGGTATTAATGAAATCAAGAAAGAGCTTGAGAAGTTCGCTTCCCAACCAATTCGCATCAATGTTGAAGAAGTTAAGAAACCTGAGCTTTCCGCAAAATTAGTTGCTGAAAATATCGGTTTCCAACTTGGAAAACGTATGAATTTCCGCCGTGCCGTCAAAATGGCCAGCCAGTCAACAATGACCGCCGGAGCTAAAGGTGTTCGCATCGAGGTTTCAGGTCGTCTTAATGGTGCCGAAATGTCACGCCGTGAGAAGTTTATTGAAGGATCCGTCCCTCTACATACTCTTCGCGCTGATATTGATTTCTACTGTCATCACGCTCCAACCATCGCTGGTATCGTCGGCGTCAAGGTTTGGATCTATAAGGGAGAGAAATAATTATGGCTATTTTACTTCCAAGTCGCGTTGCTCATCGTAAAGTCAGAAAAGGCAAAAACGATGGCGTAGCAACTCGCTGTAACACTGTTGCCTTCGGTGAATACGGTCTCATGTCACTCGACAATGAACGTATCAACTCACGCCAAATTGAGGCCGCTCGTCAGGCAATTACCCGTTACATCAAACGCGGTGGTAAAATTTGGATTCGAATTTTCCCACACACACCTGTTACCAAAAAACCTCTTGATGTAAAGATGGGTTCTGGTAAAGGTGAACCACAATTTTACGTAGCTAAAGTTAAGACCGGCACCGTGATGTTTGAAATGGCAGATGTCACCGAAGAGCAGGCCAAAGAAGCTCTCCGTCTTGCTTCACACAAGCTTCCAGTCCGCTGTAAGTTTGTTAGGAAAGGAGATCAGTAATCATGGCTGATAAAAAGACAGAGAAAAAAGCTGAGAAAGTTATCAAACCTTTAGCAGATCTTCAAAAAGAATTACTTGAAGCCCGCCGTGGACTTATCGAAGGTACTCTTCAAAACCCACACAAAATTAAGGCTTTAAGAAAAGAAATTGCAAGGTCAAAAACTTTAACTAATCAAGGAAAGGGAGCCTAAGTATGGCACAAACACTTCAAGGAGTAGTAACTTCCGACAAACGTGATAAAACCATTACCGTCTCCATTACTAACCGCGAAACTCATCCACTCTACCGCAAGCAGTATTCTCACACTCGTAAATACACTGCTCACGACGAGAATAATGAAGCAAAGTTAGGGGACAAAGTTGAAATCACCGCTTGCCGTCCATATTCCAAGACCTGTACCTACAAACTCGTCAAGATTCTTGAACGTTCACATGGTACTGTCGAATTAAAGGATGATGTTAAGAATGTACTACCTGAAGATGAAACTACAGGGGAGGAAAATTAATTATGATTCAACAGGAAACTAGATTGCATGTAGCCGACAACAGTGGCGCCAAGGAACTTGGAGTAATCCGTGTCCTCGGCGGTACTCGCGCTCGTTACGCTCGTGTCGGTGACATTGTCACCGCCAGCGTAAAAGACGCATCACCTACAGGCAACATTAAGAAGAAAGCCGTGGTCCGCGCCGTTATCGTCCGCACCCGCGGCCAAATCCGTCGTCCAGATGGTTCAACCATCCGCTTTGACGACAACGCAGCCGTCATTATCAATGATGATAAAAATCCAAAAGGCACCCGTGTCTTTGGACCAGTCCCACGAGAACTTCGTGAACTCGGCTTCAACAAGATTATCAGCTTAGCTCCGGAGGTACTATAATATGGCACAGAATCTCAAATCTGGCGATGTAGTTACCATTATCGCTGGTGATAATAAAGGTAAATCTGGCAAAATCGTCAAGATGGACCTCAAAAATCACAAAGCTATGATCGAAGGTATTGGAATCCGTGAACGCCACATGCGCGCCACTCAGTTCAATCCAAAGGGCGGCAAGAAAGATATCCACGTCGGTATCGATCTCTCTAATCTCAAGAAAGAAGGGAAATAATTATGGCAGATAAATATGTTCCTCGCCTTAAAGCTCTCTACAATGACAAAATTGTCAAAGATCTAGAGAAAGAACTCGAGATTGAGAATGTTAACCAATTACCAAAACTCGAGAAAGTAGTTGTTTCTTGTGGTGTTGGTAAGAAACGTGAAGACAAGCACTTCACTGAGACTGTTGCTTTGACTCTTGAGAAAATCACCGGTCAAGCTCCAACCTCACGTCTTGCAAAGAAATCAATCGCAACCTTTAAAATTCGTAAAGGTTTGGGCGCCCCAGTTGGTTACCTTGTTACCTTACGCAATGACAAGATGTATGAATTTGTCGATCGTCTAATCAGTATTGCACTGCCACACGTTCGTGACTTCCACGGCGTTCCAACCGGTTCATTTGATGCACAAGGTAACTATTCACTAGGCCTTAAAGAGCAGACTGTCTTCCCAGAAATCACCTTCGAAGACGCTTCCGTTCTTCACGGTCTTGAAATTACTTTCATTATCAAAAATGGTACCAAAGCAGGTAGCCGCAAACTATTAGAGGCATTCGGTATGCCTTTCGAAAAGAAGGAGAGCAAATAATATGGCGAAAAAATCAGCAGTCCTTCGTGACCTCAAACGCCAGAAAATGTTTGACAAATACAAAGCCAAACGCGCTGAACTAAAAGCAGCTGGCGACCTTGAAGGTCTTCAAAAATTACCAAAAAATTCTAGCCCAACCCGCTTGAAAAATCGCGATATGCTTGACGGTCGTCCACGTGGCTACATGCGCCGCTTCGGACTTAGCCGTATTAGCTTCCGTGAAAAGGCAAGCAAGGGCGAAATCCCAGGTGTAACAAAGAGTAGTTGGTAAGGAAAGGAGTAAGTTATGTCATTACAATCAACAGATCAAATCGCAGACCTTATCACCCGCATCCGCAACGCTATCATGGTTAATAAAAATGAAATCGTTGTACCAGCTTCCAAGCTTAAGATTGCAGTCCTTGAAGGTCTAAAGCGCACCAATTTTATCGCCGATTACAGCATTATTGAAGCTACTCCACGTAACTCAATTAATGTAATCATTAATCAAATCAATGAAGCTCCTCGCATTAACGAGATCACCAAAGTTTCAAAACCAGGTCGTCGTGTTTATGCTGGTGTTGATGAACTTCCAAAGATTAAGTCTGGCCGTGGTATCGTCCTCATCTCGACCTCAAAAGGTGTGATGACTGGCGACGAAGCCAAAAAGGCTCGTCTTGGCGGTGAAATCCTCGTCAAGGTTTGGTAATCGATAAACCTAAAAAATAGAGCAGTAGCCCTGCTCTATTTTTTTATTCAATCTGTCATCCTCCTTGCTTTTTACCATCAGATATGGTAAAATCTCCAGGATAATATTAATTGAAAGGAAGATATGAGTCGTATCGGAAAACAACCTGTCCAGATTCCTGCAGGAGTGACAATCACGGTCGGCGAACAGATGATTACTGTCGCTGGACCTAAAGGTTCACTCGAGGTTCCTGTTCAGGAAAACGTTGTTACCACCATCGAGGACGGCATGGCAGTTATCAACCGCAAGGATGACGAACCAAAATCCCGTGCATGGCATGGTTTACAACGCGCACTTCTAAATAATGCCGTTATCGGTGTTACTCAGGGTTTTGAAAAGAAACTCGAAATCAATGGTGTTGGTTTTCGTCTCTCAGGCGGACCAAAAGAAATTGAGATGTCTCTCGGTTTTTCACATCCAGTTAAATATTCTGCACCAGATGGCGTAGAACTTAAAACTAACAAGATGGAAATCATCGTTTCAGGCATTGATAAGCAAAAAGTTGGTCAGACCGCCGCTGAAATTCGTGCTTTCAAGAAACCAGAACCATACAAGGGTAAAGGTATTAAGTACTCTGACGAAGTAATTCTCCGCAAGGCAGGAAAGGCAGGAAAGAAATAATGAATAAGATTTTTCGCGCAAACCGCACCCGTGCTAAGATTCACGGCACAGCTGAGCGTCCTCGCCTCACTGTTCACATCAGCAACCTCAACATCACTGCTCAGGTTATTGATGATGACAAACAAGCAACCTTAGCTTACGCTACTACTGTTGGCAAAAAGCCCAAAGGTACTAAATCTGAAAAAGCTGCCGAAATCGGTGCTGAAATCGCAAAAGCAGCAAAGAAAGCAAACATTAATAAAGTTGTCTTCGACCGTGGCTCAAAGCTTTATGCCGGACGTATGTCTGCACTAGCTGAGGCTGCTCGTAAGGAAGGATTGGAGTTCTAATATGGCTGATGCAAATACAACTGCTCCAAAGCAACCAAAGGTAGTCAACAAATCAGGCACCCTAAAGATGACTGATGAAGTAGCTGCAACTAAGCAAACTCGCGACATGGCAGGTCGTCCAATGCGTAAAAATACCCGCCGTGACCGTGTTAAAGCTGAGAATACACCAAAGGAATTCGAGGAAATCACTATCAATATTGACCGTGTTTCTCGTACCGTAAAAGGTGGTCGCCGCATGCGCTTCAAAGCTCTTGTTGCTGTTGGTAATAAGAAAAACAAAGTCGGCGTTGGTGTCGCTAAAGGTGGTGATGTCACTACTGCAGTCCAAAAAGCCGCTCGTGTTGCAAAGAAAAATATGATTACTTTCAACATGAATGAAGAAACCATTTGCCACGAAGTTGAAACCAAAACCACTGGTGCTCACGTTTTGATGAAACCTGCAGCTCCAGGTACCGGTATTATCGCTGGTGGTATCGTTCGTTCAATCATTGGCTTGACTGGTGTAAAGAACCTAATTTCTAAATCTCTAGGCTCCACCAACAAAGTCAACATTGCTTACGCTGTTATCGAAGGTTTGAGACAGCAAGTTCCTCGTGCAAAATGGAATACTACTATCGAAAAAGCTAAAACCTCCAAAAAGGAGAATAAGTAATGAAATACAACGACTTAATCGTTGAGCGTAATGCTCGTCCAACCAGGGCTGGTCGCGGTATTGCAGCCGGTCGCGGTAAAACTGCTGGTCGTGGTACTAAGGGTCAAAAAGCTCGTACTGGCCACAAGAAAATGCCAGCAACCTTCATGGGTGGTCAGCGTGCTCTTATGCAGGCTGTACCAAAGCTTAAAGGCTTTAAGTCACTTCACAAGAAGGCTGAACTTGTCTACACCGACAACCTCAATGGTCTCACCGGTATTGTTGACAACTTCATCTTGGCTGAAGCTAACTTAATTACCACCCCATACACCAAGGTTAAAATCATCACTCGTGGTGAGCTTGATGCAAAAATTGACCTCAAAACTCAATTTGCCAGCAAGACTGCTATTGAAATGATCAAAAAAGCAGGTGGTAGCTTCGCTAAAGCTAAAATCCCAGCTCGTCCAAAAGCTGAAGATAAAGCTGAATAAATCGAAGTAAAATAAAATAACCCCCACAAGGGGTTATTTTTTGTGTAGATTATGATAATATAGATTAGTAATACAAGAGAGGTCCTAATGCATTTCAAGACAATTTTCAAATCCCTAAAGAATAAAGACATGTTAAAGCGCATCGCCATTGTTTTTGGTATCATCATCGCCTATCGACTTTTGGCTCATATCCCAGTGCCAATGGGTGATGCAAAAACTTTCAAAGATGCTGTCACAAACTTAATTTCAAAATCTGACTTCTCTGGCTTCTTGAACCTTATCTCCGGTGGTGGCCTTGCCTCATTTTCAATCATCCTTGTTGGCCTCTCTCCATATATCACCGCCTCTATTATTTTTCAGCTACTCTCAAAAGCTATCCCAAGCCTCGAGGAACTCTCTGAAGATGGTGAAACTGGTCGCCGCAAGATTAACCAGTGGACTCGCATGTTGACCGTACCTCTTGCCATCGTACAGTCGATTGCATATATTTATATCCTCTATCAGTCAGTCGCCTCCACCAATACCGTATCCTTTGTTCCGACTACTCGCGACTGGATCCTTTCCGTTACTACAATGACTGCCGGTTCTATTATTCTGATGTGGATGGGAGAGCTCATTACAGAACAGGGCGTTGGTAATGGTATCTCGACTATTATTTTTGCCAGTATCATCTCGCAGTTCCCAACCACCACCGCATCTCTATCTCGCAGCCTATTTGAAACCAAGTATGGTACCCTCAGTCTCTTTGGCTGGCTTAACCTTCCAGTCAACCCAGTTGTTTTCTGGACTCTCCTCATCATGGCACTTGCCATTATAATTGTCCTCTATTGGCTTGTTAAATTAAATGAAGCTCAGCGCATTATTACCGTCAATTATGCCAAGCGTGTCCATGGTAACAGTGCTTATGGCGATATTAAATCTATTCTGCCAATCAAACTCATTGCTGCCGGTGTGGTTCCAGTTATTTTCGCTACTGCCTTCCTCTCGCTCCCATCACTGATCGGTCAATTAATCACCACCCTAAACCATGGTAATCAGCTTGGCTCCACTCTCACCTCTCTCTTTACTGCCCCAAACGCCCAAAACTTTAGTCGTCTCTATCCAAACGGTATAACTGCCCAGTGGTTCATTTATCCAGCCCTTTACTTTGCTCTCGTAGTTCTCTTTACTTATTTCTACACTTCTATCATCTTTAATACCAATGAGATCGCCGACAACCTTCAAAAGCAAAGTGGCTTCATTGAAGGTGTCCGTCCTGGTAAGACAACCGCCAAATATCTCGAGAATACCGTCAACCGCCTTAATCTATTCGGCTCGCTCTCACTTGGCCTGATCGCCATGCTTCCATTCATCACTGACTACATTTTTATCATTCTAACCGGCGCTCCAATGGGATTGTCTCTCTCTGGTACCGGACTCCTTATCGTAGTCACTGTTGCACTCGAAAATCTCCGCCAGGTAGACTCTCGTGCACTCATGGTAACTTACGACGATTTTAAATAAATAGAAAAGGGTGGACATATGGCATTATCAACTCCAAATCCTAAACCACGCGCTAGTGCGGTCTTTAAAGTAATTCTTCTCATCTTCATCGTCGGCATCGCCGTCCGCATTACAACCTGGGAAAATCAATATTATAAGTCTGAAGAAGGCAAGGAACGCATTGCGCCACGTTCGGCAGGTGATATCTCAACCGATAGTACCGATGTTGATGAGACCGTCATTCCTCAAGAAGAAGTTGCCGCATATACAGTAGCCGCGGATAAGCCAAGATATTTGACAATCGAAAAAATCAGCGTCCATAATGCCCGAATTCTCCCAGTAAATATCGATATTAAAGGTGCCATGCAGGTTCCACGCAGCATTTTCGATGTAGGATGGTATATTAAATCTGCAGCGCCTGGCACCAAGGGTACATCTATTCTTGATGGACATAATGGTGGTCCAACCATGCAAGGAGTCTTCAAGAATCTCAATCTGCTCGAAAAAGGAGATCATATTATCATCGAAATGGGCGATGGCACTAAGTATACCTATCAAGTTTACGAAAATATCACCGTCCCACTTACTGAGGCTAATCAAAAAATGAGCTCCCTGGCAGTTTCTCCAGTCTCCGGTATTGAATCAATCAGCCTGATTACTTGTACTGGCGAATGGTCTGATCTTCAGAAAACCTATCTTTCAAGACAATTCTTACGCGCCGTCCGCATTTAGTCTATTTACAAAAGTAAACCTTTTTGATATAATTTCCTAGTAATTTATGGTTAGTCAAAAGGAAGTAATTAAACTCGGCGGCACCATCGTCGACGCATTACCAAACACTCAATTCCGAGTGGAACTTGAGAATGGCCATATTATTATTGCGCACATGAGCGGAAAAATGCGCAAAAACTTTATCCGTCTTGTGCCAGGTGACAAGGTAGAGGTTGAACTCACTCCTTACGATCTAACTAAGGGTCGAATCAGCTTCCGCCTGAAATAATATCAAATTGCTATCTTGGCGAAACTATTAGCCACTTTCCGCTAGTGAACTATCGGAGTACCTAAGAATAGCCTAATTAAGGAAAGGATTTTTACACAAATGAAAGTACGTGCAAGTGTAAAGAAAATCTCCCCTGATGACATCTATGTCCGCCGCAAAGGTGTACTTCGTGTTATCAACAAGAAAAAACCTAAGAATAAGCAAAGGCAGGGTTAAGAATGGCAAGAATTGCTAGCGTTGTCATCCCTTCCGAAAAACAGGTTTGGATTGCTCTAACCTACGTTTTTGGTATCGGACGCACAACCTCAAAAGCCATCCTTGCGGAGGCCAAAATTGAGCCTACCACTCGGGTGAAAGATCTCACCGAGGCTGAAGAACAGAAAATCAACGACATTATTTCTAGTAAATATCAGGTCGAAGGTGATCTGCGTCGCCTCGTAACAAACAATATCAAACGAATTAAGGATATCAATTCATACAAAGGTATCCGCCACAAGGCTGGACTTCCAGTCAACGGCCAGCGTACTCGTACGAACGCACGTACACGTAAGGGTAAGGCGATCGCGGTCGGTGGAACACAACCAAAAGCAGCAAGTAAGACTTAGAGGTAAATAAAATGGCAGAAGAAACAAAGCAAACCAAAGAGACCGTCAAGGTCAAAGGTAAAAAAGGCAAACGCATTGTGACCTCAGGTCAGGTGCATATTAAAGCTACTTTTAACAACACTATCATCAGTGTATCAGACAAAAAAGGACAAGTTCTTTCTCAATCATCCGCTGGCGCCAACGGCTTCCGTGGATCTAAGAAAGGTACTGCCTATGCAGCACAAATTGCCGCTGAAAAAGCTGGCGAAATTGCCAAAAAGGATCACGGTCTTAACTCCGTCGACGTTTACGTCAAAGGTATCGGCCTTGGTCGCGACAGTGCAATTCGCGCATTTTCAAGTCTTGGTATTAAAATTGATAGCATAACCGATCAAACACCTATCGCTCATGGTGGTGTTCGACCAAAGGGAGAGAGGAAACCGTAATGGCACGAGATAAATCTCCAATTGTCAAACAAAGTCGTCGCGAAGGTTTTGCCCTCGCACCAAAAGCCCATAAGATTATGGCAAAAAAATCTGGTATTCCAGGTCAGCATGGTGATATGCGCGTCCGTGGTGGTAGCCTCTACCTCACACAGCTACGTGAAAAACAGAAAGTTCGCCGCTTGTACGGTCTTCTTGAGAAGCAATTCGCTAAACTCATGAAAGAAGCCCAAAGAGCAGAAGGTCTTTCTGGTCAGAACCTCCTCGAGTTCCTCGAGCGCCGCGCTGATAACGTCGTCTTCCGTGCAGGTTTTGCCCTCACAAGACGCCAGGCTCGTCAGCTCGTCTCTCACGGACACTTCCTATTAAACGGCCGCCGTATTGATATTCCATCAATCCGCCTAAAAGCAGGTGACGTTCTAGAAGTTCGTGAAAAGTCAGCCAAGTCAGAATACTTCAAAAATCTTGAGAATACTGTAGCCGCCTCAGGCGTACAACCACTCAGCTGGTTGAAAGCCGACGCTAAGAAAATGAAAATTGAAATCACCGGCAATCCAAAGCGCGAAGAAGCTGAAGCCGGAATTAACGAACAATTAATCGTTGAGTATTACTCACGCTAAGGAGGACAATGACAACAAAAGTAATTCACGAAGCAAATCTTGCAGAAGTCAACGAATTGTCTGCCACTAGCGCCTCATTTGTGATCAAGCCACTTTACCATGGCTATGGCCACACTTTAGGAAACTCGCTACGCCGTGTTCTACTCTCAAGCATCAAAGGTGCTGCGATTACTTCATTTAGTATCGAAGGCACCACTCACGAATTTACCGCAATCGAGGGCATTCGCGAAGACGTCATCGACATCATGTTGAACCTTAAGAACATTCGTTTTAAGTGTCACACTGATGCCCCAGTCGAGCTTTCTCTCGAGGTTAAAGGTAGCAATCAAACCGAAAAAGATGGTGACGCTCGCGTAGTTGCAGGCGACATCAAACTTACCGGTGATGTTGAAATTGCTAACCCAAATCAGGTAATTTGTCACATCGACGATCCAAACTACACCTTAAAGATGCACTTTGTCGTCGAATCAGGTCGTGGTTACCTTCCAATCGAAGCTTCCAGCGAAGAACGCATCCACAGCGATATGATCGCTCTCGATGCTGTCTTTACTCCAGTACTTCGTGTTCGTTTTGACGTGGATAAGACTCGTGTCGGTCAGGATACAAACCTTGATCAGCTCACTCTTACCATCGACACCGACGGCACCATTACTCCAAGAGAAGCCTTTGAGGAAGCTGCTGCTATCCTACTTAATCAATACAAAGCTTTTGCCGGAAGCACAGTTGTTGAAACAGCTCCAGCTCCAGGTTCAAAAGAAGAAACGGAAGACGCCGGCTTAATGCTCCCAATTGAGGAACTCGGTCTCTCCGCTCGTACCGCCAACGCGCTCATTAATAACGAAATCCGCACCGTCCGCGATCTCGTGGTTTTATCAGACACCGACCTCAAGGAACTTAAAGGTTTCGGTCAGAAGGCGCTTGACGAAGTTAAACAAAAGTTAACGGAGTTAAATAATTAAATGCACCGCCACGGATACAAAGGTCGTAAATTCGGCCGTGAAACCGACCAGAGAAGGGCTCTACTACGTGGGCTGATGTGTTCTCTGATCAAATATCAAGCAATCACCGTTACGCTTGCCCGCGCCAAAGAAATGCGCCGCGGTACTGAAAAGCTAGTTACAATCGCTAAGAAAGGTGGCCTCGCTAATCGTCGTCTCCTTATCTCCCGCCTCGACAACCTCGAAGTGGCAGATCTCTTGATGGATGTAATCGCTCCACAAATCAAGCGCAACTCTGGTTATTTAAGAATCGAACGCACCGGTTTCAGAAAAGGTGATCACGCTGAAATGGCTATCATCTCCTTCGTTGATTCCATCAATCTCGATCTCAAAAAGGAGGCTAAGTAATGAAAACTTTTAGCCAAAAAACTGCAGAAATCAAACGCGAATGGTTTATTATCGACGCCAGCACTTTACCACTTGGTAAACTTGCAGTCGTCATTGCAGACAAATTAATGGGTAAATCAAAAGTTACCTACACCCCACACGTTGACAATGGTGACTATGTCGTCGTTATTAACGCCAAGAATATCCAGGTCACTGGCAACAAAATGGTTGATAAGAAATACTATCGCCACAGTGGTTTCCCAGGTGGATTAAAAGAATTGAGACTTGAGGAAGTTATTGAAAAAGATCCTTCCTACGCTCTCAAAGAAGCTGTCAAAGGCATGATGCCAAAAAATAAGCTTGCAGCAGACCGTTTAGCTCGTCTCCGCGTCTTCAATGGCGCTGAGCACGCTCACACTGCTCAGAATCCAAAGGAGATCAAATAATGCCTACTAAATATTCTTACGGTCTTGGCCGCCGCAAAGCCGCCACTGCACGCGCTCGTCTATACAAAGGCAAAGGTGAGATCACAATTAACAACAAAGTTGCTCTTGACTATCTTTCAGGCAACAAGTCACTCCTCGCTGAGGTAACTGACCCATTAGCTCTTGCTGGCAAACAGAAAGAGTTTGACGTCACTATCTTAGTTTCAGGTGGTGGTCTCTCAGGTCAGGTTGATGCTATTAAACTAGCAATTTCTAAGGCTCTTACCCTAGAATTCCCAGACCTACGCCCAGTTCTTAAGAAGGCAGGACTTATCAAACGTGATCCACGCGAGAAAGAACGCAAAAAATACGGTCTTCGCTCAGCCAGGAAACGCGAACAGTTCTCCAAGCGTTAAGCAAACAGAAAATACCT
The DNA here is from genome assembly GCA_015257505.1 of Nanosynbacter sp. Lineage (GTDB taxonomy): Bacteria > Patescibacteriota > Saccharimonadia > Saccharimonadales > Saccharimonadaceae > Nanosyncoccus. Next base: position 25,010 of record JABZKB010000003.1, on the reverse strand, counting down.
CTTCGGGGGTATTTTTTGTTGCAACAAAAATGATGTATAATAAGGTCATGTTAAATGATTTGAAAAAAGCACTAACTTCGGTAAAAGAATTCAAGGCCTTCCTCAAAAAATACTCTGAAGTCATCACCTATCTCTTCTTTGGCGCAATGACTACCTTAATTAATCTTGCCTCTTTTTGGACTCTCTCAACCGTCTTCCATCTAGAAACCATTACCGCTACCGTCATCGCCTGGGTTATTGCCGTAATATTCGCCTTCGTTACAAATAAAATCTGGGTTTTCAAGAGTAAATCAAAAAATACCCAGGAAACCACCAAGGAAGCAGTAACGTTTATGATCGTCAGATTAGTTACTCTCGGCGTTGAAGTTTTCCTAATGTGGCTTATGGTCGACAACTTCAAGCAAGATAAACTCATCTGGAAACTACTTTGTAGTGTAGTAACAACAGTCTTGAACTATATCTTTTCCAAACTAATCGTTTTTAAAGAAAAGAAGACTAAATAAACCTTTTCAAAAAATAAAATAACAACTCAGCAAAATAATTTTAAAACAGTAAAATAAAAACAGCGAAATATCTTTTGCAGCGGCTTCTAGTCCCAAAACGAGAATTCGTCAATCCGATATTTCTCGCCACATGTAGCACATCTTTTCTGTTCCAGCTCTTGATACGTAATCTGAGTCATAGGACTATGACATTTTGAACAAATATGAGGAAATTGATAGACCAACTCCACATCATCCTCATCGCAACTCTCAATATCCAAACTTGGATAATATCGAGGATTCTGCAAAAACTTTGCTTTTTCCTCTTCAGCCGAGCCACGTAGTTGTTTCATGATCAAGCCAACCGGATCTTTTGGCTTATAAATATCGAGCACATAGTTGGCTTCAAAATGTCCGCACTTCTCACACCAATAAATCTCTCTCGATGCATTAATTACCACTGGAAAATTTTGCTCAATCACCTCCTGAAGCTCACGACCAAACCTACCACTGCGTGCTTTTTTCATCACCTCGTCACATTCATAATAGAACATCATCCCGACCCCCAGCCGCATCCCCCTTCTCTGACACTTGCAAGATGCTTTTACTATCTCGCCCATAAAACCTCCATGCCTCAATCCTTTATATCTATATTTTTCCTATATTAATATCACAAAATCAAATTTCATACAAAAAAACTCGCCTGCATTCAAGCGAGATTCTAAGACAATAAATGGTGGAGCATATGAGACTCGAACTCATGACCTCTTCAATGCCATTGAAGCGCTCTAGCCAACTGAGCTAATGCCCCGACAAACATATTATATCACAATAGAATAAAAAGGGGACATTTTGTCCCCTAACTTCCGAGAATCTCAGACCACTCATCGTCCGACGGTTCCTCACAAGGTACCTCAAAACCGCATGTTTTTGAATACATATAGATAGTTCCACGAAAAATCTCACGCAGACCGCTGATTTGATCCGCAAACTCAGGCCAGATTGACTTCGCCTTGTGCAGTAACGGCATCAAGAAAAATTCCGTCTCATACACATTCTTGATGATCGCCTCGCGCGAAAGATCACACAATGTCCAGATATTATTTACGCGATCATACGCCTTGCAGAGCAATGCGTATTTGCTATTCAAAAGCCCCGCATAATATCGACGTTTAGCCTGCAGCTTCGTCTCCCCGTCACAACGACGAAAAGTCATCAATTCCACCGCATGTTTCACTTCGTCATTGCAAGGCAATTCAGTCACCGGCGTGAACGTATCTTCCGGCACATCATGTAGCAAAATTGCCGCCAGTAGAACATCATCCTTCATTCCACAAGAAATCGCATAAGTCGTCGCCTTTAACGGATGTAAGATAAACGGCTTCCCATTCTTGCGAAACTGTCCCGCGTGTTTCCGTGTCGCATAGCCAAGTGCCGATAGAATTTGTACGTACCCTCCCGCACTAGCAAAGCCACGCAGAAAAGTACTTGTCATTTTTACTTCTTCACGATCTTCCAAAGACATTTCTTTTTCCAACATAACCACCTCCATATTTGTAAAGATCCATAAGTTAAAACATATTCTAAAATTAAACAGTATATTTTGCAAGCACAAGCATGAAACCGCAAATGGTTGATTAAAATAATATATAGTTCTATAATACCGATAATATTAAGACTGGATTGCCCGGTCTTTATTAATAGTACATTAGGAGGTTAAACATGAGTCAAAGATGTTTCAACTACTCAGGCCGCACTTACCAAGTGAAGTCGGAGTACACCAGGACGGTCAGGCTGAATTGTCCGGCAGCACCTCTGATTGAGGTGAATGTATTTTCCGTAACTAATTTAGAGAGCAAACTAGAAAAAAAGGGGGCTGCAACTATGATGTATTCTGAGAACTACAAGGATGCTTCTTGCCACATTTGGCAGACCTATGCCAACACCAGAAAACAGGATTATATACTGCGTGTCGGCTTCACCAACTATGGCTGCCATAGTGACGACAATCACGCCGAGAACTATTCAAGGGCAGAGTCAGTGGCTGAACACACACTTGGTACTATGACTCTGATCGAGCTAATGGAAATGTTTTATCCAGATGAAGGATCGCCGGAGATTTATGCGAGATGCAAGAGATTAATGCGTTTTCACGACCTTGGAGAAACAGCTGCCGGCGATACACCCGATAATGGTACAAGGGACAAGGCGGCCATCAATCTGGCCGAATACACTTGTCTGAACGAAAATATCTCACATCTCCCCGATGAAGTAAAAGAAGCCATCTTAAATGACTTCGATATCTTTAACGGGTCACCTCTGGAATTAGCTGGTAAAGAATTAAAAGTGCATGAACTGTGCAAGCTTGCTGATAAGACAGACGCAATCCTGCGCGGACTTGTCTATGAACGACATCATCACTGCGGGCATTACGCAAATGTCCCGGAAGGCACCGGATCCAAACGCGAATCTGAATACGCAAAGATCATGAACAGCGATAAACTGGTCGACATTTTCTTTGCAGGTTTCATTAAGGATTATCATAGGTACAGCTATTTTCCGATTTTCCTTGACATTATCCGCGCCGCCATCATCGATGTTCGCAGTAAATGGTACGACAACTGGGAGGAAATTGTCACAAAACTTGGCATTTCGGATAAAGAGTACAACCTGCATACGTTCCAGAAGAAATGAGCTCATCACACCTCTAAGCTCCAGCTTTATGCTGGGGCTTTTTAAATATCGTAAGAAGTATGCTATACTTAACGAAAACGGAGGTCTATGAGTAAGTTTGACGAACAATACCTAACACTATGCCAAAAAATTCTCACTACCGGAGAACGGGTCACCACGAATCCAAAGGTTCTGGAAAAATCGACTGGAGAGTCTTCTAAATTGAATTTTCCGAATCACTTAGCCCAAACAGTAAAACCGACCACAACCATCAGGCTTCCTCATCAAATTCTCCAATTTGATTTATCGGAAGAATTTCCCATCCTAACCACTAAATTTGTCGCCTTTAAGTCCGCCGTTCTCGAAATGCTTTGGTTCTACCAAGCACAAAGTAATGACGTACGCTGGCTCCAAGAACGTGGTATTAAAATCTGGGACCAATGGGAGATTGACTCAGAGGGGAATTATCAAGGCAAATATTTTGGCAAGGAATTTGCCCACACAATCGGTACCGCTTATGGCTGGATCGTTAATCATTATCAACTCACTCAAGGTCTCATCGAAACCATCAAAACCGATCCAACTAACCGCCGTATGATTATGTCGCTCTGGCAGAATGAATGGTTAAAGACCGCCGCCCTACCTTCCTGTGTTTGGAATACTCAGTGGAGCGTCTCTGAAAATAAAAAACTTAACGTCATTGTTACGGTCCGCTCAAACGATGTACCCCTCGGTATGCCGTTTAATGTAACTCAGTATGCAGTGCTCTGCCATCTAATCGCCAAAGTCTGCAACCTTGAACCAGGCCTCATGACCTATATTATAAATGATGCTCATATCTATGAAAATCAAATCCCCGGCATAGAAGAGCAGCTCCGCCGTCGTGACGAAAAACTTAAAAAAGACGGCGCACTTTTCAAGGCTCCGAAACTTTATATTAATCCTGAGATCACCGATTTTTTCAAATTCGATAATTCAAAAGAGCTAAAAGATATTCAGTTGATTGATTATAAACATCAGGGCCGCATCATGATGCCAGTTACAGAATAGTTGCGTCAAGGCCTTAACAGCAGAATGTGCTAACCACCAGAAGAATACGCCGATTAACCAAAATAATATTAAGTCCAAACAGGAGTCACATGAGTTTTAGTATCATCGCCGCCATCGGCAAAAACCGCGAATTAGGTAAAAAGGGAGGCCTAGTCTTTCAAATCCCTGGCGACCTCAATTTTTTTAAACAAACCACATTAGGTTTTCCCGTCGTCATGGGGCGCACCACTTTCTTAAGTCTTCCTAAAATGCTGCCAGGCCGCAAGCATTACGTTTTATCACCGGACGAAGAGCCAACCTTCCCAAAAGAAGTCACCGTTCTACATAACCTCCAAGAATTTATTAATGAGCATAAAAATGATGAGCAGGAGTATTTTATTATCGGAGGTGGCTCGATTTATCAGCAATTTTTACCATACTGCAATAAACTTTATCTAACGGAAGTGGACGGGGAAGATAAAGAGGCTGACGTTTACTTCCCAGAATTCGACAAAAATAAATATCAGGTAACTGAACTCGGCAAAAACAGTGATATAGTAGATACAAAGGAAGGTCAATATGTACTAAATTATACTCATAACTTATATCAAAAAATTAAATAATCAGAAAAGGTAAAGTTATGTTAGAAAATACTAAAAAATCAGTACAAGACCCAGTTTTTAATCTTATTGAGCAAGAAAAGAAACGCCAAGTTGAAGGACTCGAACTCATCCCAAGTGAAAATTACGTTTCCGAAAATGTTTTACGAGCTATGGGGTCCGTCCTTACCAATAAATATTCTGAAGGCTACCCCTCTTTTGATGGTTTAGACTGGAAAGAGTCCGAAGTTAAAAATCGCAATCCACTTTCAGATTTTGACTGGGGAGAAGACAAAATCGAAGAAACTATCCTCCCGAATTACCGTTACTACGGTGGACAAACCAATGTTGATCGTATTGAGCGACTTGCAATCTCTCGCGCCATGAAACTCTTCCATGCCGACCACGCTAACGTCCAACCACACTCTGGCGCCAATGCTAATGAGGCGGTTTATTTTGCCTGGTGCCAGCCTGGTGATAAAATTCTCGCCATGAACCTCGGGCATGGTGGTCATCTCACTCACGGTTCTCCAGTCACTCGCTCAGCCAAAATCTATAATTTCATTTCTTACGGCACTACCGAATCTGGTGATCTTGATTACGACGAAATTGAACGCCTAGCTGAGACTGAAAAACCAAAGATTATCCTCGTTGGCTATTCTGCCTTCATGAAAATCCCAGATTTTGCACGTATCGCCAAAATCGGTCAAAAAATCGGTGCGCTTCTAATGGCCGACATGGCTCACGTTGCAGGTCTCATCGCTGGTGGCGCTCACCCAAATCCACTTGATTTTGGCTTCCACGTCATGACTACCACCACCCACAAAACTCTTCGCGGCCCGCGTGGAGGACTCATTCTCTCAAATGGGAATGTTGCTTCTCCACTCAAAAAACCTGAACACACCCTAGAAAACATTCCAATTCTGATCGATCGCGCCGTCTTTCCAGGCACCCAAGGTGGTCCACTCGAACATGCAATTGCCGCCAAAGCTGTAGCCTTCCTGGAAGCTCTTCAACCAGAATTTAAAGACTACGCCAATCAAATTGTCAGCAATGCCAAAGCTCTCGCCAAAGCAATGAAAGATAACGGCTTCATTCTTCAAGGTGGAGGCACAGAAAACCATCTCATTCTTGCCAATGTCAAAGATAGTTTCGGTATCGATGGCAAATTCTTCGAGCGCGCCCTCGACATGGTCGGACTCACCTTAAATGCTAATGCCGTTCCTGGCGACAAAGGTGGCGCCTTCCGTCCTTCTGGCGTACGTCTTGGTACTCCAGCCGTTACAACACGTGGCATGAAAGAAGCTGAAATGAAGCAGATTGCCGATTGGATGAAGCAAGTGATGGAAATCTGCCAAAAGGCCAAAATCGAAGAGGCGCTAGAAGAACCAGAATTTAAATCTGAACTAGATAAAATTCATCAAGAAGTCATCACATTATCAAAACATTTTAAGGTTCCCGGTCTAAATTAAGGAGTTATATGAAATTAGAGTTTAAAAATATCAAAAAACTTTTCGGCAAGAAAGTTGCCCTAAACGACATTAGTTTCACCGCTAAAAGTGGTCGCGCCTTCGGTCTGCTTGGTCGCAACGGTGCCGGAAAAACCACGACAATTCGCATCCTCATGAATGTTTTTAAGGCTAATGGTGGCGAAGTATTATTAGATGGTGAGCCTCTGGATTATAAAACCGTGAGTTTCGGTTATCTCCCTGAAGAGCGTGGTCTCTATCCAAAAGAAAAGATTTTTAACCAACTCGTTTATCTCGCTACTTTGAAAGGCATGGAGAAAAAAGCTGCAGAAGAATCCGTCAATTACTGGCTCGACTTCCTCAATATGGCAGAATATAAGACCAAACAACTCGACACTCTTTCAAAAGGGAATCAGCAAAAAATTCAGCTCATCTCAAGCATCGCCCATAACCCGGATATTGTAGTTTTTGACGAACCGTTCACCGGCCTCGATCCAGTCAACGCCAAATTACTCGAAAGTGTTGTAAAAGAGCAAATCAAACAAAATAAAATTGTGATTTTCTCCAGCCATCAAATGAATTACATCGAAGAGTTCTGTGATGATATCCTAATTATGAAAAATGGTGAAATCATGATTACGGGCAATATTAAACAAATTAAACAAAGTTATCAGCGCGACAAGCTTAAAATCGAATCCAAAGACGTTAAAAAGATTAAAGCCGACTACAAAGATCAAACTGAATTACAAGATAGCACGAACCTAGTCTTCAAGATGGAATCCGCTGATCAAAAACAAAAAGTCATGCAAAAGCTAGTCAAAGAATATGATATTGATAGCATCGGCGTGTTAGAACCGACTTTAAACGACATCTTTGTTGAATATGCCGGTGACGAAAAGGAAATTGCCGAAATTGAAAAACTAAAAGAGGAAGAAAGAGCCTAGTATGAAACAATTTTTTACAATTTTTAAGCACGAGCTATCTCAATATTTTAAGAATAAGATATTTGTCATCACGACTCTTATCCTGATACTTGCGGTCTCCGGTTTTCTGTTTGCCCCACGCATTGGCGAGATCATCAACAAATCAAAAAATGCCGAATCAAGCGAAGAGAAAAAATCTGAGGTTCTAGTCAAATCTGATAATGCTAACTTAGAAAAACTTCTCCCGGCCATCGCCGCAAGTTTTCCACAACAAAATGTCAAAATTACAAACGATTCCGTTGATGAAATCAAAAAACAGATCAAGGAGCAGTCTGTCGAGTTCGCCTTCGTCCTATCATCCGACCTAAAATCTTACACCTACCTAGCCAATGTTTCGGCTTTACAAGATCCAAACCTGAACACAATGGATAATCTCCTCAAAACACTCTATTCACACGCTTATCTTAAAAAACATGGCCTAAACGACACCCAGATCGCCGAAGTTCAAAACCCAAACATTACTCATACTATCGAAAGCATCAGTGAAGATGGCACAAAAAACTTCTGGTACGCCTATGTCATGGTTTTCGTTCTCTATATGGTGATTATGATGTTTGGTCAGAAGGTTGCCATGAGCGTAGTTACCGAAAAAACTTCTCGTGCTATGGAAGTACTGATCACCAGTGCTAGTCCAGTCGCCCTAATGTTTGGAAAGATCTTAGCCTCCAGTGTCGCCGGCATCTTCCAAATTACCGCCATTTTCGGATCCGCCTTCATTTCCTACAATATTAATAAGTCCTATTTCGAGACCAATGCCGTCATCAACACTCTTTTCAACTTCCCAGCCTCACTCGTCGGCTACCTACTTATCTTCTTCCTCCTAGGATTTCTCATCTATTCATTCCTCTTTGGCGCCATGGCTTCCACCGTCTCTAAAATCGAAGATCTTTCATCAGTCGTCATGCTAATCCAAATCATCTTTGTTGCTGGGTTCGTAGTCTCCACCAATGCCATGACAAGTGGCGACGTTAATTCCGAGCTCATGAAAGGACTCTCCCTCTTCCCGCTCACCTCTCCAATGGCCATGTTCACCCGCATTGCGATGAGTGAAGTTCCAGGCCTTGAAATCCTACTCTCGGTCGCCTTCCTCATTCTCGCCACCGTCCTTATCGGCTACATTGCTGCCAAGATCTACCGCGTCGGTGTATTAATGTACGGCACCAGGCCAACTCTCGGAAAAATCATTAAAGCCATCCGCGAAAATTAAAATATATAAAATTAAAATATATAGTATACTTAAGGTGTTGGGGTATTAGCTCAGCTGATAGAGCGCAGCATTCGCATTGCTGAGGTCAAGGGTTTGAATCCCTTATACTCCACCATCCTAGAGAAAAAAACAAAAGACTTCGATCGAGAAGTCTTTTTTGTGCTATACTCCAAAAAGGCGGGAGTACATTCAAAGGAGGAAAAGCCATGGCAGTAGAACTTATCGCAAGTGTTTATGTACCTGCAGAATCTGTTGGCGGTTTTAAATACCGTCTCGAAAGCCTCGGCGCTTACTGCAAAGTCATCAGTAAGCCGAACAGCAACTACAACTTCGAGGTTTCCTTCCAAGGAGACGAAGCACCTGCAGATGCAATTAAGGAGCACATTGACCAGTACGAACATCATTATGAGCTCGACTACGATGAAGATTTCTTTATCTTCAAAACCAACGAGAAATACCAGAAATAATCACTTTTCACTCCGCCCCTAAGGCCCCATCTGGGGCCTTTTTAAAATCTCAGTCGTCATGTAGATCCTAATTTATTTTGCATAACCAGGATGTTGATTAGTAAAGTTTTTGAATGTCGATCCGAATTCACTTTGCATAACCCCTATTTTTGAAGTATAATTTTATTATGAAAACAATTCTTACTGGCATTCGCACACATACTGACATCACCCTCGGCAACTTTCTTGGCGCACTTCTTCCGATGGTTCGCCTTGCCAACAAATATTCAAAAACTCATCACATTAATATTTTTATTCCAGACCTCCACTCGATTATTAGCGAGGTTGAAGGTAATCTCGAGCAAAACACCATTCGTGAGCTCAAATACTATCTTGCGGCTGGACTCGAACTAAATTCCAATATTCATATTTATCGTCAATCGTATATTCCAGCCCACTCCGAACTCTGCTGGATTCTCGATTGCCACACTTCCATGGGAGAAGCACTTCGCATGACTCAATACAAGGAAAAAAGCCATGACGGCGACAGCTCTACCAATGTTGGTATTTTTAATTATCCGATCCTCATGGCTGCCGACATCTTGCTTTATAGTGCAAATTATATTCCTGTCGGCGAAGATCAGTTCCAACATATTGAATTAACTCGCAACATTGCTGAGCGTTTTAATCGCAAATATGGCGAAATCTTTGTCATTCCAGAAAAAACCAGTGAACAAGTCAAATTCATGGAAACTCTCAACAATACCTTCAGTGATAAGGATAAAAACGCGCCATCTGGCCTAAGAATTCGTGATCTCCAGGATCCAACCAAGAAAATGAGCAAATCCGCCGCTGCCGAAAATAGCAAGATCATGATGTCCGATACTCCAGCTCAAGCCGCCAAGAAAATTATGTCCGCCACCACTGATTCATTTGCCAAAATTCAATTCGATATGTTTAATCAACCAGGTATTTCCAATCTACTCCAAATCGAATCGCTTCTTTCAAATCAACCACTTCAGGAAGTCATTGCAACCTGGGCCGGCGAAACTCGTTATGGTGATTTTAAGAAGCACGTAGCCGCCACAGCTTCAGATTTTCTCACCAATTTTCAAGATAAAGCCAATGCTATCCCAGATGAAACAGTACGCGAGCTTTTAAGCGAAGGCGAGAACTATGCAAATCAAATTGCCAAAGCGAAACTATTCGAAGTCCAAAAAGCAGTAGGTCTAAGATAATCAAGATTACCCTCGAATAAAACTCGCCTCGACTGGAAATTTTAAGAAAATATATTATAATATAGTAGATGTTAAGAACTGGAAAAAAATTTAGTAAACCATCACTCTCTCGCGTCATCAACGGCGATGTCATTTTGAGCAAAAAATCCGAAAAACAACCCCGCATTCGCCTCGACCACACCCTTGTCAAACTCCATCCCGAATATAACCGCAATGCACTACAAAACTTTATTAAGCTCGGCTATGTTCTTGTTGATGGCCAAGTTGCCACAAAACCAAATACCCCACTCAGTGAAGATTCAAAAATTGAACTCAAACTTCCAGAGGCCTTGACTAATCCAGAGACAAAAATGGAGGAGGCGAAAAAGGTTAAACCAGGCACAATCTATGAGGATGAAAATGTCGTAGTCTTCAATAAACCAGCTGGCCTCCTTAGTATGGCTAAAGGCGACTATTGTCTTGAACCAACCCTCGAGGATTACGGACTTCTCGTACATCGTCTTGATCGCGACACGAGCGGGATTGTAATCTTGGCTAAAAATTCAGAAACCCAAACTCTCCTTAGGAAACAATTTCAAGACAGAAAAACCCATAAAACCTATTATGCCATCGTCGAAGGTCGCCCAAAACTTGCTAGTGCAGTAATCAATCTCCCCATCGCGCGCAATCTCAAACACCCAACCACATTCATCGTTGAAGCTGGTGGTAAAGAATCTGAAACTTATTACCAAGTTTTAAAAACTCAAAAGTTCACCCATCAAGATATTCAAAGAATTCGTAAAGCCCTCGAAAAAACTGGATTCACTGGCACCGAGTTTAAAGAAGGTAAAACTTATTCACTAATTGAGCTAAAGCCAACCACTGGTCGCACACATCAGCTCCGCGTCCATCTCAAATATCTTGGCACCCCTATCGTAGGAGATCGCGTCTACGGTTCCGCCAAGCCAGACTCCACCGATCGTCTCTATCTCCATGCTAAAGCGCTTGAAATTACCATTCCTAAAAGTGACCGCCGAACTTTTGAAGCCCCTCTCCCACCAGAGTTTAATATCTTTGAAGATTAAGAGGGAAATATGTTCCTCGAAAACCTCACAAATCTAAAAAACATCATCGACACCTTCTCCACTACAATTTTTGTAATCGATCCCGAAACCGAGCTAACCTTGAGCCCAGCCATTAAAATTGCGCCAGAAACTCCAAGCTCCCTTATTTCCATCGATGACGTCAGGGAAATGATCACCCTAACCGGCACCAAGCAAACCCAGGAGCTTTATTTTATTATTAAATACGCAGAACAACTCACCGACTCTGCCAGCAATGCCATTCTCAAAACCGCCGAAGAACCGGGGAATCATATTCACATCATCATGCTCACCACCCATCCTTCCCGACTTCTGCCAACCATTCGCTCTCGTTCCATGCTTTTTTATACCAAAAAGACTAACTCTCTTTCTACACCTCCAGCCGTCTCCCCGGAGATAATGGACTATGCTAAAAAACTTTTAGTCGCAGACAAATCTGCACTTCTCACCCTCGCAGAGGAACTTTCAAAGAAAAAGGCTAAAAAAGGCGACGGTGAAAACGATTCTGATAAGACTTATATTCTAAAGGTCATCGGAACCACCATCGAACTTGCCTATAAGTCTTACTTCAAAACCAAAAACCAGCAGTTCCTTAAAAAAATTAACGGTCTCAGCACCGCTTATGATAATATCTCTAGAAACGGCAACAAAAAACTCCAACTAGTTGCAAACCTCATCTAAAAACCTCATCTAAATACTATTTTTCAATCCCTCCCAAATATGGTAAAATAGATCAATATGTTAGGCGCATTACTAATTCTAGGTTTTGCAATTTTCCTCGCTTTCTTCGAGCCAGTTCTTGCTTCTAGAAAATTGTTGAATAAAGATAATACAAAAAAATACGACGCAGAAATCAAAAAACTTTGGACCATCGCCAAGGATAGTATGAATAGTCGTAAAACCTTGCGTGCCGAAAAAGCCCTGCTCACCATCTTGAAGCTCGATGAAACCAATGCAGCGGCCTACAACCGTCTCGGTATTCTTTATGCTAAAGCCCAAAATTACGATGAAGCTATCGAATGTTTTGAAATTGCGCAGTCGCTCGACAATAATCCAATGTCCTTACATAACGTTGGTCTGATTTATCTTGAAACTGGTGCCTTTGAAAAAGCTACCATGGCCTTTCAACAAGCCTTAAAACTTGATAGCTCAGTACCTGCTCGTTTTCTCGCTCTTGCAAAAGCCGAAGAAAAACTTGGTCACAAAAAATCCGCCATCGAAGCTCTTGAATCTGCTTATAATCTCGATAAATCAACCACCACTTTAAGGCAAATTCTCACAATTTATGAAGAAGCCGGCGATCAAGAAAATATCGAAATTACGACCGCGCGCATTGAGCAGCAAATTGCCGCCGACGCACTCAAAAAAGCAGAACTAGAAAAAGCCAAGAAGCGAGAAAAAAGAATCAAAGAACCCACCCCTGTTCGTATGTCCAGGCCGCAGCCAAAAATCATTTATCCTCGCGCCAACACCCCGATCAAGGCGCTAAAGAAAGCTGCCATAAACTCATTAAGTAAAACCACTAATTCTGCTGCTGCAAAGACAAAAACACCGACTACTAGACCAGCAGTTTCCGCCAATCAATCTGCAATGATTAAGCAACCTGCTATCGTCAAAGATCAAGGTAATAGTCTCAGCAATACTACCTCGCGCGACAAAAAACTCAGCACCACAACCTCATCCTCTCATCGCGCCAACAAGCGCCCACGCATGATTCAATAAACACTTAGGACTTGCGCACCGTTTTTATTTCTGATAGAATAAACCAGTAAGCCGTGTTAGCTCAGTTAGTAGAGCAGCCGCCTTGTAAGCGGCAGGTCGTCGGGGCAGAGCCGACACACGGCTCCATGAGGAGAAAGAACAAATAGAACATTTATGTTCTATTTTTATTTCGACGAATGGCCAATGCGTATGAAATACACACGGCTCCATGAGTGAAAACTTATGGAAAAATTTATTTTTCCAGAAGCTTGAACGAATGGAGTTGGGTGTACAAAGTACACACGGCTCCATGAGCAGAAAGAACAAATAGAACATTTATGTTCTATTTTTATTTCGACGAATGGCCAAAGCGGATGAAGTACACACGGATCTTTTATTAAAAGAATAAAAAACCACCTACATTGTTTTCTATGCTAAAATTATATAAACAACTGGAGGTGGTCATGGTTAAATCAAATACCGATAATAAGCAGTCTGAAACAATTTCAGAAATTTCATTAAGGCTCAAACAAAAATCCGCAAAAAATCGCAAAATCCGAGTGCGACTCACACACCCGTTCAAGCGCCCAACCCATTTTACGGCTCATTTTATGTTTTTCCTTCTGATTCTCGTCTCGCTAGTTTTTAGTCTAGCCTACCTCAGCAGTCGTGGCGAAAATACAGACCTAATTGCAACCACGAAAAGCCTTATCTCAGATCAGAAAACCTACGAGAAAGATTTTACATCCGCAGGATTTGATATTGAAAATCCAAATATCATTCTAAATCCATACAAAAATTCACCCCTCACCGCACTTTTTATTTTTGAAACCAAAAACGAAGTTTCTCCAACCGTCACAATAAAAGGCCGAGACGAAAAGACCACCATTTCCCACCAGTTCGACAAGACAAGAAAGCATTTCCTCCCAATTTACGGATTATATCCAGATACCGAAAACATAATTCACATTGCCTATGAGGAGCCAATTGAGAAAAAACTAGATTCAAATCTCTCAGAAGAGGATAAAGTAGTTCTCAAGAGTTTAGTCAAAACAGTTGATCGTGAATTCAAAATTAAGACTGATCCGCTTCCAGCTGGTCTACCCCAAGCAAGCATCAGTAACTTAGACAAAGCTGAACTAAATTCCGACTTTTATTTCTTCAGCCCAGCCACCAAAAATAATAAGATGATCGCTTACGACATCAATGGCGACGTTCGCTGGTATTTAACCACCTCAGCACTCTGGCAAAACACAAGATTAAATAATGGCCATCTCCTAGTTAGTACAGAGCGCCTTTTCAGCGCGCCATATTATATGACCGGCCTTTATGAAGTCGATTTACTAGGTAAAATCTATGCCGAATACTCTCTCCCAGGCGGCTATCACCATGATTATTTTGAACTACAAAACGGTAATCTCATCATCGCCACCAATAACTTTGAAAATTCTAATGACACCGTCGAGGACTACGTGGTAGAACTTGATCGCAAAACTGGCAATATCGTAAAGACCATCGATTTGAAGAAAATTCTCAAAACCGATGACGGCAAAAGTGAAAATTGGACAAAACAAGACTGGTTCCACAATAACTCAGTTTATTATGACCGACACACCAATTCACTCATCCTCTCTGGTCGCCATCAGGACATTGTCGCCAGCATCGACTATACAACTGAAAAAATCAATTGGTTACTCGGCGACTCAACCAATTGGTCATCCGAATTTCAAAAATATTTCTTAAAACCAATAGGAGATAACTTTGAATATCAATGGTCTCAACACGCCGCCAAGCTCACCCCAGAAGGATACCTCTTTCTCTTTGATAATGGCAATAATAAATCAAAAGACCCGAGTTCTTATGTTCAGGCAGCAAACTCCTATTCTCGCGGAGTGCTCTACAAAATAAATGCCGAGCAGAAAACGGTTGAGCAAATCTGGCAATTCGGCAAAGAACGCGGCAGCAACTTTTATTCACCATATATTTCCGATGTCGACTATCTTGGCAAAGATCATTACCTCATCCACTCTGGCGGCATCGTTAAATCAGACGGTAAACCATCCAATCAGCCAGCCGGACTCACCGAAGGGGATGTTACACTACTTTCTGATACTGTCGAAATTAAAGATGATAAAGT
Source organism: Nanosynbacter sp. (assembly GCA_015257505.1). Lineage (GTDB taxonomy): Bacteria > Patescibacteriota > Saccharimonadia > Saccharimonadales > Saccharimonadaceae > Nanosyncoccus. The sequence goes on along the minus strand of JABZKB010000003.1, from coordinate 9,964 downwards.
AATTTTCGAGCTCAAGTCACCAACCAATAACTACCGCGTCGAGAAAATGGACGTCTATACCGGTGTTGATTTTTCTCTCACCGACGCTAAGCGCCTCGGCACCCTTGGCGTCACCGAAGTTTCTGGCAAAAAACAAGGCGTTATTACCGATACCGATGTCGACCAAGAATTCCTAAAATCTCACAAAATCTCACTAGAAAACGAAGAAGACCGCCTCGTCTTCTCAGGACAATTCAAGCGTGAAGATCAGGTCAAAATTGCTCTCTATCGTAATTTCAATACTAATTTCTATAATCTAAAGATCAGCAAGAATCCTCACACTGCACTTTGCGTCGATATTCTCACCGAGGACGAGGGCCAAAACGGCATCATGGTCACAAAATACATTAATAAAGACGGACTTCGCGGAAATTATTCTATCTATATCGAGTATAATGGTAAATTATATAATACAGGTAAGTACTTCAATGCAAACTAATCAGCCAAAAATCAAAGTCGATATTAAAACCCCTAATGCTGCAAAAACCAAAAAGCGTCTGATTTTTGCCGTCACCGGCGCAGTTTTCTGCCTCATTTGCGGCATGCTCTATTCGCTCAGTCTTAATTTCAAGCAAGAAAATAATTCCAGTAGCAAAAGCACCCACGCACAAACCACCAAGAACGCCAACCAAAATTCTAAGAACTCTAACAAAAATCCTCAAAACTCAAACACCACTAGCTCAGAAGCCGAAGAGTCCGAAAACTCCAGTTTTAAGTTTGCCAAAAACACCGAAGCCGACATCAAGTACTCAAAAGATAAGCTCAATATCTATATCTTCTGGGGAGACGGATGCCCACACTGCAAGCACCTCGCAGAATTTCTTGGCGAGAAACAATCCGAAATTGGTGATAAGATTTCACTCTATACTTTTGAGGTCTGGAAAGACAAAAATAATCTAGCTTTTCTCAAAAGTTTTGGAAAATTCCTCGGCGAGAATCCAAAAGGTGTTCCATATATAATTATTGGCGACAAAACCTACTCAGGTTTCTCTGAAACTGACGAAGAAACCAAGCAGGAAATCATCAATCTCATCAAAACTGAAGCAAGTAAGACCGACAAAACTGACAAATATCAAGAATACAAAAAGTCTAAATAAATCTTGATAATCCCATCTATCCTTGTTATAATAAACCTGTTCACGATATGCTTGGCGCGAGCCAAATATCGGAATGCGCTAGGCAAAAGTGCGAACAATCACCTAGCAATGCTGGAGTAGTCTAGCGGCAATGACAAGAGACTGTAAATCTCTCGGGTTACACCTTCGTAGGTTCGAGTCCTACCTCCAGCACCATAAGTTCATTAAAATCCCCAGTCAAAACGATGTGGGAATTTTTATATGCCGCCTTAGCTCAGTGGTAGAGCACTTCCATGGTAAGGAAGGGGTCTCGAGTTCAAATCTCGAAGGCGGCTCCACGAGGAGAAATAACAAAATAAAACCCGTAGGGGTTGATTTTTTATTTTCGACGAATCAGACAACTGTATGCGAAGCATACTAGGCAGCTTCTGTTAATATCTGACACCTGGGTGACGCCTACTTAACCGATAATATTATGATTATCGGCCGGGTTCGTTGAACCTATTTTTTTTGACCCACTTCATCAACTCATTGATAGCAGTCTCTTGATAGACTGGCTCCTTTTTACTATTCCTATAACTATGGTCCGCATCTAAGATTTCAATAACCTCAACCAAACTACCGACATTCTTTTTAACTTCAATTGGAGATGCAAAGCAATCATTTGTGCCTTGAATGACTAGTTTTAAGTTGTCCGAAATAGCTCTTTGTTTAATCTCACTCGGGATGTATCCAAGGATTAAAAGCTCTATTTGGCTATTTGGATATTGCTCGAGATAGAAACTTGCAATAATACCACCGAGTGATTTTGCGACAATTATAATTTTATTAAACCCCTCAAGATAAGCAAAATCGACAGCTCGCTTGAGCGCATCTATCTCCTCTTTTAATTCTGGTCCGCTCGAAGCCTCTTCTTCTCTCTCGCAATACGGAAAGTTAAAACATAGTACACTGTTCTTAGTGGCTGCTATTGAATCAAATATAGATGATATAAAATCGATCTCTACTCCAACTGATCCGCTGCCATGTAGAACTATATAAACTATTTTGGTTCCCGTTTTTCTATAATATTTATATGTAAGCTCTTGCATATCTATTCCTTTCTAGACTTTAATATTATTGTATTATTAAGAGAACCAAACACTAAAAACATCACCATCTGGGATAAAAGCATATGCCCATAATTCTTGAAAAACCGTTTTATTGAGGAGTATTTTATACTCCTCTTTTTTATGATTTCATTTCAAAAATAGAATAAAATCCAAAAAGATATTTAGAGATTTCATCTTCCGCATCACTTGGGATTTCCAAAGTTTCAATTCTCCTCGGAATGGCCTCTAAATTATCGAATCCCTCTTCGCGATAACACTCAAGCTCCGCCTCGACACCATGATGAGAGTAAGTATTCATTAGTAGATACTTTTGATTAGTAGACTGGTTTTTAATAATCCAGAAAAACTCACCTCTTCCAAATGAGCCTTCTTGTTCTATCGAATATCGACCTTCTGGCATTTGAAACTTTGAGATAACCTCACTTAATTCATTTTCAGTCATTTGCATAATTATAATGCTCCATTTATTCACAAGTTATATATTGTATAGTACATCCATCGTAAAATTACAAGTTACTGAACTTTGTGCGACTGGTGTCTAAATAAAGATCTCAAATGTCCAGTATGAAATCAAAAAATCAGATTTAAAGAAAATTCTATGCTTGCGACGATCTTAAATATGGTAGTTAAAAATCAGTCCGAAACTACAGCATAGTCGAAACTAGCCGGAGGGGCTGACTTTATGCTTTTATTTATATTGCATCGTTATTTTAGACCAAAAAAAGAAGTTCCTGCGGTAGGTACCTTCGGCGCCGTGCAAGAACTTCGATACTTCCATTATATCAAACAAGAGCAGAAATATCAATAATTTGCCCCTGCTTCGTGATCATGATTAGATTATTGATCTGTCTCCTGATTCTTACTTGGTTTATAAGAAAACGACGAGTATTATCATCTCTAACATTTTTCATTCTCGAAGTATCGATAATGATATTACAAGATTGCTTTACGGCTTTCTTAAGAATATGCTCAAGCGAGTTTGCATTAGCGGATTTTGGAGATTTTATCTCAAACTCAATTCCGTCTAATAGAATATCGGCCGTTTTTGTGTTTGTTTCAGGAATAAATTCAACTGCATAACCAGCAAGGGCGAGAATCTTTGCGACACGAAGCTCATGAGGCCAAGGATTAGCATTTGCAGGAACGACGACTTTCCCTCGATAAATATTCATTACTCTATTATACCAAGAAGTGCATCTTTTTAATAAGGTCACTACGACATAATTATTGACACTTTTATTGGATCTCCGTGTCTTTTATTTACAACACTACTGCTTTAAAATCTGCATACTTATCAGCAAAAGCGTCTTCGATTTTCTTGCCAGTTTTCTTAAGATATTTTTTAACTAAATAATACCCGAGTGAATACCCAGACCAGCGGGGAAGTTCATCGTTTCCATTGAAAAAGACCATATCATAATCGTAATAATTTGAATCCAGCTGGCTACGAAGTTTTTCAAGAATCCTTTCATTTTGCATAGTTATCTACTGATTAAATCCGAATAAATTGCCTTTACGGAGCTTTCTTCTATGCCAAGATCTCTCAACACGGCGTAGCTGTGTTCGATGTCCATATTAAGAAAACAGTTGTCGTCTTTCAGCTTTTCACAAATTAATTCGAACTTTTTTCTTTCTCGTTCATCGTTAGCATTTTGTTGCAATAATTGGACTGCTTTTTCGCGTAGTACATTTAATTTATCCATTTTATTCTCCTTTTCCTTCATCCGGTTCAACCGTTCCAGGTATTTTTGGATCTTTGCGTTCAATATATTCAAAGGTTCCATCATCTAGCTTGCTTTTAATATCTTCGAGAGTAAGAGATGTCAACTCACGTTCACTTGATAAATAGTAGTAGCTCGTATTTCCATCTCTGTTATCAAGGTTAGATCCACTCATTGCAATTACTGCGCCTGCCTCTAGCTTCGGGCCATCCCCGTTAACTGCATTATTGCCGCGATCCTCGCCAAGTTCAGCTGTGGTAAAATTCGCAAACGGATTATAGGTGATGTCTTCTTCCGGGTTCTCAACATTCATGAATGGCATCATTGAATCGCGAGAAATATTAGATCGAAAATGCGCTTTTTTGCGAATCTAGTCCGCGCATTCCTTTGCAATCGCCTGCTGGTTCAACTCATTGCGCAGACGCACCTCAAAATTTGTACCATAAAGCGAACGTTCTCGGTCCAATCTTGGGATATAAAACTCACGCGCCTCTTTTGGTATTTTTTCTTTAGTAAAGGTATCGCCAGTAAAAAGAAACCGAAACTCATCCACATTTTTAAGTTCCTTTTTTATAGCCTCAAAAGCATAGATCGAGAAAGAAGCAGCGGCAATCGAAATCCGACTACCCTTTCTAATAGTCTGCCGTAAGTCATCAATTACCTTATGACTAACGTTATCAAGTATCTCCGGCGCCTTAGGCGCTGACGCTGGAGCTCCCCTGCTAAATAGGCCCATTATTTTCTCCGCAATTAATCTATAAAATCCTTATCATAATCATATCATAAAAAGCATATTTTTAGACTTTGACAACTCCCACATTTCATTGTATAATATCAACATCGGGTATTTTCCCACAACATAAGGAGGGGTTTATGAGCACTTTAAAGATTAACCTAGCGAATTTCTTCGCAAAACAGTCTTGTTCTGCCTGGCAGAAAAACCGGATCGTCCGGAAACTCTGCCGCGACACCTATCGTCTCATCATGGAGACCGGCGCCGCGAACTATCCGTACGCGAACTCAGATTTTGCAGACTGGCCGGAATCCGATGGCGATTCTTACACACTCGTCACCGATTCATGCAACTTTGTCATTCGTCACAGCGCCAGCTATGTCGCTTGGATGATGAAGAAGCATTGCGGTGGTTGGCCGAAACTCCCTGTTCCCGGCGAACGCAAGCCTGGAGAGCACAACTTTGATGCCAAGCACTGGAACGAAGTTCTTGAATTCAATGGCTGGCAGGAATTATCTGAGTATGAATGGCCGGAACTCACGCAGGCAAGCAGCGATGTACACTACATCGGCATCCTGCCAAACGAAGGAGAATTTGGTCAGCTCGTCTGGCTTGTCGACGCCTCTGAAGGCGACAACAATACGCCGGCCGAGTGGTATGTCTGGACCTATCAGGATCTCAAAAAGCAGAATCTCACACTAAAAGCATCAGCAGATACTGGTGTCATCTGGTATCGTCAACCCAGCCACGACAAGAAAGAGTCCTAACCAAGCTAAACTCGAGCCAAGAGCACAATATAAATTCAAGTCAAACTCGCGAAATTCGCTCAGCACCCCTCTCCGGAGGGGTGTTTTCTTCTTCAAAACCGCAAAAACCATCACGAGTAAGATCCAATCCCAGTATTTTTAGATACAAAAAACCAAACCTTCATCAATCCGCAAAAAACTAAAACCCAGACTTTCGTCTGGGTTTAGGAGTATTACAACTGAAACGAAATATGGCCATCGCGCGTCCTCGCGTTATAATACGCTTTAAACGAGCAAGCCTTCATCTCATTTCGGCCGTTCGAAAATTTAACCATGCAGTAACCACGAATATTAAAACTTACGCCCGAACCGTCTTCATGCGAAATCTTGCAGATCTTAGTTGCACTCATTTCGAGTGCAGTGTAAGCACAAGTGGGATCATTCAGCGGCGCCGTATAACCCTCGGCAACTCCAAAGAAGATCGGAATCACCGCATTCTTGTCATACGCGTACTTGCACGCATCAAACAAGGTGTCTCTGCTCGGACCGCTGAAAATCTGGTACAGACGACTCGTGGTTTCGTTCTTGCTGTTGGTATTCATACGAATACTCCTTTCAAAAGATCTAGCCGCATACATACGTATTTTGGCCTGCCATATCAACCCGTTATTGAGTTAACTAATACAGTTTAACATGTTCATGTTAAACTGTCAATATTTTCGTTAAGGTCCAGAACCCTACAACAAACTGACTATAAATTCTCACACCTACTATCACGTCACCGCCAAAAAAATAAATAAAAAGCATGAAAAAGCCCCGACAGTTGTCGGGGCAGCAGGAATTTCGTCTTTGCTCTGGGTAAGGTGCTTTGAGATGAAGATTGTTGGTGGTGACGCAACATAATGCTCAAGTGTGTTCTGGAGATTTTCGACAGTTTTGCTCTAGGAGTGGGGATTCCGTAGCATAGCTAGTGATGCAACCAACTTGGAGGGGGAGGTTGACTAGCCTAACTATTTTGCCGTCCGAATTCACACGGCCCAAGCTAAGTCGTTTCAAGCCCATACGTAAAAACATAAGTGACTTATACTCTTCCTGGACTACTCTTTTCAGCGGCAATTCTAGCAAAGACGAATGCGTCAAGACGCTTCCTGCAACCTGGTGAAAAGATTCTTCCGCCAAGTCGCTGCTTATTATATTGTATAAAATGTCTAATGTCAAACATAAGCAAAAACAGTAGCTACTAAAAAACGACTATTATCTAAAATATTAAGGTCCTGGGCCTTAACGCTAAAATTGACTAATAATAATTTTATGATTGAATAATAAAAAGGATTTTATGACAAAGAAACACATCTGGAGAATCAAAAGAATTTATTTTGATCAGCTAAAAAGCGGCAAAAAGACACTCGAGATCCGCGTTGGCTATCCGCAAATCAAGAAAGCTCAAAAAGGCGACATTATTACGTTTGAAAATTATGGTTTTAATGAGTTTGACGTAAAAGACGTCAGGATCTATCAAACTATCGCGGAAATGCTAGACGCTGAAGGTGTAGAAAAAGTCCTTCCAGGTTTGACCCGCGGTGCTGCCCTCCATACTCTCCAAAAAATCTATCCAAAAGACAGGGAAAAACTCGGTGTTTATGTCCTAGAATTAATTTTCAGGACGAATCACTCCAGACCTGAAAAATATAAACGCACTTAAAATCTCCCCTCCAACCAAAACCAAAAAAAGAAGAGCCTTAGACTCTTCTTTTCACTCAAGGAATTCTAGCTTTTTCCCCAACAGATACGGGTACTTATACCTATAACCTTTAAGTAGCTAAACTATATCACGTTTCAAAAAATTTGGAATAGTTTTTTAAAAAATTCGCTACATACCCTTAGTGCGTGCTTTATATTTCGCATAGCGAATCAAGACCGCCGCGGCCACCGCCACACAGGTAATTATCCCGGTCATCAAATAGTTTGTCGGCTGAGGAGCTGGCGCCTCCTCTCTGCTGTCCTGCAAGGTCTCCTCCTTGCTATCCTGTAAGGTCTCCTCACGTGTCTCATCATTTTCATTCATATTTTCATTATATCACACCAAAATTTTCCAATTTTTCACCAAACTCCACCTCTGTAAAATTCAAAAATTCCAGATTCTTAAAAAATCTATCATGCTCATGTTTTACATTTTTAAAAATCCGTTGTACAATCCAGTCAGATAGATAATTATGAGCCCCCATCATAACAATCTATCAGCATGTAGTAAAACCTATTCTTTTACTACATCAAAAACTTATTCGTTGAAAGAGAACAGACTCCGAAAAACGGAGTCTGTTCTATTTTTTATCAAACGCTACTCAAACCCCTCAAATACAACACCTTAAAACGTTAGTTTAGAGAACCTATTTGTTATTTTCAAAGAACCTGTTATAATATCCCGCATAGCAACATATTGTCATGTTGCACACGCACCTTACACACCAGTTGCATCCCAAAGGAGGGGGAACCATGAAGATTCTTATCAAAGATACACTGCGAAACAAAGAAACACTGTACCTGCAGAAATGCGACGTTCGTTACCTGCTTGAACACCCGGATATCATCCGTAGTCCAAAAATCAAGCCTGGCAGCCCCAAGGCAATCGAGCTCGACGAGATCGAAGCTCATGGATACGAAGGTTTCCTCAGGGAAACTCTAAACGACGAGGCCAACAGACTTGTATTCGAAAGCGACCTCTGCAGCGATTATGACTTCCGCATTACCTACAGAGACCCTGCAAGTATCGGATGGATCAATTCTCACAAGTGGATTTACGATTATGAAGAATATATCGTCGAATCCATCGATAGACTCACGCGTGATCTTAAAAAAATCAATAAGTCTATCGAAGTTAAATTAGCAGAACTTGATGACGCAGAATATGAATATCAGACGCAGGCTGAACGCGCCAATCGTTCTCACAATCCCAGTGTCTCACACCCCACTACCACAAACACTGAAGCTGCCATTTCATACGAAGACATTCTGCACATGGAACATCGTCAGTATGATCTTGCAGAAATCGAGGTCTTAAAACGAAAAAAAGACGCTCTCAGATCTATGATTCAGTATCATGAAAGTGATATTGAATTCACTTTTCCCACAGAATTCCGCGGCTTAGTACGAAACACCAGCCTCAGTCAGCGCATGAAAGACGCCTTAAGTAACCCCACCCGCAAGATGAAGAACTAAAGCAAAAGGCACCCGCAAGGGTGCCTTATTTTAAGGTTAATCGTAAGTATCCTGCGAAAGGTCACAAAATATCATCTGTTCTATCTCGCCACTCCCCGTATAACCGTGATCATGGAATACAATAATACCAGTATGCTGCTCCAGATTATACTGCGCCCGAAAACGTTTTAACCGATACACATAATCATCCTTAGTACGACCATCATCAAAGTTCAGCTCCACTTCACATTCACCGATCAAATTCAAGAAATGCGGAGAGCCAACAACATGTTGAATCGCAAAGATTCTCCATCCACGAACCGGTACCTTAGCAAGTTCCAGATTAATACCGGGTTTGTCGACCATTCGGCTCCGAATTATCTCGAAGTGTGCTGCTGCTTTCCTAATATCATCACTCTGCACATACTTGCATGCGTCGAACAAAACGTCAATGTCAGGTCCTGTAATGATATTATAGCCGCCCCTCGCGCTGAAATCCTCAAGTGTAAAATTTGTTACACTTGAACCATGCAGTTTCTTGATACTCATACGTATCTCCTTCCTAAAGAACACCCCAAAATCGAGGCAAAGCCAGCCCACTATTAGACTAGTATCTACTATTATACAATAAATACCTCACTCTGTCAAAGCTAAAAATCACAATATCAAACCAGGATCCCCAACCTCAAAACTAGAGCCAATAGCTTCAAAACTAAGACCATTTACTATACGCCACTTCGCTCTCGGCCGAAATTATCTTTCGTACCTTATCCCCCTGAGCATAAAGCATCGCCTCCCGTTCATGCTCATTAGTCTCCGCTTTACTTTCCGCCATCTCTAATGCCCCAGAAAAATATTCTTTCATCACCGCAATCTGTTTCTTCGCCTCCGCCAGCTCTTTTTTGTCCATATTTTCCGTCATCGATTCCGGCAAACGGTCCACCATCGCCGCAATCTGCTTCGCCTGCTCTGCACACTCCATCAATGTACACCACTTCGCTCGCTTTTCCGCCATCAAATAATCTCTTCGGCGCCTCAAATACTCCTGCTCTCCATATTTTTCCTTGATCTCAGTCGCTGGACTCCCCTTTGCCAGCACGTCTGCAAGATCAGTCGAATATCCAATCACAAAACGTGGCATCACAGGAATCCGCCCCTTCTTACGGATCGGATGCCAAGGATCATTCATATCCTCAAAATATTTCGCTGACGCAAAACCCGGAATCTTCAAACCGTCTTTTTGTATTGAAGGTGGCGGATAAATTCGCACATATTCTTCACCATTCGCACGACGCTTTACCTCCGCTGCGCCAAATTCCGATATCGCCGCATTATCACGACT
>JABZKB010000002.1:0-121926 GCA_015257505.1 Nanosynbacter sp. | reverse complement strand
GGCAAGGGCCGCAGCCTCACCGCTACTGATTCTGGACGCACTCAGTATGAAACACTTTCCGATATGATTCAAACTGATGCCGCCATTAACGGAGGCAACTCAGGTGGTCCGCTCGTCAATGCCGCCGGTGAAGTAATTGGCATCAACACCGCCTATGCCAGCCAAGGTAATAACGTCGGTTTTGCCATCCCAATTTCAAGCGTGAAGGGAATTATTAAAAACGTTCTCAGTGGTAAAGGTTTTGAACGTGCCGTGATTGGTGTCCGTTATATCAATCTCACCCCAACCATTGCCAAAGAAAAGAATCTCTCCGTTACTCGTGGTGCTTTAATTGCCTCAAGTAAGAACAATAAAGCCATTATCTCTGGTAGTGCCGGCGATAAGGCAGGCTTAAAAGAGAACGACATTATCACCGCCGTTAACGGTACGGAAATCGGAAGTTCCGGCTCCCTTTCAAGCTTAATTGGTGAATATTCCGTCGGTGATACCGTAAAAATCACAGTCGTCAGAGGCGGTAAAACCGAACCCCTCGAACTCACCCTCGCAGCCTACAAGCAGTAAAAATCTAGTCTAAAAAAGAAATATCCCCAAATTTCTCGGGGATATTTTCTCTGTGATTTTTTCAGTCAATTTTCAAAGACCAGTTCTAATAACTTTAGTACTCGAAGCAGGTGATTAGACCCTGTTTTTTTACCAACGAAAACCCAGAACGCCTAGCATAACGGATAATCCTCTCCTGCTGGCTAATATCTGATTCTAGTACCAAAAATTTCTGATGATTTCTCTTTTTATCTTCAAATAAAGCTGGCCATTTTTGTTTAATCTGACGCATTAACTTATAAATCAAAGCCAGTCCATTCCTCTCCGCAAACAAAGCAATACTTGGCTCATATTCAATTTCAGGTGAGCTCCATTCCCAATCGCGATCCACGTATGGTAGATTAGCCATGATAATATCAGGCACTGGCGCGGAATCAGAAATCCGATCAAGTAAATCACTGAGAGCAAACACCACATTTTCCGCCTTTAATTTAGTCTTATTTTCACGCGCGACTTTTAATGCCGGCTCCGAAATATCCAACGCCAAAACCTGCGCATGAGCACATTCCAACCCCACCGAAATTGCCACACACCCAGAACCAGTACCCACGTCAAAAATCATCACTGGAGATAAAATCTCTTCCTTGATTTTTTCCAACTCTTCTTTCACGTTCGGATTATCTGGCCAACTCGGTTCAATCACTCCAATCCTCGCCTTCACCGCTTCTTCATACCTGATCACAATCCTAGTAGCAAGCATATTGTATAGGTCAATCGTTGTTTCCACCATCTGTTCGGTTTCTGGTCTAGGAATCAAAACATCAGGAGTAACCTTAAATTTATGTCCATAAAACCATTTCTCACTTGTAATATAGGCTAATGGCACCTTCACTGCACGCAGTGTTAGCATCTTATCTGCCACCTGTCTTTCCTCGGCAGATAAAATCTTTTCACTATGACTAACCAAAAAAGTCCGATCCGATGCCTTAAAAACATTCGTCAAAATCAACTCTGCGTCCAGTGGATTAACCAAAGTTTTCGCCTGCGTCAGCCATTTTTTTATCGTTAACGCCATAAAAACCTATCCTATTATGCCGTTTTCGTCACGAATTGCCTGAATCTCAAATTTCTTAAGCTCAGCCAAGATATCATCAATATCGCCATCCATCACAGCCCCAATATTTGAGCGAGAATAATGGATGCGATGATCAGTCACGCGGTCTTGTGGGAAGTTATAAGTACGGATTTTCTCCGAGCGGTCACCAGTACCAATCAAAGACTTACGTGCTGCCGAAGCATTTGCCGCCTCCTCCGCACGACGTATCTCATTAAGGCGGGTACGCAAAACCATCATTGCCTTCTCCTTATTCTGACGAAGCGACCTTTCATCCTGCATAGCCACTACTAACCCAGACGGATAGTGTGTAATACGAATCGCTGAGTTAGTTGTGTTGACCGACTGACCACCATGACCACCAGAATGATAAATATCAATCCTTAGGTCTTTCTCATCAATCTCAATTTCCGATTCTTTCACCTCTGGTAAAGCCACCACAGTAGCGGTCGAAGTATGAATTCTACCCTGAGACTCAGTGGCTGGAACACGTTGCACACGATGCACGCCACCTTCAAACTTTAAACTGCCATATGGCCTTTCACCAGAAATTCTAATCACGGCTTCCTTGATTCCACCAGCCTCATTGGCATTTTCAGACATCAGCTCAACCTTCAAGCCATGCTTTTCAGCAAATCGCAAATACATTCGATAAAGCTCAGCTGCAAACAGGGAAGCTTCATCTCCACCAGCTCCAGCACGAATCTCCATGATCACCGGCTTATCATCATCCGGATCGCGTGGCACTAATTTTTCCTCAAGACTAGAAGTCAATTTCTCAATTTCACTTTGCGCATGGTCTATGTCAGATTTAGCAATTTCCGCAAAATCCGCATCATTAAGCAGCTGCTCAGCCTCTACGATATTTTGTTTTAGCTGTGTGATTTTTTCATCGATTTCAATAATTTCATTAATCTCTGCCAGGCGTTTTGACTTGGAAGCAAAATCCTCGCTCATATAAGCGTTCGGGTCCGCCAAAAAAAGCGTAATTTCTTCCGCCTCGCTCTTCAAGCTCTTAATCTTTTCTTCCATCATTTCTCCTAACGAAGCATGGTACTTAATTTAATATATCTATTTAATTTTACCATACTTAGTCGAGGATCAGTATTCTATCTTTCAAGATACGGCGAATAACTATCAGCTAAGTAGATGTGGAAATTTTTATGCTATCAATTAAAAAGATCGCCTAGATGATTTTCCAAATAATCAATCTTTTGTCGCGTTTCATCATCCACCTGAGTATATTCATTTACTGAAGCACTAGTATTTTTATCGACAATATTTGGCGTTGCATTACTCAAATCCGGAGTATCGCCATTCACGTCCGGGGTATCCAAATCAAAATCGTCTATCGAGGCTAACATCTTATTTATCTTATCGGCCTCATTAATCATTCCCTCCTGAATATCGCGTCTAAACGGCGCATTAGCTACCTTTTTCCAACCATCACTATCATGCACCTCTCCTTGAGATAGCCCCTCAGGCCCTCTAAGTCCAAATTCAAGACTCATAACTATTTATCTCATCTTTCTTATCTACATTAATACTTTTCATCAGAATACTATAAAAAAATCCTTATGTCAAAAAACGTAATGTAATATATAAATTACTAAATTAAATGAAAAACTATAGATGCAAAAATCTACCTAAAAGTTAGGTAGATTTTTAAAAATCAACAGTTGAAATGATTACAGAAAATTTTTTCTAAAACTGGTGGGTCTTACTGGGCTCGAACCAGTGACCTTACGAATGTGAATCGTACGCTCTAGCCAACTGAGCTAAAGACCCGCCTACTCTTTATTATAGCAGGGAATTAGCAAAAAAATAAAGATAGTTTTCGCTATCTTTATTTTAGATTTCTGATTAGTCTTCCTTAGCGGCTTTCTTCTCAGCTTCTTTTTCAGCTTTTCTTGCCTTATTGGCGAGAGCAGCCTTACGTTCCTCAGCCTTCTTAGCACGAGCCTTGAAGCGGTCAACACGACCCTCAGTATCGATAATCTTCTCTTCACCAGTAAAGAATGGATGAGAAGCTGAAGAAATTTGCATCTTCACTAATGGATATTCATTACCATCAGTCCACTTTACAGCTTCGTCGCTTTTTGCAGTTGATTTAGTTAGAAAAGAAAAATTCGCTGCCTCATCTGTAAAGACCACAAAACGGTAATCTTTTGGTTGTAATTCTTTTTTACTCATAATTACAGAAAATATACCAGATTATTGCATAATTGTAAAGATATAGCGTCTTAAAGCTCCTCTACCCCTATACAAAATTTCAAAATATAGTATAATAAACACATTATTAAATTAACGAAACAACTTCGCGCGTTTTCCTGTAAACAAAAGCGAAGTGAAGAGAAAGGAAAACATGTCAATCAAAATCGACATGAAAGAGCTCCTCGAAGCTGGAGCACACTTTGGTCATAAGACCTCACGCTGGCACCCTAAGATGGCTGAATACATCCATAGCAAACGCCAGGATACACATATCATTAACCTCGAAAAGACTGTTGAAGGCATCGAACGCGCTCTCCCAGTCATCGAAAAAGTTGTCAAAGATGGCAAAAAAATCCTTTTTGTTGGCACCAAGAAACAGCTCAAAGCAATCGTTAAAGAAGTTGCCGAGTCTGTCGAAATGCCATACGTCACTGAGCGTTGGGTAGGTGGTACTCTCACCAACGTTGAGACCGTCAACCGTCAGATTAAGAAGCTCAAAGACCTCGAACGCCGCATGAAATCTGGTGAACTCGAAGCTCGCTATTCAAAGCTTGAGGTACAACGCTTCCAGGAAGAGATTGAAACCCTTAACATCCGCTATGGTGGCATCAAAGAAATGACCGATCAGCCAAGCCTCGTCATTGTCACCGATGCCTGTGAAGATAAGAATGCTATCAAAGAAGCAAAAACCCTAAACATTCCTGTCATTGCAATCTGTGACACTAATGTCGATCCATCTGACATCGACTTCGTTATTCCAGCTAACGACGACTCCACCAAGACTGAAAAACTCATCCTTGGCTACTTCGTTGAAGCAATCAAGCAAGCAAAAAAATAAATTAAATTAAGGAGTATAAAATGGCAGAAATTACCATTGATGCAATCAAAAAACTCAAAGAGCTTTCGGGCGTTGGTCTTACCGATGCGAAAAAAGCCCTCGTCGAAGCCGCCGGTGATTTTGATAAGGCTCTCAAAGCAATGCGCGAGAAAGGCCTTACCAAAGCTGAAAAACGTGGTGACCGCGAGACTCGTGAAGGTATCGTTGCATCCTACATCCATGACAACCGTCTTGGTGCCATCGTTGAGGTCAACTGTGAAACTAGCTTCGTTGCTAACACCGATGAATTCAAGGAGCTTGCACACAAATTAGCTATGCAAATCGCTTCTATGAACCCACTTTATGTTTCTGAAGCTGATATCCCAGAAGCTGCCCGCCAGGAAAAGGCTGCGGAATTTGAAGCCAACTTCAAGGGACCTGAAAACATGAAAGAACAAATCATTAACGGCCAAATCAAAAAGGCTTTCTCTGATAAGGTTCTTATGCTTCAGCCATACATCCTTGACGACACAAAAACCGTCGCTGAATTCATCAAAGAGATGATTGCCAAAACCGGTGAAAATATTACCGTCCGCCAGTTTAAGCGCATCGAGCTTGGTGTTAACGAATAATTCGTCTATTAAAAAATAAACCTCCAAACGGGGGTTTATTTTTTTTAAGTAAAGATTATGCTAATATACTAGTATGAATTTAGTTTTTGGAATAATTGTCGGCTTCCTGGTCCTCACCACCTTAGTCGTACTTCACGAGCTTGGCCATTTCTTTATGGCTAAGAAAAATGGCGTCAAAGTAAACGAATTTGGCATCGGCTTTCCACCGCGCGCCATCGCTTGGATTCATTTACCTAAAGATCAAGTCGAGGACTTCATTAAAAACCTACCAGAAGAAGAGCAGAACAAACTACCGCTTGCAAAAATTCGCCAAAAGCTCGAAAAGAACACCAAATCAAAATATCTTTGGGTACGTTTTCCAAAATCCGAATATGAAAAACCACAGCAATATCTAATTTTTAGCCTCAATTATCTACCAATTGGTGGCTTCTGTGCTATGGATGGCGAGTCCGCAGCCGACACCAAAAAGGGAACTTTTGGCGCGACTAATTTCTGGCAAAAAACTCAGATTCTCTTTGGTGGCGTTATTATGAACTGGCTCACCGCCATCTTCATCTTCACTATTTTAGCCTGGACCGGCATGCCACAATTCCTCCCAAATCAGTTTACTATCAAAGACGATGCCAAAATGAAAATCCAGCCGGTTATTATTCAAGAAGTCATTAAAGACTCTCCAGCAGAAAAAGCTGGCATTAAATCCCAGTCTCAAATCCTTCGGATCTCCGAAAATAAAGACCTCAGCAATGCCATCGACGTACTCTCCCCAAATACTGTCATAGAGTTTAATAATACTCACCGTGGCAAATCCGCCACTTATGAGCTGATCACACCGACGAGCGAAAAATACCTTGCCACAGCAACGCTTAATCCAGAAGGCAGTACCCAACCATCACTTGGCGTCTCCATGAAAGGTAGTGATAGTCAATTTCTTATTCACTATACCTGGTCAGCACCACTAGTCGGGCTTGGAACAACCGCTCAGCTCACCAAAGAGACCTTCTCTGGCATCGGTCAACTCGTTGCAAATATTTTTCAGGGTGTTACTCGTCAGTTTAGTAGCGACAATCATCTTAAGGAAGAAGGTAAACAACAAATTAATAAAGTCAGTGAATCAGTTTCCGGCCCTGTCGGCATCATTGGCAACCTCTTTCCAGCCTTCACCAGTGCTGGCCCAACCAACCTAGCCTTCCTCGCCGCCGTCATTTCCATTTCACTTGCTTGTATGAACGTTTTGCCAATTCCGGCCCTTGATGGTGGTCGCTGGCTTCTTATCGGTGTCTATAAACTAAGGAAGAAAAAGTTGAAAAAGGAAACTGAAGAAAAAATCGTTGGTCGTGCCTTTCTCGCGCTGCTCGCGCTTAGCCTATTTATTACTATCCTTGATATTCTAAAATTTACTAAATAACTAGAAAAAGAAATCAGATGTCAACCCCCCGTAAATCAAAATTCCAACTAAGAAAACTCCTACTCATTGCCAATTACACCATTTCAATCTTTGCAATTAGTTACGGCGCCGAACTCGCCGTTGGCTATCCAATGATTCTTTTAATCGGTTTTGCTGCCTTTAGGACCCCGTTTTTTAGCGCAATCTATTCTGGCCTAACCTATGCCCTTGCCGTCTCTATCTTAATTTTTATCCCACACTTTGTGATTAAACTTAGCAAGAAATACAAAAAACTATATTTTTTACAAAAAATCTTTAACCCTTGGCGAACCAATCGTAAAGAATTGGGGCTTGAGGGACTTCCAACCTTCACAGATATCACCCTAAGCATCATCGGCTTCGCCATCTACATCATCATCTCCGGTGTCCTCCTCAAAATCTTCGAATTATTCCCCTGGTTTCAGGCCAATCAAACTCAAGATGTCGGTTTTTCACATTACTTAGTTGGCGTCGATCGCGCCCTAGCCTTCGTTGCTCTTGTTATTTTTGCTCCAGTTTTCGAAGAAATCCTCTTTCGTGGCTGGCTCTTTGGTCATCTCAAAAACACTACCGGAAAGAAACTTACCATTATTTTAACTTC
The DNA here is from genome assembly GCA_015257505.1 of Nanosynbacter sp. Lineage (GTDB taxonomy): Bacteria > Patescibacteriota > Saccharimonadia > Saccharimonadales > Saccharimonadaceae > Nanosyncoccus. The sequence continues at coordinate 114,585 of JABZKB010000002.1, read as the reverse complement.
AATTATTTTTGGCATCGCTCACGGCCAATGGAACGTCGGCATCAATGTTTTCTGCCTCAGTCTCATCCTTTGTTGTCTTCGCGACCTCACCGACTCCATCTACGCCAGCATTCTACTTCATATGATTAAAAACGGTGTCGCTTTTTACCTCATGTATGTTATTGGTTTTACATAAAAATCATCACCATTCAATTATTTCTACAGTAGATTCACAAAAAAAATAATGCCGAATGTGGCATTATTTTTTCTAGATTAATCTTTTTTATTCAATCGCAAGAATTTCACCCTCATTGCCATTTGGAAGTACATATTTGTCGCCAACCTTTTTCCCCATAATAGCTTTTCCGATTGGTGAAATATCAGAAATGCGTCCATTCAAAGGATCGGCTTCGACTTCTCCCACAATCGTGTATTCATGTTCCTTGCCAAGCATTTTGATTTTGATCTTAGCACCAACTGATACTTTTTCAAAAGAGCCAGTCTCAATTACTTTGGCATTTTTTAGGATTTCTTCAATCTCTAAGATTCTGGTTTCGATCTGGCGTTGCTCCGCGCGCGCGTCAGTATATTCCTGATTCTCTTTCAAATCACCGAATGACCTTGCATAAGCGAGACGATCAGCAACTTGTGGACGCTCGGCAATTAAGGCCTTTAACTCTTTTTCGAGCTCGGCTTTACCGTCTTTTGTCAGGTTCACAATTTTTTTCATGTCTTATAAAATACACGTAAGTATTATAAATGTCAAGCTCTATGCTATAATCTATTAAATATCATTTTTAAAGAGAAAGGCAAGGGATGAAATTAAGTCAATCTTTTATCAAAACCTTCCGTGAAGTAGGGAAGGAAGAGACCTCAAGAAACGCACAGCTATTGATTCGCGCAGGTTTCATTCACAAAGAAATGGCCGGAGTTTACGATTTTCTCCCGCTCGGTTTAATTACCTTAAACAAAATTCAAGACATTATTCGTGACGAGCTCGATCAAATTGGTTGTCAGGAGCTCCAAATGACCGCCTTGCAGAATCCAGAACCATGGATAAAAACTGATCGTTGGGACGATAAAGTTATCGACGTCTGGTTTAAAACAAAGCTCAACGCTGGTGGCGAATTGGGTCTTGCTCCAACCCATGAAGAGCCACTCACTAATCTAATGGTTAAATTCATCTCTTCTTACAAAGATCTGCCAGTCTACGTCTATCAATTCCAGAATAAATTCCGTAATGAGCTTCGCGCCAAATCCGGCATCCTTCGCACTCGTGAATTCTTAATGAAAGATCTCTATAGTTTTTGTGCCGACGAAGAAACTCATAATAAATTCTACGATGAAGTTGACAAAGCCTACATGCGTATCTATCAGCGTCTTGGTCTTGGTAATTGCACTTATAAAACCTATGCTTCTGGCGGTGCCTTTGCTAAATATAGCCATGAATTTCAGACCTTAACACCAATTGGTGAGGATACAATCTATCTTAATCAAGACAAAACCATCGCCATTAATGAAGAGGTGATGAACGATGAGGTTCTTGCGGATCTCGGTGCCAAGCGTGAAGATTTCACTCCTACCACCGCCGCAGAAGTTGGTAATATTTTTACCTTGCGCTATAAATTTTCCGAGCCAATCGGTCTCAAATTTGATGACCAAGATGGCGTCAAAAAGACCGTGTTTATGGGAAGTTACGGTATCGGCGTTTCTCGCGTAATGGGTGTTATTGCCGAAAAATTTGCTGACGAAAAAGGTTTAGTCTGGCCAGAAAATATCGCCCCATTCAAATACTATGTCATCGGTATCGGTGATCAAGGCGAAGCACTAGCGCTCGATCTTCATAACTCCTTCCGTAAACAAATCCTGCTTGACGACCGAAAACTCAGGCCAGGCGAGAAGTTTGCCGACGCTGAACTTATGGGTATCCCATATCGCGTTGTCATTTCAAACAAAACTCTTGAGAATCAAACCGTAGAAATCACCAATCGTAAAACCGGCGAAGTGCGCACTATTTCAGTCGACGAGTTCAAGAAAGAACTTTCCTCTTCTAAGTAAATCGCCCCCAATCAAAGTTGATCTCACCTCAATGTGATATGATAATAATAAGAATCTAATTCAAGGAAAAATATGTTCGACCACTCAGAATACCAACAAGCCATGGAAAACGTTATTGAACGTTTCAAATCCGAAATGCAAAAAGTTCGCACTGGCCGCGCACATCCAGACATGCTTGCCGGTGTCAAAGTTGAAGCTTATGGCCAATACATGCCGCTCAATCAGGTAGCTAATATCACTGCAGGCGACGCCATAATGCTACTAATTACACCTTTTGACCCATCAACTATTCAATCCATCGCCTCCGCCATCCGCGCAGACCAAACTCTCGGTCTAAACCCGGCCGATGACGGACGTGTTATTCGCGTTCCAGTTCCACCACTTACCGAAGAGCGCCGTAAGGAAATCGTAAAGACGGCATCTACTAAAGTTGAAGAAGGTAAAGTCGCACTTCGCAAGATTCGCGATGATGCCAGAAAAGAGCTTAAGGCTGCCGAAGATCTCTCTGAAGATGTTAAAAAACGTGGCGAAAAAGAAGTTGACGAACTAATCAAAAACTTCTCAGGCAAGATTGACGAACTCTTCAAAGCTAAAGAATCTGAAATCATGAAAATTTAATAAACAGGATAATACTAAAATATGACTACCATAAGCGATTACCGAGATGAGCGACTCCGCAAACTCGCCGAACTAAAAGAACTCGGCATCAACCCTTATCCTGCGCACTCCAATCGCAATACTAAAATTTCTGACATCCTAGAACATTTTGATCAATACGATCAAAAAACCGTCATCATCGCCGGTCGCATTGTTGCAATTCGTAGCTTTGGTAAATTAGCCTTCGTTAAACTACGCGACTATTTCGGCGAAGTCCAGCTCTTCATGAAACAAGAGGGCGAAGTTACTGAAGGGCTCATTTCCGTCAAAAACCTCAAACTACTCGACCTTGGTGATTTCATTGAAGCCGAAGGTATGGTCGGAAAATCACAAACTGGCGAAATTTCTATCTTCACTAATGCCGTGCGCCTACTTACAAAATCACTCCGTCCGCTCCCTGGACGCGATGGCTTTACTAATAAAGAAGAACGTTATCGTAGACGCTATGTTGATATGAATGTGAATCCAGAAGTCCGCGAGCGCCTTGTCCGTCGCAGTGTCTTCTGGCAGGCCACGCGTGACTTCATGAATCAGCATGGCTTCATCGAGATTAACACCCCAATCCTCGAACATACCACCGGAGGCGCCGACGCTACTCCTTTCGTTACCCATATGGACGCACTTGATGAAGATTTTTATCTCCGTATTTCACAAGAACTACCCCTCAAACGTCTACTTGGCGCGGGCTTTGAAAAAGTTTACGACATCGGTCCACGCTTCCGCAATGAAGGTGTCGATGATGAGCATCTTCCAGAACATATTGCCTTTGAATCCTATTCTGCTTTCGAAGACTACAATGACGGCATGAATTTTTATGAAGAGATGATCAAATATATCGCAAAGCGTACCTGGGGAACCCTCAAATTTAATGTTGGTGGTTTCGAGATTGACTTAGACCAAAAATGGCCACGCATTAAATATGCCGATCTTATCAAGCAACATTTTGATATCGATGTTTTCCAACCAGATCGCACGAAAATTGAGCAAATTTTAAAGAGTAACGGTGTCGAAATTAAACCAAACCAGTCCACACCAAGGTTAATTGATAACCTCTGGAAGTTAATCCGTAAAAAATCCGGTGGACCCTTCTGGCTTATTGAAGAGCCGCTCAGCCTCTCGCCACTGGCCAAAATTTCACCTGAGAACCCACTCGTCACAGAGCGCTTCCACCCTATCATTGCTGGTACAGAAATGGGGAACGGCTACTCCGAGCTTAACGATCCCTTAGATCAGCTAGCCCGTTTTGAAGAACAACAATCGATGCGCGACCAAGGCGACAGTGAAGCACAAATGCTCGATACAGACTTTGTTGAAATGCTCGAATATGGTATGCCGCCAGCCTGTGGTTGGGGCAACTCCGAACGCAATTTCTGGCTGCTCGAAGGTGTCTCCGGCCGCGAGGCCGTACCGTTTCCAATCATCAAGCGCAAAACCGATAATTAATCAAAGAAAAGAGGTAAAAAATGCTAGATATCAACTTCATCCGAGCCAACCGTGAGTTAGTTCAGCATTCCATTACAGAAAAAATGTACAAAAACGTCGATCTCGACAAACTTCTTGCGCTCGACGATACCAGAAAAGCCACTCTTCAACAGGTTGAAAACCTTCGCAAAGAACGTAACCAGAATACCGACAGCATGAAGGGAAGCAAGCCAACCGAGGAACAGATTGCCCGTGGCAAGGAATTAAAGGAACAGCTTGCAGAGCTTGAAGCAAAATTAGAGGTTGAAGACAAAGAATTCCGTGACCTACTAAAAACCGTACCAAACATTATCTTCGAGGATGTCCCGCTTGGTGATGAAAGTGCCAGCGTTGAAGTAAAAACTTGGGGAGGCCAAAAAGCCGAAGGTGTTGATCATCTCGACTACGCCATCTCTCGTGACTGGGTCGATTTCGAACGTGGTGCCAAAGTTGCCGGCGCCAAATTCTACTATGTCAAAGGTGGCCTTGCTCTTCTCGAAAATGCCTTAGTTCAATTTGGTATTAAAAAAGTTACCGAGCACGGCTTCACTCTCATGGATGTGCCTGATATGGTCAATTCCCGTGTTCTCGAAGGTACTGGATTTGCACCAAGAAGCTCTGAACAGAGTGATGAATATTACATTGAAGGTGAAGATCTCGCCATGATTGCAACCGCCGAAATGCCAATTACCGGCTACCACATGGATGAAATCATCGACGAAGATAAGCTTCCGCTCTTTTACGCAGGCTTTTCTGCCTGTTTCCGCAAGGAAGCTGGTGCTTCAGGTAAACATACCCGTGGCCTCTTCCGCGTCCACCAGTTTAACAAACTAGAAATGTACTCATTCTGTCTTCCAGAACAAAGCAAAGAAATCCACGAAAAAATCCGCGCCATTGAAGAAGAGATCTGGCAAGAAATTGGTATTCCATACCACGTCATTAATATTGCTGCAGGTGATCTCGGCGCCCCAGCTGCCAAAAAATACGACATTGAATACTGGTCTCCAGTTGATCAAAAATATCGTGAATTAACCAGCTGTTCTAACTGTACCGACTTCCAGGCTAAGGGTCTCAATATCCGCGTCCGCCGCAAAGATGGTACTATCGAAACCTTACATACCCTTAATGGCACCGCAATCTCACTCGCTCGCACCATGGTTGCAGTTATTGAAAACTTTGCAGAAAAAGATGGTAAGCTCAAGGTTCCTGCCGTCTTACAACCATACCTCGGCGTTTCCGAACTTTAAGGTGATTTATTATTTATATCGTTATGTTAAAATAGGCTTAAGGAGAATTTATGATCGAAAAAATTGATATCAGTGGCAGTAATTATAAAGTCGAAGAAAGTTTCCAGAAATACGCAACTAAGCGCATTGGCAAACTTGACCGCTACCTACCTCGCGGCAACAAAAAAGACGTTGTTGCAAAAATCGTCGTCACCGAAGTCAACCGTTCTCACGGTAATAAATACGAAATTTCTGTAGCTATGGAAATTCCTGGCGGTAAAGTTATCGCTGCTAAAGATGAATGCTCAAACGTCTTTGCAGGAATCGATATTCTTGAAGCAAAACTTACCGGCCAAATCCGTCGCTACAAGATTGAATCAAATCCACATCTTCGTAAAAACCCATTTATGCGCCTATTTCACCGAGATAAGTAATTAAATTTGAAGAAAATCTCGAAATAAAGAGAAAAAACTAAAAATATTAAACTGCATGAATCACACTTCATGCAGTTTTTATGATAAAATACACTCATAAATAATATTCTGTTTTTGGAGGTTTTGACTGACTATGTCGAAAAAAGTAAAAAAAGAAAAAAAGCCGACCGACAAATTGGCTGATAAGACCCTTACCACAAAGGTACTTCAAGGTATTTTTGGCGACCCAGAAAAGCGCGAGTTAAAGCGCATGGAAAAAATCGTGCAGGGAATCAACAAGCTTGAGCCAAAATATCAAGCTATGTCCGACGACGAGCTAAAAGACCAAACAAATCTCCTCAAAAAACAGCTGCTTGAGCTTCGCAAAAAAGCTGACGCAAAAACTGCGCTCGAAAAACAAAAATTAGAGAAGGAATCTAGCAAAAAAGATAAGAAGACTTCCGCCAAAACCATCGATACTAAAAAGGCTGAAGACAAAATCCTAGATCAACTCCTCCCAGATGCCTTTGCTCTTGTCCGTGAAGCTACATTTCGTATTCTCGGAATGCGACATTTTGACGTACAAATGATTGGCGGTATTGCACTTCACGAAGGCAATGTTGCAGAAATGAAAACCGGTGAAGGTAAGACCTTAGTCGCCCTGCTTCCTTCCTACCTCAATGCCCTCACCGAACGCGGTGTTCACGTTGTCACTGTCAATGACTACCTTGCTCAGCGTGATGCTGGTTGGAATGCCCCAGTTTTTCACTTCCTCGGCCTCAGTGTAGGTGTGATTATCGCCGACGCCAGCTTCCTTTATGATCCAGAATACATCAATGAAGAACACGCCGACGAACGCATGCAGCACCTAAAGCCATGCACTAGAAAACAGGCCTACGCTGCTGATGTTACTTATGGTACCAATAACGAATTTGGCTTCGACTACCTTCGCGACAATATGGTTAACGAGGTAGATTTTCTTAGGCAACGTGAGCTCAATTTTGCTATCGTCGATGAAGTCGACTCCATCCTAATCGATGAAGCTCGTACTCCATTGATTATCTCTGCTCCAGCTGGCGATAACCCAGATTCCTACTATCAATTCGCTAAAATTGTTTCTAAACTCACTCCTGAGGATTACGTGCTTGACGAAAAACATAAATCCGTCACCCTTACTGACCAGGGAATTGAAAAAGTTCAACGTCTCCTCGGCATCGATAATCTCTACTCTGCCGAAAACTCACGTCTCGTCTACCACCTAGACCAAGCGCTTCGTGCTCAGGTTGTCTTCAACCGCGATCGTGACTATGTTGTCACCAACTCTGGTGAAGTAATCATTGTAGATGAACATACCGGACGCTTGATGCATGGTCGTCGCTACAATGAAGGTCTCCACCAGGCCATTGAGGCAAAAGAAGGTGTTGCAGTTAAAGAAGAATCCATGACCCTTGCTACCATCTCTTTCCAGAACTTTTTCCGTCTCTATCGAAAACTTTCTGGCATGACAGGTACCGCCTTTACCGAAGCCGAAGAATTCCAACAGATCTACGCCCTTAATGTGATTCAAATTCCGCCAAACCGCCCAATCAAACGTATTGATAAGGATGACTTAATTTTCCGCACAGAAGCTGGCAAGCTCCGCGCTATTGTTCGCACTATCCAGGAATATCATGCCAAAGGTCAACCAATTCTCGTCGGCTCAGCGAGCATCGTCAAGAATGAACTAATTGCTAAATATCTTGATGAAGCCAATTTGCCATATGAAATCCTCAATGCAAAAAACAACGAGCGTGAGGCTGCCATCGTCGCAAAAGCTGGCGAAAAAGGTGCGATCACCCTTGCAACCAATATGGCAGGTCGTGGTACTGACATTAAACTTCCTGAGGAAGTAAAGAAATTAGGCGGCCTCGTAGTTATCGGCTCCGAACGCCATGACTCAAGGCGCGTCGATAACCAGCTCCGTGGCCGTGGTGGACGCCAAGGTGATCCTGGTATTACTCAGTTCTTCGTTTCCTGTGAAGATGATTTAATGCGAATCTTCCAAGGCAATCAGCTCGCCAATATCTTAAGATTTGTCGGTCTTGATGAAGATACTCCGATCCATAACCGCGCTGTTACTAAAAATCTGGAAGCCGCACAACGCCGTATTGAGGGATTCAATTTCGACTCTCGTAAAAATGTAGTTCAATACGATAATGTCATCAACCGCCATCGCCGCGTCGTCTATCTTATGCGCCGCAAAATTCTTGAAGGAGAAAACATCTCTCAAGAAATTAAACGCCTCATGAAGGAAGCAACAGTTGATCTCACTATTGAAAGCTCACGCGTAAACAAGAAATTCAAACAAAATTTCCTTCAGGTCTTTAATATTGACCCCGACCTCGTTGAAACCATTGGCGCTATGCGAAAACCTGAAGACCGCGCCAAACTAGCGCTTACCGCAGTTTCCGAAGCATACGCAAATCAAGAACTCGAATTTGGGCCTGAGGTCATGCGTCGCATTGAACGCGAAGTTTACCTCAAAGTTCTTGACGCTCTCTGGATGCAACATCTTGAAAATATGCAGCACCTCCGCGAAGGTATTCACTGGCGCTCCATTGGTCAGCGCGACCCACTCGTAGAATATCGTACAGAGTCACAAAAGCTCTTTGAGGGTTTGCAGAAAAACCTCCGCGAAGAAGTTCTCAAAATCCTCCTCAGTGTCACTAAACAAGAAGCAGTTGCCACTGATATTGTAGACGGCGAGGAATATGATACTGAGCTCACTCAGATGGCGGAGACTGCCACCAATAAAGGCGTAAATACCATTGATTCTGGCGTAAAAAACCTCGATAACGAATTCAAGTCCGGATCCAGTAAAAAGACCGACGTTAATCGCGAGCGTAATACCGCAAGAAAATCTAAAAAGAAGCAACGTCAGAACAAAAAACATAGTAAACGCTAGTATGAAACATTTTGTTGAAGAAATCGAGCTAAAGAATGGCGCGAGGGGACTTCTTATTGACGTCCCTGGCGCCTCCGTCATGAACATCAAAGTTCAATTTCGCGGCGGCATGCGTTTTGCTAAAAGTCCTGACCTCTATGAGATTGCCCACGTAGTCGAGCATCTTAGCTTTGGCGCTAATTCTGTTTTTCCAGATGAGCAAGCATACGAGGCTGATTTTACTAAAAACGGCGCCTACCACAATGCCTGGACTTCCGATTATTCGGTCTGCTATGAAGCTGAATGTGCCGATTTTGAATGGGAAAGAATCTTAAATCTTGAGCGCATCGCAATTACTTCACCAATGTTTAATGAGGAAGAGCTAAAGAGCGAAAAGGGAAACGTTAAGGCCGAGCTCACTGGCTATATGAATGATTACGCCAGACTCCTTTGGCCAAGATTACAAAAAGCCATCGGAGAAGAGGTCCCCAACCTCAAAGAACGTCTCGCCACTATCAATAATATTGAATTAAAAGATATTCGCGAGCATTACCGTCGCACACATACCGCTAAGAATATGCGTTTCATCATTGCCGGACAAATTAAGCACCGCAAGAAAGAAATTTTACGCAATCTTGAAGATTGGGACCTAAAAGAGGGGCGTCGTTTTGAGATTCCAAAAGACAAACTCCATTCTTCACCAGCCGTACTCGTCAAACGCAAGGATGCTAGCAATATCACATTCGGTTTTTCCATGGTCACCCCAAGGCGTTTATCTATCCAAGAAACTCAAGCCATGGGCGCACTCAATCATATTCTAAATGGCACCATGAGCAGCCGAATTTTTGGTCAAGCCAGAAAACGCGGCCTTGTTTATGGTATGGGTAGTGGCATTAATAGTAGTAAACACTATTCATCTTGGGATTTTGATGGCGAGGTTAATCTAGAGACTGCCGATGAACTTTTTTCACTTATCCAAGTTGAGATGGTTCGTGCTCTCAATGGGGAAATATCTGATGAAGAAATTGAAGCCGTCAAAACTTATGCACAAGGTCGCTATCAGATGGGCGCTCAAACCGTCAGTCAAATCTCCGATTACTACACCGATGACTATTTTATGACCGAAAAAGTTGAACTCTATGATGATTTTCCGCAAGTCATTAAAGAAATTAATAAACCATCCATCGTTGAACTCGCTCGCGAATTTGCTGGATCTGGTATTCATGCCTTCGTCGCCGTTGGTTCTGTCGAAAAAGCCGTCATCAATCAGCTTGCAGAGTCTCTCAATTTTTAAAATCCCAAAAAATCATAAATTACGCAAAAATATAAATCCCCACAAATTCACAAAGTTACTCAAAATATAAATCCTCCATCAGTAAACTTGAGTAATTTTTAACTCGCGTCATCTCAAAATGGCGTATAATAAGACTATGAAAATCGCAGTTCTCGGCCACGGTCTTGAAGGCAATGCCATTGAATCTTATTTCAAAGACCATCTTCTTGACGATCAGCCAAATCAATTCACCTTTTTTGATCATTTCACGGATTCAGAAATCCCAGGTTTTGAACTTGAAAAATACGACCTAGTTTTTCGTAGTCCATCAGTCCGCCCCCAGTTCGCCCTAAAACCAGAAGATCGTGGCAAGTCCAAGGACTGGACCTCAATCACAAACTATTTCTTCGAACACTGCAAGGCGCCAATCATTGGTGTTACCGGCACAAAAGGCAAGGGGACAACCTGCTCGATTATCACCAATATCCTCCGACAATTCACTGAGCGCTTTCGCAAAATTCATCTCGTTGGCAACATTGGCACGCCAGCCATCTTAGAGCTTGATGATATCGAAGAAAATGACCTCGTAGTTTATGAAATGAGTAGCTTCCAGTGTTGGGACCTTAAAAAATCCCCACATATCTCCGTAATATTACGCATTGAGCCAGATCATCTCGATCGTCACTTAAATTTCGATGATTATGTCGCCGCTAAGGGCAATATTATAAAACACCAAACCGCAGAGGATTACTGTATTTATTATGCCAACAACGCCGTTAGTACCAAACTTGGCGAGCAGGCCCCCGGCAAAAAATCTATCTATCCAATTTTAAGCTATCAAACCGAACTAAAAACTCTTCTTGATTTTCTCTCCATTCCAGGCGAGCATAACCGGGAAAATGCTGAAGCAGCCATCCTTGCAGTACTAGATATTCTCGGATTTACGCTCGATGACTTATTTGCCTCACAGGATTCTGAACTTTACCTCAAAATCAAACAAGGACTTTCCACCTTCAAAGGTCTACCTCATCGCATTCAGTTCGTCAGGGAACTAAACCATGTTCGTTATTATGATGATAATTATTCATCTGCCTTTCCTGCCTCTGATGTAGCGATTCGCACCTTTGAAGATTACCCAACCATCCTAATCGCCGGCGGCAAAGATCGTCATCTTGATCTCACTGAGATGAAAAAACGCTTCTTTACTGCCAAAAACCTCAAAAAAATTATCCTCATTGGCGAAACACGTTTTATGTTATCCGAAGGCGAGGATCCAGAGAAATTCACTCTTTGTGATACCCTCGAGGAAGCCGTCAATCTCGCTCGTCAACTTGCCGAAAAATACGCTGCCGACCTCGATTCAAATTATGATCTCTGTATTCCATCCACTAACGAAGCTAGAATTAATCAGTCCGCAAAGCCAGCTATTGTATTAATGAGTCCAGGCGCCGCCAGTTTTGATATGTTTAAAAACTTCAGTGACCGCGGCGAACAATTCCAGCAACTCGTTAACGCTTTTTAATGGTAAAATAATATTAATGATCCCATCAAATATTACATCGATTTTAGATTCGTTCAGCAAAAAATCAGCTCAACCTAATCAGTCTACCCCGCTCACAAGGCCGGTCGTGCCATCCAGCGATGCTGTTTTCCGTTTCCTGAGTTATTATTTTGATCGTTCTACTCGTATCGCCTCATTTGTTTACCAGGGAATTGATAATGTTATTTTCACAGAAAAAATTTATTTTGCTCCAAAACCCGGCAGTGAAACAAGTATTTTTAATATCCTTGATGACCCAGAATTAAATCAACTACTCGATCAGGCGATGTTTCTCGCTTTCATCTTGATCGGTACGAGTTACTATAAGGCACACCCAACCGCCAATATTCGACTCGATCGACCACTTGATGATTTTCAAGCACGTTTCTTTTCAACCGTCTATCAAGAAGGTCTCAGTCAATACGCCTTTGAAAATCGACTCGATCGCTCCAAACTTGCAACTTTTCGCGCCACCAATGGCTTCCAAAATAAACCAGCCGTCAGCTATCGCGGAAATGGTATCTTAGCATTACAATCCGGCGGTAAAGATAGTCTCCTGGTGGCCGAACTTCTCAATGAGAGAGGCATTAGCTTTACACCATGGTATATCTCTAGTAGCCCCGACCACAGCCATCCAAACGTCATTGATCATCTGGATGATAATTTTAACCATCAAAAAGCCAGTATCGTTTATCGACAAATCGATCGCCAGCATCTCCAGCTTTCTGGTGGGCTAAATGGTCACGTACCGGTTACTTTTATTGTCGAGTCTCTCGCAATTATTCAGGCCATTTTAAACCATCAGAACATCGTTATGACCAGTATCGGTCGCGAAGGTGAAGAACCACATGCCATGATCGGCGATTTACCAGTCAATCACCAGTGGTCAAAAACTTGGCAAGCCGAACAGTTGATGACTGAATATATCAATCGATACCTTTCCCCAGACCTCCATGTCGGATCTCCAATCCGCCACCTTAGTGAACTTCGCGTAGCAGATCTCTTTGTTCAAAAATGTTGGCAAAAATACGGGTATAGCTTCAGCTCTTGCAATGAAGCAAACTACAAGCAAAATAACCACAACAGTACCCTCAAATGGTGTGGACACTGTCCAAAATGTGCAAATTCCTATCTATTATTTTGTCCATTTATTCCACCACAATATCTCCAGTCACTCTTTAACGACGTCGACCTCTTCCTTGATCCAAATCTCACCAAAACCTTCAAAGGGCTCCTTGGCGTCGGCGGAGAAATGAAGCCATTTGAATGCGTAGGTAGCACTGAAGAATTACGCGCCGCCTATCATCACCGCATGACAGTTCCGCCAATTGCAATCCCACAAAATCCTCAAATCAAAAATTCTCCAGTTACGTATTGGCAGCCAGTTTATGCCAATTTGCCATTCACGGTCCCACTTAGTAACTTCAATTACCTTGCCGAGTCTGAAAATCAAGAATACTTTAAAAACTTTTTCGAAAACTATAACAAAAAACCAACCGAGCAAGACGAAGCTTTCCTCACACCTTCTGAGTTACAGCAACAAAACAATCAAAAGGCTGACCGAGTTTTAGCCATGATTGAACGCCGTAAGCAGCTCGAAAAACTTCGCCGTAGCAGTAAGCAAAGACAGCGTGATTTTTAAAACTTACCGAATATTTTAATTCTTTTCCTACACTTTAAAATTAGTAAATAAGAAGTCCTTAGGTCTTAAACTTTACTTTTGTTCTAGGTCGCGCTAGAATAAACATAAGAATTAATAGAATAAACATTATGGCAAAAACAATTACTAAAAAATCAAGCAAATCTACCACAAAAACTCCAGCAAAGACTACCGCAAAATCCCCAGTAAAGACCACAAAACCCCTCGCAAAGGCCAGTAGTAAGGAAGTCACCAAAAAACCAAAAAATAGAGATGTAAAAAATATCAAAAACGATAATTCAATGACTTACTTTTGGGGTGGTCTTGGTATCGTCCTTTGCGCGGCAGGTGCCCTCATTGTCCTCCTCTGGGGCATTGGAGCAATGTTAAATAAATAGTAGAAGTTAATAGTTACGGTGGGTCAATGAAATTTTATGTAGTAAGACACGGACAAACAAGTTGGAATACTCTTGGCATCAACCAGGGGTGGTCTGATATTGAACTAAACACTACTGGAAAATTTCAGGCGCTCAAGGCTCGTGAAGAGCTAAAAAACGTTCGATTCAATATTGCCTACTCCTCACCATTACAGCGAGCCGCCAAAACCTGTCAAATTATCCTCGGTCGCTCAATTCCGGACAAGTCAATTTTTAGTGATCTTAGCCTTGAAGATTCCATTGAGTTAAGTCACATCTACCTCGACAAAGAACAGCCAAACGCCAATTGTTTTATTCGCTACTCAGAGGATCTCATCGAGCGTGGACTTGGAGTTTTTGAGGGAAAAGAAGGTTCTCGCATTCATGAAATTAGTTGGAAAGACGGCTTTAATGCCGATCGCTTCAAGATGGAATCTGTGCCACACATGTTCCAGCGCATCGACCGCATTCTAAAATATATTCAAACTGATGCCTTAGAAAATTATGGGGAAGATGCAAAAATCCTCATCGTTGCTCATGCTGGCATTATTCGTATGATCGACTATGTTTTGCGTGGTGGTACCGAACAAGGTCTCTTCTATTCAGCGCTCTATGACAGTGCGATTGAGACTCGTCTCAAAAACTGTGGCATTCAAGTTTACGACCGCTAAAATCTGTGATAAAATAATAATCATATTAATGGACCTTCGCCAAGTGGTAAGGCAACGGGTTTTGGTCCCGTCATTCGCAGGTTCGAATCCTGCAGGTCCAGCCAATTTGAATTTTTAAAATAGACCCCTAAGGGGTCTATTTTTTACTTTCTATTGTATCCCCCATAAAATCTACTCCTATCGAACACTATTGCGTATTTCTCCATAGAATCTACCTCACCGATAGTTGTAGCTTATTCCTCCATAAAATCTGCATCCATCGCCACCTGTAATTCATATCCAGAAAATGCCTTCTTAATATCCTCGACCGCCGCCCGGAAAGCTTCCTCGCGATTTTCAGCATCAAAACTCACTACTAAATCAAATCGCATCCTTTTTTGCTCCTTCATTAAGTAAAAGCCATGCACCTGTCGTATATATTTATGTGCTAACGCTATTTCTTTCACCTTCTTCTGTGCTGCCACCACTTCCTTATCTTTTGTATTTACAGAATACACTCCTATCGCAGTCAAGAGAACCTGATGTGTCCGAATCACTTTAATCGCAATTTCCCTCAACAACTGGTCTAGATCTGCTACTGACAAAGTATCAGGCACTTCAATATGTAACGACCCATTCCAACGATTTGGCCCATAATTATTTAGAACCAAATCATATACCCCTAAAACATTTGGAAAATTGCATAACAGTTTTCTGAATTTTCTTCGCAACCTCTATGTCACTTTGCTCACCTAGAAGCTGAGAAATTGTACTTTTCAACATTGAAATACCCGATTTCAAAATTACGACTGAAATAATTGCGCCGAGCGTCGCCTCAAGTGAAATCTGAAAGAATAAAAATATACCTGCTGCCGCTAAGGTCGAAAATGAAATCACCGCATCAAGCGTCGCATCTTCACCAGAATTAATTAAAGAATCCGAGTTGACCTTTTTCCCAATCCGTTTAACATAAAATCCTAGTACGATTTTCACCACGACTGCCACTCCAATGATAATTAGTGACACTGGATTATACTCAGGCGTCTCAGGGTGAATAATTTGTTTTCCCGATTCAAATAGGGACGTAATGCCTGCATACAAGATAATTACCGCAATCAGCATTGCGCTTAAATATTCGATTCGACCATGTCCGAACGGATGTTTTTTATCCGGCTCTTTTCCCGCTAATTTTGTCCCCACAATCGTAATCAAAGAACTCGCCACATCCGACAGGTTATTCACCGCATCAAGTACAATTGCAATCGAATTTGACAAAAGTCCAATCGTAGTTTTAAAAATTACCAGAAAAATATTCGCAACAATCCCAATCATACTCGTGCGCACGATAATCTTTTCGCGTAATACGCCCTCTTGGTTGGTCTGTCTAATTTCACTTAAAGTCGTCATAATATTTGTTTATCTTACCATAAATTATAGACTCACGTCAGTGCCACTTTTGATATAATAATCTCATGAATGATCTCGAAAAACGACTTTCCATCCTCAAGTCAGACCTTACCGCTACCTGGCAGAAGCTTCAAATTACGCAAAAAATCGCAAAACTCGAAGATCTTGAACGCCAAATCTCTGAACCAGAGCTCTGGCAAAATCCTGAAAATGCCAAAAAAGTAAATACTAATTTTAGCCGCCTCAAGTCTGAAGTCGAACCTTGGCAGATATTAGAAATGCAAACCTCTGACCTCCAGGAAATTCTCGAACTTCAAGAACCAGATTTAATTTCAGAGATCAACGATCAGCTCACCTCAATGGAGCAGACTCTTGCTGGCCTAAAAAAAGCTCTTCGCTTCACTAATCAGTACGACGAAAAAAATGCCATTATACGAATTACCGCCGGAGTTGGTGGCACCGAAGCCATGGACTGGGCTGGCATGCTTGAGCGTATGTATTTGCGCTTTTTTGAAAAAAATAATTACTCCGTGGAGCTCATCGAACGAACCGCTGGGGAAGAAGCCGGTATAAAAACCGCAGTTTATGAAGTTTACGGAAATTATCCTTATGGCAATCTTAAATCCGAACATGGCGTGCATCGTCTCGTCCGACTTTCACCATTTAATGCCGATAATTTACGCCAAACCTCTTTCTCGCTTGTTGAAATTCTCCCGATCCTCGATAGTGAAGACGATTTAAAAATCGATGAAAAAGATCTCCGTATTGATACCTACCATGCTGGTGGCCACGGCGGTCAATCCGTTAATACTACTAACTCAGCCATCCGCATTACTCACCTTCCGACCAACACGGTTGTTGCAATCCAGAATGAAAGATCCCAATTACAAAATCGTGAAAAGGCGATGGAAATTTTGCGCGGAAAATTGATCCAGATGCAACAAGAACAGCAGGCAGAATCAATTAGTCAACTTCGTGCCGGCGAATCGGCAAAGTGGGGTCAGCAAATCCGAAATTACGTGCTTCAGCCATACAAACTTGTCAAAGATACTCGCACTAAATACGAGGAAACCGACGCCGACGCCGTTCTTAATGGTAAAATTGATGGTTTTATTGATGCCTATCTTGAATCACAAATTGGTGAAGACTAATTTATAAAATTCTAAGCTTTTACTCACAATGCGTTTATGTTAAAATATTGGTATGATATTGTTCGACCATGTCACCAAACATTATCATGGCGACAGCCGGCCTGCCCTTGATAATATTTCCATGCATATCGCAGCCAACGAATTTGTTTTTCTCGTCGGAAAATCTGGTGCAGGTAAGTCGACACTTCTCAAAATGATTACCAAAGAAGAAACTCCCGATTCCGGTAAAATCGTAATTGGCGGTATTGATCTCGATTATGTTAAGAAAAAGCATATCCCAAACTACCGACGACGCATCGGTGTAGTTTTTCAGGATTATAAATTACTCCCAACTCGCACGGTTTACGAAAACGTTGCCTTTGCTCTAGAAATTGCTGGCATGAGTAATCATGAAATCGAAAATACGGTTCCAAAAGTTCTCGACCTAGTTGGACTATCTGATAAAGCCTATCGCTTCCCAGACAACCTTTCAGGTGGTGAGAGGCAACGCGTCTCGATCGCACGTTCCGTAGCACGACAGCCAAAAATTCTCATTGCCGATGAGCCCACTGGCAACCTTGATGTCTTAACCTCAAAAGAAATTATCGATTTATTACAGAAAATTAATGATTACGGCACAACAGTTTTAGTCACTACTCACGACGCCAGTATCGTGAATCTCCTCAAGAAACGTGTTATTACCATGAAAGATGGCAAAATCGTTTCCGACCAAAAAGAACATGGTATTTATCGTCTCGATGGCAATAATGATGGTATCTCAAGATTACCTCACCCAGGCTATATGCGCGCCACGTCATACCTATCACCTGAAGAAAACCCACTAGCTCACAAAAAATCAGTTATCGAAGTTAATATTAATCAAAACGAAAATAATAATGAATTAACTGAACACAAAACGCCAAAGCGTAGGCGCTTAATTCAATAGGAGACAGAGAATCATGAAACAAAAAAGCAAAAATACCACAATCGATCGTCTAAAAACCATGTCAAAAAACAGTCGCGGTAACCTTATGCGTAATAATTTACGTATTTTGAAATACGGCGTCATCGGCTATGGTCGCAATATCTGGCTCTCCATTACCTCAACATTTGTCATGACCCTAACCTTGATTCTACTTTTTGTTACCGTAATTGCTAGTATTATTCTTTCATCAACCGCCGATCGAATGCGCGATAAAATCGATATCACTATTTTCTTTAAGCCTGGTACCGAAACCTCTGTCCTCCAGGAAATGGCTAATATTATTAAGAAAGACACCAATGTTAAGTCTGCAGAATATTCCACTTCCGAACAGGAATACGCAAAATTTACAGAAGAGACTAAAAAGGCTGGCGACGTCGCGCTCCTTGCTACCCTAAACGATGATGACATGAAGGAGCTAATGTTAAAATCCATGCAGTCCACACTTCGCGTAAAAGTTTATAACGCCGACAAGCTCGACAATATTAAAGACATCGTAAATACCGATACTACCTTCCGCGACAATATCGATCCTAAAAAAGAGCCAACCTACAATACCAACGATACTGCCATCGAAACCATTGCCTCTTGGGCTAATATTGCAAAAACAGGAGGTTTTGCGCTCTCCGGCATTTTCCTCATCATCTCGATCCTCGTCATTTTCAACACCATCCGTATGGCGATCTATTCTCGTAGTGAAGAGATTTATATGGAAAAACTAGTCGGTGCCGATAACCATTTTGTGCGCGGCCCATTTCTTGTTGAAGCAATGATTTCAGGAATACTCGCCGGTATTTTCTCCACAATTTTAGGATTCATCCTCTTTGGCTTTGCCGCACCAAAGCTCGCTTCTTACGACATCGATGTGAGTGAAATTAGTAGATATATTTATTCTCCAAGTATGGGCTTAATTGCGCTCGCGCTTATCGGGCTCGGTCTTATTATTGCCTTCACTTCATCGCGCCTTGCCGTCTCCAAATATCTGAAACGTGTTTAACTAGTTCACTGCAAAAAATTCAAAGAATCGATACATAAATATTATTTGCCCCAGTAAAATCAACTCACCTTTCAAATAATTTGACTCTATATACTTCTTATGCTAAAATCTATCCACAAAAGCTAACATTCCGAAAGGAGGTTACAATATGACAAAAAGAAAAAAACAAGCCAAAAAACAATCGAATCGCACGTCCTTATCTAAACTAAAAAGACTGTTTATTTTTGTCACCGTCCTCGTTCTTGGCTTCAATTTTCTACCAAATCTTTTTGACAATCCAAAGCAAGCTTTAGCCATTGAAAACGAAGCCTATTGTACCTCAAATGCTTGTCGTGCCGCAAAAAAAGCAGAAAACGAAGCTACTGTCAAGGCCAACGAAGCCTCCAAAGCTGCCACTACTCTTGAAGGAGAAGTCGAACGCTTACAGCAAGAAATCACCATGTATGAGGCACGTATTAAGGCTAATGAAGCCGAAGCCGAAGACCTAAAGCTAAAAGTTGAGGAAACTACCAAAAAACTAAAGCTTCAACAGCAAGCTCTAGCTAACATGCTAATTAATCTCCATTTTGAAGACGACGGTGATGCCATCATGATTCTTGCTGGCTCCAGCTCGATTTCAGATTTTGCTGAGCGCCAAACCCGTGTGGATACCGCAAAAAACCAGGTCACCCTCTCCGCTCAAACTGTCAAAACCATGAAGCAGGACTTAGAGAAGCAAAAAACAGAAGTAGAACGTGTTATTGCGGACCAACAGATTCAGCGTAAAGCCGTTGAAGATAAAAAAATTGAACAACAAGAACTAATCCTAAAGTATCGCGACAATGCAGCTGCATTTGCACTCGAAGCCGCCACGTCTCGTGAAGAAAAGATTAAATTAATTAATCAAGAATATAGCGATCATTTGCAGAGAATGCGCAATGGCGGAGGGTTCGGTACCGTCGCAAATGGTTACAACAGTTACGAATCATTCATCGGCAACTATGGTTTTGCCTGTCCACGCGATAATATCCGCGGCATCCTTGATTCATACTACACTTGCCAATGTACCAGCTATGCCGCCTATAAGGCCGTAGAATACTGGGGTCCGCATATCCGTGTTACCGGATGGGGAAATGCTTATAGCTGGGCCGCAGCCGCCAGATCACTCGGCTATCGTGTCGACCGCACACCAAGTGCTCACTCAATTGCCCAAACCGCCTCTGGTGCCTGGGGTCACGTAATGTGGGTTGAATCAGTCAACGCCAATGGCACCATGAATGTCTCTGAATACAACAATCTATATTCTTCACGTTCAGGACAATGGGGCGACTTCGGTTACCGTGTTGGCGTAAGTCCTGCCGGATATTACTTCATCCATTTTGATTAGTAAACCATACCGCTTCTTAAGCCATACCGCTTCTGCTATGTTATAATCTAATACATGAAGAATACGGAAAAAAGTAGGCAAGTCAGTCTCGGCGCAACCGCTGTCTTAAGCTTTGTTACCCTAATTGTCGGCGCTTTTATCGGTGCAAACTGGAATAATCTATATTTACAATTTTCGCCATACATCAATTTAAACCAAAAAGTTTCTACCCCAGTCAAATGGGAAGAACTAAACGAAGTCTATTCTCAAATTTCAGCAAACTACGATGGAAGTATCGACAAGGCTGCCATGATCGAAGGGGCAAAAAAAGGATTGACCGCCTCACTTGGTGATCCTTATACTGTTTATTTCGACGCCAAAGAAGCTGTCGACTTTAAATCTAGTCTTAATGGAGAAATTAAAGAGGCTGGAGTAGGAATCGAAATGATGAAACAAGGTGATTATGTTGTAGTCACCAGGACCCTCCCAGATAATCCAGCTAGAAAAGCCGGGGTCCATGCCGGTGATGTCATCTTTGCAATTAACGACGAAGAAGTTTGGGACAAGGATACCGATATTATAGCTAGTAAACTTCGCGGAAAATCTGGAGAAAAAGTTAAACTAACAGTCGCTCGCGAAAAACAGAAGCTTGATTTTGAACTTGTTCGCGAAAAAATAAATAACGTCTCTGCCGATGTGACATATCAAGATAAAACTGCAATTATTTCCGTCTACCGTTTTAGCGAAGACACTGGCACGCTAGTTGAGTCATTCGCAAAAGACTTTAAGAAAAAAGGTGTTAATAAAGTCATCTTAGATTTAAGAAATAACGGCGGTGGCTTCGTCAAAGCCGCACGCGATCTTCTCTCACTCTGGCTCGATGGCGACAAGATCCTTATCCAAAAATCCACCACCTCAGGACAAACTATCACCTACGCAAAACGCGGTGAAGCCGTCCTAAAAGACACTAAAACCATTGTGCTCGTCAATAACGCCACCGCTTCAGCCTCAGAAATTGTCGCTGGTGCTCTCAAAGATTACAAAAAAGCCACAATTGTTGGTACAAAAACCTATGGCAAAGGCGTCGTCCAAACTATGCTTGAACTCTCCGGCGGTGCACTACTCAAAGTTACTACCGCCCACTGGTATACACCAGATAACCAAACCATCAACAAGACTGGCATCTCTCCAGATATTGAAGTTGAACGTACCTACAACGACATTAACAGTGGTAAAGACCCCCAGCTCGACAAAGCAAAAACTCTTTAATTCGACAAATTCCATTGAAATTGCTATAATATACTTATTATGATTAAAGTTTATACCACCCCTACTTGTATTTATTGCCATGCTCTTATGAACTGGCTTAATGAAGAAGGAATTGATTTTCAAGAAATTGACGCAAACACCGTTCCAGGTATCACTGCTGTCCCTGTAACTGTTATCACAGACAAAGATAACAAAAATCCTATCCAAATTATCGGTTTCGATCGTGACAGCATTACCGAAACTATCGAAAAATATGGTCTTCGTACAAAATAATCATTAAAACGGAGGTATTCTATGACCACCAAAAAGGAGAAGCCAGCCCTGCTTTTTGTCCACGGTTTTCGCGGTAATCATTTTGGTCTCGAAGAAGTTATAACAAAGTTTAAAGATCTCGGATACCCTGTTTATGCACCAGATATTCCTCCTGCTTTCAATACGCAATCCGAAAAACTACCGACTCTAAAAAATTTTACCGCTGAAGGATATGCAACCTGGATTGCAGATTATATTTTAGACAATAATCTCGACCGGCCGATTCTAATCGGACATTCAATGGGGTCAATCATTGCTGCAGCCACTGCTGAAAAATACCCAAACCTAATTAATGAAAAGATCTTTTTCCTTTCACCAATTTCAGAACATACGCCAAAATTTATCTCCGCAATTATTCCTCTGATCGCCTTTATTCCAAACAAATTAATTAGCTTTATTGTTACAAAATATCTAATTGGGACAACGGGAAAGCCCCACTTTAAACAGATTCTTGACACCACGATGCTTTGTGCAAAAAAGTTTACTAGTATTAGTGATGAAATTAAGGCAGCCAAATTCTCTGTTAAACACGCAATCTCCGATTTTGATTTTACAAAAACTTGCTTTTTTATTGCAGGAAGGGAAGACCGGCTAAATCATCCAATGAAAACCAAAAAAGTTGCTGAAAAGCTTAACGGCAAAGCTACTTTTATTCAAAAGTCTGGTCACCTAATCAACTATGAAGTTCCTGATGAATTGTTTGTATTAATTAATCAAGATCTCTAAGTATTTTATTTTACCCATTTCACTAAGCTCTGATATTCATCTGAGTCTTTGTCATAGCTGTCTAGAATATCTTCAATATAAGTTTTACCATTGGTAATATTTAATGTCTCTACGTCAGGGCAAGCCACTAATAATCGGATAATAGCTTCGTCAGTAGCGATATTTGTCATTGATTTTTTCTCACCATTTCGATAAGATCCAACCCTGAGTTCCTTATAGACAAAACGTTTAATTCCAGCTTGCAAACAATATTTTAAGCAATTTTCACAAGTCGCCATCTTATTATAAAGTGTACAGCCCGTCACATCCCGTCCCGCAAAAAGTAACGCATTCATTTCTGAATGAATAGCAAAATAATACTTCATCGGACGTTCACTTAAAGTCATCTTTGATTCATCCGCACCTTGAATCGTCCCGTTATACCCAAAAGAAACTGGGCGTTTCCTTGAATCAACAATCACACAGCCATTCTGCGAAGAAGGGTCTTTTGAACGCTTAGCCACCTCCTCAGCAATCCCCATAAAATAAGCATCCCACTCAGGTACTTCTCTATTCTTCGTATCTTGATTCATTAACACTCCTTTTCAAAAACTCTATATCACTCATCCACATCTGTCAATCAGTATGCAACTTCTATTCCATCCACAAACTTATCTATATATCTATCAAAAAGTACCAATCCGTCAATAGAGCTATAAATAGAGTTATCGGTAGAGCTATCGATAAAACTATCAATATCTTGCTTATGCTAAGTCTATTTTACAACATATACAGAGATAAGAATTAATTAAAGTTCAAAAATCGTCTTTTCTCCTTGCATCTTCCATCAAAGTAGCCCATACTTAAGTTAACCTTTTCCAAACCTAAAATCTATCTTTAGGCTCTTGTTTATGCTACAACTTAGAAGATTTTTGATGTACTGTTTTTCTTTGCTACTTTGTATCCTTTTTTCACATTTTAATCCACCAATAACCAATGCGGCCTCTCCGTGCTCAGATTTTTATGTAATTTTTGCACGCGGTTCCGGCCAGGGACTTAATGACATCGACCACCAAAGCTTCTCAAGTGCCATTAAAGATATTTTCAACCGCCTAGGTGGTCTCACCTATAACTATTATCAACTCGGCGAGTCGGATCGATATGGTGCCCAATATCCTGCTATTGGCATCGAGCAACCTAAGATTATCTCTGGAGCAATTCTAAGCGGTGGACAATCTTTTGAGTTTGGTCAAAGCATTCAAGCTGGCATGCAAGAATTAAAAAGTCTCTACCATAGAGTATCTTCAAACTGTCCGAACACTCGTTTCATTCTCGCTGGCTACTCACAGGGTGCCATGGTGATAAGTCAAACCTTATCAAAATTAAATTCCCGTAAAATCTTCTACTATGCTAGTTTTGGTGATCCAAAACTATATCTTCCCGAAGGTTTTGGACTTCTGCCACCAGCCTGCCGTAATAAAAATTTTTCACCCTATCGACAAAACGTTCCAGATTGCTACGTGGAGCAAGGTCTTTTAGGTGGGCTTCACCCCTATACCAAACAGAGTTTTAATCAAAAAGTTGGAGCTTGGTGCAATATTGCCGATTTTATCTGTGGAAGCAGTATCGACCCCTGGGGTTTCACTGATGCCACACAATCCCCTAATAGCTCCATGTTAGCACGAATTTTTAATGGACATGTTTCATATTCACGCTTTGGCGCTTATAGGGAAGCGGCTGAAATAATCTACCGCAAACTCATTAAAGAACAAAAATTATCAAATCTCAAACTCAAACCATTAAAACCGAAGAATAAGCAACACTTGGTTTATTATTTTCAGCAGAATGACTTAAAGATTACAAAAAATCAAGCTAAGAGACTCAGGTCAAGCCTACTTGAAAAACATTCTCCACAAGATCTTAATGAGAATTCTCTAGGTTTAACTACTAGCCAAAATACAGATAATCAACCTAAAGATCTCCATATCATGATTCCAAATCTGATCTCTTATCATGAGAACTCCAGGATCCAATTACTCATCAATAAAATCGTCAATGCAGCATATCAAAATAACTGCAAATCCGTTACATTCTATTCCTATGGATTCTTTAGTCAAGCCGAAATTGATAAATATAATTTATTTCATCCACAAAATTCACAACCGATAAAACCTATCCATTTGCCAAAAAGCTCAGATAAAAAAGAGGGAATCATGATAAGACTTAGCCTCTATACTGAGACCCTCACACCATTTAGGGCTAGCAGTATCATTGGTTCTTACATGAAAGAGCAGCGCAATATAAATGACATTAATGTTCCAAAATTAATCAATTCATCCATCCAAAATGTAATTAAATATGGCTTATGGGAAAAGAATCACAAACACCTTCTGTTTATTGTTACCCCAAATTATCAAAATACTCATACGTTTGACAGTCCAGATAGTAACCAAATTAAGGAATTGAACAAACTAATAAACCAAAAATTAATTTCCGTCTCTTTCTATGACACAAATCAGATGCTTACCTCATTTGAGAAAAAGTTATCGACAAAATCTATCTTCTTACAACATCAATCTGACGAAGAAATAATCAATAATTTTTACCAACCGGACGCAAGCGAACAGAAAAATACTTTGAAATACAAAAATACTTTAGAATATATTCTGAAGCCCCGTTTTGATTCCATTCATCTCAATCTGAGCACATATCCAAAGTCCAAAATCCAAAATAAATATTTAATGAGTTTACCTCTCTTAAGTTCATCCTCATCTAATATCCTTCCACGGACTCGCCTTGCGCACGTCACTAGCCTAGGATCAAAGAATATCGAGTGGGATATCATACAAAATAACAAGATTCAATCAATCAACACGGTAGATAAAAGCATTGATATTCCAATACATTCCATCTCCCACACTCAAATCACTGTTAAAGAAAACGGAAAGTCCAATCAGGATTTTGATCTATATTTCCTACCCGAACCAGAAAAAGCGCAAGATGCAACTCTTTTTCCGTATCGCCTAATAATCATTGACGACTACATAGCTGGATTCACTAATCAAAGTCATCTATCTATTACTGATCTTAGTCGCAATACAGATCATCAAATAAAAGTCATAAGCTACAGTATTTTAGGTCGTAAGATATCTGAAAAGATAACCAAAATCCCAAAAATCAATAGCCGGAACGTAAATCAGAATAGGTACACTAAAAATACAGATCAACCAGGTCAACACGTATCCCCAAACCCTTATATCGCTAAGACGGCCCAAACTCCTTTAGTACCAGATTGTGGCGCAAAATATATTAGCCCTCTCCGACAAATCCTTTATTACACTCAATATTTTTATTAGTTATTCTGATTAGTAATAGCAAATTTCAATTAGATAATTATCTAATTGAAAAATAATAATCTCTATTAGATACGACCAGAGTTCTTCTCAAAATGATTAGATGAGAGGTGCCAATGGTTGCCATATTCACATTTATAAACCGAAAGTTCTGGTGCGCCATAATCATAAGCTGCCACCTGTGCCGCAACCTCCGCTTCCTCGCGCGTTTCATAACAAATCTTCTGGCCATCACCAACCCAGCAGCGTTTTGGCTCAAATTTTCCAAAAGTTTTATTCATTTTCATACTCTGTATATTATACTCCCATCCCTGTAAAATCTGTGTATAAAATACAACAAAAATATAAGCTTTTTCTATTGACGCACTACATATAGTGTCATAGAATAATTGCAGACACTAAATGTAGCGTCACAAATATTACACTAATAACAAAAATTTAATCAAAAAACTTTGAAAGAAAATTTGGACACAATCAAGGAGGTAATTTTTTATGTTCAAAAAAATCGTCAAACGTGATGGTAAAATCGTAGATTTCGACCAAGAGAAGATCACTGACGCCATCGCTAAGGCAGGAGCAGTCACCGAAGAATTCAAGCACGACCGCGCCGCTCAATTGGCAGAAAAAGTAGTAAAGCTTGCTGGTGAAACCATTAAAGAACGCACTCCATCCGTTGAGCAAATCCAAGACCTAGTTGAGAAGGTTCTCATGGATTCAAGCTTCAAACGAACTGCTAAAGCTTATATCACTTATCGCCAAGAACGCAATACAACCCGTAATGCAAAATCAAACCTTATGGGTATCTATAAAACCATCGCTATTGCTGACGCTTCAGAAGACTCTGATGTCAAACGTAGTAACGCTAACGTAGATGGTAACTCAGCAATGGGTAAAATGTTACAATTTGGCGCTGAAGGCTCTAAGGTCTTTGCCAAAACCGTACTCATGGACCCACGTTTTGCAAAAGCCCATGACAATGGCGACATCCACATTCACGACCTTGACTTCTACGCTACTGGTACCTTAACTTGCTGTCAAACCGACCCACTCAAGCTCTTCGCTAATGGTGGCTTCAATACTGGTCACGGCCATCTCCGCACTCCAAACTCAATCGCCTCCTACGCTGCCCTTGCCGCCATTATCCTCCAAGCAAACCAGAACGAACAGCACGGTGGTCAGTCAATTCCAAACTTTGACTACGCTATGGCTCCAGGTGTAAATAAATCCTTCAAGAAAGCTCTTCGCTCCAACCTTGAAAAATACAATAAATACTCTGGTAAAAAAGTTGACATCAAGATTCCAGACGACATTACTTACGGTGACAACGAAACCCTCAAGAAACTTAAAATTCCTGAAACTGTTATTGAAACCTCTAATGAAGATGTTGAGAAACAAACTTTCCAAGCTATGGAAGGCTTCATCCACAACCTTAACACTATGCATTCTCGCGCCGGTGCTCAGGTTCCATTTACTTCAATCAACTTCGGAACCGACACCACCCCAGCAGGTCGCCTAGTCTCCAAGAACCTACTTGACGCAACCGAAAAAGGCCTTGGTCACGGTGAAACCCCAATCTTCCCAATCTCCATCTTTAAAGTTAAGGAAGGCGTCAGCTACAACCCAGAAGATCCAAACTATGACCTCTTCAAACGCTCTATGGAAGTTTCTTCCAAGCGTCTCTTCCCAAACTTTACCTTCATCGACGCACCTTTCAATATTAAATACTACAAAAAAGGTGACTACAATACCGAAATTGCAACCATGGGTTGCCGCACTCGCGTCTTCTCATCTGTCTTCCCAGAATCCGATGGTATCGTCACTGGTCGTGGTAATAACTCATTCACCACTATCAACCTTGTACGTCTAGGCATCAAGCACGGTATCGCTCTCAATGAGCGCAAAGAGGCCGACTGGACCGGATTCTACAAAGAGCTCGACAGTCTCATGGATCTCTGTAAAGACCAACTCCTCGAACGTTATGAATTCCAAGCTAACCAACATGTTCGCAACTTCCCATTCCTCATGGGCGAAGGTAACTGGTTTGGTAGCGAAAAACTCAAACCAAATGACACTCTTCGTGATGTAATTAAACACGGTTCACTTTCAATCGGCTTCATCGGCCTTGCTGAAACTCTCGTTGCTATGATCGGCAAACACCATGGTGAATCTGAGGAAGCCAGGGAACTAGGTCTTGATATTATCACTCACATGAGCAAACGCTGTGATGACTACTCAAAGAAATACCACCTTAACTTCGGTGTTATTGGTACCCCAGCTGAAGGCCTCTCCGGTCGCTTCACCAAAATCGACCGCAAAGAATACGGCGTCATTAAAGGCGTTACCGACCGTGACTACTACACCAACTCCTTCCACGTCCCAGTCTACTACCCAATCTCAGCATTTGAGAAAATCGAAATTGAAGCTCCTTACCATGCACTCTGTCCAGCAGGGCATATCTCCTACATCGAGCTTGATGGTGATCCTTCACAGAATATTGACGCCTTTGAAGCAGTCATCCGTAAAATGCACGACTCAGGCATCGGCTACGGATCCGTCAACCACCCTGTTGACCGAGACCCAGTCTGTGGCTTCTCTGGCATCATCGCCGGCGACCGCTGCCCATCATGTGGACGCGTCGAAGACGACGTTCCTTTCGAGAGACTTCGCCGCATTACTGGCTACCTCGTTGGCTCACTAGAACGCTGGAATGATGGCAAGAAGGCTGAAGAGCACGACCGTGTCAAACACAACGTTACTGGTACTTACACCAAAGCTCAAAAAGCAGCTCGCGAATCCGCTAAAGCAAATGCAGCTTCTGCTCTTGGAAAAGAATAATTCCTAGGCAGTCACTAAAAGTTAGGAGTACCCCTCCTAACTTTTAGTTATAACGAAAGGGGAATTACAAAAGGATTTTTATATGACAACAGATTTTAAATCACCCGTGCCAGGATCCGACAGCCAACACATTAGGCTCTCAGGTCCAATCGAGCATGACAGTATCGTGAATGGATATGGCCTTCGCGCAGTTATTTGGACTCAAGGATGTTTTATTCACTGCAAAGGATGTCAGAATCAGGAGACTTGGGATCCAGAAGGTGGAGTCCTAGTTAACGTTGAAGATATCAAAGAAGAGCTTAGGCAACTCAAAGGACAAACCGGTCTGACCTTCTGTGGTGGTGAACCATCAATCCAAGCCGCGGCTTGTATCGAAATCGCCAAATTCGCAAAAGAAGAACTTGGCTGGAATGTTTGGTCTTTTTCTGGCTATACTTATGACGAAATAAAAGAAAAGAATAACTTACAATGGGAGTTCTTTAAGACTCTTGATGCCTTAATTGACGGCCCATTTGTTCTTTCCGAACGAGACCTTACTCTCAAATTCCGTGGATCCAGAAATCAACGCCTTATCCATCTCAAAAATGGCGAAATTACCTCAATCGAATAGAGGTAATTTTCCAAGAATATATACTCCAAAAATCTAGAAGCCCTGCTTCTATTTTTTGTTCAGCAACTCAAAAGCGCGCATAATCATCTCGTCAGACTCATCCGTCTTAATTACGAATATTGGTTTCGAATTCTCTTGCGCCACATTATTCATTCGCCCATCGATACCCTTGGCATTTTTCTCTTTATCCAAGTTAAATCCCAAGTACGATAGTGACTCGCACACCAATCTGCGGATCTCATCCGATCTCTCGCCAATCGTTGCCGTAAAGACAATCGCATCAACCCCCGCCATACTTGCCGCCATCTGACCAATCGCGCGCCTCAAAGTCAACACATAAAGCTCACGAGCTAGTTTTGCACGCGGATCCCCCTCATTGCATCCCTTGATAACCTCTCGCATATCATCCGATTTACCAAAAACGCCGAGTAGACCGCACTTTTTATTTAAATATTTCTCAAGCTCACCATCAGATTTCAGCCCAAGCTCGCGTTTAATCGCTAGTGCTGCAGATACATCTATTGAACCTGCACGAGTAGCCATCATTAAACCTTCTAGCGGCGAATATCCCATAGTCGTATCAACAGATTTACCGTTTTCAACCGCCGTAATTGAGGCTCCCGATCCAATATGACAAACAATCATTTTCTCTGGAAGAATATTTTCTTTTTTCATAAATCGTACGATCGAGCCAACCGATAATCCATGATAACCCCAGCGTTGAATATCAAACTTCTGTGCAAGCTCAGTATCAATCGCGTAAGATTTTGCAACCTCCGAACGGTCATTATGAAAGGATGAGTCAGAAATTGCAATAATTAACGTTTCCTTAAATACTTTTCTCAGTTGCTCTATTTCACTAGCAATTACAGGAGCATGTAGCGGCGCCCTTTCTTTTGCAATGTCGAGTTGCTCTAAACATTCCTCGTCAACAATATGGTCGGTCGCAAAATAACTGCCAGGTGCTGCCACCCGGGCTAAAACCGCATCCAATTTTGTTGCCCCTTCTAAATAACCCTCACGAGCTAAAATCTCCTCTAAATTATTTACCACAAAAGATAGATCTTTTAATTTAGTTTCTCTCTTTTCTTTTGAGCCGTCTAGCTTTTTTAAGGTATAGATTACTTTTTTACCCTCAAATTCAAAGTGTAGTGAACACAAGAAGTCATTTCCTCGATATAAAGCATATTTTCTCGAACTACTGCCTGGATTTGTAATCAGAATTAGTCGATCTTTATTCATCGTATACTCCTCGTTTATAACCTCATTATAACTTAAATATAGAAAATCTCTGTTAAATTAATTCTTCTATTTTTCGATCACCAGCAAAGTGATGACTTTTTTAATGATCCGAATGAGGTTGATATTGTTTTGTCCCATATTGACTTCAAATAATTATTTTTTCCAGTTATTCTCAAGATTATTGCTTGAACGGTTATAATCATTGTCGATATTAGCGTATTTATTGCGCTCCGCTTCGTCGATACGCTTCAATTCGTTTGGCATTAATCTAAGGCTTTCGTTGGCTAATGCTATATTACGAGCAGTGTTTTGAGCACTACTAAAACCAGCTAATTTTTCTTGGTTAGTCTTTTCCGGTTTTGGAGAGTTATCAACCAAATATTTTTTATATGAATCAATCCACCATGGATTTAGAGTACGATTAACAATGGAGGCATTATAACCATTTGACATCTTCTCTCGGATGTCTGGCGCACGGAACCATCCCCTATCTACTTTTTCTCCGGTCAAGAAATTGCCGTCAATATTCATATCATCGCCAACGACATTCAAGAGGGCTTGGGCTTCACTTCGTTTAATATCAGACGGGTGGTTATTGGCGTGATATTGTAGATATTGACGATATGACATATTGTTATTCATTATCTTTTCCTTATCTTTGACTTTTATGGACGATGATGTTATAATAAACAAAATCTTAATTATATTTTTATGCGAAAAATACTTTATTTAGCTAAAAATAAACTTCTCCTATCCTTTACGATTCTAGTACTTATTCTCTCTGCGATAAATTTCCGAAATATCCTTTGGGGGTATTATAAATTAATAGATTACAAAGTATGTCAGCCAGCTGAGGAGTTCTATAATCCACAAGAAGTAACCTACGATAATACTCAATTTGAGGGATACTTTAATCTTCTAAATAATCCAGAAGCTGGATCTAGGCGCTATTGTTGGTCTTATCGAGAAGAGAAAAATAATCTCGAGATTCTTAAAGAACCAGTAACTTCAAAACTTATCGTTGGCACTAATAGACATAAAGACCCTGAATTAATTAAACTAGCTAAACAGGCTGGTATTAAGCAGGACCTAACTTATGAACCAGTGAGTATGTACTACGTTGATTCTTACGACGATTCTATTTGGACCCAAGGCGAATATAGTGCTTTCAAGAAAGCAATTACGATTAAAAAGGATGCCGTATACCCATTTACTACAATCTCTCACGAATATCTCCACCACGTATGGTATAGGGATAATTTAGAGTCAGATAAACGACTAGTAGATGAACTCACTGGATTTTATCGCAGATCAAGAGAACTACAAGACCGAATGTCTAGCTACCAAGAGAAGGAACCAACAGAGTTTTTTAGCTATGGCTGTACTGAGTGGCCTGACCGCTATCTAACACCTTACATAGTTTCTCAATGCAACAAATATATTACACGTTCAGTTCTCAGGATGACATATTGATTATTACAATATCATCGTCCATAAATTGTTAATATGATGTGCATCATGAGAAGATTTATAAATATTATAATAGGGAGAAACAAATGCCTCATCATCCTCAGAAAATACTAACCTTAATAAGATATATATTTTGCATCCCGTTGTCTTTAATTATTGCTTTTATTGCTCAGGCTATTCTTGTTTTTATCTCTAACATAGGTCTCAATTATTCTGGCATAGATCCAACTAGTATAGTAGTTCGATTATATAAAATATTTATTGAGGTTATTAGAATGGGAGTTCTATCAGGTGTGTTTGTTTATTTAAGTCAGTATTTTGCTCCAAACAATAAACATACTATTGGGATCATAGCTCTTTGCATATCAGCATCCTTGTTATCTATTATAGGATTCTTTGATTTTGCTGTAGGAGCGTTCAATGTAGTGATTTTACTTTCTTTAGTTTGTGGATTTATTGGAGCTGGCATCGGATATAGGTTTGGTGATATATATCTCAATAATACCCATGAATCTTCTCATGATGCTTAATTTACTATTTCACCATTTATCGTCTGTGAAATCGGTTTGACTATATAAGGGGGATTTCTCCCCCTTATACTAGGCTGCGCTCTTCAATGCGAAGAGGCCGGATTTGCGCTGGTTGAACACAAATGCATCGAACACGACGCGGCCATTGACATAGAAGCCAGAAGCGGTTTCTTTGAATGGTCCCTGGTTGTAGTCTGCAAGGTGTTTTGGAGCTGCTCCAATTGATTCGTGGGTCAAGATACAGGTAAATTTGGTTGGGAGGTAATCATCTGGGACTTCAATGATCAGACAACCGTCAATCATGCCATAGTTACCTGTGCGGCGAGAATGTGCGCTAAGTTCAGATGGGATGGTGAATTTAGGATCAAGTTTGATCTTGGCAAATTCAGTAGCACCAAAGAACGCTACACGGCCGACACGAGGGACTTTAGCGTTAGTTTGTTTGGTCATAAGAGAACTAAATGTCTCATACGCGTCTGCATTAGTAGTAGCCTTTACGACTGCAGTAGCGGCACCAGCAAGAACGCTGAGGTTGTGCTTGTCGATAGTTGGGACGACCTCTTGTGAGATCTCTTCTTTCATAACCTCACGAGCATCAAGTGAACCATCAGCTGCAAAGTGAGCGTCGGCCTTATCGATACTCATAGCGAAGTACATATCTTTGCTTGCGGTTACAGTCTGGACTTCATTTTCTGTGCCCTTATATTCGTAGCCAAAGTTAGCACTGTTAGCAGATTTGCGAGTTGAGTAATCGCGCAAAGCTTGGATTTCAACCTAAATAATTATTTTTTGTACAAAATCTTTAGCACTCTTGCATTTTGAGTGCTAAAACACTATAATTATCGTCAGTTATGGCTACACAAAGAGATTATTATGAAATTTTAGGCGTCTCCAAAAACGCATCCGATGATGAAATTAAAAAAGCTTATCGAAAACTTGCGCTTAAGTATCATCCGGATCGTAATCCTGGAGATAAAGAAGCTGAAGCTAAATTTAAAGAGGCTTCTGAGGCAAATGAGGTACTCTCAGATAAGCAAAAACGCGCACGCTACGATCAATTCGGCCACGCGGGTGTTGGTGGAAACGCATCTTCAGGTGGCAATCCATTTGGAGGTGGCGGATATTCCTTCAATGGCCAAAGTTTCAATTTTGATTTTGGTGGCGGAGAAGGTGGTTTTGATGATATTTTCAGCACACTTTTCGGCTTTGGTAATGGCGGTAGGGCACAAAGACGACGTGGCGCGGATTATCGCACTGTTCTCTCCATCTCCTTTGAGGATGCAGTTTTTGGCACTACAAAAACTGTTCAAATTGATGGGTCCGAAATAAAACTCAAAATCCCTGCCGGTATCGATGATGGCCAATCCATCCGACTACGCGGTCGCGGCGGCCCCGCCCCAGACAAAACTGGTGAAGCCGGCGACCTTCTTGTGCAGATCCGTGTTCGTCCACACAAGACACTTACTCGTGAAGGCTACATTATTCTCTCTGAACAGCATGTTTCAATGATCGACGCCGCCCTTGGCTGTGAAGTCGAAGTTGAAACTGTCGATGGAAAGATCACTATGAAGGTTCCAGCCGGCACTCAGTCTGGCACTCCTTTTAAGCTATCTGGACATGGTATACCAATGCGCGGAGAAGAACGTGGGCCACATATTGTAAATATCATCGTTGATACTCCGACCAATCTCTCTAAAAAACAAAAAGAACTACTGGAAGAGTTTCGCACTGCAAAGAAACGCGGTTTCTGGAGTTAATGGTTTTTTAAAAAACTATTAGCTTTCTCAACTTAGATATCTTATCTTAGATATCTTGGCTTGAATATTTTCTAAAACGAAAAGTAATCCTAAAACGAAATAAATAAACTATTAGTCCACTACTCCCTTAACTTGCATATGCTATAATTAACACAAGTAATGTTTAGTACACCACAAAAAACATCATCCAGCAAACTTAGCCTTTCTATTTTTGCAACTTCCTGCTGCCTACTTCTCGGCGTTTTTTCCACCACGCAGACAATCTTCCTATCACACCCAGTCTATGCCGAAGATGATATCCTCAAAAATATCACCCATCGCAAATTAAATGACACTGAACGTGGTAATATTTCTATGAGCTGTGCATCCATCCAAACTAGTCTTAAGAATGTACAAAGGAACGATTCAAAAACCCGTGTCATTCTAGGAACTAATTACCAGACACTGCTCTCGAATTACATATCACCACTTAACGTGCGTCTAATCAAGAATAACCTTCCAGACTCTACCCTAATCTCCATTCAATCCGAGGCTATCACTTCTAGAAATAGTTTTACCAATCTTTTTGTGACATATAGTCAGCGTCTTGAGTCATTAATTTCTATTGATTGCAAAAATCAGCCCGACACTTTTTATAGTGAATTAGAAAATGTACGCTACTTACGTAGTCAATTAGAGGAATCAGTCAACAAAGTAAATACAGCACTTTCAAACCACCTCAAGACCGTTAATCAGCTTAGAGAAAAGCTATCCAATAACTCCACCGACTCAACCTCAACCTCCACCAAGAGTAATACAACTGAAGATTCTTCGATAACGCAAACAAATATTACATCTAGTCAAAACGAGGAAAAATCAAGATGATAAAATTTAATCTACGCGGTAATACCTCAAGCGGTGGCAAAGCCTTAATTCGCCTTGGTATCTTGGCTACTATTATTGCCATCATTACTACTAGTATTTCTCTTTATTTTTATCACGCTAGTGGAGATATTTATATCGACCGATCTCGTCCTGGCTTTCTACCAGAAAAACATGAGAACTCTCAGATGGACGAAAATCTCACTTATCGTTTTTCTGAAGATGGTTCTATTTCTGCGAAAGATCTTGAAGAGTATTTACAAAATATCAAACCAGTCATTAACAATATTAATGACGTCAAAAAGCCTTTCGCAAAAGATAGCTTATCCGATCAATCATTAGGTATTGCAAAATAGCCAAATTCTCCGTTCCATACTTTACAAAAGTAATATTTTATTTTAGAATATTACAAATCTAGTAATATTTTTGAGCAAGGAGAATAATTTTAATGGCAACGCTACGAGAAGCGCTACTCAAAAACGGCGTATTTTATTTTAATAACAACGGAACCCAATACACCATCGAGGGTGGGGCGGGAAATTATATGGTGGCTCGTGACTCCAGTGGTATTGTTCGCTATCGTATTGAAGGTTCCGAACTTTCCTCAAATCTCATCGTTCGAGATATTTCATCAGGCCTCGTAGCCTTCACTGTTAGCCCATCCGCGCTCTTCTAATTTTTTCTAATAAACAAGCACTTTTTTAGTAGAATAGCTTGTAAAAATCGTCTTATTCAGCTCAAAAAATCAAACCAAAAAACATAGAGTAATCAAAAAATCATCCACTCATATTTTTTCTCCTTCTTCATTTAAAATCACTTACTCTAATTTATTTTTGTCCGCCCCAACACTTCAAGATATTTTGATATAATACAATTATGGTTATTCTAATTATTGAGATAATATTATTCCTTATCTTCTACCTGACAAAGCGTCATCTTGGACCATCTATTCTAGCCACCCTTGCAGGTACAATTACCAATAATCTTTTTAATACAGATATTACCAATTTCATATCTAACCTTCTACCAAATATTCCAAGAAATTACATTGAGTTCACGGTCCTCGCATTCTTTATCTTCCTCCTTCCACTATCACTTTATTTCAAGCAATCACATAGTGGATCATCCACCATTTTTCATATTATTAGGTGCTTCTGCTACGCTACTGTAATTTTTCTGATTCTTGCACCGCAGCTGCAATTGTTTCTCCCACTCGACAAGATAAGTGCCGATTTTCTGCATTTCATTTCTCCTTTCAATAGATTCGTCCTGCTCACTAGTATTATTTTTGGCTATCTGGATATTCTTTTTTCGCAAAAAGAAGTATAAATAGAGCACCGGAAGATAGAGTAATAAATATTCAACCCTTCCTTTAGGTATATGTATCGCAAAATACTGCCAGTCCGAAATTAAATTGATGATTCTAAGCTGTATTTTAATTAATCCAACTCCACCTACTAAATAAACTCCCACATAACGGTACAGCGTCAGAGGCATTATTCCCACAAATATTATTGATACCAATATAACTGGAAGCATCGGTGACAAAATCAAGGTTGCAAGAAAAGATAATATAGAGAAATAACCAAAGACAAATAATGTAATCGGTATCGTCAGTAGATTTACGGCTAGCGACATCAATACTCCAGTACGTAAATCAAAGATCATATCTTCCCGTTTCTTCCTACAAATTTTTCGCCAAAGACTATTCTTATTTTTTCTCCCTACACTTCTTTTTATATTACCTTTTCCAAACAAGAAGCTCTCTATCATTGGGTAAAAAATTAAGATACCAGTATAGGCCATCATTGAAAGCTGCCACCCAACATTGGTTAGGTTGTCCGGATTAATAATGAGCGACAGGGAAGCTACCACTACTAATATCCTTGACGCCAGTACTTTTCTTCCAAAATAGGACGCAAAAAGGTGACAAAAGATCACAATCGTTGCACGGAGAAGCGATGGAGTTAGACCAATCATCCCCACATACAACAACACGAATGCAACACAGAAATATGTCTTAAGAAGCTTTGAAGATGACTTAAGGCTTTTAATTACAATCCCAACAAGTATCGCTAAATGCATCCCTGAGATTGCAATTAGATGAGAGACCCCAACTTCTTGAATTTTCTCCTTTATCACATTTGTTAATTCATTTTTGTCACCCAAAAGATATGCAATCGCCAGACCTCTTTCTTCATAATCAAGTCTCGACAGAAGGTTCTGACGGATATTTTGGTAAAAATCATTGTGATACAAACCAGAACCTGGTTCTCGCCGATTCTTAGACCTCTCGCGATAGTAATCGGCCTCAGTAGGCAAAGAGCCAAAAACAGAACCTCGGCGAGAATCACTCTCCTGTTGCATTTTTTGCTGCATTTCATTTCTAGGTGGATATTTTCTTTGGTCAAAATTTGGTGAACGACAATAAACTCTAATACAAGCCACTATAACCAGCCAGTATATTATTGTTTTTCCGATTTTATGCATCTTTAAAACCTCATTTAATTTCTAATCCCAACTTACCTTGTCTTCATTGGTTTTTCAAGCATTTTTCATCAAATTAGTCAAATAACAGATGAAAAAATCTAAAGCATAAGCAAGATATCAAGTATTTTTTTACAACAGCTTATCTTAACCACGTCTTACCACGCTTGCAATCTACTATCGCCCGAGATATGCTAGATGTAATGACAAAAAAAGAACCTAGAATCGCAACCCCAGCCACTCCAATCAAAATCACCAACTTTGCCACTACTGGGCAGGGAATTGGACTTATTGAATCAGATATTGACATTAATTCGCAGATTTCAACCGGACTATCTGGTATTAAGGTTTTTCTTTGGAACGCTATTCCTGGCGAAACTGTATCAAAATTTCAAATTACCACACAGAAGCCCCACCTGATTGAAGGTATTGCCCTCACCTTTGAAACCACCTCAAGTTCACGCATCGATCCAAAGGATCAGCAATATCTCTCGACTTCTCCATGGCAAATCCTCACCGATGAAGCTGAGTTGGAGGCAAAATCAAACATCTTAACCTCTCTTTTTAGACACCTAGCAGCATCTACCAACATCAACAATTCACTAATTGAAAAAATTAAAATCCACGAGTCTCCGAAAACCTATTTTTACCGCAATAAGATGGAATACTCTCTCTATTATGACCACGATACCGAAAAAATCTATCCTGCCATGCATCTTCGCGGAACTCATAAAAAAATACCTATTACCTCTTCATCCATTGAGCTACCAGCAATTTTTGAACGTGCTAAAGCAATTATTGATGGCCTAAATAACAGTCAAGAGGATGCCAGAAAATACCAATCCCTACTACTCCGCGCAAACCAAAAAGGTGAAGTTTCTGGTGGGTTACTTGAAAACGGTAAGTCACATCCAGTTTTCAAGAACCTCTCGGACACACTCTTAAATAATCAATACTCCTATTCTCCAGGTGGCTTTTTCCAAATTAATCTTCCAGTTTATGAACAGGTACTATTAAAGATTCAAGACTTTCTCAAAGACTCACATGCCGTACTCGATCTCTATGCCGGTGTTGGGACTATTGGGTTATCTGTCGCCAGAAACACCAATCTCACCCTCATTGAGGTTAACGCTTCAGCCTTTGGGGAACTAAAAACAAATTCTGAACGCGTTACCCAAGAAACAAAAAATCCTCATATTAAACCAATTCTCGCCAAGTCCGAAGAGGTCCTTGATCTCATTACTCAAGAAGCCAGCGTAATCGTCGACCCACCAAGAGCTGGTTGCGATGAAAATCTCATCAAAAGACTCTGTGAAGTACAGCCTGAAAAAATCGTTTATCTTTCATGTAATCCAATCACCCAAGTTCGTGATCTTAAGCTATTGCTTGAAAACTACAATCTTAAATATATAGAAGGCTATAATTTCTTCCCGCACACCCCACAC
This sequence comes from Nanosynbacter sp., assembly GCA_015257505.1. Taxonomy (GTDB): domain Bacteria; phylum Patescibacteriota; class Saccharimonadia; order Saccharimonadales; family Saccharimonadaceae; genus Nanosyncoccus. Next base: position 75,613 of record JABZKB010000002.1, on the reverse strand, counting down.
ATTGAATCCCTCGTTTTTCTATCTAAAAAATCATAAAAGGAGCTAAAAATGCCACTAAACGCCAAACAACAAGCCGCCGTTGAATATCTCGAAGGACCACTTCTAGTGTTGGCGGGACCTGGCACAGGAAAGACTCAATTACTTTCAAAAAAAGTTGAATACATCCTAAAAAACACCGACACTGACCCCAGTATGATTCTCTGTATTACCTTCACTGATGCTGGCGCAAAGAATATGAAAGATCGTCTAAGGTCAATGATTGGCCAAACTGCTGACCAGATCGACATCATGACTTTTCATAGTTTTGGTCAAAAAATTCTTAGCCTTTGCAGTCATTATTCAGACAAACCGCAACGTGTTTTTTCAAATCCAATTGAAGAAGTTGTACAAACTAAGATTATTAGCGAGCTTCAAAATAATCTTCCGACTTCTTACATCATCAAAAATGTTCGTGATCCAAAAGAACTACTCAAAGCTATAAGCAAGTTTAAAGTTGCCAAACTATCACCAGAAGAGATGAAACAAATCGCAGCCAAAAATGAGTCTGAGGTTAAGACACTTGAACTAGTATTGTCGCCAATTTTACAAAACCTCCCCGCTCGTGCTGCGGGTAAAGATGTTTTTAACATCCTCACTGAAACAGTCTATATTCCACTATTACAGAAACTGGGTGAATTAAAATCTGATTCAACAATTATACAAAATGTTTATTCAATTACAACTATACTCTATGAGAAAATTTACGCACTTCTTGAAGTAGAACAGAATAGCGAAAAACCGTCAGTCAGCCCCCTGAACACATTTATTAAGAAATATTTCTCTAAAGACCAAGCTGGGAATTATAAATTTTCAGATACGGCCAGTAATAAGCGCCTCAGCGAAATAGCCGAATTATACGAATTCTATCAAAATTATTTGACTGAGCATGATCTCTATGATTTTAATGACATGATTGAAGCTCCAATCAATTTTCTTGAACAAGATGTCGATTTCCGACGTAAAATCGCTCAAAATTACCTCTATATCATGGTAGATGAATACCAGGATACCAATCCATCACAGACCCGTCTTCTAGAACTCATTGCAGACGAACAGGAGTCGCCTGCAGTTATGGCAGTAGGTGATGATGATCAATCGATCTATGAATTCCAAGGCGCCCGTGCATCAAGTCTAATTCATTTTAAAAACCATTTTGACGCAAAAGTTATTGTCCTCACTGATAATTATCGCTCAACTACTGAAATCCTTCAATTCTCGCGCAAAATTGCAGATCAGCTGGAAGAAAGCTTTATTAAAAACGAAACTATGCAACGTAGTTTAAATGTCGAAAATACCATTACGACAGAGCTGAAGAACGAGTTAATCGCAATCAGAAATAATGAAATTCTTAAAGCTTCTCCCGAAGATTCAACCTTTGAACAAAATATTTATTCAGCAGAAGATGTTACAGATTCTAAATCTCTGAACAACAATTTTACTCAAAAAAGTTTTATTGAGAGACACCAATTTATAAATCAAGATGCCGAATATTACTGGGTTGCAAAAAGAGTCCATCAACTCATCCAGGCTGGCGCCAAACCATCTGATATCGGCATCCTTTTCCCAAAACACGCATTAGCCACTCCGCTTATCCCATATCTCAGAAAATATCCTGAAATTAATATTTCCTACGAACGTACCGAAAATATTTTAGAAAATCAGCAAATTTATGAACTGACAACACTCTGTAGGTTTATCGCCATGCTCGCTGATGGGGAGAACCCAGCTTTCATGCTTCCTGAAATCCTATCTTTTGATTTCTGGGATATCCCTAGCGATGATATGATCATGTCTATCCAGTCCATTGAACGTAACAAGCGCACCGCACTGGAAATTCTTCAATCCTATCACGATAACCCACTCTATGCTAATCTTGCCGCCTTTTTCTCGGAACTTGCCAAAAAATCCTTTTCTCTTCCACTTGAATTTTTCCTCGATATTCTCACAGGCGTTACTCCAATCGAACTAAAAATCAACAACCAAAATATCTCCTTTACCTCGCCATTTCTTAGTTTCTACACCAAAGATCTGTATTCAAAAGCCACTTTTGACCTCTATAATCGACTTAATCTCTTGCGGAACGCCATACTTTCTCGTACCGAAAAAAGTAAACTCCGCCTTCATGACTTAATTCAATTACTCAACGACTTCACTGAAACCAATACGCCAATTACTGAACAAACTTTTTATAAAGACTCTGATGATTCCGTTAGTTTAATGACGGCACACAAATCTAAAGGTCTAGAGTTTAAACATGTTTTCCTTATTAGTGCCAATCAATCGGGCTGGGATAGTGCAAACCGTCCACCTAGTATTCCGTTACCTCTTAATCTCGACTTTATCGGCGAATCTCGCAACACACCTGATGGTAAAAAACGCCTGCTCTTCGTAGCTATCACTAGGGCTGCCAAGACTCTCACTATCACGAGTTCAAAATACGCCGACGAAGCTAGTAAAGAATCTAAACCACTCTCATTCCTAGACGAAAAAGTTATTCAAAACGAAGCTGGAGATTACCTAAGCTCTCCATTTATTCCGAATGGACGAGTTTCCGAGCATAATGACCGACTTACTGACGCTGAAAAAGCCTCAGCTATTCGTCGCACCTGGTTAATAAAATTACTCAATCCATCTGAGAAATTAAAGCCAATTCTTCTTGAAAAAGTACAAGATTTCCGCCTATCTGCTTCCCATATCTCGTCATTTATTCGTCTTACTTACAGTGGCCCGCTCGCCTTTTATCAGCAGAGCATTCTTCATGCCCCACAAGATACCTCAGACTCGATTAGTTTAGTTTATGGAAACCTAATCCACCACGTCTTTGAAGAGATTACCAACAATAATATTGCCAAAGAAGAGGCCATCAATTTTTACCTCAATGAAGTAAAAGACCAGGATCTACTCGAAGAAGACATTGAGACTCTAATTGAACGCGGCAGGGATGAACTACCACTCGCTATTGATGCCTTTGAACACATCCTTCGTGCCCCAGGAGCCAAAGCTGAAGTTGATTTTAGTAAAGAGAAACTCAATTTTGAAGGCATCCCGGTTACCGGTAAGATCGACCATATTAATGTTGACGAAGAACATAAAATTATTGACCTCTATGACTTCAAAACCAGCACTATCTCAGATAAGGATACCTGGCAAAATAAGGAATCGCTCTTCATTTATCAATTCCAGCTCTTGTTCTATCGCATGCTCCTTAAACTCTCAAAGACGTATCATGACTACACCGTTCGTTCAATGAACCTACTTTTCACTGCCCCCAACCGTCGCGAGACTATTGATAGCGAAACAGGGAAGATACACAGTATTGAACTGACCGAAGATGTAGTTGCAAATATGCCAGTCACCTTCGAGGAGCTCATCCATGCTGTTTATTACCAAATCACCTCACTTGATTTCTTAGACTCCGACTCACCAACTAACGCTATTGCCCTAGAAGAGCCAAAACTGAGTGACATCAAGGAATTCTGCAAAACACTTGTCGACCGTTACCAAAATAAATAGTTGACATAATATATATTTATGTTATTATAGTGTCACAGACGTTTGGGAACATAGATAACTGCTGCCACGCGTTTATATTTCCCCATAAACGTCTGAAAATCATACCGTCGGTATATTAGAAAGGGGTGAGTCCGATGCACTTTTAGAGGCTAAACAGCTAGAACAGCTAGAGAAGCAAAAAATTTCATACAGAAAGGGGGTGAATTGTATGAGACGTATCTTCACAGACAGCTAGAACAGCTAGAGAAGCACAGAATTCATACAGAAAGGGGGTGAATTGTATGAGACATGTCTTCACCGATTATGTAACTAACAACAGTTACGACAGTGACCATGACAGCTATCAGACCATGGCAGAAGCACTCGTTAACCATCCTGAGCGTTTTCCGAACATAAGTTCGTACGAAAAGGATGAGATTATCAGAGGCGCCGAGGCGCAGGGTTGGCACCGTTCGAACTGGTAAAGACAAAGTTATCACTGGCTAAACTTCCAAAGTTTTCCCCTTTGTTGTTTTCTCACACCAGTGAGCTTCCATTTTCCAGTAGCCTCAACACCGGGGAGTCCTAACCAGACTCCCCACTTTTTTTATTTTGCTATTTTAAACACTTGCATTATAATATAACCATCTTGCCATACTTCGGTCCCTGGCAATGAGAAAATTCAAAAGCTTTAAGTATCGTCATTTATACTTTTAGCCAGGAGCCAATAAATCAGGCTCGCATAAATGACTCCCAAAAATAGTTTTAAAGGAGTTACTTATGAAAAATAATATTAACAATAATCAGGAACGCGTCGAAGTCATGGCTCTCTTCGGGTATGAAATGACCCCTTGTCAGCCTCTCAACTTTAAGACCCGTAGTGGTGAGGAATTTGAGGTTTCAGAACTTCTTCAAACCCATATTCGCTTCATTGGCAACACCGCCATCCACATCTTCGACGTTATTGCAGGACGCAACAATTACCAATTGTCGTTCAACGCCACAGATCTCTCTTGGCACCTCCGTCTTGCATAAGTCCTAAAAGAGACCTCAGGTCTCTTTTTTGATTCTATTCTTTACATTACCGTAAGGGAACCATTCAAAATATACTAAATCGTTTCCAAAAACTCATCAATCACTGTACGTAATTCACCAGTATTTTTACAGTCCATCAGTTTTACTCGTAGATCCGAAGCGCCATCAAAAGAATTCACATATAACTTAAACATTCTTTTTAACGGTTCGAAGGGATAGCGAGATCCTTGTGATAATAGGTCCTCACTCCTTTTGTCGTATCGATCTAGGTGAAACTTAAATAAATCCATTAATTCCCGCACAGAGACATCCCCGCCTCGCGCCTCCTGCACTCGTCCAGTAAAACAAAATGGATTCAAAAATACTCCGCGCCCAATCATAAATCCATCCACCTCAGGATATTGTAAACTCAGCTCCTTCACCTGATTCAAATCTTGAATATCGCCATTAATTGTCAACTTTGTCCCTGGCGCTACATTGTCACGAATCTTTAAAATCTCAGGAATCAACTCAAAATGTGCTGGTACCTTTGACATTTCTTTACGAGTTCTTAAGTGAATCGTTAGGTTTGCTACATCTTGTGCCAAGACTAAAGGCAGCCAATCGCGAAATTCGTCTACATATGTAAAACCAAGCCTTGTTTTTACCGACACTGGCAATTTCGTCATCTTCTTCGCTTCTTGAATACAGGCGACCGCCAATTCTGGAGTACGAATCATTGCCGCCCCACCTCCAGCCTTATTGACGTGACGATCCGGGCAACCCATATTAATATCAAGCCCCTGGAACCCAAGTTCTTCAAGTTCTGCCGCAAGAATTGCAAAATGTTCAGGATTTCTTCCCCAAATCTGAGCAATAATTGGTGCATCCGTCGCACAAACTGACAGACGCTCCAAGGCATCATGTCGGCCTTTTTCAGACGCAAAAGAAGTAACATTCGTAAATTCTGTATAAAATAAATCTGGTCTACCAGCGCGGTTAATCACCTGACGAAATACCACGTCCGTCACCCCCTCCATCGGGGCTAAAACTGTAAATCCTTTCGGTAGACTCTGCCAAATATTCATCTCAATCTCTCTTCTTTCTAATCTTTTTACAAAATTCCTCCCACCACCAGAACTCAAACTTAAGGTTCTTCACTATTCTTTAAAATTATTGCCTGTTCATAAATCTCTTCAAATCTAGCAATCGTTCGCTTTAGATCATGTCGCTTAGCAATTTCAATCGAACCCAACTTGTAATTTTTTGCCAATTCTGTATCTAATAGAATTTTCGCCATCGCCCGCGCGATTCCATCCACGTCTCTTGGTTGGCAAAGTTCACCATTTTTTCCATCCTGACATAATTCTGAAACTGCCCCAGCGTCAACTGCAACCAAAGGTAATCCCACCGCCGCAGCCTCAATCAAAACAATGCCCTGAGTCTCCGTCTCTGATGCCGTCACAAACATTTTACCAGCTCGATAAATTTCGATTAACTCAGGCGGCATTACTCGCCCAAGAAACTTCGTCTGTTTTTCAATTCCAAGTTCATTTGCCAACACTTTTAGGTTCGCCAAATCGATCCCGTCCCCCACAATCACTAGCTCCAATTTCTTTGCTGGCACACCTGACAGACCTAATAACTCCTTAAAAGCCTTCAGTACAAGATCAATGCTTTTTTCTGGATCAACTCGCCCAATATATAAAATTTTCTGACTTTTATTGTCCAATTTATATTTCTTCAACACCTCAATATTTGGGCGTTTTGGATAAAATTCGCTTAAATCAATCCCATTCGACAAAGCTTCAACCGTCACCTTAAAATGTTTACGATTTTTAGGAATCAGATCACCAATCGCCATTTCCGTTGGCATAGTCGCATACTCAGAATGTTTCAAAAAACTCGCCATATATGCTCGGATCATCGCATTAGAAGCTTTTTTAATCAATTTCGGCTTCAAAATCACCAACTGATCCGTAATATTGTCTGGATAAGCATGTCCAGTCGAAACTAGTGGCACGTTATATTTCTTCACGTAACGCATTACCGCAAGCGCAATCGTCTCGGCGGTCTGCAAATGAATTACATCCGGCTTAAATTCACTCAAAACTTTTTTAATTTCCGAGTATGGATTCACTGACCACCAAATTCCATAACGATAAGTCAAGCGCGGCATCGGAATACCCAAAAAATCTTTCTTCTCGGGTACTTCATTAATTTGGTCAGGATAAAAGGGAAAACGCAGAGACGTTAAATATGCAGTTTTTATCCCCGTCTCTTCATCAGTATCAATATGAAATTTACCATTAAAGCTTGGGGAAATTACCAGAACTTCATGTCCCGCCTGTGCAAGCCCGCGCGCCAAATTTCGCGCAAAAACAGCTACACCATTTGTCATTGGGTAATAAATGTCCGACGCAATCGCGATTCTCATATCTCTATTATATCAAATTCACAAATATCCAGGCTATGACTTCTGCTATAATAGCAATATGAATAAAGCCAAGAAAAAACCAGTTAGTCAAGTCGCCGTCAACCGTCGCGCTAGTTTTGATTATAATCTTGGCGACAAAATAATTTGTGGCATGGTGCTCTCTGGCCCAGAAGTCCGCCTAATTCGCGATCATCACGTACAGCTCAAAGGCTCTTTTATTACCTTAAAAGATGGCGAGCTCTGGCTAAATAATCTGGCTCTCGGCGCTGATACCGCTAGAAACATCAAGCTTCTTGCCACCAAAAAACAGATTATCTCTATGCAAAAATCCAAAATACTGGGCAACACTATTGTCCCAACCAAGCTTTTCGGTGGTTCTCGTCATATTAAATTAGAAATCGCACTAGCCTCTGGTAAGAAAAAATATGACAAGAGAATTAGTATTAAACATCGCGACTTAGACCGTGAGCGTCAAAAATATTAGATATAGCTAAAACTATCAATGAGGTCAATATGAAATATTCACTGTACTCCTGGAACGTCAATGGTATCCGCGCCGTCCTCAAAAAAGGTGTTTTACAAGAACTTTTGGATTCAGCTCAACCAGATTTTCTTTGCCTTCAGGAAACAAAGGCTAAAAAACATCAGGTCGAAGTAGATTTTGCTGAATATCAAGAATTCTGGAATTCCGCTGATCGCGCAGGCTATTCTGGAACCGCAATTTTTGCAAAAAATAACCAACAGATTCTGCAAACAGAAATCAACATGGAGTCATTTCTTAAAAACATAGATACCATAGAAACTAAACAACTTATCGAAAAACTCCATCAAGATACTTTTGGCACGCCACTTTCCGAAGGTCGCATTACCACTGTCGAAACTGAACACTTTTTTCTTGTTACAGTCTATACGCCAAATTCTAAAAATGATCTCTCTCGCTTAGGTCTTCGACACGAACTCTGGGACCCGCTATTTTTGAAATATCTAACCTTCCTTGAACAGAAAAAACCAGTAGTTTTCTGTGGTGATCTCAATGTTTCTCATCAAGAAATTGACCTCGCCAGACCAAAACAAAATACTCATAACGCTGGTTTTACTAAAGAAGAGCGGGTTGGCATTGAGAACTACGTCAAAAACTCCTTTCTCGATACTTTCCGTACCCTCCATCCAGATACTGTCAAATATTCCTGGTGGTCACACTGGGGACACGCTCGCGAGAATAATGTTGGTTGGCGCATCGATTATTTCTTCATTTCCGAAAAACTAAAAGATCACTTAGTAGACGCCGAAATCCATAATGAGATTTTAGGCTCTGACCATTGCCCGATCTCAATCACTCTCGAATTTTAGTAAATTAATATTATTAATAATCAAAAAATAACCAGAAAGGGAATTATGCAAGCAGCAGATTACTGGAAAAAACTAGATAACATTGTTGATGATTCAATCCTCTGGAATATTCCAGAACAAAAAACTGGTCGCATCGCGGTTATTGGTGGGAATCTAGAAAATTGTATGGTAGAAATTAAAAATACTGAATTTCTAAACAGTTTACCAATTAAATCTGCCAACTTATTATTACCAAGCGCCCTACAAGGTAAGCTCCCGGCTTTTGCTTCTGTTTATTTTGCCGATTCCACTAGCTCAGGCTCCTTTGCAAAGTCATCTACCCTCGAAAATTTTGCGCTTGACTCCGACCTTGTCTTTTTCTCCGGCGATTTCTCCAAAAATTCGATCACTGAAATTGCTATTATCGACACGCTAAGAAAACTCCATGAAAACCAACTTGTCGTAGTCACTCGCGACACTGTCGATCTTATCTCTGCCGACATTCAAGGCATACTTGAACGTAAAAATCTCATTCTCATGGCCAGCCTCGTCCAGCTCCAAAAAATCTTTCGCGCAGCCCTTTATCCAAAAATGATCCTTCTCTCCATGCCGATTTTTCCAATCATCGAGACTCTTCATAAATTCACCCTCAGCTACCCTTGCACAATTCTTACTTTTCATCAAAATCAAATCATTCTCGCAAGTGCAGGTACCGTATATACTATCCCAATCAATCAAACCAATTACACCCCACTCACCCTCTGGTCTGGCACCTTAGCCTGTAAAATTTCCACACTTGCACTTTGGAATCCTACAAATCTCCTGAATGCTGCCGAATGTGCAATCTTCTGGGACCATCGCAAAAATTAAACCGCTATGCTAAAATAAAGCATAAACATTATCGCGAGGAACTCTTATGTCAAACAAAGTTATGATTATTGGAACAGGAAATGTTGGTGCAAGTATCGGTTTTTCTCTGGCTTCTCAACGCACTCCAGTCAATGAACTTGTCCTTGTTGATATCGATCAAGCCGATGCTGAGGGCGAAGCCATGGATCTTCGCGACACCCTCGCAGTCAGTCCAACCTATCTAAAAATCTCCGCTGGAAGCTATGAAAAAGATGCTAGAGACACTGATATTGCGATTTTTACCGCTGGCGCTGCGCAGAAAAAAGGAGGTGAAACTCGCATCGAGCTTCTCGCGCGCAATGCAAAAATCCTACACGATGTCGTAGACCAGCTTCTTGCCGCCAATTTTCATGGAATTCTTCTCATCGTTACCAATCCAGTTGATGTTATGAGTTATCTCGCCATGCAATATTCAAACTTCCCAAGCTATAAAATTATTGGCTCTGGGACTGTTCTTGATTCTGCTAGGTTGCGCTACCATCTTGCCGAAAGACTTAGTGTTTCACCAAAATCAATTCACGCCTATCAAGTCGGCGAACATGGCGACTCCGAATTTGCAATCTGGTCAACCGCCAATGTGGGTAGTCAGCCAATCAATAAACTTCTAAAAAAATCAGAACTTGACAAAATTGAGGAAGACACCAAATTGGCCGCCTATAAGATCATTGAGAAAAAAGGTGCTACCTATTATGGTATTGGCGCCTGTGTTACCAGTATCGTTAACTGCATTTTTAACGACGAACGTCGTGTACTTCCAGTTTCCACTTATGATGCCTACACTGACACCTTTTTTGGTTTTCCGTCAGTAGTCGGTCGTCGCGGAGTGGTGCGCCGTCTCGACACTGAACTCTCCGAAGATGAGGAGCTAAAACTTCAGTCGTCCATTAATATCATCAAAAAAGCCATCGACAGTATACCGACAAAATAGAAAAACTCTGATATACTAGCCTTATGATTCGGCAACTAAAAAATATCCTTAAATTCTCATTAATTATCACTATTGTCTCCGCATTAGTGCTTACTCCCTTACCAGTAAGCGCAAGACGTCATCGTAATGAATACGATGTTACAGATAATTTTACTTTCAAAAGTTTTGTCGGTGATTATCATATTACAAAAGGCGAAAATGACCTTGCTAAAATGCACGTGACGGAAACCCTCGTTGCCAAGTTCCCAGACCACGACCAGAATCACGGTATTAAACGTGTTATCCCTGTTACTAGCAATGGTGGTAAAAATATCGTTGTCAAAAATCCTGCGAACTTTGAAGCCAAAGTCAAACGTAACGGCAATGATGAACCATACACCATGGATTATTCCGATGGTAAAATTACTCTAAAAATTGGAAATTCCGATAGTTTCGTCCATGGTGAACAAACCTATACCATCGAGTATGATTTTGAAAATGTCGTTAATATTATTGATCTGACAAAAACATCAAGCAATAAAGACACGACCGATGATGACGAGGAAGATTCAGAAACAACCGTCAAAGAGCAATCCAAAGAGAATAATGACGACAAAAATAATAAAGATAAAACCGTTCAAGAAGTCTATTGGAATGCCAACGGTAATGCCTGGAATCAACCTTTCGGTTCCGTTACTGCCAATGTCCATGTTGACGAATCACTCATCTCAAGTCTCTACAATATTTACGTCTGCTACAGTGGCGCCTATGGTGAAAAAGGGAAGTGTGATGTAGTCGAGACCGAAGACGGTTTTAATTTCAGCGCTAAAAATCTCTCTCGAAAAGAGGGTCTCACTTTTGCTATTGCTTTCGTTGACGGCACCTTCAAGCCAGCTCCAAGCCGTGTCAGTTATCTCGCTTATTTTGCTGTTGCCGGCATGACTATTCTATTCCTTGGCACCGGATTCTTCCTTGTAAATCGCTACAAAAAACGTATCGCACCAAAGAGACGCTATTTCAAAAATCTTATTACTGCCACCGAATTCACACCACTAAAAGGTTACACTATCGCCGAGGCGGCCAACCTCTACATTAAGCCAGCTCAGAACCCTAAGGTCGCAACCGTACTCCAGATGGCTATCCAAAAAAAGATTGAGATTATCAAACAGGAAGATGGTAAGAAAAAATTATTTAGTAAAGAAAAGTGGGCAGTTAAGCTACTTGACGTAAAAAACCTCAGCGAGGACCAAAAAATCCTTCTCCAGGTCATGAATGGTGGACTCGATCTATTACAAAAAGATCAGATTATTGAATTAAAGTCCAATAAAGCTACTGCTACCATCACTGCACTCTTTAAGAGTTTTGATGAGCACATTGAAGCTAATCTCCGCGATCGTGGTGACCTTGAACCAGAATACAAATATTTTGCTAATGTAAAATGGAAAAAGGTCCTCAGTATTGCAGTTCCATGCATTATCGCCACCATTCTACTTATTCTCGGACTCTCTGGACAGGAATGGTTCATCAATACCTTTGGTGAATATGCCTCTGTTGCAATTATTGAAAACGAATTTCTACTGCACGGTACAATTTATTTCGCAGCACCACTCTATATCATCATGGTTACCTGTGTTCCGTCTATTGGTAGTAAATACATGAAATATACCGAACAAGGTCTCGATCGCGCCAATTATCTAGCAGGCCTCGAAACCTACATTAAAATGGCCGAAGCAGACCGTCTCAAATTCCTCCAAAGCGTCGACGGCGCCGATACGACAAATGAGGGAATTGTCAAACTTTACGAAACTCTTCTTCCATATGCCATCATCTTTGGACAGGAAAAATCTTGGCTTAAATCACTCGATCAGTATTACAAACTTGTCGACGAACAAGATATGACCCTCCCAGTCTGGTACGCATTTTCCAATTCTAGCTTCCACAGTCTAAACAGCAGCATCTCAAGCTCCGTCTCCCTTCCAGGTAGTTCCGGCGGATCCGGCTTCTCTGGTGGATTCTCCGGCGGTGGCGGAGGTGGCGGAGGTGGCGGCGGCTGGTAATGCGCATCGCCTTCTTCACTGATGTCTTTCTCGAGATTCCTGGCGGCATTCCGTCCTCCATTAAGGCTCAGAAAACCGCACTCGAATCACTCGGGTATCACGTTACGATCTTCTGTCCTGGCTGGAAAAAACAACAGCCAGGCATTTCTATGGATAAGAAGTCCCGCTTTTCTTTAGACAAAAATTCCAATGAAGATATCGTGATTGTTCCCACATTCAAATACCTACACCCCAACGGTGCGCCGCTCGCAAAATCTCCAACAAAAATCCTAAAATACATCAATAAACTTTACCCTAATTTTTCCAGTTCTTTTGATTTAGTTCACGTGCATTACGAAGCTAGTTGTAGTATTGCAGGAGTTAAATTGGCCAAAAAGTATCACTTGAAATTAGTGCAGACCATGCATGGACGTGAAGATATCGCAATCTACACCAATGTTCCAACCCCACTTAACTATCTGGTTGCTCCATTATTAAATCTCCTACACCAAAAAAGCCTAAAATCAATTCAACAAAGAAAAATAACACTTCCTAAAAAAGACGACTATTTAATTACAACTTCAGTCCATCGAAATATGTGGGAATTAATGATAAGACAAGCGAGTCTTGCCGACATCGTAATTTCCCCCTCTCAACACTTCGCCAAAAACCTCGAGCACTACCACGCCGCAAAAACTGTACATGTAGTGTCTAATGGTATTGACGATGAACTACTCGCAAAATACAGTTTTAAGATACGCGAACGACAGCAAAATGATCCATTAAAAATTATTTGGTCTTCTCGCATCTCTAAAGAAAAACGCATCCTACCTTTCCTCGAATCGATAAAACAATCCAAATACCATAAAAATATTCAACTCACAGTTATCGGTGATGGGAATCAACTCCAGGAAGCCAAGGCCTTCGCAAAGACAAATCTCACTGATACAAAAATCGTCTTCCTTGGACTAGTCCTCCATGAAGAACTTTTTCAATACGAAAAAGACCAGCACCTCTCAATCATTAATTCCTACGGTTTTGACACCCAGGGTATGACTATCCTCGAAGCCATCGCTTGTGGTCTCCCTGTTATATATGCTGATCCCGCCATGGACGAAAATATTCCAGACCACTGTGGTCTTCGTGCCAAAAACAACACTCCAGCTGCCATGGCTGAACTTCTTGACTATATTTTTGAAAATCCTGAATTAATTAAAACCATGAGTAAGGCGGCCCTCAAAGCCAGCCCTTCTGTCATGCAATCCGCTCAAATTAAAAAGCTACTTAATCTTTATCAATCAATTTCTTCTGAATCACATCCATAAAGAAGTGAAAATAAAGATATCCTAGTATGCGTTCAGATAACACCATAATAGGTAAAACGAGCCCAGCTGTTACGCCAAAAATCCCCCACTCAAAGACTGATAGCTCGAAAGTAATACCAAACAAATCCTGCAAGAAAATCATACAGAATAGCATACCAAAGCTACATCCGCCAACGATGAGTTTCTTCCAAATATTATCAAACGGACGACAGACTCGATATAAGTAAATAATCCCAACAACCTCCCAAGCTAACACGCAAAGCATTCCAAGCTGCAATCGTCCAATATGAAAAATCTGTGAAACTAGTACTAAGAGCCAAATAACAATCACGTTAGTAATAGCCGCCGGTGTTGCCTTAGATAGAACATTCAGAATAAAATTGCCCTTAATTAAATTCTGATTTGGTATTTGCGCAAGAAAGAAGCTAGGTACGCCAATCGTAAACATTGTAACTAACGATACCTGCGTTGGCACTAATGGATAAATCATGCCAAAACTAATCGACAAAATCGCCCCGATAAACGAAAAAATGTTTTTTACAAGGAACAGGGAACCAGAGCGCTCCAGATTATTCACCACTTGACGTCCTTCCTTCACGATTTGTGGCATCCGTGCAAAATCCGATTCTAATAATACCAGTTGCGAAGCCTGCACTGCCGCCTGCGACCCCGAAGCCATCGCCACCGAACAGTCCGCCTCTTTCAGCGCCAAGACATCATTCACGCCATCACCAGTCATCGCCACAGTGTGTCCAGCCGACTTCAATATCTTTACCATCTTCAATTTCTCTTCAGGCTTCACGCGCCCGAATACGGTATATTTTAAAACTGCCGCACGAAATTCTTTTGCGTCTTTCACAGTAGAAATATCGATATATTTTTCTGCATCCTCCACTCCAGCCTGTTTTGCAACCTCCGAGACTGTTCTTGCATTATCACCAGAAATCACCTTAATCTTAACCCCCTGTTCCTTAAAGTAAGCAAAAGTCGCCGGCGCAGTCTCTCGAATCTCATTCGATAAAACTATCGCAAACAAAGGCACTACCTTTTCACAAAGCGCAACCTCAGATTTTTCAGAATCCAATCTCCCCATATATTCACCAAATACCAAAACTCGATAACCGTCTTCCGTAAACTTGCTAAATTTATCCGCATATTTTGAAAAATCGTCACGTAAAACAAATTCAGGTGCGCCCATTACATATGTATGATTCTTAAACTGCACGCCGCTATATTTATATTTTGACGAAAATCCCAAAACGCGCTCCATCTTGCCACAAGTCTTCGCAATCTGCTTCCTCACTTCCTCCTGCATTTCACTCTCATGGTTCTTCGCAAAATATCGCTTTATTGCCCGAATTGTTTCATTATCTTCAGCCTGAAACTCACTAACAAAATCGAGCAGGGAAGTCGTATCCAAACTATCGGATCCCGCAGAATTTTTCGAAATTTCAACTACCCTCTCGACATTCATTTTTTCCGTCGTAATTGTTCCGGTTTTATCTACGCATAAAACATCTACTCGCGCCAACGTTTCAATACATTTCATATCATGCACAAGAACTTTTTTCTGAGCCAAACGCACCGCCGAAAGTACCAGCGTCACGGAAGCCAATAAGAACAGCCCCTCTGGAATCATCCCCATAATCGCTGCCACCATCGCCTGAATACTCATCTTTGCCGTCGCACTATGCAAAAAATATTGTTGTGCAAACATAATGATGCCGATTGGAATAATTGCAATACCGGCTAATTTCACAAAACTATTGAGCGATCTCAAAATCTCCGACTGTTCACCCACGCGAATCTCCTTCGCCTTCATGGTTAGTTTTGCCGCATAAGATTCACTACCGACACGAATTACTCGCGCAAAACATTTTCCATAGACAATAAAACTACCAGAGAACAATTCATCACCCTCTCGCTTCATCACGTCATCTGACTCACCCGTGAGTAGTGATTCATTCGCCGCCACTTCACCGCCAATTACCACCGCATCGGCTGGAATCTGATTTCCAGAAACCATCACCATGATATCGTCCATCACTAGCTCATGAATTTTGATTTTTACTTCCTTACCATCCCTCACTACCATGACTTCAGGTGAATGTAAAACAGTTAACTTGTCTAGAATCTGCTTCGCCCGAAGCTCTTGTAAAATACCGATCAGGGAATTAATAATAATTAGAGGCAAAAAACTTAAATCTCGGAAAGAACGAACCGCAATAAGTAAAGCCGCAATGAACAGAAAAACAAAGTTAAAGTAAGTAAAAATATTTGATGCAATAATCTCGCCAATCGTTTTTGACGGTGTTTCCACCGCTGTATTGGCTAATCCTTTTTTCTTGCGTTCCTCCACCTCTTTAGAAGTTAGCCCCAAAAAACCATCCCCCTCAAAATTCTTTTCCAACTTTTTAATCTGTCTTTCAGTCATAAAATCCTATAAAACCTTTTTATTTATCTTCTTGCGCCCTTGCTGGAGTGAAAATAGCACACCTGAAATTATTAGCGTAGCTAGAATCACCACAATTCCACCCACAAAGAATGGCACTGATTTATTGATTGTATCTTTCTTCACCCCATCATATTCATGATTATTGATTCGAAGCAGCCTCTCCTCAAGATTCGCCCTTTCGACTTCTCTCTCCTGAATTCTACGGTTAATTGCATTATATTCGTCAGTTTTACCATTTTTATCAAATTCGTCCAGCAATGCCTTGCGATCTGTTTCTAATTTTTGATAGACTTCATTAATTTCAGCCTGAATTTTTTCCGCTGTCGGCAGATTTAGTTTCGAATATTCTGAATTAATATTGCGATACACACCAAAAGCCATCAGCACAACCCCAAGCAAGACTCCACAGATCACAACAATTGTCCGATTTACCCTACCTTTATTTTCATTATTCATCATACCACCTCCAAGATAGATTAATTATACCAGAAATAAAGATCCATACACTATATCACATAGACGTATTTTATATGTTAGAATCAGGCTATATTGCTTATATTAAAAGGAGATAAAATGAGTGAAAGACTTGAAAGTAATACTTCAGGAAACAGTGATTGGCTGGATCAATGGAATAAAATAGCTGACGACGAACGTATTGATAAATTTAAAGAAAATGCCGCTCAAGAACTTATCGAGCGCGAACTTAATTCTGAACTCACAAAAGTCGACGACCTCATCAATGCAGCAAATGCCAATGAAGATGGTATTAGTAGCAAGAAGCTTAACTTTAATTATAGCGACGGTAGCGAGAAAGAAGTCTCCCTCATTATACTTGAAGGATATCCGCTCAGAACCCTACAATCTGGTATTTCTTTTTATAATACAATTACCCAAGCAAAAAATAAAGAAGACGACGAAGGGCCACACCACACCTTAAAAACACTACAAAACGACCCCTCCTTTTGGATGAAAAAGCAGAGTGAAGTAGAAGGTCTTGGTGACACTACATCCGCAACTTTCTGTGCTTCCTATTTTGACACAAATTTCGGAATCACTGGATACACCGCATCTGGATGCTGTTACGCTTTTGATCATGTTAGACCAAACTCAGTCGTAGAAATATCAAAAATCGATGGCAGTTCACTACCAACGGCAGATATTCAACAACCAATTCTAAATAAAAATGCAGATGATATCTACATAAAACCAGAAACTTATCTCGCAAAAGATATTAATCAAAAAGAAAAGCCTCCCCTCACACTAAGTGAGCTTGCTGATATGGAAAATCCTGCCCCAAACGACTTCAATGAACTAGTTATTAACCGCTATGACGAACTAGGCCAGCCGCAAAAACCAGATTACATCCTTACAAGAGGAAACATGGATAGTTCGTATGGCATCGATGATTTAACTATAAGACATGCTTTATACCACAATATTCCAATCGTCTGTATTGTCCCTGAAAAATACAAAAATGTCGGCGAAAAACACGCCGAAAACAAAAACCTAAATCTTGATTAACAAAAAAAGACCCTCGCGGATCCAACTAAAAATCATAAGTAAACACGATTGGTGGGCGAAGTGGGAATCGAACCCACACTCCATTGCTGGAACTAGATTTTGAGTCTGGCGCGTCTACCAATTCCGCCATTCGCCCATAACAGTTCTATTTTACCATAAAATCCTGATTTTCATGCAGAACTTATCAAACATAACCTAAAAAATGATATAATTGACTCATGAATCCAAAAGATGGTGGGCTATCTTCTAGCGATCGACAGAGACAAACCGTTACTGAACTCGCTCGCAATAAAGTTCTGGCTGCTTATTCAAATAGCGGCTCGCTTTCTGCCGCACAGAATCAGAATAATACCACCATCAATCAGAATACCACCACTCAGAATAACGCCACCGTCCAGCCCTCCGGCCGCCACTATCTTTCCGAAACCCAACAGCCACAAAATTCATCCCTCAATCGCCTCAAACAGAATCGCTCTTTTGCTGCTCTCTCTTTTTTACATAGCAACCAGCATCGCATTGAACACCGCATGCTCGGCGAGCAGACTTTGCGCAGCGAACTAATTCAAAAATATAATTCAGAAAATCGTAGCTCGCTTAAGCAGGCCCCGATCAATCTCACAAAGCAAGCACCAGATTGGCAAAAATACCATTCAGATTGGCAAAATTATTATCAAAAATATTACAGCGAATACTATGCTAAAGCCGCTCAAAAATATCTTGAAACCGAAAAATCTAAGCTCAGCGCCCAAACCGCCTCGACCAACGCCTATCTCTCGCAAGACTCCATCGCCAGGACTGAAGCTAGTGCTAAGCAAGTTGAAGTTAGCCTTCGTGAACGTATTCGCGAAAAGGCTAATTCCAGTTTCAAACTTTCCAAACGTCATAAACAATTCGTTCCAATTTTTGCTGGCGTTTTTTCCGTCCTCTTTATTCTTTTCTTGCAATATAACCGTTTAATTTTTGCTCCAATCATGGCCTATATCGCACCAGGAAACACCAAGGATACTGGCATTACCGCCATTGACCCGACCGTTTCTGAAGCCCCAACCGCCGACCCTCGTCTTTTAATTCCAAAACTCAACGTCGACGTCCCAGTTTTCTTCAACATTTCGAACGACACGGCAACCATCAATAACGCCATGAACCATGGTGTAGCACAGTTCAAGATTCCTGGCGCTGATGCTATGCCAGGTCAAATTGGTAATCTTGTTATTTCCGGACACTCTGCTGGTGATATCTATAGCAACAATCAATATAAGTTTATTTTTTCCGGCCTCGAACGACTAGTCGACGGTGACCTCATTTATGTCAACTATAACTCCGTACGTTACACCTACAAAGTTTATAAACGTGAAACTGTAGAACCAACCAATGTGGCGGCCCTAGTTTACAAAATTGACAAGCCAATCCTCACTCTTATCACCTGCACACCACTCGGCTCTGATCGCTACCGTCTTCTCGTAATGGCTGAACAGATCAATCCTTCCTACGAACAAAAGGAAACTACAGAAATTGCCAATCAGGAAAATAGTACAGAAAATGGCAATAACACTGAAGGCAAAGCCCAAAGTTCTTCCATTATGCCAGCCAACGAACGTTCATTCTTTGACCGAGTTTGGCGCTGGCTCACCAATCAAAAAGATTAAAGACTAATATCCTGAAAAAATCAGGATATTATACATCAAAAAAATCTCTATTTTCTATTATCTACTTACTAATATTAATTCGATAATTAAATAATAATCAATTTTAGAAAAGCTTATCTCGCTTCAAGCTATATCCATTATCCGTCTTCGCGACATAATATAAATATCTATCATTTGAGTTAATTACAGCGTCAAATCCTGCCGCAATATTGTTATTTAAAATCGTCCTGCGATTAGTTCCATCAAAATCAAAAACTTCCATCTTGCCATCAACCACGTCAAACATCATATAGTTATCCAGCCAAGAAATATTTGTGTTTGCATGCTCAACCACATTTATCTCTTCAAGATCAAGATTATATAAAGTAAGTTTATTATCGGTTTCCGCAATGAAAAATTCACCATTTGACGATTTTATAAATCTCTTTGGCGTAAACCCAAGCTTCTCCTCATTGATTTTCTCTGGCAAATTATCATTATTACCATAAGTTGGATACTCATCCGCACGATAGATGGTAAACAAATCATCAACCACTACACTTAGATATTTCTTATTATCAAAATCCGAAATACCAAGATAAATCGTTGCATCACGTTTTGAACGCACAACCGTTTCAAGCTCAATCCCACCCTTGTCGCCTAGTTTATAGATACCAATTTGTCTTTTATCTTTTTCAACATTAGTTAAATAAATTACTTCTGAACCAGATAATTTAAACTGCGCAATATTTTTTAAATAAGCTTCCGATAGACTTCTTCCAGTAATATCAATTTCTTGTAAATTTCCATCCACTAGTGCTAAAAACTTATTCGCCGAAGCGTCTTCAATTATCACATTAGAAAGTACATGTTTTGTCTCTATTTGCTCGACCGTATCCTTCTTCTCAGTTTCATTCTTTTTATCAACATCAGTCTTCTTAAGGTTTTTATCAGTGTATTTCAAGATCGCCTGTGACAAATTCACACTTTCATTTACCTTCTTCAGATTAATTACCCCCCACTCGACCTGTTCGCCACGTTTCACCTTTAATAATACCTTTTCGCCAGTCTCATTCCAGTTTACTTCAAGAATTTCACCAGAAAAATTCCCGTCACTGGTATTTGAAAAAATCCCCTTCACGTCAATAGTTTCAGTTACCACCTTGTCAGCACCCAGCGAAGTCATATATTGCCATTTCGTCGTCTGATTTGAAGCGATCAATAGGCTTCGATGGTCAGGAGAAGCATACAAAAAACGCAAAGTCTCAAAATCCGCTACGTTTTCCGTGGTACGATTTTGTTTAAATAGGCGTGGATTTCTTAGCCTCGTCAAAAGCCCTGAAGAAATCCGAATCTTCTTCGACCAAGAATCATACCCCTCTTTTTTTAATACAATTTCATGTTCACCAGCTGATAATAATTTTGAAATATTTGTTTCGTTAAAATCCTGTCGACCATCAATGATCACCTTGGCGCCAGTTGGCAATGATTCAATCTGCGCCATTCCGTTCTGTTCCAATTTCAAATTAGAACTGAGGCGCCACCCCTCTACAATTGCGACTAATACAAAGACTAACGCCACTACGGCAAGAGACATAATAATGTCCACGAAAATTACGCGAATCATCTTATTACGTTTACGTTTATCAATGTCCATACTTCATATATTATAACATGTTCTTTTTTCTTAAATGGTATTGCTTTTCCAAACCGATATAGTTTATAATAACGACAAGCGTAATAAAGAGTGAGGAAGATAAACAATGCAACGACAGATTATTGGTCAGGATATAACAAGTAGCCGTACCCACCATATCCTACAGGCATCTGCCACATTAAATCGTCGTTATGTTCGTCGTCCAGTCGCTCAAACTACTCCTTTGATTCAAAATCAAAACTCCGTCAGTATTACATTCAAGAATAAACAAACTCAAGCTGCACCAAAAAAATCCTCCTTTCACGTCAGTATTTCTGATGGTACCGAAATAAAACCACACCAAACTCACCCAACCGCAATTTCACATTTCCCAAAATACGAACCAAAAATGCGTGAGTCTCAGCCAGCTCAACCAGCTCAACCAATCCATCCAACTCAAACAATCCATCCAGTTCAGCCAGTTCAGTTAGTCCAACCAGCTCACCTAGCCCAACCAGTTCATCTAGCTCAACCAGTTCAGTTAACCCAGCCAATCCAATCAGCCCAGCCAGTCACCACTCGCAGTGTCAAAAATCCTTATACCACCTCTGCTATTATTCGCAAAGCAGCTGAAAAAATTCAACAAAATCCTAGTGGTTTCTCTCCCATCTTTGATCAACAATCAAGAATGGACCGTGCATTCTCAGCAGTCTCTGAGCAAGAAAAACAGATTCTCGAGAACATCGAAAAGCCAACTGCTATCTTTACTAAAAGTAAAAAATCTTTTGTAAAGCCTTTAGCCAAATCAAGCCTAAAGCCAAAAGCCTCCATTAAAAGTCCAGCGAAGAAACTGACAAGGGCTGCCATCCCAGCCGCCAACATGACCACTAGCTCAGTTGAGTCGGCCTTTAGCAGAATGAGTGAAGATCCAAAAGCCAAACAAGTCGTTGCTGCTACTCAGCCAAAAAATGTAAAACCGGTGAAAAAATCGATCCATAAAAAAAGCACCAGACTTGCTTTTGCTCTTTTCTGCTCCACTGCAGTAGTTGCCAGCCTCTTCTTTATTGCACAAACCAATATGCCAGACATTTCCGTACGTGTCGCTGCCATGCAAACTGGTATCCAGGCTACTTATCCAAGTTATATCCCTCGCGAATATCGACTTTCTGGTGTCTACACCACACAAGATAATAGTGTTGCCATGGACTTCACTGGCCCAAATCAAGCAAAGTTCACCCTCACTGAAGAAAAACTCCCTTGGGATAGCAACGCCCTTTTGAACCGTTACGTAAAAACTAAGTGGGGTGAGAATTATGACTCTGTCCGCGAGCAGGGAATCACAATATATATTAGCGGATCCAACGCCGCCTGGGTTAACGCTGGTATTGTCTATAAAATCAATAATTTCCAAGGCGAACTCACCAAAAAACAAATCAAGAATATCGTAACCTCTCTATAGAATAAAAAAGGTGCTATACTTATCTTATTATGAAGAAAATTCGCACCCGATTCGCACCTAGCCCAACCGGCTATATCCACATTGGCAATATTAGAAGTGCCATTTATCCATACTTAATTGCAAAGCAAGCAGGCGGACAGTTTATCCTTCGCATTGAAGATACTGACCAGGCTCGTTTTGTTGAGGGTGCTACCGAATTGATCTTCGATACTCTCCGCTGGCTCGGCCTCGAATGGGACGAAGGTCCAATCGTCGGTGGCCCACACGTACCTTACGTTCAAACCGAACGTAAAGCCATCTATATCGAATGGGCAAAAAAATTAATCGAAAAAGGTCGCGCCTATGCCGACAATACCTCGAGTGAACAAATCGACGAATATCGTAAGGAAGATGAGGCTAAAAAAGTTCCTTACCTCTATCGTAACCACCGTCCAGAAAATCCCCCAACCTGGCACGAAGGCTTGCCAATCCGTTTCAAAACTATTCCAAAAGAATATTCATGGCATGACGAAGTAATGGGCGACCTTCATACTGGCCCTGAAGTTTGCGACGACATTATCCTTATTAAAGGTGACGGTCTTCCAACTTACAACTTTGCTCACATCGTTGATGATACCTTAATGGAATGTAGTCACATCACCCGCGGTGTCGAATATCTTTCAAGTACGCCAAATTATCTTGCGCTTTACGATGCACTCGAAGTTCCACGCCACATTTTTGTCTCCCTGCCACATATCTTGGCACCAAATGGCCATAAAAAACTTGGCAAACGCGATGGTGCAAAATCCGTCACCGAATATCGTGATGACGGTATTTTGCCAGAAGCCATGACTAACTATCTTGCCTGTCTCGGATGGAATGATGGCACTGAACAAGAAATTTATTCACTCGAAGAGCTTATCGAAAAGTTTTCTGTTCACCGTATTCAGAATTCTGGCGCTCGCTTTGATGAAGTAAAAATCCTCTGGATGAATGGTCAATGGATTCGTAAAATCGCCACCGAACAGGGAATTGACGAACTTTACGCCCGCACCTGTGAGACCTCTGACTCTGAAGACTTCTCACGCTATGACATCTTTAAACCAATCGACTTCTGGCCAGAATCTGCAAAAACTGAAACTGACGAATACAAAAAAGCAGTTCTCAGTATTATCTACGATCGTCTAAAAACTCTTTCCGACCTTCGCACTATGACAACCTATTTCTTCGAAGACCCAGTTGTTGATCTTTCAATGATTACAGACAGCAAATTCCTCAAGAAATATTCCGAAACCGAACTCGTCGGACTGCTCACCGAAACTATCGAGGCCTTAAACGATGTTAAAGAAGAAGACTGGACCGATGATAATCTACAGAATATCTTAAACGACCTTCTTGCAAAAACTGAGAAGAAGCCAGCTGAATTCTTTAGTCTCATCCGCATTGCGGTTAGCTTTGCGCCATTTAGCCCAGCTCTCCATCTCACCTTGAGAGTGCTCGGCAAAAATCGTACCCTAGCCAGATTAAACAAGGTCCGAACCGCACTCGCAAATAACTAAGGAGCTCTCGCCAAAAGGAGTAAAAGTGCCAAAAAATAAACACAACCAGGCAACACCTATCGAGACCACACCAGAAGATAATCTCGAAAAAAATACTAAAGATCACGGTCCTGAAAAATCTGACAAACCTAGCACGGATCCTAAAAAACCAAGTAAGCGCCTTATCTTTAGTCTTATTACAATTGCCTTGTTTCTCTGTATTATTACTGGCACTTTTTTGCTGCTTTTTTCCAAAAAACCTGAAACCAAAGACGAAACAGAACATCAACTAACTGAAGTTGAGAGTACTCCATTTTATTTCTATGACAACCTCACCGGTGAAGTAATTTCACATTCTGGCATTCAATATAATGAGCGCGGTGAAAAAATTATTGAAGCTGATGGTAGTACTAGAAAACTCTCAGTCAAAGAAGCCGAACAAATGGCCAAAAATGCCAACGAGCAGCCCATCTATTGTATTCAAATTCCTAACGGCCTAGATGGCGCTCGCCCCCAAGTCGGTCTGCATCGCGCTAGTATTGTTTTCGAAGCAATCGCAGAAGTTGGCATTACCCGTTTTGCTGCAATTTTTAAAAACCCAGTTGGCGCCCAGGCCATCGGCCCCATCCGTTCGCTTAGACTTTATCATCTCGAATGGGACACCCCGTTTGATTGCACTATTGTTCATGCAGGAGGAGCCGACGACGCACTGACGGCAGTTCGCAATTATCGACACATCTCCGAATCCGTCAACTATATGTGGAGAAATTACGGACAATGGTCCGGTGGCGCCTATCTTGGCTATACTGCACCAAACAATCTCTTTACATCTGGACCACTCCTCGCTACCTTCCTTGAGAATACAGCCCGTGGTTCCTTCTCCAAACCAAAATCCTTCGCCCGCCTGACAAAAGACGAATCCGATGCACAGAAAAAAGAAATTGAGGAGAGTCAAATCAAAAAAGATGAAAAGCAGACAGATTCCCCAGACCAAACTCAAAACAAAACCTCCTCAGAGCCCAAAAAATTAGCTTCAAATATCCATATCCGCTTCAATCATCAACAAGGGTTCAATGTAAACTACGCGTATAGCAAAAACACCAACACTTATTTTAGAAGCTATGCTAATGGCGAAACGCATCTTTCCTACACTTGTGAGAATGTTCCGGCCAAGCCATCACCAAAGCGCGACTGTAAAGAGCCTACCCAGATCAATCCAGACGTCGTTATTGTCATGCGAGTCAAAGAACGCACTAGTCCGCTCGATGGCTATCACGAGGATATCACTACTATTGGATCCGGTCAGGTCTCTATTTTCCAAAACGGCACCGTCTTCGAAGGCACTTGGCATAAAGCAAATCGCGAATCTCAAATTAGTTTTAAAACAACCACAGGCGAAGAAATTAAACTTAAACCTGGACGGACTTGGATTTCTGCCATCCCAGATAGCTATGGCAAACTTTCTTATGAATAATAGTAGATGAACCAAACTACTTCCTCAAAGCTAAGCATAAAATACCACCTAGTGATACCTTCAGTTATCTTTCATACGAAAATCTTAAATTCCTGCTATAATCAACATAATAATTAATTAACAGGAGTTTTATATGAGTGCAGAGTTCTACGTCAACGCTGGTGAACCAAATAGTAAAATGTCAGAAGTTGTCGAAAAGAAAATTGATACCGATGCCGACTCCTGGGATTCTGGCGCCAATCAGCCAGACAGCTTTGACCATACAACCTATGAGACCAATGATCCTAATGACGACAATAATTTAACTGATGAAGGCGACGAGAATAATCTTGGCGATATGTCTGATGAAGAGTTTCGCGCCAAAAATGACGGTCTTGATTTGGGCATGGGTGGCAGCAAACGCCAGCTTGAAGAACTTGATGACTCATACTACAATGACCACACTTTTGATTGTGACTAGTCAATTCTCTTGCTTTTTCTTTAGAAAAATGTTAATTTTATTACATATTGGTTCCGTCGTCTAGTGGTCTAGGACGTCTGGTTCTCATCCAGAAAATCGCGGGTTCGACTCCCGCCGGAATCACCAATTCAAGATCTAGAGTCAAAACTTGACTCTTTTTTGTTTATTTTAAAGAATTTTAACTACAACATATTTTTCATATTTTACAAGTGAAGCTTCCTGTGATAAAATATTTATATGAAAAAACTTCCAATTGTCGCACTCATCGGCCAAACCAATGCCGGTAAATCGAGTCTCCTAAACCGCATGGCGCATAAAAACATTGCCATCGTGGCACGCGAGGCTGGTACTACTCGTGACAACGTAATTGCCACCATTGACAATTGTTTTACTCTTATCGATACCGCAGGTCTAAAAAACCCTGAAGATGACTTTGAGGCCTCTATCCAAGATCAAATCGAGGACGCCATTGAAGTTGCTGATCTCATCCTCTTCACTGTCGACTCCACCAAGTATCCTGATTTTCGCGATCTAGATATCGCCCGTTCTGCTCTTCGCTCCAAAAAGCCAGTCTTCCTAATTTTAAATAAATCCGACCTTAAAGAGTCTCTTGATAATTTCGAATACCTCAAATTTGGTATTAAAGAAGATAATATACACCGCACCTCTGCAACCACCGGTTTTGGTGTTAATAATCTCAAACAGGCTATTTTTCATACCCTAGATGTCAAGCCAAAAGAGGAAGCCACCGAAGATAGTAAGGTAAATCTAGACGAAAACGGCAACCCCCTAATCAAACTTGCCCTTATCGGTCGCCCAAACGTCGGCAAGTCCAGTCTCTTTAATCGTCTCGCCCAAAAACAGCAGGCCATTGTTAGTTCAAAGCAGGGAACCACCCGCGACATCAATCGTATCCGCGTCAAATTCAAGGGGCAGACCATTGAAATCCTTGACACTGCTGGCCTTAGAAAGCCTGGCAAGCGCGAGGTTGGTATTGAAAAATTCTCCGCTATTCGCACTCTCGCCGCCATCGAAGAGGCCGACATCTGCGCTCTTCTTATAGATTCTAAAGAGCCACACTCTAAGCTCGATCAGTCTCTCGCCGGACAAATTATCGAGGCTGGCAAGGGAATTATTATGGTTCTCACTAAAGCCGACCTTCTCGACAATTCTACCCCTGTTACATCTACTCTTTCAGATAAAACCAAGACCGCTGATTATACAGAGATTGACCATATCCTCAATCACCTCGAACGCGATTTCAACTTCCTTTCCTTCGCTCCAGTCCTTATTACTAGCTCTGAAACTGGCAAAAACGTCACCAAGCTCTTTGAACTTGTTACTGAGATTGATTTAGCTAGACATACTGAAGTAAAAACTTCTGAACTTAATAAAATTCTCAACGAAGCCACTGTTTCTCATCCGCCAGCTGGACTGAAAAATACTCACCCAAAGCTCAAATATATTATCCAGACTGATACTTGCCCACCATGGTTTGTAATCCACGGTCGCGAGATGGAACTTCTCCACTGGTCTTATAAACGCTATCTTGAACGTCGCATCCGTGAGGTTTATCCATTCGTTGGTACACCAATCATGTTCTCCTTCCACAATGATCGCGCTGCTGGTCCACGCAAATCTTATCGCACTAACTCCAAAGATAACGACAAATAATTCGATTAAGCTTGCGTTTTTACTTAAAAGTGCAATAATATTACCAAGTGGGTATTGGTGCCTACTTTTTTGTAACTAGTAGTCTTTGATAGTTTTGGTTTAATTATCAAAATCTACTCAAACCACACGCTCTTTAAAAGGAGGGAATCATGAAAGCAACCCAGTCCACCCCGTCCTGCGACGCTAATGGTATCGTCATCAACGGCATTGTCGAAGACAACATCAATGGCATCGTCATCAAAGACATCTTCACAGACACTCAGGTCAATTACTACGACCAGGAACACACCATCTATGTATTAGACAAAAGTGCGCTTCTGGCTTGCCCGGAAGTTATCCCCAGCTTCGAGACTGATGCTGATGAGGTTTTTAAGGAATGGTCTCACAGTGCATGGGAGGATTTCCGTCATGCACATCTGATCATCCCGACCTCTGTAGTCGAGGAACTAAATGCTATTTCACCAGAGAACGAGGTATACCATTACATTGCAAGACAAGTCTTAAGAAGACTTCGTAAGCTGATTGAAAGGGTAAAGTTCGTCTCCGACAATGAGGACCCGGGTAATCTCAGGACAGCGATCTATTTTCCCAAGCAGGGAAACCTTTTTACAGTTTTTCCGAACACCAACAGTTTATCGTTCTTCGGGAACTCGAACTTAAAGGATCCTGTCAGTCAACTGTTTAGTGCAGCCTACTCAATCAAAAAGACTGCCTATGTAGACAACATTGTCCTACTCACCAACGATGAAGCAATTGCTATCCGCGCGCGTGCAAGTGGTATTGCAACCGACACCCTCACAAGCAAGGCTCCTGCTTATACCGGCCGACGTGAAGTCACCGTTCCATTTGAGTTGTATGAAGAGTTTATGAACTCAAATAGTGGCATCAGTCTCGAGATGTGGCAGCAGTTCTTACCAAACGAACCGCATTTGTTTGCCAATGAATTTGTTGTTATGTCGCCTAAGTTAGGGCAAAATGGCTACGATGTTCTAAAGGGTAAGTCTAAAGAATATCACAATATCGGACGCTTCGACTGCAAACAGCAGCGCATTGTACACCTGTTCTATTTCCGCAGCTTTACTACCATCAAACCCAAGAATGCTGGGCAGGCAATGTATCTTGAAGCCATCAGTCACCCCGACATCTCTGTTGTAGTTGTTACTGGCAGTGCCGGTACAGGCAAAACCTTTCTCTCAACAGTCTATGGCACTATCTTGCATGAGGCTCGCGCCTATCTGCAGTACTTCATAGTACCATGCGCTATTGATTTTCAGAGAGCCCATGGATATCTTCCCGGTAATTTTGACGAGAAGATTGAGCCCAACATTGCTCCGTTCAAGAATGCACTTAAGAACTATCTCAAATTAACCAACGAGAAGTTCAAGAATGCAGTCGCACGCTCAAACGATCCTAAGAATCTGGACTCTAAGAGAGAGGAAGATCCTGGTACTGGTACTAAGAAAAAAGGTGATAAAAAATCTGCTAACGCCAATCTCGGCAACGATATTGAGAAATCAGCAGATAAGTTATACCGAGAGTGCTACAAAACCATTGCTGTAGAAGCAGCAAGAGGATTAGACTTCGCTGACACTTTTGTAATCTACGACGAATTCCAGGATCAAGGGCCGCGAGAAGCGGATACGCTTTTGAAGCGACTCGGCAACAACGTCAAGGCTATTATCGCTGGTGACATCGAACAAGTACACCAAGAAGGGCTTAATAGGCAGAACAATGGTATTAGTTTCATTAAGCACTATATCACTGATCTGCCCATGGTTGCCCAGATCAGCCTTGGCAAAGTTGAAGTCATCAGAAGCAAGTTTGTGAAAGACTACATCGCAAGGCGAGACCCCAACCAGGACTAAACTAAGTCACCTCCTAAGGCCACCACCAAGGTGGCCTTTTTCATGCCCCATTTCCTATCTTATTTTCGCACCTTATTTTTCATTTATGCGTTATAATCTACTCTATGAAACTTATCGTTGGCCTCGGCAATCCTGGCCCAGAATACAATTTTACTAGGCATAATTTTGGCTTCCTCGCCCTTGATTTTTATTTTAAAACCCACGACCTTTCCTGGCAGACCGCCAAAAAGTTCCACTCCATCTACACCAAGGTTAACGACGTTATCTTCTTAAAACCTCAAACTTGCTATAACGAAGTAGGACTAGCCGCCAAAGAATGCGCCAGTTTTTACAAAATACCTCTCGATCAAATTTATGTCGTCTGTGATGACTTTAATCTTGAGTTTGGCCAGCTCCGCTTCCGCGAAAAGGGAAGTAGTGGAGGAAATAATGGACTCAAATCCATGGAGCAATATTTCTGTACTACTGATTTTCCAAGACTTCGCCTTGGTTCCGGCAATAACGAACTCCGCAGCAAAATTGGCGACGCCAACTTTGTCCTCGGTTGTTTCACCGAAGAGGAATCCAATCTTCTCCCTGAAATCCTTCAAAAAGCCTCAGATAAACTCGACGAAATTATAAAATTATAAAATCCTAGATTAAAATTTCATTTACCTCGATATTCAGTAATCCTCTTTCTTAAGTTATAGTCCATTTTCCAGAGTAGCTTTATAAAAGTAATCCGTTCATCATGTGTGAAATCCTCAAATAACTCATTGACATATTTTCTCTGTTCTACCAAGATATAGCTCGCAATATAAATCCCCTCCCCTGAAACCACCAAATCCATATGTTTCTGATTATATGGATGACTACGTTTGTGAAGAAAAGATCGATCTTCGAGTCTCGAAATCGACCGCGCCGCCGAACTTTCGCCAATATTATAGCAATCTAAAATATCACTCACGCCTCGCTTTAATGTATTACTTTTAACATACCCCATGATCTTTACCTCTGTCGGGTTTAATTTAAAACGATTCGCCACCGCCGATGCGTGAAGTGACCGCAAAATACCAATCCTCGCCAGAATATGCGATATCTCCGCAATTGGCATTGCTTTTGGCATAACATTATTGTTCGTCATATTTTCTCCGGTTTCTTTTTTCCATCTTTATTTCTCCCCGTTTAACTTACCTAAATAAACATTAAAATTGAGTCAAAAAAATATAAACTTATGTCATAAAACCTCCTCATTCTTTTTTGCTTAGCTAATCCTCACCAAGCTTTTTATTATCACAACCCCTATAGACACATTTAGTTATATCTAAACCAAATATCACCAAGAAAATCAAAGTCTATTCACTAAGTCACTAACATCCAACGATTACTCCCCATTGACTTGATCCTATTCTTCATTTGTAATTCAAAGATTGCTACCGCAAACTCCGATACATTTACCGTCATTGTACTAGCTTGACCCATAGTAGGGCAAGCATTATCAGATAGAGCGCCTCTATTAATACTTGACAGAATCTCCTCACCATCGCGAACACCATCCTTTAGTTCCTTCAAAATCAAGGTCTCAATCTCTGTATCCCCAGATAATTCAACATTCTTTTCTTTGACACGTTTCTTTTCGTCAATCCCCAGATCCAATAAAATATCCTCAACATCAGTCAAGGCCACCGCTCCACGCCCAAGCAGTCGATTACATCCCCTTGAACTAGCCCTTCCTACATCCCCCGGCACCGCATAAACTAGATTACTCTGCTCAAATGCATGATGCGCTGTGTTCAGGGAACCCGACCGCAGATCCGCTTCCACAATTACCACAACATCAGCTAGCCCTGAAATCAAGCGATTTCGTGTCAAAAATGAAGCCTTCCGCCCACTTCTCGATTGAAAAAACTGTAATAATTTTTCATCCTTTTTCACCTCACTCCACTCTGGATACTCTGAAATAATTGCACCACCTTTTTGCACAATCTCATCTGCCAGTCCTGTATGACTTGCAGGATATATTTGATCGATCGGAGTTCCAAGTACTGCCAGCGTTACCCCTCCAGCATCAAGCGCTGCCCGATGTGCCACCGAATCAATTCCAAACGCCAAACCAGACACGATCACTACCCCGTGCTTAGCTAATTCATACGCAATTTTATATGCCTGCTCCTTACCATACTCTGTATTTTTCCGCGCCCCCACCACGGCCACTGTCTTCGCCCGCCCAGGAGATTCGAAGCAATATCGCGGCGCCACAGTCAAAAATCTTTCGTCTCTTTCCGGCATTTTTCCATAGTAATATAACATTTTAGGCTTAACCGCAATGGCAGAAAGTCTTGCTAAATACTCCTCGTCTTCAGGTACGCAAGAGTTGATAATCATAATATTTACCTCCACTTTTTACTTGATTATTTACAAATCTTAGTTTTAAGTATTGACGTATTTATTTTTGTATGGTATAATTCAACAAGTTAGAGATTGAGAGCCAAAAAAGGCACAGTCTCTACACCGCACCTAAATAAATCATAATTTCTGTTACCAATATAACAGAAGTTGCGTGTTCTTAAAAGACTTTCGACTTACAATTTTTCTTTTATCGGTTGTAAGTATAAGTATTACCTCCACTTGAAAGTCAATCTTTAAGAACATAGCAACCCCTATAACCGGCGGGCCCCAAAGTTTGTGAGGTGGGTCACGCTCCGGGGAATCTCCCGGTATCAAAGAGATGTGTTGTAGGGTCAAATAGCCCCAAGTGATGCCCACCCTTACTTGGGGCTTTTTGATTCCACAAAAGTTCAACAAAATAAACCGTATGTTATAGCTCAACAAAAAGGACCTTCTCGCTAGGTCCTTTTTTACAAGTTTATTCAAAAACCAAAACTAACAATATCTTCCTCGCATGAATTATTGATTAGTTATTTGTTATTGCGGTAAACAATAAGGTATTTGAATAGGTTCCCTCAGGAACACTGGTAGTAGCACTTGCGCCAACCGTCAAGGTTTTATTGTCGCCAGTTGGAGTTGCAGTTGTAGTTTTGCTGAATACTGCACTGTTATCCGTTGTACCAGCTACCTTAACTGGATTAAACTGAGTTGCATCGTTCGACCAACCCCAAGCGGTACCAGAAATCGTGTTTGCACTCGCAGTTACACTTGGAATAGTAGTCGACACACCTGCAGAACTTGGTTGTTTCAAATCCGTATCGGCGGTGCTTGAAGTGATATAAGTTGTATACCCCTTCGTATTATTTGTCGAAATTGATACACGTCCATCCCCGGTCTGGAATTGGCCAGAAGCAGTTGGCGTAATATTAATATCGATGTTTGGTGTTGCCGAAATCGCAATTGTTGGGTCGATCCTGACATTCACCGTTGTAGTTGCTGTTTGGGAAGCAGCTGAGGTTGGTGCGCCGTTTAACAGTAATGCAGGTACTGCCAAAAGACTTGCCGCCAACGTAGCGCTAATTATTTTTACCCCCTTATTTGATGTTTTTTGTTTTTTTAATTCCACAGCAAAATATCCTTCCTGTATTTGGCTGCCAGAAAACCTTCACTCTAACCATACTTTACCATAAGTTTTATGGTCTGCCAAGCCTTTTGATATATTTTTCTTCCACTTGACAATCGTGCTACTATATATGTATGTCAAAGAACTTAGTTATCGTGGAGAGTCCAGCCAAGGCTAAAACCATTGAAAAATATTTAGGCAGTGATTTTAAGGTTCTCGCCTCTGTTGGACATATTCGTAAAGACACCAAGGTCGACGTTCATGACAATTTTGCAGTAACCTATGAAATCGACCCAGATCATAAACATATTATCGCTGAGCTTAAAAAAGAAGCTAAGGCCGCCGAAGCAATTTGGCTAGCAACCGATGAAGACCGTGAAGGGGAATCAATCTCTTGGCATCTTCTTGAGGTTCTAAAGCTCCCCAAAAATACCCACCGCATCACTTTCCACGAAATCACAAAGTCCGCTCTTCAGGCCGCCATCGCTAAACCTCGCACTGTTGACATGGATATGGTTTCCAGCCAGCAGGCCCGTCAAACTCTCGATATGTTAGTCGGTTACGATCTTTCTGATATCGTTCGTAAAAAGGTTCCCGGCGCTAAATCTGCTGGTCGCGTTCAATCTCCAGCTCTTCGACTTATCGTTGAAAAAGAGCGTGAAATTGAAAAATTCGCCTCAAAATCCACTTTTAAGGTTGCCGGTAAGTTCTCCAACCAAAATGCCAATGTAACCGACCCGGAATCATCTGAAATTTTTGAAGCAAACCTTGAAAAATCAACTCTAAAAGATGCAGATGAAGTAAAATCTCTCTTTAACTCTCTTGCTCCGGCCGTTTTTTCTGTTGCTAATATTGAGCAAACCGAGGGAACCAAAGCTAATCCAGTGCCTTTCACTACCGCCGCTTTGCAAATCGAGGCCAACAGTCGTCTCGGTTATAGTGCCAAAACTACTATGTCTGCCGCACAGGGTCTATATCAGGCAGGTCTAATCACTTATCACCGAACCGACTCCCTTAACCTGTCCAGTGAAGCCATTGCTGCAATTTCTAACTACATTAAGCAAGCTTTTGGTGAAAATTATGTCCAGGTTCGCCGTTTTCATACAAAGGACGCTAGCGCCCAGGAAGCCCACGAAGCCATCCGCCCAACCAATATTGCCCAGGAAGTTGCTGGCAAAAACGATTATGAAAAGAAACTTTACCAACTCATCCGCACTCGTACTCTAGCGACACAAATGAAAAACGCTGTGGTTGCCAAAACCACTGTTGACATCACGCCATCCACTGATCCGGAACTTCATTTTACCGCCAAAGGTGAAGTGGTAATTTTTGACGGATTCCTTCGCATATATGGCAAGAATAAAGATACTCTCCTACCTCAACTTAACGTTGGCGATCAACTTAATGTTCATAATCTGATTGCCAAACAAACTTATTCTAAACCGCCTGCCCGTTACACCGAAGGTTCATTAGTTAAAAAACTTGAGGAGCTTGGCATCGGCCGCCCAAGTACTTATGCATCCATCATTAATGCTATCCAGGTGCGAAATTATGTCACTAAGGGTGAGTCCGAAGGCACTGAGCGCAATCTGCAAGAAATCATTCTACATGGCCACCACAGTGTGCTCGACCAAGATGCTGCACCAAATTCAATTTCTGAAGACACGGTCAAAGAAAAAACTGGCGCAAGTAAAGGCAAACTACTTCCAACCCCTGTTGGCGAATTGGTTTCTGACTTCCTCTGTGAAAATTTTGAAAACATTGTTGATTACGATTTTACCGCTGGAATTGAGGAACAGCTTGACAAAATTGCCGAGCATAAATTGACGCGTCTCAAAATGCTCCGCGATTTTTATACACCATTTGCTGAAACTGTCGGTGCCTCCGCTATGGCTAACCGTTACAATTCTGCCACCGAACTCGGCATTGACCCAAAAACCAACAAGAAAGTCTATGCCAAGATTGGTCGTAATGGTGGTTTTATTCAATTAGGTGAGAACGAAAAAGAGGCTGGCGAAAAGCCGATCTTCGCCCCACTTCCAGCCGGAAAAACTGTAAAGACCGTCACTCTTGAACTTGCGCTCAAACAGCTAGAGCTCCCTCAACTACCTCGTCTGGTTGGCACAGCCCCGGATGGCGCAGAACTCATTGCCGCCAATGGCCCCTTCGGGCCATACCTTAAGGCAGGGAACTACAATATTCCACTCAGTCGCACCAATAAGGCCGAAAGTCCATACACTATCTCTTTTGATCTTGCTAATGAACTCTATCAAAAGAAAAAATCCTCCATTATTGCCGACTGGGGAGAGGTCAAAATTATCAATGGCCCCTTCGGACCATATATTAAAGGCCCAGCCATAAAACCAGCTTCCGGCAAGGGGCGCCCAAGGCCAAACAACATCAAAATCCCTGCAGATATTGATCCAAAATCTCTGACTCTTGAAAAGGCTACCGAATTATTAAATAGTAAGACTACTACAACTACCACAAAAACTGTCAGCAAGTCCACAAAAGCCGCCAAAACTACTGCAAAGACCAAAAAATCTACTAAATCCGCCACAAAATCCTCTAAAACTGTAAAATCTGCTAGCAAGACCACCAAAGCGAGAAAAGCCACAAAATAAGTTATTAATAAAAATAGCGAGAACTCAAGTTCCCGCTATTTTTATTGTCTAAAATCAACTACCACACCACAAAACTGCTTATGTTTATATTTTAATAAAACTTATTAGGTTATAAGTAAAATATATGGTACAATAGACAACAGAAAACAACTAAAGAAAAGTTAACAGGACCAGGATTTTAAGAGAAAAATATTTCAATTTTTATTTACTTGACAATTTTTATTTTAATGTTATTATATATTAAATTTTAGAAAACAATTCAGTAACAATTCAGCGGTGGAGGAAGGAAAAAGACCTAGAATGGATCAACATACAGATGTAATCGCGAAAGCCGTCCAAGGTAGTCTGAGTATCATTGAGCAAGATCGTGAAAAGGAAATCATCTCTCGTCGCTTTGGTTTAAATGGCGAGCGCGAAACACTGGAACAAATTGGAGAATTTTTATCCATTACTAGGGAACGCGTCAGACAACTTGAAAAAGCCATTGTCGTCCGCCTCCGCATTGCCGCAGAAGATGGCAAAATCCCTGAACTTGCTGCTGCTGAAAAAATCCTTATCCGTAATCTTACAGAAGAGGGAAGAATCGCTAAAATCTCTACCCTCACCACCAAAATCTATGGCCGCGAAGCCACCAATCTTGAAAAATCCTATCTCATCTTTCTCGCCGAAATCTCCGCAAACCTCACTCTAATTGAGGAAACCGAGAAATATTACGGTGCTATTGGCATCTCAGATTATGGTGACGAAAAAACCATCAAGA
This sequence comes from Nanosynbacter sp., assembly GCA_015257505.1. Classification (GTDB taxonomy): domain Bacteria; phylum Patescibacteriota; class Saccharimonadia; order Saccharimonadales; family Saccharimonadaceae; genus Nanosyncoccus. Next base: position 39,565 of record JABZKB010000002.1, on the reverse strand, counting down.
AACACATCGATGAAATCGTTAATTTGATCAAGGCCAAAAAAACCCCAGTCTCGCTCGAAGAACTTGACAATCAGTTGAATTATGAGCACCCAAACTATATCCGCGCCGTCGCTTCAATCTCCAAACAACTTTCTTCTTTAGACGACCAGTGGGGTCTCACAAAATGGCCAACTGTCAACCCAAAGAACATTCGCGATAAAATCTATGTTATTCTTCAAAACAAGAAGGAGCCAATGCATTTTAACGACATCGCCGAGGCTATTTCTGCCTCCAGCTTCCGCAAAAAGGATGTCACTCTCCAGGCTATTCACAATGAACTTATCAAGGACCCTCGTTTTGTTCTCATCGGTCGCGGCATCTATGCACTCCGTGATTGGGGATACAAAAAGGGAACTGTCTCCCAAATTATTACCAGCATCCTTGAAGAATCAAAAACTCCGCTCACTCGTGAAGAAATCGTAAAAAACGTCCTCAAGGTTCGCAAAGTCAAAGAAACCACTGTGCTCCTAAATCTTCAAAACAAAAAACTTTATCAACGTGTTGACAAAAACATGTATACAGTTGCTAAAACCGCAGAATAATTATTCTTTTCATGCTAAACTATAGGTATGATTAGTATTATTCTCCACGTGCTCCTTATGCCAATTGTTTGGCTGCCAATAGTGATAATTTTAGGCGTTCTCACCTATCTTAACCACAAGAAAATCAACCAACTCAAAGTTCTCAATGTCGACTCTGTGCTTTTGATGCTAGAAATTCCAAAAAATAACGACAAGCAAGAACTTTCTGCCGAACAAATGTTTGCCTCACTCCACGGTATTTTACGTGATGCAGAATCGCTTAAGAGCTCTGGCGGCGTCCAGGAACATCTCAGCTTTGAAGTGGTTAGTACTGGTGGACAGATCCGCTTTTATGTTTGGACCCCAAAAGCCCAGCAAAGTTTCGTGGAGGGCCAAATTTACGCTCAATACCCAACCGTACAAATCTATACTATCGACAAAGATTATGTCGATAACCGCGACACGCATGAGATTATTTATACCGCCGAGCTCGGTCTCACGGAAAATTCCGCCCTACCAATCAAAACCTTTGATAATTTCGAGGTTGATCCTCTTGCTGGCATTACCGGTACCCTTGCTAAACTTGACCCAGATCACTCCGAGGAGCTCTGGATCCAAATTCTTACTCGTCCAGTCGCCGATTCCTGGCATAAAGATACTGATGAGTGGATCAAGCAACTAAAAGCTGGTAAAAAAGGTTTTACTCTCTTCAATATTGACTTTACCTGGCTCGCTCAGCTTATCTCCGCTCTCTGGACACCTCCAACCGGTGGCACCGCCTCTGAAGTTAAAGTAGAACTTTCCGAGCGTGCCAAGTCCCAGGTTAGCGCCGCCGAACAAAAGGCCACCAAGCTCGGTTACGAAGTAAAAATCCGTCTAGCTTATCTCGGTAATAGTGAAATTAATGCAAAACTCAATATGCAGGCTCTGGTCGGAACCTTTAAGCAGTTCAATTCTACTAATCTTAATGGTTTTAAACAACTTGGCGGCAGCTTCAATAGAGAAGACCTTGATGCGTATAAAATGCGTCAATTCACCAACCCTGGCTTCATTCTCAATATTTCCGAACTAGCCAGCGTCTATCACCTACCGCACACCTCTGTTGAGACCCCAAACATCGTCTGGGCCACCTCAAAGACCGCCGAACCACCTGCAAAACTTCCGCTCATCACTGGTATTGCCTCTAATGATGAAAATATTTCCGCCTTCGGTCTCACAAATTTCCGCGGCATCAACCACCAATTTGGCATGCTCCGCCGCGATCGTTCAAGGCACGTTTATATCATCGGTCAAACCGGTGCCGGTAAGTCTGGTCTCCTTGAACTCTTCGCCCTCTCCGATATCTTCTACAATCAAGGTTATTGTATTATCGATCCACACGGTGACTTTGCCGTAAACAACCTTCGTTTTGTACCACAAAGTCGCGTTAAAGACGTTGTTTATTTCAACCCAGCTGACACACAATATCCAGTCGCTTTCAACCCTCTTGAGCTTTCTGACCCTACTAGAAAGCCTAATATCTGTTCTGAGGTTATCGGTGTTTTGAAGCGTATGTTCGGTGATTCATGGGGCCCTCGTCTTGAGCACATCCTCCGCTTTACTCTCCTTGCCCTTCTTGATCGCCCAGGTACCACCCTACTCGATATCTCACGTATTCTCACCGACAAGGAGTTCCGCAAAGAGACACTTGAATACTGTACTGACGTCACCGTTCTTCAGTTCTGGAAACATGAGTTCGGCCAGTGGAACGAAAAACAAGTCAATGAATCTATCGCTCCTGTCTTAAACAAGGTTGGTGCCTTTACTGCCAACCCAATCATCCGCAATATCATCGGTCAATCCCGCTCCAGTTTCGATGTTCGTAAAATTATGGATGAAGGAAAAATTCTTGTTGTTAACCTCTCAAAGGGTCTCATCGGTGAAGACAATGCTGGCATCCTCGGTTCCTTCCTTGTCACCAAAATTCAGCTTGCCGCCATGTCTCGTTCGGATATCCCAGATGTCTCAAAGCGTCGCCCATTTTATCTCTATGTTGATGAGTTCCAAAACTTCGCGACCGACTCCTTCTCAGTCATTCTTTCCGAGGCCCGCAAATATGGTCTCAATCTCACCGTTGCCAACCAGTACATCTCACAGATGACCGAGAATGTCCGCGATGCCGTTTTTGGTAACGTTGGTACCACAATCTCATTCCGTGTTTCCGCCGACGATGCCCCAATCCTTGTCAAACAGTTTGAACCAGTCTTCGATGCCTCCGACCTCATTCAAATGAACAACCGTCACTTTGTCATTTCCATGATTATTGGCGGCGAAAAGGCTCCTGCCTTCTCCGCTACTACCCTAAATATTCCAAAAGCCCCAACCGATAATCTTGACGAAATCATCGAAAGTTCACGCAATCTCTACTCAAGACCTCGCGCTGACGTAGAAGCCGAAATTCGCGCCAATATTGAACAAAGTGAGAAATACAAAAAAGACCTCTCTGACTCTGGCCGCGGCGAAAACAACGCGCCTAAGACCCCTAAATTTGAATTCTCTAAAAATGCACCAAAACTAGAGTTTATCGCCCCTGAAACTGGACGTGTAATTGATCCAAAAAAGGTTTCCCCAAACGCCATCTCCGGTAAAAATTCTTTAACCCTAAAAGACCTCGGCGCCGCCTTCGAAAAAGCCAAAAACGAGGCCTCTACGGCAGCTACTTCAACTGATTCATCTAATTCGCCTACTTCAGCTGCTTCAGTCGATTCAACTGCTTCACATACTTCAGCTATTTCATCCGTCTCATCAGCCCCATCCACTCCATCCATCTCATCCGCCTCGTCCGCCCTACCTACTTCGACAACCTCATCTATTTCATCCACCTCGACTACCTCCCCTGTTTCGACTATTAGCAACACCAAGCAACCTTCAACCATAAATAAACAGGGAACTAACTCTGTTAAGCCGCTCAGTTTTGCCGACAAATTAAATAATCAACTCAAGAAAGCACCAGAAAGTTTTGCGAACAAGTTAGCCAACCAGGTCAAGAATAACTCAACAAATAATCCAGAAAAAACTTCTGAAAAGGCCTCAGGATTAAATCTAAACCAAAAACAGCAGGGAAATACTAATTCTAATAATTCGGCCACTAAAACGCCTGTAAATGCGCCACAGAGGCAAAATAATTTCAATCAAAACCAGAATAAACCTCAAGGACACCAAGAACAGGGAAATACCGACCGAAATTCTAAAAACAAGAACCGCAAAAATAAGAAGAGAGGCAACTCTTCCCCCAATAATCAATCTGGTAATTCCCCTACCCCTGTTAATTCCTCTTCCACCCCTGTAAATCCGCAGACCAATCTCTTACGTCAAAAGCCAGCCAATAATTCCTCCACCCCTGTTAAATCCCCAGTTTCTACCCCTGTTCCTACACGTCAGACTAATTATGCCTCTGATCTTCACGACGGTCGTCCAGGTTTCTCTACCAGCCAAAACCTCCCTAAAGATCATCAATTGGGAGAAAATGGTTTTCGTCAGAATATCCAAGGCCAACAGAGCTCAGCCGACAACGGATATCTGAGTATTCATCACTAAAATATCGCTCCTAGACCCCCCTAGGAGCGATTCTGATATTTAGAGGGGGAAATACTCATAAGACAATAAAAGACATTACTACGTGGATACAAACTCGAATTACTAGCAAATCCGAGTCGATCCACTATTTTTTCTAAATTACCAACGTATATTCAATCGTCTTTTGTCGATATTTACAATGTCGCACAATAACTAACCTACGACATATTAAGTAGGAAATATTTAAATTGTTATGGCTTAATAATAGCAGATGATTCTAGATTGTCAATAAATTCATCCTGTTTATGATAAATAAAATAATCAAATTCATTAAATTTTTTATGATAGAAAGGTTTACGAGAAAGAAAACTTTTAAGGGAAACATTAGTAGATTTTTTAGGACGGATCAGATTGTTAGAGCAATAGTAGCGCTTACGACCTGGAAGGAGAATCATATCTTTGGTAATATACTTGCGAATATAACGGCTAACAGCCTCAATATTATCGATTTTAACGGCAGTTGAGAAACCGGCGCGCCAGTTCTTAATATTTAGTACATCTCGGCCATTTTGCTTGATTTTAGAAGGTTTAAAGGTACCTTTAAAGTCTTTAAGAAGCGCGTGAAAGTGAATAGCCTTGTCTTTATGAAGTTCAGGTACTATGAGATATTTAAGACCTGGAGAGTGTCTATTTTTACAATTGCGGATCCAGTTATTCATAAATCGTTGGCATCGAATAATGTCATAACGATCATGTTTACGCGGATCGAACGTAAAAGTACAGAAAAAATCAAATTCATTGCAAATAACAATATCCTCAATAGCTTGACGGGAACGCATAATTGATGAATCTGCAACTTCAGGTTTATCTTTACGGATTCGGCCACCTTCATTTAGACTGACCATAAAACCACCGTGATAAATTTTTAAAATAAACATGTTCGGGAATTCCTTAAGTGAATTAAAAATAATTTCATGAGAATTATCAAGTCTCACAGCAACCTCCAAACTGAAAATGATGCACAATGTGTGTATATAATCAAGTAAACACACATTGCGCAAAACCTAAATAAAATATTAAAAAACGGTTATAAATCGGGCGAACTGCATGACGAAAAACCGAACAAAGTCCGACCCCGACCAATTAAACACGAATAATAAAACGCGTATCGAACTTGGTAGTAGGAAGACCATGCTTCCAAATATAACGTGGATTTCCAGACCAACGCCCTAGATCATCACAAAGAATCTCAGATGCAGGAATAAAGTCATTAATAAGTTTGCGCTTAGTAAAAGATTTTTTACAATTAATCAAAAAGAGAGCTTGCTCACGGAAACTTTTATCGACACGGCCGAAAATCTGGGCAACACCTAAAACGAACACACGGCGCTTACGAAGCTGGCCCATAACATCAAGCATTTGAGAAATGACCTCAAGTTTAGCTTTATTTTTAGTATCACGCGGGAAATAAACTTGAAGTTCATCTAAGATAAAGATATTAATATCATTGTTGGATTCATCAATGTCAAAAATTTTCTGATAGACATCAGAAAAACCCACCCGATAACACTTCATAGAGAGGGGAGTATTACTCCAAACGTTGACCTTAAAACCTTTCTTTTCATAATGTTTTTTTAATTTCTCCATGTACCAGATCGCGGATAGAGTTTTGCCGCCACCTTGTTCACCACAAAAGACATAAAGACCAAAAGGAAGATTGGGCTTAATTTTCTTACCGCCAGCATGTCTGGTTTTCAAAAAACGCCCAAAAATACCATCTTCATGACGTTTATTTAGGGCAATAGGATCAAGTGAAATTACTGATTCTTGTTTTCTTCGCATAACTTCTCCAAAGAGTCAGCTATGCGCTCCAAAGAAACAGCAATACGACGAAGGGAACCATCAGGGGAATTATTAGCAGATTGTTTGATAAAATCATTAAATGACATAGCAACTCCTTATTAATTATTTATAATTATAAATTACTATGGCTTAATATGCATATAAATTGAATATAATTTACGAGCAACCATAAAAGTAAGAATACCTGTCAAGGCGGTTTGAATAGCGCCAAAAACAGCGGCAGCATCAAAAGGTAGACAACAACTAATAACATGCAAAGCTTCTCCTATAACGTTATTAAAAACAACCATAACTATCAAAGATAAAAGGTTAGAAATAGCGACCATAAAAGTCGAAGAAAGTCCAATAATAAATGCCCATTTTATGCCATTAACAATAAGCTCACCCATTAAATAGCTCCCGAATTATTAATCCAACGAATAAAATAGCCAAAGATCAACATCATACTTGAAATGCCTAAAACGGGAGTAAGGATAGAACGAACGTTAGTAGGGAACCAAGGGCAATATGTCGCATCAGGTTTATTTAACATTTTGCCGATAATAGGGATCGGCTTACAGCCACCGCCTGTGAATAGACCGAAAAGACCAGAGAACGGATTGAAAGCCGTAAAACTAAATAGATTACTCAGTTTAGAAGATTGGTCATTGCCATTATTCTCTCTATCTTTTTCTTCTTTCTTTTCCTGGTCATGCTGGTTTTTATGTTGTTCAGTTTGTTTGTTAACGGCATCGGTAGTGGCTCTCTGTTGATGAAGTTGATCCTGATTTTCACGATGGATCATATCAAAAGTATTAGAAATTTTTTGGGAGATTTCAGAGTTTGTTGCAGAGATAGCGGAAATTTTATCACCAACACCTTTAAGCTCATTAGTCACAGAAACACTACCATCGCCCTTAGGAAGCCAAGAGGTAAGAGAGTCAACACGGATGTAATAATAACGATTAGGATTAGCAGGAGCAACAGAAAAGAGGGGTGAAGAATTAGTACTAGATGGGCCAGCAATAACGAAATCGGATGGAGTGTTTACACCAATGAATTTACCAATAATCTCAAAGGTACGAAAATGACCATCAGGAACATCAACGCTAGAGGTGATGCGGTACGAAATAGGATCAAAATCACCATTTTTATTAAGACTTAGAAGAGAAGGAATCTGGGAACCGGAAGCACCATACACAGTAATAATTAACTGTAAATAAGAGTTCTTGACGGCCCACATAGTTTCACCACATCCACCAACACGCAAATAACCAATATTAGATCCGTGACGTAAAGTAGGATAACGATTCCAGTCAGAGAAAGCATCAATACGATTACCAAGAGTATAAGCAACACGAGAACAAGGGTTAGCGTTCCAACCGACGAGCTCAAGATTGGCAGGATTAAGATCAATGGCGTGAATCGGAATTGACGAGGATATAGAATACAAAAGCGAAAAGAAAGAGAAGAAAGCAATAAATAAAAACTTTTTTAAACATTTCATTAGCGCCTCCTGATTCCTTTATAAATATTAAAAATAACGTGGAAAAAAGAAATAACCAAAATTACAGATGGTAAAATAAGAAAGTTCGGAAACGACGTAGGATATTGATTACCAGAGATACAAACTTGATTATACGAATAACCAGAATAGCTCTGCGACGACGTTTTCTGCCATATAAAACCGTTGATAGAATAAGTATCAAGACGAGTGCTAGTATAAGCATACAAAATATCTCCATTACGTGTAATACATGAATAACCAGATGGAAGGGAATAAAAGTTCATTTAATCTCTCCTAAAAAGGGAAACAACCCAGTTAACAACAAGAATAACGGCAAAAGGTTTCAAGAACCAAGCCAAAACATCAACAGTAGATTGAGCCAATAATTCCATAAATAAAAATCTCCATTAAGAATTTTTTCTGTTGCTAGGGAAAATCCTAAACCCCATCCGCAAGACCGCTCCCACGCGGTCTTGCATTAGATACCGCGGAAAAGACCGATTGCCCAGCGGACGACGTAGAATAGAAATCCTACGAGTACAGCGACAGAGACAATTGGAAGTGCGGCTTGAACGATTCCCTGGAAAGCGTCAATGGTAAGAGTACCAGTGAGACCGGTTAAATCCAGAGCCCCAAATGTAGCTAGACCACCACCCATGATGTCTATCTCCTGTTAGTTAATATTTATTTTAGCGTTGGCGTAACAGGGAAACTTATAATTTAAATGGATGCTTAGTTCCCTAAGCCCTAGGGAATACCAACATTTTAATTAAGACCAAAACTCTTTACGAGCTTGTTCAGCTTTGGAGTCATCGACTGAAGGGGCCATGCCAACTTTAGAAGCAACATCGCAAGCATTCTTGATCGCAAAAGTTGAATCCGCATTCAAGAAATAGCGACCCTGATAATTGTTGATATAAGTAATAAGAATATAGAAATACTCATTACCAGCTTTTGAAACTCCTTTTTTAAGTTCCATTGACTTAACAGCCGGTAAAATGTCGATATTATCCATGATATATTTATCCTTTCTTTCCTACATACGCAATGTCGCACAATAACTATTTTACGACGCGCTAGAGGAGAAAGCCTATATAGACAATAAAGTCATCAATCACCCCACCAAGACGCTATAATCCTATACGCCCACATCGTTCCACCATTCATAATCTCTAATGAACTATCCTTAAGACCCTCTTAACAGATATAAAACCTAAAACTTCATAACATCTACCATCTTATTTTCTCAAAAAATCAGCAGAGAAATACAGTATTAATCATAAAATATTACCACTTTAAGTGGTAAATACACCTCAAAATCTCATCCTTTATCTATCATAATGCGTGCAATTCCGAGCAATTCTGAAGATTTGGAGAAGAGCTTCGGAATTACTCAAAAATCCCACCCCTGTAAAAGTCATCCGTACGCATATTTTTGCCCGTGAAATCTCAATTTTTGCTAAATTTCACGGATTTTTAGCCAAAATCTGCCGGATTTGCCATTTCCCTTATTTCCCTCCTCCCACCCCTGTTATCACGCCAACCTCACCCCGGTCCAGCCACAGTTAAAGTACCGTACACTTCCCAAAAAATTACTTTTTGTTTGTTTCCCTATTTCCGAACAAAAACCGAACTAGCATATTTATATCTAATCTAAAGGATATTTTTCATAAACACTCTCACAAAAAATCTGAAGGATATTTATTATTTTAAAAACTATACACTCTCACAAGAGATCTGAAGGATATTTATTATTTTGAAAACTATACACTCTCACAAAAGATCTGAAGGATATTTATTGTTTTGAAAACTATAAGCTTGGCCAAACGGCCTTGAGTGTGTTTTCAAAACATAAATATCTTCAGGTCTTTCAGTCTTAAGTGTGTTTTTAAAGAATAAATATCTTCAGATCCTATATTTTAGAGCTTCTTCTTACGCAATTCCCTTGTAAAGAACTTCACGCGGTCATTAAGCTCAATCACCAGCTTCTTCTCCAGATTGAAGGCAATACCACCCGTTTCACCAGCCACCAACTCGGTCACCTGCATTTTTTCCTTCTGCACTGAATCTACTGAGACCTCGCCAATAAGCTCCTTATTGCGGTAGACTCGTCCCAACATCCCAGCTCCAACGCGGCCAGTTAACACCTCACCACCAGCAATAATCGCCGTACGTTCGGTCCTAAACACACCCTTAATCTTCATTTCACCAGTTTCTTCCTCAACTACCTCATCATCAAGCAAGTTCTCCATTGAAGCCTTAGCGTCATCTAGTAGTTCATAAATCACACGATAATTGCGGATCTCCACGCCATCCCTCGCCGCTAACTTCACAATATTGGTTGGCACATTCACATTGAAACCATACACCACGGTATTATCGCCTTCCGCCATATAGACGTCATTTTCGGTCACGTCACCCACGCCAGAAGATACAATATTTAGAGAAATCTCACCCTTTGTATCAATCATTTTCAAAGAATCGATTACGGATGTCACGGAGCCAAGCACATCGCCTTTAATAATCACATTAAAGACCTTTGAATTATCCGCTGTATTCATCATGCGAAGAAGGTCCGTAGAAGTTACGTTTGCCGAAGCCGTCTCCGAAGCCTCCACCTGGGCGTTCAGTAGTGCCTGCTTTCTCGCAGTCTTTTCATCCTTCACCTCAATAAAGCGATCACCGAAGTTAGGCAATTCCTTAAAGCCAGTCACAGTCACTGGAGTCGACGGAGTTGCTTTCCCTTTTGGTTTACCGCGGAAGTCCATCATCGTACGAATCTTACCATAAGCACTTCCAGCCACCACAAATTTACCAGTTTTTAGCTCACCGCCAGTTACCAGCAAATTCACCACAGAACCTTTTCCAACCTCCATATGAGATTCAATCACAAGCCCCTCAGCTGGGATTTCCACATCTGCCTTCAACTCTTCAAGATCAGCCGTAAGTAAAATCATATCCAACAATTTCTCAAGATTATCCCCACGCTTCGCTGAAATCGGTACCATTGTAATATCGCCACCCCACTCCTCAGGCTGCAAACCGTGTTGCGCCAAATCCGCCATAGTACGCGGAATATCTGCTCCTTCACGATCAATCTTATTAATTGCCACGATAATCTTCGCGTTTGCGCTCTGAGCAAACTTAATTGCCTCCACAGTCTGTGGTTTCACACCATCATCTGCTGCTACTACAATCACCACAATATCGGTCAACATTGCACCGTGTTGACGAATCGCCGCAAAGGCCTCATGTCCAGGGGTATCTAGGAACGTAATTAAGCGATCATCATGCTTCAACTGATAAGCTGAGATATGCTGAGTAATTCCACCAGCCTCACCTTCAACCGTCTTTTTGTGTAGCAACGAGTCTAGTAAAGTTGTCTTACCGTGATCAACGTGCCCCATCACCGCCACTACTGGTGGTCGCAACACGGCCTTCTCTGATAATTCCCTATGAAAATTCGAAGTCTTAGTTGCCGTATTCTTACGTTCAAGTTTTACGTTCTTAATTTCCAGTTCATCAATAATCAAGCTTGCAGTATCAAAATCTAGGCGCTGATTAATTGTCGCCATAATTCCCTGCTTAAAAAGTTCGCCAATCAATGCGGTTACCGAAAGCCCGAGTGCCTCCGCCAATTCATCTACCGTGATTGAGCCTGCGATCTGAATAATCTTCTCTTGGGTCTCCGCCATTTTTCTCCTTCCCTGTTTTGCCCATCCTAGAAACAGGCTTAATGCGTAAAAATTACTCCTATTTTACCATATTTATAGAGAATAAGAAAATGTTAGTGTTAATTATACGATAACACCAAGAACCACTTAGTTAATAATATTTATTCTTCAAAGTTAGTCAGCATAGCCAGCAACTTGTGCGGTTTCCATATTGGCCGCCACTGTTGACTTTGCATTCTTTGCAATCGAATTCAATCTCGCCTGCTCAACTTTTAAATCGTCACGCTCGGCTTCCAAGTTTGCAATCTGCGTATCAATCTTGTTCATATTGTAATCATAACTTGTCACATTACCCTGTTGAGAGACATAAAAAAGTCCGATTGTGAAAATCTCAATAACCAAAATAGCAATTGCTGAAAAACGACCGATTCCACGCGCTTGATGACGCACCGTATTTCGATTGCGTGAATAACCAGAACTTACAGAATTAGCTAAATAGCTAGTTTGGGGACGATCATTGATACCGCGCATGCCATTAAAACCGCCAAAACCCTGTTGGCGCATAGTTCTTGCTCCACTCTGCATTATTTTCCTCGCTTTATGTAAACTCTCGCTAAAATCTTCTCAGCAAAAATAAAGATTTTAATTAGAGTTTAACCTGAATTTATGTTTATATTGTTTTTGTTGTTTGTTTTATTTGTGTATCTTGGTCGGTGCGCCTTCGTTTAGCGAAGTTGCCCCGTAATCATAGTCCGAAAGCTCTTATTAGCCGCACCACCGCATCGCTAATAAGGGCTTCCGGGAAGGTCATATCTTTTTTATTAAACACGTTTCCCAGTTGACTTTACAACCGTGTCGGGACTCCGTCGTTTCCGAAAGCTTCCCGATAGCAGGCCCTAAGGCCTGATACATTCAAAATCAGGAGATTTACATCAACCTAGATTTAGAATTAACTTTCTCTAGCGAAAATTAACTTTGATTTTCTGTGCTCGAGAAGCGTTTTTTACAATGATTTGTTTTGGCATATAGCCTCCTTTTTTATTTTTATTTTTATCATCCCAAAAACCTCGACGCTTCCCCGTTCAAGCTATTTTTAGTCTAATTTCTTATCCTAAATTTTTCTAGCTGCTCTCAGTTTTGCGCTTCTTGCTCTTGGATTGATAACTAATTCATCCATTCCCGCAACAATTGGACTTTTTGTCAGGATTTCCAGCTCAGATTCTTCTCCAAGTGAACTCACCTGCTTAAAATACTGCTTCACTAACCTATCTTCTAGGCTATGAAAAGTAATAATCGCAATGCGTCCATTTGGCTTCAGTAGTTTCGGGATCAACGGTAAAGTATTCTCGATAATCGAAAGCTCTTCGTTTACTGCAATCCGAATTGCTTGAAAAACCTTGGTTGCTGGGTGCTTCCCAAACCATCCTTTCGGACTTAAAGCATCCGCAAGTTCCTTAGTAGTTTTCCATGGTCTGTTATATACGATTTCTCTCGCATGTTTTCTTGCCAGCCCCGATGATTCCTCACCATATCGTTCGAAGATTTCAATCAGTTTCTTCTCCGACCAGTGATTCACAATCGTTTCCGCTGACAACTCCTGCGTTTGATCCATTCGCATATCCAGCTCCCCTTCATGCATAAATGAAAAACCTCGCTCTGAATTATCCAGTTGCGGTGAAGATACTCCAAAATCAGCTAATATCATATCAAAAGTTTTTCCACACTCGATTAAAGACTGCGCCGCATTATAAAAATCTTCGTGCAACATTTCAAGTCCGAATTCACCATCTGGGTACTTCTTCGATAGAAAATTAATTGCATTAATATCTCGATCCACTAAGACCGATTCTTTATAATTCCGCGTAACCGCCAAAATCTTTCCCGCATGACCTGCATAACCTGCCGTCAAGTCTAAATACGACTCGCCCGCGCTAGGCTGCAAAATCTCGAGAACTTCTGATAGTAACACTGGCTTATGAAGCTCTTCCATACCTCTATTATATCAAAGATTTTCATCTCTGTTATATAGAAGCTTTTTAGTTTGAGATCGCTCAACTAGAAATTTTAGCGTGTTTGTTTTTGTATGTTTTTTGTTTGTTAATTAAGATTTATTACTGCAATTTCTTAATTGTTTTTCTATACAATAAATGCTGCTATAGTTTCATCCAATGCAAGACTGAATATATGACTATAACCGTTGAGAGACTTATTGTGTAGGTTGTTTGTTGAGTTAATTGGGAGGTGTTTATAGATGTGCTAGTGGTTTTGATGACGCGTTTCCTAAACGCGCGCCAAGACTCCTAGTTGACCGACCTCAAACATTTTTTAATGTGCCAAAAAGATACCTTTTTAACTGCCGCTCTTCTTCACCAAGCGAATTACTTCGTAATCCATTTCTTCTTTCGTAGTCTTTGTCGCTTGATTATTCATATTTAATCTTTTTGTTTGTGGGTTTTTGTTTTGTTATCCACTGACATTAGTTTAGCGCCATTACGCACATAATGCAAGTGCTTTTTCACATTTTTTCGGACATTTTTCAACAAACTTTTCCACATGTTCACATATAATGCAAATCTCCCCCGTTATGTATGTATATTTAAGGACTAATCCCACCCCTGTTATTTTAAAACAATTATTTTATACAGTTTTCCACAACTGTGCAAAACTTTTTGTCTGTATCTATAAAAAATTTAATAATATAATTATTCCCTTCTTGCGTTTTTATTATTTCATTTTCTAAATAACCGAACAGAACACACTTGAAAAATCTAATCTCTCCAAGTTATTTTTATTGCAAGTACCCTACTTTTATTTTTTAATAAATACAGCTATTTTTTAACAAACATACGTATTTTTTATTAAAAATCCGCCCTCCGTCAAAAAACCAAATCTTTTTCTGCAGCTCCCCTTATTTTAAAAACCGAACAAACCGAACAGGCAGAATTAAATCCAGCCCGTCTTTAATACAGGACTTAGCAGCCTCGCATTACCCTAAAAAATCCCCGGTCACCCGGGGATTAATTAATTTATTTATTCATATTTTATCTATTAGTACTACACACTATTTTGCTTTGTAATATGCTCGCCCCTCAAGCCTCACATCTACATATCCTGCCATCACCCCCTGTTTTTTGAGGTATCCTATTATCCTCACGATATCTTCAACCGTTTCAGCCGTCCCCCTATCTAAATTACATTTATAATACTCATCCCTACCCTCCAGATAAATATCCACCTCTCGTGCCTTACCAGCAGGAATAATCGCCTTCGTTACTCTCATTCCCACATCCTTTACATCTTTTTCCATTAGAGCCACGTACTGCTTAATGCGTTCTGTAATCATATTCGAAGTGTCTTCATCAATGATTTCTACAGTTGGCGTATATTTTTCCACCTCCACTCGCTTCTGGCTTACTGTTGGCGTTTTTTGCAGAGCCCCACGGACTATTAAAGTTCCAGATACTACAGTTGCCACAATTACCGCACCCAACAAAATCAACTGTAATCGTTTTTTTCGTTCACGCTTCTCAATAAATTTTTGTCGTACCAAATCGCTCTCGACTGCCTCACGACCACCCGCAATCGTTCTTCCTAATTTCATCTACGCTTCCTATTTTTTGTTTCCATTATAATTTCCATCATCCGTACAGACGCGTCAGACTTTGCAATTTTCTTTAAATTAAAAGCTAACCCCGCGCGCTTCTCATCGTCAGTTAAAAGTTCCTTAATCTTTGAAAGTAGTAGTTCTGGCTTTTCCTCCATTTTTGCATCCGAAACCACTTCCACAGCCCCAGCCTTCTGTAGTCTTTCCGCATTTTTCGCTTGATGTCCACCTGGTAGCTTCTCAAAAGGTACTAGAATTACAGGCTTCTCCAGCGCCGCCAGCTCAGAAATCGTCGTAGCCCCCGCTCTTGAAACTACCAAATCCGCTGCACCCAATATCTCGTGCATTTTCGGCGAAAAACTCCACATTCGAAAATCTGAATCCAGCTTCGCTCTGTTCCATTTTTCAAAATCCTTTAATTCTAGCATTTCATCATAATACTTACGGCCAGCAATCAGCCCCACGCTTGCATCTTCAAGCAATCTTTCCAGAATCGCTCTCGTTGCGGTATTTAAATGCTCCGACCCCTGCGACCCACCTGTAATCACCACTAATTTTTTTCTTGAATTAAAGCCTAGTTCCCTCTTTAACTCACTCTGCAAAGAAGAACTAACCGGCGCAAACTCCGGCGCCACCGGAATCCCCACCCATTCAATCTTAGAAGCAATTTCCGCCCCATATTTTTCCGCTTGCACTGGTACCCCAGTAGCAATCTTAGCCGCCTTCTTCATTAAAATACGATTAGTCAACCCAAATACCGCGTCAGATTCATGAATCACGTATGGAATTTTCAAAAATCCAGCCACCATCCCCACCGGCAAGCCCACAAATCCACCTTTCAAAAAAATTACATCTGGGCGATTCTTCTTACCTAATAATCTCAAAAAGCTCTGCACCAGCCCCAACAAGAACCCTAACACCCCCACCAAGTTTCCAAATACTACATCAAAAAATGTTTTCGCCCCATTATCGAAATAATCCTTAATTTTCAAACCATGATAGCGCCTAAATTTTCCCGCAAAAATCTTACGCACTCTTATATATTGCTTATTTTTTCGACTCACCCCTTCTTCTTCCCCCCAAGAAACCGCCATTTCGTTTGCTAGATTGGAAATATTTTTATAATACTTTCGATCGGTCCAAAATTCCACTTGCGTATTTGGATACTTATGAAAAATTTCACGAATCACCGACATAGCTGGCGTAATATGTCCACCTGAACCACCACCAACAACTAAGACTTTCATTTTATCTTTCTCCTTTCAGCATCCAAAACATCTGCCCTCATTGTATACTGTGAAATATTTAAAACCAAGCCTATGATTGCCATATTCATAATCAAACTCGTTCCACCTTTCGAGAGTAGCGGCAGCGGAATACCAGTTACCGGAGCTAAGCCCGTCATTGCGGCTATATTAACTACTACATGTCCAGCTAGCCAAGCAAATACCCCAATCGTCACCAGTTGGTAATAGCTATCCTTCGTGCAGTCCGCCACTTTCAGCATCCTCGAAAGCAACATATAGTAGAAAAACAGCACCACTAAAATCCCCACAAATCCGATCGTTTCCCCAATCACAGCAAACATCGAGTCGGTAATTGATTCTGGCAAATATCCAGCCGTCTGTACATTATTGCCGATTCCCACTCCAAACAAACCTCCTGATCCAATCGCAATCAAAGCATTATTAATATGATAAGTTTCAGCATCCTTGTTTTTATCTTCCGAAGCTGTCGATTCACTACTAGTTACCTTCCCACTAAAGAAGGTCTTCAGGCGTTCCCTACGGTGTGGTACTAATACCATCGAAAATACTGCTAGTGTTAACCCCACAGCAACCACCATCACAAAAGTTTTAAACCTCACTCCACTGACTAAAAGCATTGCAAAGACCATCGCTGCCAGAGGTAAACCAGAGCCCAAATCCTTCTGTGCAATCACAATAAAGTATTCAGCTGCCGCAAAAGGCACCAAAAATTTCACCCAAAAGGCCCAGCCGTCTTTTTGAGCCTTAAATGCCTCAATTCTTTTGTGTATCAGCTTAAAATCAAGCCTTCTATCTACGATTAACATATATAGAACCGTACCCGGCTTTAAAAGTCCCCCAAGTCTTCTCGCATTTTGTTTTCCACCTCTCGTTCCATAGCCACCAAAGTTACGTCCGTTATTACTATAGCCACTAGAGAGCTCTACACGGCCACTATTCTTCGCACTCACATTATTCATCACTTGCTGCATTCCACCACGTCCAGCTTTCTTACCATCAAACCCGTCGACATTTCTACAATCCGTACAGACCTTTGCTAAATAAAAAATCGCACTAAATTTCACTAATTCTGCCACCTGTAGCGGAATCGGGCCAATATTCAACCACCTACATCCACCCAGTGCACATCTTACAAAAGGCACCCCAGGGATCATCATAATTGCACAGATAATTAAGCTACTAAGCATCATGATACCCGGCAAATGCTCAAATATTCCAGCAAAAGCTTGCCAAAATTTCGAATTCTTCTTCCTTTCATTACGTTCCGCTGAGCCCCTTAGTGGCATTTTTAAAAGCGCCATCATCGCAATAAAAGCCAACACTACAAACAAAATCTGGCTCTTAATTGTCGAACTCGGATCATCATTTTTTCCATAAGAAATATTCTGGATATTCGTATAGGATGGCCCAATAATACTCACCATAATCGTTCCGATTAATACCAGAACAAAGGTTGCAATAAAGATATTCTTATCTGTCTGATGTTTACGCATAAACCCTACACCACCTTATTGCGGGATGATCCCCCCTGACATTGCAATAAATATCCCGATAATCCCCATTACCCCAGCAATTACCCAAAAACGCATGACAATTTTTGCCTCCCCCCATCCACTTGCTTCAAGATGATGGTGGATTGGTGCCGACAAAAAGATTTTTCTATGAAACAACTGCTTTGAGGTCATTTGGATTAAGGATGAACCAGCCTCAACCACAAACAATAAGCCAATTACAGGTAGCAGAAAGAATGAGTTTGTCATCATCGACACTACACCAAGACCAGATCCAAGAGCAAATGACCCCACGTCGCCCATCATGAAACGAGCTGGTGGAACATTAAACCACACATAAGAGAGCAACCATCCAACCACAGTCATACAAAATGCGAATAGTGCAATTTGGCCCCGAAATAACGCAATTACCCCAAAAGAACCGTATGCCACCATCGCCAGTCCTCCAGCCAAACCATCTAGTCCATCCGAAATGTTAACTGCATTTGAAGTTGCCACTACAGAGAAGGCAAACAACAACATCATCGGAATTGCGCCCAGTTCAAAGTCCCCATGAAATGGCAAGTGAATACCGGTCCAGCCTAACTTATATGTAAAAAACCAGCCCAACATCAAGCCCACGATCGTAATCATTGAAAACTTCACTGGTGCCCTTAAGCCTGCCGCCCCCGCTCCCGTACCAAAGACGTTAATCAGATCGTCAATCAATCCCACCAGCGAACCACCCAAGAAACCTGCAAACGGTAGCCAAGTCTCCGCACGATTCCAGTTACAAAACCAGGTTACCACTGCCACCACGACTACCCCAATAATTCCCGCCATCGTTGGAAAAACTCGCTTGAATTTATGCGCATGCAGCTTCGTCATGATCGGCAAAGCATCGCCCTGTACCGTGGTTTTCTTCTGTTTTTTCCAAAAATGATACTTATAGGCTAAATTTGTATAAAAAGGCGTCAAAAACATTGCGAATAAAAAACTACCCAGCGCCAGCAGTAATCCATATAGAGCATTTCCATCCAAATTATTCTGCACAGTTTTTACCTCCTCATCTTTAAATAGTTTACCATAAACTGACTAATCTCATCAAAAATTGGCTTGGCATTCATCCCACCGTCTAATCTTCGATTGTCTTCCCAAACTTTTGTCATAATCACATATTCAGGATAATCCGTCTCCGATCTAGCACCATAACCAATATAGGTTGCAATCGTCTCATCAAAGGTATATTTACCGTTTTTTACCACTTGCGCCGTACCTGTCTTACCGCCGACATAAACCCCCTCATCATAGTATTTTACATTTGGAAAAACCAATCTCGCAGTATGCAGCATCTTTCGCATTGTCTCACTAGTTGACGACTCAATCGCCTGATGATCACGCTCTTTCAAGACATCACGCACAAACTCTCCATTTTTAATCTCTCCCGCCACCAATGTTGGCGTGTAGTAGTCACCACCATTCACCACCGCCGAAAAAGCTGTTGCCACCTGTATCATCGTCAAATCCAAACTCTGACCAAACGTCATGTTCGCATAACGTGCATTCGTACCATCAATATCCGTAGGTGGAATCACTGTACCTTTAGATTCTGCTAGTTCAATTCCAGTATATTTCCCCAGACCAAACCTATTATAGTAATAATCATAAAGTTTTTCTTTTCCCTGATAAGTAATTTCCGTCTCCGAGCCGCCAAGTAGCCTCAAAGCCTGAATCGAGCCAGTATTCAAAGAATACGTCAACACCTCTTGCATTGAAATGTTTCCAGTATGCCCCTTAATCGCATTCTGAATCGGCCAACCATCAATCGTTACAAGATCAGTATTATTATAAGTTGTTTCCGGCGTCATCACGCCACTATCCACCGCCGCCGCCAGTGCAAATGTCTTACAAACTGAGGCCGGATTAAAAGCCGACATCGTCACATCTGTCTGAAATGCACGCGCATCCGTTACCTTTGCATATTCAGCCGGATTATAGGTTGGAGTCCCCGCCATCGCCAAGATCTGGCCATTTCTTGGGTTCATCACCACTGCCGAAGCATTTGTTACATGAAACTTTTCTATAGTGGCCTTAATTGCATCTTCAGTTTTCTTCTGGATATTACGATCAATCGACAATACTACGTTTTTTCCGTCCTGCGCCGGCACACGTACGTTATTTTTCCCGATTGTTAGCGGAATGTTATTGACGTCTTTTACTGTCTTCAAGATACCATTTACACCAGTTAATTCCTTATTTAAGCTTCCCTCAATTCCATATTGCCCTTTTCCATCAGCATTCACAAACCCCAACACTTGTGCCGCCAAATCCCCCTCCGGATACACTCGTTTAGTTGAGCCCTGCGCATAAACACCAGTAATTTTTGCTTCTTTAATCTGTTTTGCTCTTTCATATGGCACATTTTTTGCAATCACAGCATATCGCGACGCCTCATTTGCGAATACTTTATCCCAAGTATTTACCGCATAACCCTGCACCAGCTGATCGATTTTTGCCTCATCTTCTTTTAGCTCCTTCCCACCCTCACTGCGCAACAAAAATGGATCCACCGAAATCGTATAAACCTTCTCGTTCATCACTACTGGCGTGGTATTATCCCCATCCATCATATAGATTTCGCCGCGTTTTGCAAAAATTGTATTCTGCATCGTCTGTTGCGACATCGCCAGGTCAACATATTTTTGATGCGATACGATCTGTAGGTCATACATCCTCGCAACAATCAAAATAAAACAAAGCGCAAGCAGTACCCTAATCAAGTCCGTTCGTTTCCGCATTTGCTTAACTTTCATTTAATTCTGATTATATCATAAGCGACATCTTTTTTACTGAGTTTATAGAGATGAATTAACAAAAAAGTAAGCTAAAGCTTTTTTCTTTCCGCTTAGCTTACTTTCTATTTTTTTATTAATTTAATTATTTTTATTCCGCTATTGCTTTTTCTTTGAACCCATTATTGACTCAAAAGTTTTACCAAGTTGCTGTTTAATTTTCGCCCTTGCATGTGGTGTAATAATTTTATCCAACCAGCTCGGCCTCACCATTTGGTTCTTGCTCGTAATAATTTCCACCACATCGCCGCTCTTTAATTTTGTGTTCAAATTAGATAATTTACCATTAATCTTTGCCCCCATCACATGTCCACCCAGCTCCGAATGCAGTCTGTACGCAAAGTCAAGTGGCAAAGCTCCCATCGGAAGGTCGATAATGTCACCTTTTGGCGTATAGACAAAAATTTTATCTGCAAAAAGGTTCAATTTCAGCTTCCTTAGGTCGATTTGTTTACCGTCTCTTAGTTTTGCTGCCGCCATCTGTAGTTCTGAAATCCACAATAAGTTAGTTGGTAAATGCTGAATCTTTCCTGTTTTATAGCTCTCCGTCAGCTTCTGCTCATTATAATAGAAGCTCGCCGCAAGCCCTCTCTCGGCATATTCATGCATATCCTTTGTGCGAATCTGAAACTCCACAATCCTCTTATCAGGGGTAATCACCGTCGTATGTAGCGATTGATAACCATTTTGTTTTGGCACCGCCACATAATCCTTAATTCTCCCCGTCATGGGCGTATATAACGAATGAATTAAACCTAAAACTAGGTAACAACTCGTAATATCATCCACAATCACTCGTAAAGCTGTCAAATCATACACTTCATCAATATTTTGATTGTATTTCGCCAACTTCTTATGCAAAGAATAGACCGATTTTACTCGTCCGTTTATCTCAAAATTGATTTTTTCGCGTGTCAGTACAGTACTGACCTCATTTTTTATCCTTTTTAAGGCCTTCTCGGCAGACTGATTCCGCTTCTCAATGATTTCCTTTAGTTCTTTATATCTCTTTGGATCCACATATGAAAAGGCAATATCAGACATTTCCACCCTAAGTTTCCCCATATTCAATCTATCCGCAAGTGGCGCAAAAATTTCCAGGCTTTCCTTGGCAATTTTCTTCTGTTTTTCAGGCGAAAGCGCCGAAAGCGTCCTTAAATTATGCAATCTATCCGCCAATTTAATAATCAAAACTCGAATATCCGCCCCTGTTGCGACTAGTAACCTTAATAAATTATCTTTTGTAGCCGGCAAATAGGTGTCAATATCTCGCATCCCCTGCCTTGCCTTACCAATTTTTGTCACTCCGTCCACCAAAAAAGCCACCGATTCACCAAATTCCCTCTTGATATCCTCAAGTGTCACCTCTGTATCTTCTACAGTGTCGTGCAAAACACCGGCAATTATAGTATCCTCATCCATTCCCCAGTCCATCAAGGTCCGCATGACCGCCATCGGATGAATAATATAAGGCTCCCCCGTTTTTCGCTTCTGCCCCTCATGAGCCTTTTTCGCAAACTCAATTGCCTTTTTCACTCTTTCGCCATCAGTCTCTGGTTGTATAACTTTTTTATTCATATCACCTTTAGCCTCTGGTCGTACTACCTTTTTATTTATATCACTTTTGGCCTCTGTATGTACAACTTTTTTATTCAGATCAGTTTCCTTACCTACGTCTACCATTTTGTTTTCGCAAAGCTCCTTATATTTTTTATTGAACAACTTTCTTATTCAATCCAGAGTCTTCTCAACTAGTCCGAAAGTCTATCAATCAAACGTTTTAATTCCTCATCATTTTTGCATGCCAAAGTTAAAGTCCTTCCTCGCACTCTCACTCTTGCCCCATATTTTGCACTCAAGTCTTCTTCCTGTCTCAAGAAAACATTTTCCTTCACAATTTTCGCCGAGCTACGTTTTTTGTGTTCCGCGATATAACGCTCCACCTGCCTTGCTGACCACCCCTCTTCAATGATTAGTGGTAATACTTTCTTTACAAGTTCCGCGTCTGCCGAGATTAACGGCCTCATCACACCTTCAGTAAGATTATGCTCAATCATCGCATGTTTAACTTCATCTGGAAGGTTTAATAACCTCATCGTATTCACGATCGAAGACTCGCTCTTTCCTACTCTCACTGCAATCTCTGATTGGCTCAAATTAAATTGATTTTTTAGCTTTGCATATGCGGTCGCCATTTCAATCGCATTCAAATCTTCGCGTTGAGCATTCTCAATAATAGAAAGTTCCAGTCTATTTTGTGCGTCGAGTGTACGAATAATTGCCGGAATTCTCTCTAAACCAGCTAACTTTGACGCCCTATATCGCCTTTCACCGGCAACAATCTTATATTTGACTCCATCCTTAACGACGACAATTGGCTGTAATACTCCATGCTCACGAATCGAATTAGCCAGTGCCGCCAATGCTTCCTCGGAAAAATCCTTACGTGGCTGGTCTTCATCCGGAACAATCAGCGAGAGATCAAGCTCAATCAACTGGCTTTCTTTTGCGTCCTGAGACGCAGTAATATCAAAATCATTCTCCACAATATCTGTAGGAATCAAACTATCAAACCCTCTCCCGAGTCCTCTACCGGCCATTATTTTTCTCCTTTTTCCACGCGCTTAATTACTTCTTTAGCTAAATCCTTATATGCACGCGACCCCTTACTAAATGGATCATAAGCACCAACTGGCACCCCGTGGCTCGGCGCTTCCGCCAGTCTCACATTTCTTGGAATTAAGGTCTTAAATACCTTATCCTTAAAATACTTCTGAATCTCCTCAACCACCTGCACAGAAAGCGAAGTTCGCTTGTCATACATGGTTGCAAGCACCCCTAAGAGCTTCAAATCAGGATTCATAGCCTTACGTACTAATTTTACAGAATCAAGCAGCTGCGCCACACCCTCCAGAGCATAAAATTCAGTCTGAACCGGCAACAAAAGATAATCCGACGCAATCATGCCGTTTACTGTTAAAAGTGATAGACTTGGTGGTGAATCGATAATTATGTAATCGTATAAATCTTTTACTCGGTTTATAGCGTTCCTAAGTTGAACAAATTTTTTATCCAAACTCGCTAAATTTACTTCGGCATTAGCTAATTGTGGTGTTACCGGAGCCAAATCAAGCTCCTTAAATTTAGTATTCAAAATAATTTCTTTAATCTCTTTCTGGCCAAGCAAAACCTCTGACATTGTTGTGCTAGTACCAGTTTTTTCATAACTCTCTTCCAGTGGAGCCTTATCAATACCAAGACCAGAAGTCGCATTTCCCTGCGGGTCAAAATCAACTAAAAGTGTTCTCTTTTTATCTTTTGCTAGAAAATACGCCAAATTAACCGCCGTAGTCGTTTTTCCAACACCCCCTTTTTGATTAGTTATACAAATCACCGTCGCCATATATCTATATATTACCATAAACACTAAAAAAAGACTCGAGTTCGAGTCTTTTTTCGTCCCCCAAGATTATTTAATTGAAGTAATTTCAATCAAACTATATTTTTGGCGGTGTCCAGTTTCCTTATGTACACGCTTCTTTGAGTGGTAACGAATTACGCGGATTTTATCACCAGCGACCTTCTCTTCAACCACCTT
Source organism: Nanosynbacter sp. (assembly GCA_015257505.1). Classification (GTDB taxonomy): domain Bacteria; phylum Patescibacteriota; class Saccharimonadia; order Saccharimonadales; family Saccharimonadaceae; genus Nanosyncoccus. The sequence continues at coordinate 15,615 of JABZKB010000002.1, read as the reverse complement.
AGCTGAAACCTTTACGCCCTTGACTTCAGGAGTACCTACAGTAATTTTATCTCCATCAATCAGAAGTAATGCGCCAGTTTCGAGCTCTTTCGTTCCTGCCGGGAGGAGGTCCACCCGTAGGGTCTCTTGCTCAGCAACGACATATTGTTTGCCGCCGATGAGTACAACTGCCTTTTTCATAATATTCCTTATTTAGTAATAACTAGGAATAATTTTATCATATCTCCCTATAAAAAGCAACGCATCACTCTAAGTATCTAAACTAACTGCGAGAAAGTTGAGATTCTAAAATTTAAAAGTGAGAAAATTGAGTCATATTTTAATGTGCAAAATTGTATATAGATTCAGACAATATTACATAAATTGTCTAAACTAATGTGCCATAATAATGTGCGCCCAAGTTCTATTCACAATGTCGAAAAATATTTTTTTCTGCGATACTCAGGTTTTAATGTGCGAATAGTAAGTTGTATAAGTATTTTATTCAATCTGGTCATATTTTATTCTCCCAAAGATGACCAGTGAAATTTTTCTTTATTTCCTACTATTTATTATTTCTTGCCTTTAGCGGCAGATTCAAGCTTATTAAGCTGCTTCATTGATGCAATATAGTAAGCACCACCAATACCAATCACAGCTGCGATCACGATCCCTAATACAACTTCTGAAGCACCAGTATGTGGAAGTTCCTTTGGCGTTTCAGGAGTCTTTGGATCTGGTTTAGGAGTCTCCTTTGGCGTATCTTTACATTTACGAGTAACACGAACCTTTACTACATCATGTATGGTACCGATATTAATTGCAGCAGCCGAATTGTTCTGTACTGTTACCGTCTTGCCACAAGGATACAATTTTTCATCGTCTAAGATCTTTACCTTGTAGGTGATAGTAGCTTCCATTCCCCCCTTATAATCACCTATATTAAAACCATTTTTGAATAAATCATCCTTTTCAAATGTACCATTTGGATGCGTATCATTAAAAATCCTAGTAGTCCCTGGAATAAATGTCATACCTTCACCCAACAAGTCGTAGACCGCCACATCCTTAATGAGAGTAGTACCCGTATTTCTAAATATAATCTTGAAATCCAGTGTTTCTCCAGGTTCGGCATCAATGGAGTTTTGGTAATCATTAGCAAGATCCTTTGAAACTCTCTTATCCATATCAAACGAGACCTGATCGACTTTTATCCTAAAAGTAATACTACCAGAATATTCATTACAGCCCGGCAAGGCACCCCATTGATTAAAACCAAGATAAGTTCCACCATGGCTACCGAATAGTGCGTCATCATCAATCACCTTGCCATTTAGCTTTCCATTATTATGAATTCTCGCAGAGCCCTTAACGTACCTCAAAGCTACTGTCTGATTCGATTGGATGTAAGCCGTATCCCAAACCTCTTTAGGTGAAGTATTGTCAGCAGTAATTGTTCCCTTAATAACCGCTGAGTCGCCCTTCTTTAAGCTTGAAGTAATCGGAGCAACCTTAGCACGAATATTCTGCGCAAAAGTTCTTCCACTTGCGTCATTAAGATTTGCCGCTGCGTTATTATGGAAAAATATCTGCACCTCATATTCAGCACCAGGTTCAGCCACAACGTTATCTCTAAAATTATCGTTGGTTCCAAACTTTCTAATTCTCACAAAATTCCGCTCATCACCCATTACTGGATCATCAGTAATTGAATTCATCGTTGCATGATCTGCAGGCTTTTGCCAGGTATAAGTTGGCCTCTCTGGTCCCCATGTCTCAATAGCATGTATATCACCATTCGGGAATAATGCTACTGCGCCCAAAGATACGAACCCCACTACTGGGAGTATGCGATGCGCAGTACGACGCAGTACATCCCAAGTCTTAGTATTTGTATTTGTTCTCATTTTTCTCCTTTTTGTTTTTAATTCTCTCCTCCTAAATCATATTAGAATTTAGAAAAATCAAATTCGTCCATTGCTCCCTCCTTATAGCTTTCCACTTCAGCGTTCACTAGATCTTCACTACTAACATCATTAAATTCCTGTTTTGCCTCAGAGTCTCGCTGTTTTTCGTCAGCACCTGTTTTCAGATCCTCATTAGTTGTAGCGCCGTCATATGTACGACCATCATCCTCGTCCTGTTTGCCAGATTCCTCAAATACTTCTTTAACCGAACTTGCCGACAGATCATCTGCCTGAATTGCAGCCCCAGCCCCCTCATGCGTAGCGTCATCATCTTCACCGCCTTGCTTAAAATTCATCGTTTGATCAGTTTGGCTTAGATTCATCGCATCATCACCCTGCAAAGCTCCGCGAACATCACCCGTCTTGGCGTCAAGTGTAACCTCATTATCCTTAGGCTTATCTACGGGTTTGCCGCCTGGATTATCCCCTGGATTATTATTAGGATTACTCTTAGGTTTTTTGTCGTCATCTTTTTTACCACTGGAGTCCTCATGGTTATTACCACCATTATCCCCTCCCCCATTCTCTTCGTGAGTGGTGGTTATCTCAGTGCCACCACCTCCACCACCATTCTCTTCGTGAGTCGTGGTTATCTTATTTCCACCACCCCCTCCCGGATGCCTTTCTCCGTGGGTACTACTACTGCCTCCACCGCCATGCTCCTTTGTCGTAATACTACTGCCACCGCCAGGAGTCACCTCAATTTTCATAGCAGCATACTGCTTACAGCTAACCTCACGACCAAGTATTATGTAGGATGCATGGTTAGTTTCTGCATCTTCTATCCCTAGCATTTTCAAGACCCTAATCTTCATATCAAGGTTTTCAGGCTTCTCAAAGATATTAACACCATGTTCATCAGTCATCCTATCAATCAAAACTAAACCGTCCTTAGGAGTAACAGATTTATCATGTCCAAAATGAAAGCTATAAGATATGCTCCCATCCTCATTTTTCTTTTCAATAGTTTCGCAGAAGTCTGATATATATTTTTTCGTATGCCCAAAAATCTCATGCCTCGACTCATCATTCATCTTATAGAATGTAAGTTTACCTACCGCTAATGCATATGCAGCAGGATCATTCTGATAATGCGCCACCATTTTATCTAGATAATGTTCATCTTCGTTAGGCGCTTCTCCATACTCGCCATATCTATTTAGCTCCTGCACCAATGGCATTAGGTTAGCGGCAGTACGGTTAAGTTCACCCAGACATCTCCCCTGAAACTCTTTAAACGCCTCTGGACTCTCATTTGCTTTTGTCCAAGCAGTCATCTCGTTCGCAAATTCAGGATCACGTGTTGATAGTGACACTTCACCTTTCTTATTGCCAACATCCAAAATATCCTGACCAGTATTATCTCCACCAAGGGTCATATCAACTAAAACCGATTCACCATTTGCAAGCTTAACCATTTTATGATTAGTTAATCTCTCCGCAACATTAGTTAACGATTCACTAATATTTTTTCGTATTGCGTCATCATTCAAGAAATTAGCCTTACCACTCTTGATACTATCTAGAATTGCCTCAACAGACCCCTTTACTTCATTTTTAAGTTGGCTAGCACTTGTTTCTGGAGCAGCATACATGGCATCAATTTCCTTTTGGAACTTTACCCTATCCTCTTCACTCATAGTCGCTTGTTTATTTTCACCACCAGCATTAGCCTCGGCCGTTACCGCATATGCCTCTTTGGTTGCAGCAAAAACTTGCTTAGCACTCCCAAGCCCGCCAACTCCCTGAACAATTTGCCATATAAGCATCCCGTAAACGCCAACCCTTTTTGCTTTTTTCAACAGGTTATCTACCACAGAAAGCTTTTTATCTTTTTCTGCTGATCTATTTTCTCTGTGATCATACGTATATTCATCCCTGTCCACCGTCTGTATACTAGGATTCTTCTGACCATCATCCTCTTGCTGACTGTTAATCTTAGATTGATTGTCTGTATTTATTGAGCTATTCTCTCCTGGTTTTACTTCAGCTGACTTTGCAGACCTCCTCGCCATCTCTGCTTCAATATCATCAAATTCACTATTTTGCGATTGTGTTCTATTTTTATTGGCACCATTATCGTCTATAGGATCAACACCATTCTCGGTTTTATAAAATTGAATAACGATCCTATCTATATCGCCACCAGCTTTTTTTAGTATCGCGGCTTTTGTGGCTGGATCCATACGATCAAGTGCCATTTTTACTTTCTCATCATGAGGCATTTTCTCTAACTCATCAACGCTTACAGTTGGTAATTGTTCAAGATTGCTACCTCTAGTCAAAATAGGCGCATTAATTTTATCAACCGCTTTTGGCGCCCCCTGCCCATCCCTTTGAATAAAAGTCCTATTAGGCTGATATTTTGACGGAGAATTGTTCCAACGAGCACGTCTATCGTAAGGCTTATAAGAATAGCCGCCATTTTCCCCAGTACCATTACTTCCCATATTTACCCTAGAAAGATTTCGGTTGCCATTCATATTATCTACTCTCCTCCAGTTTATTATTTAAAAAATCATCCCTAAACTGCAACATCGCTTTTTCTGCAATCTTATTTGCATCAATCCCCGACTCTTCAATTGCTTCATCAAAAAATTCCTCAGTTACAGTACCATCGTCTAAACCATTATTAATTCTATCAACAAGATAATCAGGCATACTCATCAAAATTTCCGTCATCACAGCATCCTCAAGCTTCTCAGCAATTCTCGATCGCTCAAGATCTGAAACAACGCATCCTTTCTCCTTGATAAGCTCGTCTATAAATAGATCTATTAGTTGGTTTTGCGACATATTAGCCAAACTCGACTCATTTTGTGCAATCACCTGAGACCCCAAGTCAGGATTCTGTGTTTTATCTTTCATCATAATGACAAAGATCCTTCCGTTATTGTTTGTGTTAAAAATATGACTTTTATGCCCCAATCATATCGCTAGAGCTTAAAATAGTCAATCTTTTTATTTAATTTTTTATACACTATTCTATCCCTAGTCTACATTACATTCGTACACCAAAAATATAAATCTTGAATACATTTTTTATTAATCATAAATCAATATAGCTATTCTAGAATAATCGTGAATAATTATTTTATACACAAAAAATAGCACCTCTGTTGAGATGCTATTTAATTAATTATTTTAGTTATGCAAGCTTTAAAGTTGCACGTCCAAGTCTTGCGACTATTTTCGCCTGTGCCTCAGCGCTAACGGTTTTCTTTAAAGTATATCCAGATTCGTCGTTGAAAAATTCAAACGTCATATTTTTCCCCTTTTTTATATTATGTTTATTTTTATTGGCTTTTATTCATTGTAGCATATTTTTAAAATACTAGTGAATAATTTATTTAATTTTTCTAATTTAATTAAGTGCTTGCCGTTTCCAGTTCTTGTTTATTAATGGTCGACTGGAATCAGCTTCTTCCTATTTTTATCTCCTTTCGCTACTTAGTCTATTTCTTATTCTTTAGGCGCGCTCCTTTCGTTATAATTTTATTTTTTCTTTTATCTTATGTAGATCCTCTCCGTTTATTCAATTATAATAAGCTACTTACCTCACTACATTGGATCTATCCTTCCATTATTAAAATTGAAATCTAGTTTACCCCCATTCGTCCCCCTTCTTTATCTTCCCCGCCGCTCCTATCTGTTAGATTTATTTATTTTTTGCTTTTTGTTTTTATTTATTATCTAACTAGTTAAAATACTATCATGTTTATGCTAATTTGTCAACACATTAAACCTACATATTTTGCTATTTGTCAAATATACTTGCCATTTACATCAACATGCTTGCCGTCCACATCGACACATAAAAAAGAAGCCTGGATCCGGCTTCTTTTTATCTTTTAGGTTTAGTCCTTACCCTATCACGCGCAATATTTTAAGATCTCTACGCAGCCTTCTCTAATGAGATCGTCACATTTTCCCCATTCACTTTTACGATCTCGTCATAGGCAAAGTTCCCATCCTTAACAAGTTCAACCGCTAGAACTTCATTCTTCAGAGTCTCTTGCCACTCAGGCTCAACTTCAATATTCAGTGATAGCTTAATTCTATCGTCAATCTCAAGTCCAGCCTTCTTTCTAGCGGCCTGCACAAAACGAATTAGTTCTCGCACAAATCCTTCTGCCTGAAGCTCTGGTGTCAACGTTTTATCAAGCCACGTCTCATCACCATTTTCAACCGTCTTTACGTTCACCTCCTCGGCGATAATCTTCTCATAAAATTCACCAAGACTTTCACCCTTGTAGACAAACTTAGCTAGTGGCTGCCTGACCTTAATCTGGTCCTCAAATTCGTTTCGCTGCATTCTTAGCGCCAAACCTTCTGTAATTATCTCGCGAGTACGAGCCATCTTATCAAGTACTTCCAGATTAATTTCGCCCGCTTCTGGCCAATCCAGTAGATGCACAGATTCAACCATACTAGAATCAATTCCAGCTCCAGTCATCTTCTGATATAACTCTTCTGCAAGAAATGGCGTAAATGGTGCCAAGATTTTTGCTAAATAAACCAAGACATAATACAGGGTCGAATAGGCCGCATTCTTGTCATTATCGTCTTCCGACTTCCAGAAACGCCTCCTTGATCTCCTAACGAACCAGTTTGAAAGATCATCAATAAAGGCCAATACCTCAGATAAGGCCCCCGGAATATTATATTCTTCCATTCCAGCCGTAATCTGGTTCCGCAACACATAAACCTTCGAAACCAGCCAAATATCTAATGGATTCTCTAATTTTGATACGCTAATTGCCTGATTTGAATCAAAGCCATCAACTGAAGCATACATTGTAAAGAAATCATATACATTCCAAATCATCGACAGTTTTCGTGCTACATCAGACACATCTTTATCGATCAAAGCAAAATCCTCACCGGCAAGTACTGGCGATGAAAGCATCAAGAATCTTAAAGCATCTGCCGAGTATTTATCCATCAGTTCGTTCGGATCAGTATAGTTTCCCAGTGACTTCGACATCTTGCGACCATCATTTCCGGCCACTGTTCCCGTCGTAATTACATTCTTAAAGGCATTATGACCGAACAAGGCAGTATTAATTACGTGAACATAATAAAACCAAGCACGCACCTGTCCCACATATTCCACAATAAAATCCGCTGGGTAGTTTTTCTCAAACTTCTCTTTATTTTCAAATGGGTAATGCAATTGCGCAAATGGCATCGAACCAGATTCAAACCAACAATCAAGCACCTTATCAATTCGCTTAAAATGCTCACCATCAATGTCAAACTCAATCTCATCCACCCAAGGACGATGGTAATCCTCAAGTCTCACCCCTGAGAGTTCATATAACTCATCGTAGGAACCAACTACCTTCACTGTGCCCTTGTCACCCTTCCAGACCGGCATCGCAGTCGCCCAAAAACGATCACGCGACAAATTCCAATCTGGTGCTGCTTCTATATTTTTCTCAAATCGACCATGCTTTAAGTATTCTGGGAACCAGTTAATATTCTCATTTTCCTCAATCAGCTTTGGCTTCATATCTTTAACTGCAAAAAACCAGCTAGGAAAAGCTCGATATATGATCCTCTGTTTTGAGCGAGGGTTAAATGGATATTCGTGCTTAATATACTCAATCTTAAACACAATACCCTTCTCTTCTAAAATCTTAGCAATAAACTTATTGGCCGACCAAATCTCAATTCCAGATTCATCAGTATCACGCACCCCCAGGTTATTCAACCATTTTTTTGCGCTCTCTAAGTAATAACCGCTTTCGTCTAGTAAATCAACAAAATCAATATCCTGATCCAGACTCAACTGATAGTCCATTTCACCATAAGCCGGAGCAATATGCACGATTCCCGTACCTTCCGTACTGGAAACAAAATCTGCCGCCACGACCTTATATGTATTTTTCTTACACTCAGACTTCTCAAAGTTACGCATCAGAGGCTCATATTCTAAGCCAACTAGATCTTTACCAGAAAGCGTCATCAACTCTTGAGCGCCACCCAATACTTTTGCAGCCAAACTGGAAGCTAAAATTAGCCTTTCATCCCCTACTGAGTACATTTTGTACTCAAGCTCTTCATTGATTGCTAGACATAAATTCGCTGGCAAAGTCCAAGGTGTAGTAGTCCAGGCGAGCAACTTGGCTCCCTTCAGCTTCCCTTCACTTACAATTTCAAACTTTACATATGCCGAAGGATCAGTTACGGTCTGATAGGCGTCATTATCCATATTGACTTCCATCTTTGAGACTGGTGTTGAGAATTTCGTATCATACATCAAGACCTTACGACCTTCATAGATTTTTCCCTGTTCATAGAGCGTCTTAAAAGCCCACCAGACCGACTCCATGAAGTTTTTATCCATGGTACGATAAGCACCGCAAAAATCCACCCATCGACCTACGCGTTCGATCACGCCTTCCCAGGCCTCAGAATTCGAAACCATCGATTCACGCGCCTTAGTGATATAGGTCGCTAATGGCCATTTTGTACCAATCTCACGGCGGTCCTGAATCCCCAACTGTTTTTCAACAAAGTTTTCTGCTGGCAAACCATGACAATCCCACCCCCAACGACGCTCAATTCTCTTCCCACGCATCGTCCAAAAGCGAGGCACTGCATCCTTCACAATTGAAGAAAGTAAAGTACCGTGATGTGGCAAACCCGTAATAAATGGAGGTCCATCATAAAAAACATATGAGTTGTTTATATCACGTTGCTCAATCGACTTCTCAAAAACTCGATTCTTCTTCCAGAATTCTACGATCGCCTTCTCGTATTCGCCTGCTCTTCGTCTTGTATTTGCTTGATATTTCATAATTTTTCCTCCGTTTCGTCGGTAATTTGTTGCCTTTCTCTCATGATTCCATTAGGTTCTATCATCGTTGTTCGTATAATCTCATCCCTGAATAATTCATATATATTTATTCCGGCTTTTTTATCAAAGTACTGCTTGAGGTTATATAGCGCCCGCACATGATCCGTTGCACTACGAATCCTGTGTCGACTCAAAATCTCACAAAAACGATCCGACACCGTCATAATTCCCGAATTATGCCCCATGTTATCTGCAAGCTGTATTAGAAGATCAATATCAGTGAGTTCAACAGTTCGCATGTAATCCTGAGTAAATTTTGTACTCACCTCATCTATCTCTTCCCAGAACTCTGTTCGATCAATTTTATGATAATCATAATAAGTATGAGTCATCGAAATCCGTGCTGGAATCTCCATCCCCACACTCTTTAAAAATTCATACCCAATAATTGGATGTCTAAGTCCTGGATTCTCTTCCAAAGTTCGGCCAATATCATGCAAAAGTCCTGCCGCATAAGCCTCATCCACGTTAATTTCACTAGGTAATTTCAGATATTCTTCCTGATATTTATTTACCGCCATGGCCACCGCCTCCGCGATCTTCGCCACGTTCCTTGAATGTTTTTCCCAAGACACAGAAAAACCAGGCCAATTTCTCGCCTCCAAAAAAATCTTTAGAGCTTTCTCCCTGGTTTCCATCTCCTCTATTATACAATACTTTTACACGCTGCGTAACACGTAACTCACTTGATCAAATTGCGGCAAAGGTGAACCGCTCCATTTTTTGACCACTTCACCCCCAGCTCCGAGTACCACCACACACGGATATTGCATAATATCTCTTGCCGATGCAAAGATCTCACCTTCAATCGTTTCAGGATCTACTATCTCCACCGTCTGGCCAGTCTCTCGGCTGAATTCCACTCGCCATTCATCTGCCTCTCGAAAATACTCTGATTGCTTCTTAACTACAACTACAATTCTCATTAATCCTCCCGTTTTTCTCTTTGCTGTCTAATGATTCGCTCAAATTCATCTAGGGTTTTAAACTGCAGAAACACACTCGCAAAACGTACATAGGCTACTTCATTTGTTTTTGCTAAAACATCAAGAATTGCCTGCCCAATTTCTTTTGAATAAACCACATCTCGCCCCAAAGAATAGACTTTTTCAACTACCTTATTCACTACATCTTCAATCTCAAGCTCTGATTGGAAAAATTTTCCCACACTACGATTTACTGCCGTGTGCAGTTTATCTCGGTCAAATGACTCTCGATTGCCGCTTCGTTTCATTACGGAAAGTGGTGGCATCTCAATACGCTCGTAGGTAGTAAAACGACGACCATCTGCCGTGACTCGGCGGCGTCGTATCATTAGGCCGTCTGGAGTCTCGCGACTTTCAAGTACTTTACTATCTCCAATTTTTACACCAACTTGCATTTTTACCTCCACCAGTTTTATATCACCGTCAGTCTTAAATAGATATGGTCAGATTACTCCGACCATATTTCTTATTTCTTCCCGCGTAGTTTAGCTCTTAATGAAGGCGGAACCTCAAGATCCTCCTCATCGTCTTGTTTGCCAATCCTATCCCAAATGTTTTCTTTTGGCGCAGCTGCAAATTCCTCTGCCGTTGTCTGTTCGTTTACATTCTGTGTAAAGCTTGGTATATTCTCAACGACTTGTTGGTTTCTTAGGCTTTCAACACGAGACAAAGCCTCGTCGGTTCGTTTCTGTTCTTCCTCTTCTGCGCGCTTCTTGCGATAAACATCAGAATCAAATCCAGTTGCAACCACGGTAATTACAATCTCATCCTGAAGCTCTGGGCGGATTGATGCACCAAAGATAATGTTAGCATCTGGAGAAACTGCACCAGTAATCTCCTCGGCAGCTTCCTGAATTTCAGACATAGACATATCATATCCACCAGCCACTGAGAAGAGCACACCACGAGCCCCATCAATCTTAACTTCAATAAGTGGAGACTCAATAGCCTGTTGTGCAGCCAATTTTGCACGATTTTCACCAGAAGCACGACCAATACCCATAAGAGCAGAGCCAGCATCTTTCATAATTGCCTTCACGTCAGCAAAGTCAAGGTTAATTAATGCATGTTCAGTAATTAATTCAGAAATACCCTGAACACCCTGACGAAGGACATCATCAGCAATCTTGAAAGTCTCAAGCAGTGGAGTTCTTGGATCGATCGTCTGGAGCAAACGGTCGTTAGGAATTGTGATTAGAGCATCTACCGCCCCAGTCATCTCATCGATAGCCTTATCGGCGTTACGTTTCCTTTGTGCGCCCTCAAAAGTAAATGGGCGAGTTACTACACCAACGGTTAAAATACCCTGGTCTTTTGCTTCCTTAGCTACGATTGGACCAGCGCCTGAACCAGTTCCACCACCAGCACCAAGAGTAATAAAGACCATGTCAGCACCCTTGAGCGACTCCTTGATATTCTCGCGGCTTTCTTCAGCAGCAGATTGGCCCTTCTCAGGATCACCACCAGCACCCAACCCCTTACCAATATGTACTTTTGTATCAGCATTTGAGTGGTGTAATGCTTGTGCATCGGTATTGATTGCAATAAATTCCACACCAGAAAGACCAACCTCTTTCATACGGTTCACTGCGGATCCACCGGCACCACCAACCCCTACAACTTTAATGCTTGCTTTTGTCTCCACCTCTGTCGGTTTTATTTCAGGCATCTTTTTTCCTCACTATCTAACAAATAACTAATTCTAGTTTAGCACATTTTTAGATCTAGTTAAGTATTTATTTGAGAAAAGATTTATTTTTTTCTAAAAATATTGAAGATTGAAAAGAATCCACCACCCTCAGACTCATGACCAGTTTCCCCGAGCATCATTCCGTCATCCATCATCATCAGTGCTAAACCTACTGCCGTTGCATACTTTGGATTATCCACTAGATCATAGACTCCACTCAACTTCACCTCAGAAGTTCCAATCCTTACGGCCATTCCGAGTAAATCTTTTACAAATTTATCCAAATTTCGCATCATTGCACCACCGCCAACGACTACTAATCCCTCAGGCAATTTTTGCGCATACCCAGCTGTTTTCAAAATCTTTTCAACTCGCTCAAAAATATCAATTAAACGCTCTCTTACAATCTGATTTACTTCATCCTTTGTGAAAGTCACCGTTTCGTCAGCAATCTTAGTAGTAATTTGACGATCGCTCTCTGGAAAATCCGCCGATACGTAACGTAATTTTATCTCCTCCGCGATTGAAGGATTCACTGCTAAGCCAATAGCTAAATCATTTGTAATATTATTTGCACCCGCATTTAGTACTTCATAATGCTGTAAAAATCCGTCCATAAATACCGCAACACTAGTCGTCGAGGCCCCAAAGTCAACCAATGCCACGCCATTCTCCTTCTGCTGTTCTGTCAACACTAGTCGTGCTGCTGCCATTGCAGTTGGTACAATCCTATCCGTTTCAATCCCCGCTTCAGCTGTCAGTTTTCTTAAATTCACACAAGAAGGCGTCAATGCAGAAACCACACTTGCTTGCATCTCAAGCTTCATTCCATTCATCCCAAGCGGATCACGAATCCCAGATTGACCGTCAACAGTATAATTCAGTGGAATAATTGCCAGTGCTTCCCTGTTATTTGGAATCACACCAGCAAGTGAAATTTCACGAATCCTACCTAAATCATTATTCGAAATTACCTCTCCCCCCATAATCGAAATCATCCCTTGAGTTTTTACCGCACCAACATGCGAACCATTTATCGAAGTATAGGCATTATCAAGAGATTTACCACTAATTTTGTCTATCTCAAGCATCGCTCTCTGTAAAGCCGGCACCGGTCCACTCAAATTTGTGATAACCCCCTTACTCATACCACCATTATTTCTCACCTCAGCATTTGCAATCACTGAGATTTCACCTAAGTACTCAGAAAGTGCCACCGCACGAATGTATTGCGTGCCGACATCGATTCCTAACATAAAATGAGGCGACTGGTCATTCATATTTCGTATTATAACATAAACATTTTAAATTTTATATCGGTGTTATAATTCTTCCATGGATATGCAAAAAATTAATGCCATGCGCGAGGGTGGCAAAATCTTAGGTACCCTCCTCGCCGAACTCAAGGATTATGTTAACGTTGGTATGACAAAACGCCAAATTGATGCCTGGGTTCGTCAAAAAATCACCGACGCTGGCGCCCACGTGTCTTATGATGATCTTCCGGAAAAATTTCCTGGCGCTATCTGTATCTCAGTTAACGACGAGCTAGTTCACGGGGCTCCAAATTCGGATTACGCCCTCCAAGATGGCGACAAGGTTTCCTTCGACCTCGTTATTGGATACAAAGGTTACCATACCGATGCCGCCTTTACTACCACAGTAGGTAAAGCTAATCCAGCTGTCAAGCAAATGATTAAAACCACTGAAAAAAGTCTTTGGGCTGGTATTCACACTATTGCCCCGGGTGTTCATCTTGGTGACATAGGCTATGCCGTCGAAACTGTCCTTCGCCGTGGTCATCTTGGAGTAATTGAAAACTATGTTGGACACTTCATTGGCAAATCCATGCACATGGAACCAGAGGTCCCAAACTATGGCAAACGCGGTCACGGTTACGTCTTAAAGCCAGGTGATACCCTCTGTATTGAACCGATGTCTTCCCTAGGTAAGCCATACAATCATGTTAATAAGGAAAATGGCTGGGACGTCGTCTTATCTGATGGATCTATCGGCTGTCACTGCGAGCATACTATTCTCGTCACCGAAGATGGCTATGAAGTTCTTACCCTGCCAAACTGTCCAGAAGAATAGAAAAAATAATCTACAAAAAATAAGGCCTTACGCCTTATTTTTTATGCCTTTAGAACTCTTATTTATTTTCTTTGAATAAGTTCATTATACGCTCGTTCACTTCTTCAATAGGCCCCACACCATCAACCTCAAAAATCTTCACATTTTTGGTCTTCATCTCTGTTAAAAATGAATAACTTTTTTGTTCAAAGTAAGTAATTTTTTGTTTCCAGACTTCAATATTATCATCTTCTCTCCCCCTGGTTGCCAGTCTCTTCAAAAGCTCCTCTTCTGGTACTTTTAATAGGACTACAAACTCCGTATGTCTGAAAACTCCGCATTTTTCCAACATTCCAACCTGTTCTACTGACCCAGGTTGCCCATCAAACACCACCTCGCCGCCACGATCAAAGACTGCCTTCATATTTTCCCAAAGCAGATCAACTAAAATATTCTCCGGAATCATCGCACCCTTACTCGTATATTCATCAAAACGATGAGAATCACGGATTAATTGACCCGCTGAAAGCCAAGTCCTCCCCAATTTTTCCGCAAGTAGACGACCTTGAGTTGACTTCCCTGAACCTGCTGGACCGTAAATTAGAATCATTTTCTCTCCTTTCATAAAAAACGCCCCCATAGGCGTTTTATTTTAAATTATTATTAATTTCATTACGGATTATTGAAACCGTTCGCTTATAAACTTCATCAACCTCTCCCACTCCATCTACCGTCAAAAGTTTTACACCGTTCCCCACCAAGTACGCCACAATCTCATTACGACTACGTTCATAATCTGCCTGACGTTCCTCAATAATTTCTGGCACATCCTGACTGCGTCCACGAAGAGATAATCGTCGCATAATCTCTTCAAAAGGCACCACCAGCTCAACAATATAATCAATCTTGAGTCCTCGGTCAACAATAATCTCCGCCTGCCTTAAAGTACGTGGATACCCATCAATAATTGCATTTTCTATACCTGAAAGTCTTGAAAAAACCAGTTCAGAGACCATTTCGTCATCAAATAATTGTGCAGTTTTTAATCGCTCGATCACCCACTGTTCCTTGCTCTCCCGAAGGATTGCCCCTGATGAAATCCATGGCCAGTTTAAATCATTCGCTAGTCTATTCCCAACTGTACTCTTGCCAGTTCCGGGACCCCCTAAAAATAATAGTTTCATACGGAAATAGTATACCATAAAAAAGACCCCTCTAGTGGGGTCTTCTCATTACTTTAAACCAAGTTTGATTCGCTCAGTTTTTTCTGCCTTGCGGATTTCGCGTAAAATTGCTTTACGACGACGTTCACGCTTTGAGATTGGCTTTGAAAAACGAAGTTGTGATTTTGCTAGTGGCATGATTCCACTCTGTAAAACCTTACGATTAAAGCGACGAATAATATTTTCGTTTGCCTCTCCCTGGTCTTTTCTAGTTACTTTGATTGCCATATGCCGAGATTATACCAGATACGCTACATTTTTTCAACAGAGGACTTTTTAATTCTTAAAATTCGCCCTTCCACACTTCGATTCCCCTGCCACTCATTCTCTACTAAATTAATCCAAATATCAGCTTTCGCACCCACCGTCAAATTTAACCACTCTTCCGGCGCATTAAAAGCTACCAGTTTTATCTGTTTCTCAGACGCATCTGCCACATCAAGCCGCAAATGCTGCCCCTCTGCCCCCATTTTATTAACTCGTACTATTTTTACGTCTACTAGTTGAAAAATCGGTTCTAAATTCCCATTTCCAAAAGGTTCCAGACTCTTAATTTCATCCATCAAGGCCAAATTCAGTTCTGAAAAATCCTCTAATTTAATATCCGCTTGCGGCTCCAAATATTTTTCTTGTTCAATAAGTCCCAGGCCTGCATAATATTCATTCACCTTCTTCCGAAAGTCATCCAATTTCTGTGCTTCCACTTTTACCCCGCACGCCGCCGCATGGCCACCTCCGCCAATAATCACATTTTTGCAAGCTTTCAATGCTTCTGCTAAATTAAACTCACCAAACGACCTCCCCGACCCCTTCAATACCCCCTGTCCTACCT
>JABZKB010000026.1:0-517 GCA_015257505.1 Nanosynbacter sp. | reverse complement strand
GCTCAGTCACCATGAACTGAAAAAGGCTTGGCAGGTCACTCAGGATGAAAAAGGTGTTTATCACGTCACTGGTGAAAAAATTGAAAAATTTGCTCGTCGCACCGACCTTTCGAATTATGCTTCGGTCAACCGCTTGCGTGATATTATGAAAAAACTTGGTATTCGTGCTGAGCTCACTACTCGTGGTGCCAAGGCGGATTCGATTATTGAAATCTCTGGCAAGCATTTTACTCTCGTCGAAGACTACTAAACCCATGAAAAATATCCTCTCGCGAGGATATTTTTGCTGATGCGCGCCCACCCTAGGGCACATTGGTTTGTTTTAATCCGTATTTTTGTTTTTAATGAAATCTCCACACTCCACTAATTGCATAATGGAACCCTGTGAAGCGTATCAGCTTATGTTTATCATATCGGTTACGCTCTCTAATGTCAAGAGAAAAACATAAGAATTTAGCCACCTGGTAGAACTAATATTACGCCATGAAAACTGATATTTGTAAATGTGCTATAATAG
>JABZKB010000025.1:0-545 GCA_015257505.1 Nanosynbacter sp. | reverse complement strand
CTCTATGGAAAACAAATTTCAAAACAATGCATTTGTTCCCCAAGGGAAAGAAAAAATAGGACCGAAAAGGCCCTATTTTTTTAATCTATACATACTAAAGACTACATGATTTTTAATACATATATAAATTAAAACTTTATGTGTTTTTAATTTATATATAAACTAAAAATACGCCCGAAACTGGGCGTAAACAAAATAATTTCATATGGTGCGAGCTAAGAGACTCTAACTCTCGACCTCTTCCTTGGCAAGGAAGCGCACCTAAATGATATTAATTTGCTCACACAGAGCATTTTCGTATCACACTGTCATCATGATTTTATCACTAGACAGATTTTAAGGTGCGTTTATTAATAATCTCATTATATGCCTATGCTTACTAAATTGCAAGAGCTTTTTCATAGATTTTCTTCAATTTTGGATTTGAAATGTGCGTATAAATCCTAGTTGTATCTAGACTCTCATGACCCATTAACTCCGCGATATATCTGAGGTCTACTTCTTTATCCAAGAGTCTTGTAGCGAAAGAGTGACGGATTGTATGT
>JABZKB010000024.1:0-558 GCA_015257505.1 Nanosynbacter sp. | reverse complement strand
GTGGAGGGCCGAACCCACTTAGGTTGAAAACTGAGGGGATGACTTGTGGATAGGAGTGAAAGGCCTATCAAACCTGGAGATATCTCGTTCTCTCCGAAATAGCTTTAGGGCTAGCCTCGGATGTTTACCAATGGGGGTAGAGCACTGAATAGTTGCGGGGGCTTCACCGCCTACCAAGATTAATCAAACTCCGAATACCATTGGTCTAGAATCCGGGAGTCAGAATATGTGGGCTAAGCTGTGTATTCGAAAGGGAAACAGCCCAGACCGCCCGCTAAGGTCCCAAAATCAATGCTAAGTGGAAAACGATGTGATTTTGCGCAGACAACCAGGATGTTGGCTTAGAAGCAGCCATTCATTTAAAGAGTGCGTAATAGCTCACTGGTCGAGTGAAGTTGCGCGGAAAATTACCGGGGCTAAGTTATACACCGAAATTGCGGATTCATTAAGAAATTAATGAGTGGTAGAGGAGCGTTCTATACAGGATGAAGTATGATCGAGAGGACATATGGACAGTATAGAAGAGAGAATGCCGGAATGAGTAGCGAGAGCAAAGTG
>JABZKB010000023.1:0-605 GCA_015257505.1 Nanosynbacter sp. | reverse complement strand
GTTCTTTTCTTTATATGTTTACCCAAACTTTCGTGGTAGAGCAGAAGTAGTGATCCAAGATTCATCTGCAAAGTGGCATGCGCTAAAGCAGCTAAGACAATCACGCCGATCGCCGAGAATATTGTAAGACCTTCCATATCTAAATTATATCATATCTTGCTTATGCTAGATTATATCTTGCTTGTGCTAAATATAAAAAATATTTTTTCCTATCTATTACAATTAAAACCATCACGCTAATGCTTGCCAAAAGAAGTTCATAAATATACATTCAGCTCATTAGAAATTAAATGAGGTAATACTATGCAAAAAGCATCACAAACACCACGCCAAAAAGCAAGCTTAGAAGGGAAGAAACGGCAGTCATCCCACCGCAGCTATTCACGTATGTATCAAGATCAGTCCTCTATTTCTGAGGAAGCGCAACCACGCATCAGAATTCCATATAAACGTGAACATAAATTCAAGTATTTGATTTATTCGGCTCTCTTATTTTTAAATTTCTGCTCTCTGTTCGTACTGCCAGTATCAACCTTTGCCACCAGTAAACCTTCGGACGCAAATGGAAAAAACGTTGTAAAGGAAGAAAAAATCTGTCCCAGTGG
>JABZKB010000022.1:279-646 GCA_015257505.1 Nanosynbacter sp. | reverse complement strand
AGGTCGTAGTTCCCCTCTTTTATAAAATTAGTAAGGCCATCTTTAATACGTCCGCCCCAGACATTGAGTTGTAGAATCTTAATGCTATGCATAAGCTAATTGTAACACTTAAAAGCGACCATAAGAAAAATATATAAAAAAGACCTCAAAAGAGGTTTTTCTTTATGGCTGGACCTGCAGGATTCGAACCTGCGAATGACGGGACCAAAACCCGTTGCCTTACCACTTGGCGAAGGTCCAATAGCCTGTAATTATTTTAACACAAGTTTTTGGTTTTGGGAAAGATAAGTTTTATCGTTCATAGATATTAAACTCACAGTTTTTTAAATGGAGATTTATGGAGCTATCGTAAAGGGCGGAATAGAAG
>JABZKB010000022.1:0-269 GCA_015257505.1 Nanosynbacter sp. | reverse complement strand
AAGAGGCCTTGCTCGGTACCACCACGCAGAACGTAGTCAACAATGCGAAGGATGCCGGCGTGCGAGGCAATTAGAATATTAGCATCATTGCCGTAATTTTCTAGAGTATCAGTTTGGATTTGCTTGAGAATGCGATCAATACGATGGAACATGTGTGGTACTGACTCCATTTTGAAACGGTCGGCATTAAAGCCATCTTTCCAGCTAATTTCATGAATTCTGGAGCCTTCTTTGCCCTCAAAGACGCCAAGTCCGCGCTCAATGAGATC
>JABZKB010000021.1:0-687 GCA_015257505.1 Nanosynbacter sp. | reverse complement strand
CCGTAATTCCCTTACCGACCCCAGAAAGTACTCCGCCGGTTACGAAGATATACTTACATTTATTCTTCTCTTTTTGTTTTTCGTCTTTATTTTTCATGGGACACCTCTCCTTTCGCCCACTCCATTAACTTTTACATACCTTCATATTAGCATAAACATTAAATAAAAATAGTCTATTTTCTTAGACTTTTCTTCATTTTCTCCCTAAATTCTGTTATAATATAGAAAATTGTTGGAAGTGTGTCCGAGTGGTTTAAGGAGCACGCCTGGAACGCGTGTATGCGGGGAACCGTATCGGAGGTTCGAATCCTCTCGCTTCCGCCATAAAAATAAAGAAGGCCTTTAGGTCTTTTTTTATTTTTATCTGCGAGAGGATGAGAACCGCAGGTTCGACCGGACGACGAAGCGAGACAAAAGAAAATTTATTTTCATTTTGCGAGCGAGGAGGAACGGAAAGATTTCGCGAAGCGAAATTTTAATCCTCTCGCTTCCGCCATTAAAATAAAATAGACCCAGAGGGTCTTATTTTATTTTAATTATTTTTAGCGATTATTTTTATTATGTAAGAAATACACTAGCGCCGAAACAAAAGATCCAAGTGTCATCATGCTGCCCACTACTATAATCGCCATCATTGTTGCAGCAATACTTTGTTCCGTCATACGATTCAAATGATTGTAAATAAAC
>JABZKB010000020.1:0-703 GCA_015257505.1 Nanosynbacter sp. | reverse complement strand
AACTGGAGGACCGCACCGGTAAGCGTTGAAAAGCTTTCGGATGAGCTGAGGGTAGGGGTGAAAGGCTAATCAAACTTGGAGATAGCTCGTACTCCCCGAAATGCATTTAGGTGCAGCCTGTGGAGTTTCTTACGTGAGGTAGAGCGACTGATTGGATGCGAGGCTTTCACCGGCTATCAAGTCCAGACAAACTCCGAATGCACGTTAAGTAAGATCCACGGAGTGAGGGCATGGGTGCTAAGGTCCATGTCCGAGAGGAGAAGAATCCAGACCATCGGCTAAGGTCCCGAAATAATAGCTAAGTTGACCAAACGAAGTCAGAGTGCGAAGACAGCTAGGATGTTGGCTTGGAAGCAGCCATTCATTTAAAGAGTGCGTAACAGCTCACTAGTCGAGTGCTTTGGCGTGGATAATAATCGGGCATAAGCTATTTACCGAAGCTGTGGGATGTGTAAACATCGGTAGGGGAGCATTCTAGCGACGCTGAAGGTGAGAGGACAACTCTTGCTGGAGTTTCTAGAAAAGCAAATGTAGGTATAAGTAACGATAAAGGAGGTGAGAAACCTCCTCGCCGAAAGACTAAGGGTTCCTGATCAACGCTAATCGGATCAGGGTTAGTCGGGGCCTAAGGGGAAGCCGAACGGCGCACCCGATGGAAGAACCGGTTAATATTCCGGTACTAATTATGTGAGCGATGTGGAGA
>JABZKB010000001.1:0-147062 GCA_015257505.1 Nanosynbacter sp. | reverse complement strand
ACCTAAACCCATCCGCCACATCGGAAGACGCCAAGGCTTGTTTTACACAAATCATATCTTTAGCCAAGAAAGAGTCCGCCATTTTTATCCGCATCGAACCACAAAAATTCACAAATAATTCCCCGATTCAAATGGATAACTTGTCAGAAAATCAGAAAAAACTTAATGTCGCACAATATTTTAACTTGAATCAAAAATTACTTAGAAAAACCAAGGACCTAAATCCTGCAGAGACCTGGTGTCTCGATCTCACAAGCTCTGTTCCCGAAATCCTCACAAATTTTTCTCAGGGCACCCGTACTAGACACAACAACTATAAGAAAAAAGGCCTTACAGTTGAGGTTACCAAAAATCCTGAAGATATCAGATACTTAGTCAGTTTGCAGCACAAACTAGCCAAAGAGCGCCACATCGCCAGCTTTTCTGAACAATACTTAAAGACCGAACTAAGTCAACCCTTCGCTTCCCTCTATCTAATCCGCTACCAAAACCCATCAACCACACTCCCAACTAGTGCAATAAATGCACAAGTTAAAAACACCCCGGAAAAAACCAATCTCACTTCCTCAACTAGAATAAAACTGGAAAAAACCAATATCACTTCCTCAACCAGTGCAAAAAATGCACTAGTTGAAACTCCGAAAAAAGACATAAAGCCAACCAAACCGACCCCAAAAGATGGAGAAATTATTGCCGCTTCCCTTTTCTTTGATTATCAAGGCACTAGGTTTTATATGCAATCAGCCGCTAATCTAGATTTCAAACATCTCCCTGCAACCGTTGCCCTTCTCTCCCATGCCATTTTTACGGCCAAAGAGGATGGCCTCAAAACCTTAGATTTTTGGGGCATTGCACCAGAAGACGCGGATGCCTCACATCCCTGGTATGGGTTCACGGAATTCAAAAAATCTTTCGGCGGTTACGAAAAAATCTATGCAGGCACTTTCGATTATCTAATCAACCCCAGAAAATACCATCTCTATTCCATCCTCCGAAAAATCAATCGCATAAAGCGTAAAATTATTAAAACAAAAGACTAAATTAAAGAGACGCGAAGCGTCCTTTTTTTCTGGAAAATCTCAAATAAATCAGAAAATTAAAACGGTAGATGTATAGATATAAATTAATATAGACAAAAAATAGAGAAATAAAAGATAAATACGTAAATAAATATAGATAAATAGGTAGATAAAATTATTAATAGATAAAATTAAAAAGAAAAAATAATTCAAAAATAAAGTTCATATACTTCACCCACAAAAAAATAAAGTTTAAAAATCGCTCAAATTAAAAAGCGATCTCTTCCCTTCATCTATTATTTTTTGGGCCTTTACTAGTAATTTTTCCAAACCCTCCGGAGAATTTGCCGAACCAACATGCACGGTCTTCACAACCTTACTGTGTTCTTTATAGCAAACCTGTACCCCCGTCGCCCCGGATGCCGTCTTAAATTTTCTAATATAAGCCACACCTAGATTTTAGCATAAAAGCTACCTTAATTCCCTACTCAAATTATTTTGCAGCAAAATCTGTATCAAAATCATTAAGTCAAGCAGCCCCAAGTCAAACCCGTCACCCCAAGCCAACACAAAAAACCAACTAATCAAAACCAATAACAAGAACCCGTCATTTTTTCCACAAAATAATTCCCTACACAAATCCACATACCACTATATATCTTATGCTTAACCACCTATTGACTTAGCAACCGACCTCCTGTATTATAAACATAACAATTACTGCAGCTTTAAATTAAGATTCGAAATAATGAGTCGCACTCAGTAGTTGGTCATATCTAGTATCGTACTTTTATGAAATAATTTTATGCTTTTGTCAAGCATAACTTTATTCGTATTTTAATAAACACAAGTAATTTCACGTGCTTAACAGGGAAGCGCGCTATTTTTGTGTTTAATTTCACACATTTTTTCATATAACCAATCAGAAAATCAAAAAGCATCAGAAAAAAAGGATCAAAAAACACTTAAAATTTGTCTAAGTTCTAAACAGTAATAGAAAAAATAAGCGAGCCATCTGACAAGTTTATAAGAGAAAAAGGGGAAATAAAAAACATATTTCGCCAACTAAAGTAGGGAAACAGAGAACTAACAAAGTTGAAAAGTAGAGAATTAACAATTTATTAAGAAGCAAAAAAATAGATCCTCTCGGATCTATTTTTCTAATCCCCAACTCTGTTCTTGGACCAAGACGCTATTCAATTAGTTAAGATATCTATTCTAACTACGACTCGACCCAATCTACAACAGGGAATTAAATCAATTCTAGCTGCGATTTAAGATGTTGAATCTGTTCTTCTTTCTCCGCAATACTGTTTCGCGTCTCTCTAACCAGCTGCTGAGGAGCCTTTTCAACATAACGAGGATTCATCATCCTAGCATTAAGTCCATCTAGTTCACGACCGACCGCTAGAATTTTCGCTTCAAGCTCGTCCCTAAAATCAACTACCACCTTCTCTGGAACATCAAGATATAACTCATGGTTCACAGTCGCTAGTCTCAAGCCCTTAGGTGTACCATTTGTTGAGGCAATCGCCGGTACTCTCGACAAAAACTTCACAAGTAGCAAATTATCGTTAACTAAAATGTCCTCCCCCACTAACAGTCCGAATTTCTTGCCTTTATTAAATTTCGAAAGCGCAGTTCCCATTCCGCGTATCTCAGAAATCACCTCAATTAATCGCTCAAAATTTTCCGCAGAAATTTCATCGTAGCCCATAATTGACGGCCACATTGCATCAATAATCATCCCATCAGTCCAAGACAAATTCTGCCAAATCGCCTCAGTTACAAATGGCGCAAATGGATGTAGCATCGTCAAAATCGACTCCAAAGTCACCTTGAGTAGGGAAATATTCTTGAAAATCTTCTGACTCTCAAGGAACCAGTCTGCATATTTATCCCAGATCAGCTCATAAATCGTCTCTACCGCCTCGGAAAAACGATACTCCGCCATACACTGTTCAAGAACGCCCCTCGCTCGGTTAATCTCACGACAGATCCAATCCTCCCCCATATTATTGGTCGTATACTGATAAACTTCTGGATTGATCGAGTCACTTGCAGTTTGATGCACCGCTCCATTCGCTTCATTACCCAGAATCACCGACACATCAGTCTCCGAAAAACCCTTCTCAGCTTCTTCTGCATCCACAATCCCCTGAACAAAACGTGAAATATTCCACAACTTATTGCAAAGGTTTCGCCCAGAAATCACAGAATTTTCCGAAAATGCCTGATTTAAGCCAGCCGAACGGCCACGCAAAATTCCAAGCCTGAAAGCATCAGAGCCATACTGCAAAATCATCTCCATCGGGTTAATCACATTACCCTTTGACTTCGACATCTTTTTTCCGTGTGCGTCCAAAACTAAACCGTGCAAATATACTTCCTTAAATGGCACTTCACCAGTCACGTAAAGTCCCACCATAATCATACGTGCCACCCACGCAAATAGAATATCGGCCCCGGTCTCCATCACATTCAACGGATAAAACTCGCTACCAATCTTTTCCTCCCAGTTCGTACAAACAATTGGCCAGTGCGAAGAAGAGAACCAAGTATCAAAAGTATCCTCGTCGCGCACATATTTTACGCCACCAATCTCGATCTCGGACAAATTTGTTCTTGTATCAAAAACCCATTCCTCCCCAGGCTCATTCGGATCAACTTTTTTGAACATCGGAATTGCAATCCCCCAAGGAATCTGCCTAGAAATATTCCAGTCCTTCAGCCCCTCCAAATAATTCACCAGCACCTTTTGTTTATTTTCTGGATAAAATTTTATTTCATTATTATTTAAGTGTTCAATCGCCATTTTAGCGAGTTTCGAGGTATCCACAAACCACTGCTCTTTTAGCATCGGCTCAATCACGGTTCCACATTTATAACAATGCGCCACCGAGTGTCGGATCTTCTTTTCGCCAAGCAAAAGCCCCGCGTCTTTCAAATCCTTTAATACCTTTTTTCGACACTCCAAAACCGATAGCCCCTCATAGTCAGCCCCACAAATAGGCAGCATCTTTCCATCAAATCCAATCACTGAAATTCGTGGCAAATCATGTCGCATCCCCACTTCAAAATCGTTCACGTCATGCGCCGGCGTAATCTTCACCACACCAGTTCCATAAGTCATATCCGCATGTTGATCAGCGATCACTGGAATCTCACGACGTGTAAGTGGCAAGGAAACATGCGAACCAAGAATATCAGCATATCTCTCATCTGCCGGATTCACCGCCACGGCAGTATCACCAAATAGTGTCTCTGGTCTCGTTGTAGAAACTACAACATAGCCATCACTTTCAACAAGTGGATATTTGATCTCATACAGCGCCCCATCCTCGTCTTTATATTCAACCTCAATATCCGCAAAAGCCGTCTGATGTTTTGTACAATAATTTACTAATTTTTCACCGCGATAAATCAGCCCATCCTGCCACATTCTTTCAAAAGTTCGATAAGTCTGACGGATCACATTCTCGTCGAGCGTAAAAGTCAGATCCTTCCAGGAACAAGAAGCCCCAAGCGCACGTAGTTGTAATTCCATCGCCCCGCGTTTCTCTTGCACAAAATCCCACACCCTAGCATAAAGCTCGTCCCTAGAGAACATAAAACGTGTCTTACCTTGTTTTTCAAGTTCACGCTCATACACTACCCAAGTCTCAAATCCTGCATGATCCGCCCCTGGCACATACCAAGTCCTGCGACCGCGCAAACGATAATATCTCGTCAAGGAGTCCTCGGTCGCCACTGTCAAACCATGTCCAATGTGTAAATTTCCATTCGCATTTGGTGGCGGCATCACAATCGAATAGCGCTTAGACTCGCGTCCACTCCTCCCGCTTCGGTCCTCTTTTGCCGGCGCAAATTTTGAAGCCGCCTCCCAGGCTGCATACACCTCTGTTTCAAAATCCGCCGGATTATATGATGGCGCAAATTTCATCTCTTATTCCTTTCATTTACTTCAAAATATTTCTCACTCATCTCTTCAATTTCTCCTGCATTTCACGCATTTCCGCCTCTGTCATCTGCACCTCCTGACCATATTTATAATTTTCGTCCAGAGAAGTTAGATGCACATGCGCGTGCGGCACATCCGTCCCCACCACTTTTAGAAGCGTTCGCCTCCCCAAAACCTTTTCCATATTCGAAGCCAACATCTTCACTGTCCTCATTACCGCCAGGTAATCCTCATCATCAAGGTCATAAAGTTTATCAACCTCCACCTTCGGTACCACCAAAGTATGCCCAGGCGTTTCAGGATGAATATCAAGAAAAGCGAACGTCTTCTCGTCCTCATAAATTTTGTAGCATGGAATTTCACCAGCAATAATCTTTGAAAAAATACTCCCCATAACAACTCCCTTATTTTTGGGTGACGCATTTTGCGCCGCCTTTGTTCTATTATAACAGAGATTTCACCCCCTCTACCTCTTTAAATATTTACATTTTATGATATAATAAACACATTATGTCAAATCATCGAGTTGGGTTATTTCTAGCAAATATTTTTTCCATCGCCATCTCCTTTTTGATTTCATACCTCTCTCGTTTCGGTTGGGACCCTTCCGATGTCGCCTTCCGCCACCTCAAAGACACCACCGTTTTCCTCTATCTCCTTCTTTCGTACTTCATCGTCTTCACCTTCTATCGTTATAATCCAATCACCGCTAAACGCGGTATTCTCCGCCACCTCAAATCCGCCACCCTCACCAATATCTTTATGGCGATTATTTTCTCCACCATTGTCTACATGACTCATATCAGCGACAGCATTCCGCGTCTCTTCTTCGGCACCTTTTTCTCAATCAACTTCACCATTTCTTTTTCCGCCCTCTTCCTTATCCACTTCATTAAACACGAATACCTCGAGCATCATACCAAAAAGACCGTCATCTTTACCGATAATAGTGATCTTAAACAGGTAGTTTTAAACATCCAAAAACTCGATGCCGAGGACTGCGAAATTATTGGCATCACCCCACTCACTGGAAAATCAAAAGACATTTTCTTTAAACTCAAAAAACTCAAAGCCGATAGCAATCAAAACACTGCACAATCGTCCGACAATCAAAATATTAACTTCGAACTTAAGGAACTCGCCACAAGCGCCCTCGACTACCTCAAACATCACCAAGTTGACCTCGTCATCTTCAGCGTCAACCATATTGACCGCAAAAAAATCGAACACCTCATCGAGGCCGTCAGTGAAATGGGCATTGACTCTCTCATCACCATCGATAGTTTTGCTATTGAAACCCTGGAAACCAAGCTCGAGGACTTCGGCACCACCAGTGTTATTCGCCTCTCTCCACGCCTTTTCACCGATGGGGAATTACTTATCAAACGCCTCATGGACATCTGTGGCGCCATAGTTGGTTGTCTCATCTGTATACTTTTCGGCATAATCGTCGCCCCTCTAATATTCCTAGAAGATCCCGGACCAATCATCTTTAAACAAAAGCGCGTTGGCCGCAACGGTAAATATTTCTACATCTATAAGTTCCGCTCTATGTACCAAAATGCAGAGGAGCGCCTTAAAGACCTCCAATCTCAAAATGAAATGCAAGGATTTATGTTCAAGATGAAAAATGATCCGCGCATCACTAAGATCGGTAAAATTCTCCGCAAAACCAGTATCGATGAACTTCCTCAATTCTTTAATGTCCTAGAGGGAAGCATGTCGCTAATTGGCACTCGCCCGCCAACGGTCGATGAATATAACCAATATTCTGCCCACCATAAACGTCGTATCAGTATCAAACCAGGTATTACCGGCCTCTGGCAGGTCTCCGGCCGTAGTGAAATCACTGATTTCGAAGAAATCGTCCGCCTCGATTGTTTCTACATCGATCACTGGAGTATCGCAGCAGATATTAAAATTCTCCTCAAGACCTTTGGTGCCGTTTTCACTGGTAAAGGAAGCGAGTAAAATCAAAATCGCGGCCATCTCTAGAACGAGGAATAATATTCCTCGTTTTTTAGAAACAAAAAATAACCCTCACGGGTCATTTTTTTCATACCTTCTGGAAGCGAGAGGATGAGGGGATGTCACTTCGCTCCATGCGAACCTGGACTCGAATCCTCGTTTCAAAAGAAACAAAAATAACCCTCACGGGTCATTTTTACTTCCTGGCGGAAGCGAGAGGATTCGAACCTCCGAGACATTGCTGCCCACACGATTTCGAGTCGTGCGCCTTCAACCACTCGGCCACGCTTCCACTTCTCATTCTATCACACCCTTCAGCTAAAGATAAACTTTAGTCAACAAAAAACTCCCCCACAGGGAAGAGTTTTTTCAAATAATTTCAAATATGGTACACCCGACAGGATTCGAACCTACGACCTTTTGCTCCGCAAGCAAACGCTCTATCCAGCTGAGCTACGGGTGCAGATGTGGATATTGTTCAAATCCGAAGATTCAAATAACATCCACCTAGAAATTAAATGAGCATCACGTTTCCGTGACATTCATATTATAGCATATTTAATTAAAAATCCTAGAGGTATGCTATAATTTAATTAGAAAAAAGGAGTAACATGGAAGAAAATAAGACCAAAAATACAGAAAAGAGCGCTGAAAAAGTTGCAAAAACCGCAGAAAATACTGCTTCCAAATTAAAATCCAAACTTAAAGAGGCTTCAAAAAATCATACCGTCAAGTTTCTTCTCTCGGTCGCTAAAAATCCAGCCACCGCCATTAAAGAAAATATCAACGACTATTCCGATCTCAAAAGCGCCTGGCAGCTTCCAGTTTTTACCGGCCTCGCCTACACCATCCTCAATTTGATTAACACTATTTTCTCTAAGGTCTATGTTCCAGCTCACAAATCCTTCTTCGGCAAACAGATTGACGCCGCCTGGAATTGGAAAAACCTTAACGACATCAACTGGATTCAGACCATCTTCACTCAGTTCTTCTCCTTCCTTCTCCCAGTTCTTTTTGTCGCCGGTATCTATCACCTCGTCGCCCTCCTCTTCAAAAAGAAAACCAACTTCTTCCACCTCACCACCATTGTCACTATTGCCGGCATTCCAGCCAT
Source organism: Nanosynbacter sp. (assembly GCA_015257505.1). Classification (GTDB taxonomy): domain Bacteria; phylum Patescibacteriota; class Saccharimonadia; order Saccharimonadales; family Saccharimonadaceae; genus Nanosyncoccus. The sequence continues at coordinate 139,000 of JABZKB010000001.1, read as the reverse complement.
TCTCGCCACCAGTATCCTTGCTCCACTCGCTTCCATCATCTCTCCATCCTTAGGCTTCATTGTTATGATGGCCGGTATCTCCTTCAGCTCAATTACTGCCTATGAAAACCTTAATGCTGAAGCCGACTATAAAGGCAACGAACGCATTTTCGCCAACGTCACTTTTATGGTCGCTCTATACATCGTCCTCCTCATTCTCTTCACCACGATGCTAAAAAGCGCCCTAGGCGGCAGCTCAATGCCATCCCTCGACTCACTCAACAATCTATTCAATAACTAATAACGGTAACAAAGACACATGAACGAATCACTCGACCAAAAATCCACCAAATCAAAATTAACCGGCAGCCGTGCAGGTCGAGTTAAGGTTCGCCTACTCAAAACTTATTACGGCAACATCCTGAAAGATATGCGCATCATCTGCATCACCGGTACCACCGGCAAAAGCGTGGTCGCTCACTATCTCTACCATATCCTCATGGAGGCCAACGAAAAAGTTGGTATCCTCGCTTCTGAAGATGAAATTAAAGTTGGAAGTCTTTATAAATTCTTTAGCGATTCCTGGAAAGCCGGCGCCGACTATTGCATTATTACCACCCCTGCAAGTTCTCTCAAAAAGGACGTCTTCTATCAGCTCCCAGTTTATCTCGCCGCCCTCACCGACTATGTCCCATCCAAACTTTCTGATCTAACACCAGAAGAATATGCTGCAGCCGAAAATACTCTTTTCGACCTCGAGCCAGAATTTATCGTCTTAAATCGCGACGACGCTAATTTCCTTGAATTCTCAAAATTCAAAGGCAAACAGGGTACTGCCACTTATGGCTCCGACCATTACAGTGACACTAAAATCGAACGCCGCACTCTTTATCGCAAGGGCAGCGAAGTCACCCTCAATATTGAAGGACATCGTTTCAATGTCGCCAGCTTCCTCACGGGCGAACCAAACATTTCATACATGGCCGCTGCAGCCACAATCGCGAGCCTATTGCACTGTACCGAAGAACAGATCGTCAACGGTATCGCTAACTTCGATCCAGAAAATATCGCCGGCTCCGCCAATTAGACTTTTAGCCTCATTTTCAAAGCTTCTCTAGTCAAGCCAATTAGGCTTTTAACCTCTTTTTCAAAGCCTCTCTAGTCACCTTAAGATCCTCAAACGGCACCGCTCCGGTCGCCCTCAGGATTGTTTTTTCGTGTCCTTTCCCCAGAATCAACACAATATCATCCTTTTTCGCTAAGTCAATCGCCATCTGGATCGCCTTCGCACGATCAAGTTCCACCAAAAGATTCTTTCCACGCAAAAATCCAACTCTTTCAGCTCCCTTCACGAATTCCTCGGCAATTTCTGCTGGGTTTTCATCCCGAGAATCATCCTCTGTAATAATTACGATGTCCGAGTTCTTTGCTGCAATCTCACCGCGTTCACCCCTCGTCGACTCATCACGTCTCCCCGCTCCTCCAAATAACGAAATAATCCGACCCTTCTTTCCAGGCACCACCGACTCATAAACCTTCAAAAATGCATCCGGCGTATGCGCATAATCCACAATCACTTCAAAATTCTGCCCCAAGTCCACCCGATTCATCCTCCCCTCCACCGAATCAAGCGCCAAAATTCCCTGCGAAATCTGTTCCTTACTAAGTCCTAATTTCAATCCCACTGCCACAGCCGCCAGGGAATTATAGACCGTAAACTCCCCCGGAATCTTCGTTTTAATCCTCAACATATCACCTGACGCATATTTACTACCACTCGCATGCTTATCGTCCGCTACAAGTTTATCCCCCACAGAAGCTTCACCATCTACAGAATACTCTACCCCCTGCGCACCTAGCTTCACATCCTTAGCTCGTAGAATCCCAGAATTTATACCATATGTGATATATTCTTTTACATCTTTTGCAAAATAAGACCAGCTTTTATCGTCTTCATTCACCACCCCATATTTCGCCATCTTAAATAATCGGCGTTTCGCATCTCGATAATTCTCAAAGGTCTTGTGATAATCTAGATGTTCATGCGTTACATTCGTCATCACCGCAATCTCAATCGGTACCCCGAAAGTTCGGTGCTGCGCCAAAGCGTGCGAAGTCACCTCCAGTACCAAAAATTCTGCCCCCGCATCCGCAATTTTCTTCATCCGGTAATTCAACGTCTTCGCGTCCACCGTCGTCATATGTTCAATCTGTTTTTCCAGCTTATCAACCCCCCAAGCCACCGTCGTCATTAGTCCAGTCTTGTGCCCGGCCGCATTTAGCATCTTCCAGATCAAAAAACAAGTCGAGGTCTTACCATTCGTCCCAGTCACCCCAATCACCCGCATCTTCTTCCCAGGAAAACCATACTCATGCGCCGCCAAATCCGCCCTCAACACATGATACGGAATCACCAATTTATTATAATTAGGGATCTTATCCATTAGAAAAGTCTTCATACTCATACGCTTCACCTCATTTTTCTTTATTATACCATAACCACCTCTGATTCATTTTTCACCAATATTAGCACTCTCCACTTGACAGTGCTAGTTTTTGCTATACAATAGATAACAGCTACAGCCAAAGTAATCAGAAAACCAGTTCGGCTGTATTAAAAGGAGGAAAAACATGACCTTAAAACCATTACAAGATCATATCGTTGCTAAAAAAGAAGTTCCAGCCGAAAAGACCGCTTCCGGATTTTTCATGCCTGGTGATGCTAAGGAAAAACCAAGCTACGCCACCGTTGAATCGGTCGGTCCGGACGTCAAAAATATTAAAAAAGGCGACAAAATCATCTTCAAAGAATATAGCACCACCGATATTAAACTCGGAGACACTCAATATCTCATCGTCAAAGAAGAAGACGTTCTCGCCATCCTAGACTAATCAGAAAGAAGCATAATTAAAGCTCAAATATTTAAATTTTTATAGAAGGAAATCATTTATGGCAAAGAAAATTTTTTACGCTGACCAAGCCCGCGACAAAGTCTTAAGCGGCGCCAAGCAGCTCTATGATGCAGTAAAAGTCACTTTCGGTCCTAAAGGCCAAAACGTAGTAATCGAAAAATCCTACGGCAATCCAACCATCACCCACGATGGCGTAACCGTAGCCGAAGCTGTTGACCTCGGTAGCTCTGAAGAGAATTTAGGCGAACAAATTGGTGCTAAACTCATCAAATCTGCCGCCCAAAAACTCAACAAAGTTGCCGGCGATGGCACCACAACCGTCACTGTTCTCACTTACAACATCCTAAACGAAGCTAATAAGCTAATCGCCGCTGGCGTTAACCCAATGGAACTTCGAAAGGGTATTGAAAAAGCCGGTGAAGAAATCGTCGCCAAAATCAATCAGGCTGCCGAAAAAATTGAAGGTAACGATAAAAAGGTTGCTGAAGTTGCCACTATTTCTGCCGGAGATAAAGAAATCGGCGAACTTATCGCTAGTGTTATTAGCAAAATCGGCAAAGACGGCATTGTAACCGTTGAAGCAGGTCAAGGGCTCGAAATGGAGCAGGAAATCGTTGAAGGTTTCAGCTACGACAAAGGCTATAGCTCACCATTCTTCGTTACTGACCTCAATCGCCAAGAAGCTATTTTCGACAAACCTCTCATCCTCTTGACCGACAAAAAAATCTCCGCCAGTAACGAAATTCTCCCAGTTCTTGAAAAGGTTGCCCAATCTGGCCACAAGGATCTTGTTATAATTGCCGAAGAAGTCAGCGGTGAAGCTCTCTCACTTCTCGTTCTCAACAAACTCAAAGGCGTCTTCAATTCTCTCGTTCTGAAAGCTCCAGCCTTCGGTGATCGCCGCAAAGAAATCCTCGAAGATATTGCCGTTCTCACCGGTGCTACCGTTATTTCTGAAGATAAAGGTATGAAGCTCGAGGATGCCGAAATTTCTAACCTCGGCTCTGCCAAGAAGATTATTGCCACCAAAGATAACTCCACTATTATCAGCGGCGCTGGCGATCATAAAGCAGTCAAGGCTCGTATTGAGCTCATCAAATCTCAGGCCAATCTTGCTACCTCTGATTATGACCGTGAGCAATACGAAAAACGTGCTGCCGCCCTTCTAGGGAAAGTTGCCGTCATCAAAGTAGGTGGCGCCACTGAAACCGAAATTGACGAGAAGAAGTATCGTGTTGATGACGCAGTTGCTGCCACAAAAGCTGCCCTGGATGAAGGTATCGTCACCGGTGGTGGTGTCACTCTTGTCAATCTTGCCAATCAACTCACTGGCGAAGACGCAGGCACTAAGATCGTCAAGAACGCTCTCAAGGCTCCACTTCTTCACATCCTAGAAAACGCCGGACTCAACGCACAGGCTCTCCTTGCTGCTGTTGAAAACGCCAAACCAGGCCAGGGAATTAACGTTATGGAGCCTGAGAAAGGCCTCCAAGACCTCAAAAAAGCCGGTGTCATCGATCCAGCTCGCGTCACTCGTGAAGCTGTCCAAAATGCCATCAGCATCGCCGCAACCGCTATAACTATGGGTGCACTCATTGTTGAACTCCCAGAGAAAGCAGACAATTCTGCCGCTGCTGGTGCCGGCATGGGTGGCATGTACTAAAACTACTAGAAAGTCGGCCAGTTCAATAAACTGGCCGCTACATCCTAGTCAAAATTAATATCACCTAAACTAGCCGCTACATCCTAAAAAGATTAATATCACTAAACCAAAAAGAAGCCCACAGGAAACCAACAAAAAAGAACCCTGCAGGGTTCTTTTTAAATACTAGCTATCCGCCTTTTCAACTAGGAAGAGAAGTGCTTCGGCTCGTTCAGCCTCATCGCCGATACCTTTAACCGCCTCGTAAGCTGAAGTAATCATATCCTTTGAGCCAGTCGACTCAATCATCTGTTTATAAACCTTAAATTTCTGTTCTGGCTGCATCTTAATCTTATCCATTAATGGGTATAGATCCTGTAACATCTGCTTCTTAACTTCTTCAAACTGTATATTCGCACCTTCATTTCCAGCGGTTTCATTATTATTCGAACTTGGTGCAACCGTTTCTTCAGTCGCCACAGCCTCTGGCGTCACCTCAGGCATCGTTTCCGCAGTAGTAGAAGTGGCATTTTCTAAGGCAGCTGGCATCGGTACCTCGGTCTCAGTAGGTGCACCAGTAATCGGAGTTGGACCTGAATTAGTAAGGTCAGCCATCACGTCCGGATTCATCTCAGGCATACTAGGTTCATTCGCCAAAAAATCTGGAATTGGAGGAGCTGGAGGCACACCCAACTGGTCTTGAATATTAATGTTAAAATCTGCATTTGAATCGGTCGCACTCGTTGCATCCATCATTGGCGCGCCACTGTTTTGATCCATATACCCACCTTCTTTTTTATATACTATACTTTTCCAAATTTTACCATAAACGTTTTATTTTATCAATTTTCTATCTAAAATCGCAATTTTTTCACAATTTTATCGATAGCATCAAGCCTAACTTCCTCCATTGGTAACCTCTTACCAAACATATTTACGATTTCTTCACCCTTATTTTCAGGGAAATAAACCGTCACAGCTGGGGAAAAACGCTTCTTTGGCATCAGAACAATTGCAAAATGCACATCATCCTGCAAAATCCCAAAAGCCTTATATTCTTCAAAGCGGTACATTCGCTTCCCCTCGGTTAAACCTTTTTCAGACAAAACATACTGAATTTTGCGAGGAGGACGCACCGAATAGGTAATAATCGCAACAACAGAAACCACCACTAGTGCCGTAAAAGTCCACCATTCAAACCTGATTGAAATCAGTGAAAAAATCACACCCACTAAAATCAACCCAAAATACCACCCCATATTCTTTTCGTGTGACACATATTCTTCGGCTTCCCATTGCACCACTGTATTGTCTTTCACTTTTACACCTCAATATTCATTAGCTTTATTAAATTATAACACATCAAATATTTCTTTAAAATCATTCAAGAAACGCCCGAAGTATGTTAAGATAGAAGGGAAGGAGAGTTACCCAAGTGGCTGAAGGGGGCGGTTTGCTAAATCGCTAGTGTGGGGAGACCTGCAGCGGGAGTTCGAATCTCCCACTCTCCGCCAAATAATCCATTTTCTTTTTTCTAGGTATAGCCCAGGAATATAGATAGTTGTTATATGTTTAGAAAAATATCTCCCGAGAGGAGGTATTTTTCTTTTATAATATTTGTGGTATAATAGAAGCATAATTTAAGTAACTGCGAGATTCGATAGTTTATATGAAACAGATCACCAAAACTTTAACCCAAACCTTAACCGGACTTGGCGCACTTTTATGCCTTTCCACCAGCCGTGTCCTAGCTTCCGCCCTCTCTGTACAGGAAGGCGCTAATGCGGCCCGCGCTGACGGCATGCCTACTGAATTGATTGGCGACAACGGTGTTTTCAGCCGCCTTACCAATACAATTCTCTTAATTGTTGGTCTTATTTCTGTTATTATGCTAGTTTACGGCGGTCTTCGCTACATCCTTTCTGGCGGTGACAGTAAAAAGGTTACTGATGCCAAAAACACCATCCTCTATGCCATCATCGGCCTTATCATCTCCCTTCTCGCATTTGCTATTGTTAACTTCGTTCTCAATTCTGTTGTTGGTATCACAAACAACTAATCTCTATTAATAACTCCCAAAAGTAGCACCAAAGGTTGCTACTTTTTATTTATCAACATCTCACTAGGAATCACCAGCCTATCTCTCAATATATAACAAAATACACACATCTAACTCTCGATATAGTCATTACTCATCAGAACTAATGCTGATATTTTGCATGCCCCAGCATTCCGCATCATCTCCGCCGCCGCCCGCATACTCGACCCCGTTGTCCATACATCATCAAACAGCACATAATGAATGTCTTCCCTCAGTCTTACCTCCTTTTTCACGCCATACGCCCGCTTTGCCTGTTCGCCCCTCACCTTTGCACTCTTACCAACCTGTACCGTCTTATTTAATCTCTCAAGTATCGGCTCCAGCCTCAAGTTCTCACTCATCTGACAAAGCTCCCGCGCCAGCATCAGCATATGATCAAATCCCCGCTCTCTAATGTGTCGTCGAATCGTCGGTAAGGGAACTATAATCACTTCTCCTACCTCGCCAGTTTCCAAAATCTCATTCTGGGCAACTTCCCACGCCTTCCAAGCTAATATATGTGCCAAGTCTCTCCGCCCCTGATATTTATATTGCTTCAACAATACAGATAGCAGCCCTTCCTTTACTCCCCCCACAATCACCCGTGAAAATCCATCTATCCCAGAAATCACATATCCAGGATTTGTCCCCAAAAGATATTTTTTACAACGCCCACACAAACTCTCACCCTGAAGCCCACATCTCTGACATCTGTTTGGCGAAAGCACTTCAAGCAATACATTAATTATTGTGCTTTTTACATCAAAACACACTTTTCTCTTGATTTTTAACATAACCACTCCTATAATTAACCATAACAATAGTTAAATGTGGAGGAATACTTAGCAATGGCTCGTACAAATGACGATGACATGCTTATGGAAGACGAACTCGCGGCTGCATTTCTGGACAATGATAGCCAAGAAGAAGTTGAGCAAAGTCCTGTTCAAACTTCTGCTAGTCTCCCATCAGAAGAAGATCCAGAGGCGTGGGACGAACCGGAAGATTTTCCAGGTCAATTAGCAGTTGATGTATATGAAACTGCCGATAAATTAGTTGTTAAGGCTCGCACCGCAGGCATTTCCAAAAATGACCTCGATGTCACCATCTCAGACAACATCTTAACCATCTCCGGCATTCTCAGCGGTGGCGAAGATGAACAAACCACTCGTTGGCACATCCAGGAATGTTATTGGGGCGAATTTTCTCGCACCATCGCACTTCCAGTCCCAGTCCGCGAAGATGAAGGCAGCGTCAAAGCCGAGTTAAAAGATGGCGTTCTCACAATCTCCTTTGAAAAAGAGAAGACCGAAACTCCAACCAAGATTACCATTCAGTAATCTACGGTTACTAAACTGCGAGAACAGAGAACTAAACTAAATACCGCACACCCTGCGGTATTTTTTAGCCTCACACACAGAAACCCATCAATATCCAAAAAATGCTTCTTCATCCGCAAATGCTTCTTCCAACCTGTCCTTATACCAGTCTTCGTGGACATAATCCATCAAGTCCATAACCCCAAGTATCACCCACATTTCTAAACTATTTCAGATGCCTTTATCCTAGTTCATTTACTTAAATTAGACAAGCATATCCATTCTAATAAGAGAATTTTTCTTAAGGCATGTCCGTTCAAATAGAGGTATCCATCCCAATAATCACGCCAATTCTAAAAAGCATATCCGATCTAAATCACCGATCAAAAAAATAGACCCAGTGGGGTCTATTTTTCGATTTCTAATCAGTATTTTAAGAATTATTAGCAGAAGCTCCGCTATTTGCAGCAGATCCACTAAATACTGAGGTAAGTACGAAGTTTACGATTGCAAAGGCAAGAAGTGCAACCACAAGACCAATCACACCATACATAATTGTCTCTCGTGCTTTCTTAGTCTTAGCAGGATCGCCAGCAGCAGTGGTAAACATAAAGCCACCATAGATAATGTATATAACTGCAAGAATTCCAAGCACACCGAGCACTACACTAATAATAGTATTAATGGTTTTCATTAAATCATTCGAACCTGCATGATCATCAGCAATATTACATTCAGAAATAGAATTCGAATAGGTCTGACGAAGTGATCCCTGAGGACAACTTCCCGCATTCACATTTCCAGCTAGCGATACAACTGCCATCAAAGCTGCAGCCGCCATTACGCCTTTTTTGTACACACCGTTCTTCATTTTTACCTCGCTCGATATTTTTTACTTAAAAAGGCTTGATAATACGAAGTTCACAATTGAGTAGGCAAGAAGCGCAATCACAAGACCAATAATACCATACATAATAGTATCTTTAGCCTTCTTAACCTTACCAGAATCACCAGCAGAAGTGGTATATTGTACACCACCAAGGATGATTACGATAACGGCAATAAAACCAATCACACCGATAATCACATTAATAATCTGATTAAGAGTACCCATCAAATTATTATTATTAAGATCACTTTTAATTGCACCACAGTTTGATAAGTCACCAGTTACAGTAGACCCATCTGGACAGCGAATTTTCCCGGTTGCAGCAACAGGCAAACTCTGGAGCCCCATAGCAACTACACCAAGACCACCAGCGGCTAATGTTTTGATTTTGTTAGAAATCTTCATATTTTTTCCTTTAATATTATTTTCCTCATTATATCATAAGCATCTGTTAAATCAAGGGCCACCCCTTAGAGTTCTAGATACCAACTGAAGCAATTACGAACTGCACGATTGCATACGCCAACCCCGCAATCACCAGCGCAATCACCGCCGTCATGATCATTCTTTTTGCATTCACAATCTTTGCCGAATCACCAGAAGATACCACCAACCTTTGACCGGCAACCACAATCGCCCCCACACTGATAATTCCCACCACAGAAATCCCAATATTAATAATCGTCGTGATCAGACTCGCAATACTTTTATTCCCGACATCAACACAACCGGCAGCCTGCAAAGTTTCTTCATCCGCATTAGTCATCTCCCGCAGCTTTGCGCAGGTATCACTCTCAGCGTAAGTAGTCTGTGGAATAGCCACCATACCAAGTGTCCCCGCCATTAACACTCCAGCTAATATTAACAAAATCCTCTTCATTATTTCTCCTCTTTAAGATGTCGAATTCACCACAAACGTCGTTAATGCCCACGCTAATCCTACCACCACTAATCCAATTACAGCATAAGTAATCGTCTTGATCGCCTTATTGACTCTAGCCGGATCGCCTTCCGAGATCGCATAAAAAATCGCGCCATAAACGATAAATCCAACCGCAATTAGCGCCGCCATAGAGTAAACCCAGTTAAACAACACCATCAAATCATAGTTACTTGCATTATCCTTATTTGGGATATTGTTTAAAGCATTATTTAAGGTATTAACCTTTGTGATATCAAAATCGTCACCAAAAATTCTTCCACCTGAGTTTTTTACAAATTCAAGAACGTTCATTATTTTGCTACGCCTCCAATTACTTTCACTAGTGTATCCGAAATTACTGAGGCCGAAATCGTCAAGATCAAACCAATCACCGCACCAGTGATAATCCTTTTACCCTCCATCACTTTTCCAGGTTCACCTTCCGACATAATATATTTATATCCACCCCAGATAATAAATCCAGTTGCCACCATACTTGACATGAGCGCTGCATCAAACACTAAGTTCAACACAATCACCCAAACAAATCCGGCAATATTCGTATCCCCATTCACCGTACCGATCGTCCCAATCCTACAAGCACCACCCTCTCTGGTTGCCAAGCCCTTATACCAAGGACGAAGTCCTAGCATTGAGTTCGCACATGAATCATCCGGTTCTTCCTCAATCACCGCCGCCGAGACTGGCTCACTCGCCACCTCTGACCATAAATACACTAAACTAAAACTTGAAAAAAATGCTAAACCTAGCATCAATAAACCTTGGATATGCCTTTTCATATTTTGATTATAGCATTATTAACTTAAAACTGTATATAATAATAGTGGATATTGTTTCACACTCATCCCTTATTACGCTATTGACTATAGCGCTTATGTGTGGTATAATATGCAGGTAATTAAAGCTTTATATCTGTATGAAGAAGGTCAACACAAGATTTAAAAGTTTCACTATGCTCGCTGGGTTGATTTTTTCCAGCGCCTTTTTATTTGCGCAAACTTTTCTAAATACCACTTCTGTTTTTGCTGACCCTACTCCAACAACTTCTGAATCTACTAAAAATAATCAGACAACTGAAAATCCAACCACCGAAAATAATAATACTGAAAACAATACTCAAAATACTGGAGCTGAAACCACTGAAAATCAGGGAACTGGAAACCAAGGAAACGAGAACACCAATTCTCAAACTCCTCCAGCCAACCAAAATGGCAATACTGAAAATTCCACCGAGGGAAACAACTCTGAAAATCACGAACCAGCCACCTGTACTTCTCAAATCGGCGCCATTGGTTGGTTAATTTGTCCGACCACCGGTCTGCTCGCTAAGGGTATCGATGCTCTCTATGGCCTTATCCAAGGTCTTCTTGACGTTAAACCACTAGAGATGAAAGGCGACTCCCCAATCTACCAAGTCTGGTCCTATATGCGCAATATCGCCAATATTTGTTTCATCATCTTCCTTCTCGTCATTATCTATTCCCAAATCACCGGCTATGGCATTAATAATTACGGCGTCAAAAAATCCCTCCCACGCCTCATCGTTACCGCCATGGTTGTCAACTTTAGTTTTCTATTTTGCGCGATCGCAGTCGACATCAGTAATATCCTAGGCAACGGCCTCAAAGACCTTCTCGCTGGCATCGCTGAATCCGCCATTAGTTCCGGTGCAGTCGACGGTTCCAAAACCGCCACTGGTTTTTATTCACTATTCTCCACTGTTGCCGCTGGTGGCGCTGGTCTCGCACTCAGTTTTGCCTTTCCAGGTGGACCACTCGGTCTTCTTCTCGCCTTCATCCCACTCATTATTGGTGGTATTATTTCTGTTATTGTTGGTCTCCTCGTTCTTGGCTTACGTCAAGCTCTTGTTATCTTTCTTGTTTCCATCTCACCTATCGCCTTTGTTTTATACATCCTTCCAAACACTGAAAAACACTTCCAAAAATGGAAAAAAACTTTCAGTCAGATGCTTTTCTTCTACCCAATGTTTAGTATGCTCTTCGGTGTTTCCAAACTCGCTAGTATGGTTCTTATCACTTCCGCCACCACTCCATTTGGACTACTGGTCGGTGCCGCCGTCCAGGTTCTTCCACTTCTACTCGCCGCCGGCTTAATGAAGCTTTCAGGTTCCGCTCTCGGTGGTATTTCTAACGTACTCAATTCACTCGGCAACAACCTTTCTGGCCGCGCCACCAAGGCTCTTTCTCCAATCCAAGAAGCTAATCGTCAAAAGGCTATCGAAAATGCCATGAAACGTCAGCGTTCTCTCAATCTTCTCCCATGGTACTGGGGTGGTGCTCTTGCCGCTGGCGCTGCAACTCGTAAGTATCGCAGAGATGACGAAAATAAGACTCGTGAAGACACTCTTAACCAATATCGTCAAGAAGAGCTTGACGCAAAACGTCGTGGCGCCCGCATTCTTTACCGTGATAAATACGGCAAAGCCATTTACGCCGAGCGTTCACTTGGTGTAGATAGAGATGGTATTGAAAAGAAGACCCAACTCGTAGATCCAGACAACAAAGTAATGCGTTATACATACCAAAATCGTGTAGCAAAACTTGCTGCCTCTGCCCAAAAAACCAAAACCGAAGATGCTCTTGGTAACATGGGAGATTACATCACTGACAATAAGGTTAAAAATAAAGATCTCGAGACCCTTGCCAGTAATCAGACCGAAAACTTCCTTGAATTAAAAACCGCCGAATCCTCCAAGCATCGCAACGATCACAACGCCAATCGCTACTATTCTGAGGTTGTTCGCAAGGCCGCCGAGATCGACAGAAACGGCAATATTGTCAATAAAGCAGACTACGAAAAATATGTGGTCGCCGGCGCCGGTACGGACGCCTGGAAAGTCAACGACGGCACACTCACTAAAGAACAAGAATCCGATCGCTTTATTGCTCTTCAAATGGTCGCCGCTGATGCTGTTGACGCCTATGAATCTGAGCGCCGCGCCAATGTCGGTAAACTTACCACTTATATGGATAAGATGGTCACCCTTGACGCCTACAATGTTTATAAACAAATGATCAAACACAACAACATCGATGGTATCATTGCTGGGAATAACGTCCTTTCACGCCGTGGTGACTATGACAAAATCGCCTCTGAACTTAAAACTTATATGGATTCTGGTAATCTCTTGTTAGGTACTGATGCCGCCAACGTCCTAGCTCTCAACCTTATGCAAATGAAGGATGCCGATCCTACCCTCGGTCGTCTCGGTAAATTCATCAACATGGAAACCTGGGCCTACACTAATCAAAAACGCCAAACTCAAGAAATTACTATGCAACAATACTTTACCGGTAAAGTTGACGGTGATCCAGATTACGAAACAAAAATCAACATCGCCACCGGTCTTAAAGGTACCCGCTTTGATAAAATCGATCGCACTGCAACCGACGTACTCATGATGATGATGGATAGTTATAGTAATGTTGATCCAGGCAAGAGCGAAGAAATTTTTGACGCAATTCGTCCAGCTATCATTTCCGCATTTCCAAATTTCCAATCAGGTAGTGAACAAATTGTTAATATGACAAGTTTCCTTACAGGCCTCAATCGTAAAGACGTCATTAAGACACTAAATCAAGAAAATATTGAAGAAATTGCTAAAGAAATCCAAGACACAAATAGTGCCTACCATAAAAATAGCAACACAGCTACCCGTGAGATTAAAAAATATCTTAGTGGGCTTACTGCCAGTAATGCTGCTGCCATGAAAACCGATGTATTAAATGGTATTCTCAACCGTCTTGTTGCCGAAAGCTATGAACTAAACCCAGATGACTTAGATGGTCTTGACGATGAAGCTAAAGCTGAAAAGAAAAAAGAAGCCTACGAATTAGCAAAAGATAAAGCTCATAAAGAAATCAATAGGATCTTCAGAGAAAACGGTGTCATCGATAAGCTTGGCCGTCCAAACACCAACCTCTTTGATAATATGAAGAATGGTCTTGCTAAAATTCTTGAACACGACGTTAAAGAATCCAAGAAACGTCAAATTATTGAGAACGAAAAAGACCGCAAGGCCGCATCCTAAAACAAAACCTGATTATAAAATACACCCGCACACCATGGGTGTATTTTATATTTTCCACCACGTTTATGGTAAAATAATTCTATATGGCAACATACAAGGTCCCTCAAGACGTTGAGGCGGAAGATAAACTCCTTGGCCCTTTTACCTTTCGACAGTTTATCTATCTTCTCATTTCTGCAGCAGGTATTGCTATTATTTTTGGCCTTTTCCAAATTTTTCCACTACTCGCCATCATCCCGATCCCATTCACCTTCTTCTTTTTAATTCTTGCTCTACCTATAAAAAAAGATCAACCAATGGAAGTTTATCTAGCATCCATTGCCAGCTTCTATCTCAAACCAAACACTCGTCGCTGGACTCCTGGGCAAAAGGAAACTACCATCAAAATCACTGCCCCTAAAATCGTCGAGAAACCTCGCGCCAGAAACATTACCGAGGAAGAAGCTTCCACCCGCCTCTCATTTCTTTCCAATCTCGTTGATTCTGAGGGCTATGCAATTCGCGGCAATAGTAATTTCAATGAAGATTTCATCGCAGAGAACAACAACATTGTTGATATTCTCGACCAGGACAGTAATCAAAACATCAATCAAATGATCGCTAAAGAACAACAAAATCGCCATGCCGCCTTAATTTCAAACATGAAGGCCGCCATCTCTAATGCCGACCAAAATCTTCCGCCAACTTTTACACAAAACAATACTCAAACCCAATTTACTACTCAACCACAATACGTTAATGGTTTTATTAACCAAACTTCCGCCGCCCAAGTTAATCAAGGACTTCAAAATCTTGCCAACAATCAAGATTTCACTATCGACACTATTAGTAAACAAGCTAATCGTCTCACTCAATCAGCTCAAACAGTCCAAACAGCCCAGGTAGCTCAACCTCCGCAACCTCAGGTCTTTACTCAACCTCAACAATCTCAGGCCTTTACCCAATCTCCACAACCTCAAGCCTTCACTCAACCCTCACAAAGCCAACCGCAATTTACTCAACCTCAATTTACCCAGCCTCAACCACAGTTCCAGCCACAATTTCAGCAACCGCCATCTCCTTACCAATTCCAGCAACCATACCAGCCGCAATTTACTCCACCAACTCCACCAACTCCACCAGCTAGTTCAGACAATTTTACCGGCATCTTCACCCCACCAGCCTCATAATAATTTTTAAAAAGGAAGCATATGAATCCACAACAACCCCAAAATCAAGCTCAGCCTAATTTTCAGTCAGCACCTCAAGTGCCGCAGGCTCAAGCTCAGAATTCCAACATCCCCGCTTCTGGCTATCCCGCCAATAATATTCCACTCGCGCCACAATCCGACAATACCGCCAACGTGGTTCAGGATAATCCTTCTTCCACCCAGTCCACCCTCCTCATCTCCGAACTACGCGATGGCTTAATTATCATGAAAGATGGCTCCTTCCGCGCCGTCGTCGCCTGTAAATCTATCAACTACGACCTGATGTCCGAGCCTGAACGTGACGGTATCGAATATGGTTATAAAGGCGTCCTTAACTCTCTCGAATTCCCAATCCAAATCCTTGTCCGTTCTCAGCGCATCGACATCGCTCCATATCTCGAACGTCTTGCTGATATTCGTCGTAATAATGACAACATGCTCCTCGGTGTTTTAATGGACGACTATATTAACTTCATCGACCAAGTTTCCCAAGAGGCCAATATTATGGATAAATCCTTCTTTGTTATTGTTCCATATTATTCATCCCCAGAACTCGAAAAAGCCAGCACGCAAAGCCAAAACATCTTCAATCTTCTCTTCGCCACAAAAACCTCTGAAATCACCAGGATTGATCGCAATACCTACGACAAAGCAGTTACTGAAATCAACAACCGCGTTCAAGCTGTCATTGGTGGCCTCTTTAATATTGGCATCCACTCCGTCCGCCTCAATACCAAAGAACTCGCCGAGCTCTTCTACAACTTCAACAACCCAGACACCGCCGTGAGGGAACCGTTTATTGATTTTAATAAAATGGGCACTATTTATACTAAAAAAGGTGAAAAACCAGAGACAAAACCACTAAATTAAGGAAGAAATATGGCAAAAAAGAAACTCACCGCTGCCGAACTTGCAGCTCAAGCACAATCAATGGAAGACGCCGAAATTCAGCGCGCGTTTGAACAGGGCATCACCACTCTCCGTGACCTTATTTCTCCTTCCTCAATTGAAATTCAATCCGACCATTTCCGTCTCGGCACCAAATATGGCCGCACGCTCTATATTTACGGTTATCCTCGCACCATCAGTACTGGCTGGCTCAGTCCACTCATCAACATGGATGAAGTTCTCGATATTTCCATGTATATTTATCCAGTTGATACCACTGTAATTATGAAAAACCTTCGTCGCAAAGTCACTCAGCTTGAAGCTGATATTTCCTTAAATGCTGAAAAAGGTCGTATTCGTAATCCTGAAACCGAACATGCCATCCAGGATGCCGAGGAGCTCCGTGACGACCTTCAGCTTGGCCGCGAAAAATTCTTCCGCTTCGGCTTATATGTTACTCTTTGGGCCGACTCACTTGATGAACTAAATTTCGTACAGCATAAAATTGAAAACTATTTTGGCTCTGCCATGATCTTCTCCAAAGTCGCCACTTCCCAGCAAGAACAGGGAATGAACTCCACTATGCCAATGGCCACAGATCAGTTAATGATTCGCCGCAACATGAACACTAGCGCCATTTCCACTTCCTTCCCATTCACTTCTGCTGACCTTACTCAAGAAAAAGGCATTCTTTATGGAGTTAACCTTCATAATAATGGTCTCGTTATCTTCGACCGTTTCACCCTAGAAAACGCTAATCTCGTCGTCTTCGCTAAATCCGGTGCCGGTAAATCTTTCGCGGTTAAGCTTGAAGCCGTCCGCTCCATGATGATGGGGAGTGAAATTATCATCATCGACCCTGAAAACGAGTATCAAAAACTCTGTGATGCTGTTGGTGGCTCATATGTTCGACTCTCTCTCAACTCCGATGTTCGCATTAATCCATTTGATCTACCAAAAGTGATTGATTCTGAGGATGCCTCTGACGCACTCCGCGCTAATCTTGTCACCCTCCATGGTCTTTTCCGCCTCATGCTCGGTGGCACTCAATCTGGCCCTGGTGGCCAAACCGTTGCCGCACTTTCTCCTAACGAAGAAGCTGATCTCGATCAAGCTCTCATCGATACCTACGCCCGCGCCGGTATTACTTCAGACCCTCTCACACATCAATCCACCCCGCCAACCATTATTAATCTCTACGATACACTCGCCCACATGGGTGGCTCCGGTCCTCAACTCGCCCAGCGTCTTCGTAAATATGCCACTGGTACATTTGCAGGTATTTTCTCTCAGCAATCCAATATTGATATTAATAACCAAATGGTTGTCTTTAATATCCGCGACCTCGAAGATGAACTTCGCCCAGTCGCAATGTATATTGTCCTGAACCATATCTGGAACATCGTTCGCGCCAAACAAAAACGCCGCATCCTTATCGTTGATGAGGCCTGGCAGCTTATGAAATACGATGACTCCGCCAATTTCCTATTCTCCCTCGCCAAGCGCGCTCGTAAATATTATCTTGGTCTCACCACCATCACTCAGGACGTTGAAGATTTCATGAGCAATAAAATGGGTCGTGCCATCGTCATGAACTCATCCATGCAGCTACTTCTAAAGCAATCCAGTGCCGCTGTCGATGTCTTATCTGATGTTTTCAAACTCACCAACGCCGAGCGTCAACTTCTCTCCAGCCTCCCAGTTGGTCAAGGCCTCTTCTTCGCTGGTCAATCTCACGTCCATGTTCAAATTGTTGCTTCCGAAACTGAAACCAACCTCATTACCACCAATCCGGTTCGCTATAATCGTTAAACAAAATAGCAAAAAATACCTTTTTCTTATATAATATAACTATGCCAAAGGTCTATTACGGCAAGGATTCCATAACTCCTAATTTTTTGCCGTCCAGTAAAAATTCTGAGACGGAGCTTTTTCGTTCCCAGATTGCCAAGGAATCTTTACAGAATGCTGAGCAGGCCTCTCTCGACACCCTTACAGATTCAGATCGCAAACCTTCCGCCGATACTCTCGAAAACCAACCTCTCTATACCGGAAGCCTTAATCGTCGCAATATAAAATCCACCAAAAATCTTGGCTTATCAAAACTCAGTACCGCCAAAAAAATCAAAAAATACTCTCCGGTCGCACTTGCTTTTGGTGCCTTCCTGGCCGTTATTCTTTTCCTCTTTTTTTCCGTCAGCAACCTA
The DNA here is from genome assembly GCA_015257505.1 of Nanosynbacter sp. Taxonomy (GTDB): domain Bacteria; phylum Patescibacteriota; class Saccharimonadia; order Saccharimonadales; family Saccharimonadaceae; genus Nanosyncoccus. The sequence continues at coordinate 120,899 of JABZKB010000001.1, read as the reverse complement.
GGCAATCAAATTGAAATTCTCATCACGAGGGCCACTGACACCATGTTTGGTTCCTATTCCGAAAACACTCTTCGAATCACCGAAGAACTTCTCGCTAAAAAACAGGGGGCCTTCCCAAAATACTTTGAAAACCGTCTCAAAACCAACGGTATTGAGGTAGTTGACGCCGGCTCTAGCTATAATTTAGTCTATGACGGTGCCACTATTACCTCTGAAAACTTCCGCAATTTTTATGCCAAAAATATTGCCTTTCAGGAAGCTTTTACCCGCGCCAAACGCGCTCGTGCCTCCAATTTCTTCGATAAACCAGCCACAATGAGTCTCGCTAAAATCGGTATCACCAGAAATCTCTTTTCCGCCTATAAAAACACTGGCAACCATGAAACCGACACTAAAAACTATCAGACCACCGAAGAAGGTGTTTTTAGTGATAAAACCAATTCCAGCATCAACACCACCACAGAAACTGAAGATACCGACGAAAGAGGGAATAAAACTACAAAAATCTCCAAAACTGGCGAAGATATCGATAGTAGTAATATCGAAGGTGACACTCCAGATGTTAAAGCCAATAATTACTTATTAAGTACCGCTGGGCGCGTCGCCGAAGCTGGTGGTCTTACTTGTACCGCACTCAAAGTTGCCAACCTTATCTCAGTTGCTATTGCCGCCAATGAAATCTACCAAGCCATGCATTTCTTCATGAGCAACCAAGAAAATATCAGCAAAACTAAAGCCGGCTATGGTAACGAAGCAGCCGCCAATTCCGTCCTTAATTTCCTCAACACCCCAGCCACTACCGAATATACCGATGTCTCCACTGGTGAAAAGAAAACCGTCACTGGTGCTCCTATTCAAGCCGAAGGATTTGGCAATGTCCTAGCCGGTGAAAAAGTTAACCTGAATTACACCAAAAACTTCTCCATCAATTCTGCCTTTCTTGCCACTGGCTTTGCTCTAGGTCTCACCACGGCTCGCGCCCGCGCCTGTGGTGGTATTCGCGCTGTTGGTGCCGCTATTAGTCTAGCCACCCTCGCCTTTGGCGGCGGTCTTATCAAAACTGCCGTCACTCTCCTAAAGACTACTGTTGTAAATGTCGCTCTCGCCAGTACTATTGCTGGTATGCTTTCTATTCTCCTTCCGTATATTCAAAAAGTTCTCTTTGAAAACCCCGCAAAAACTCTTGCTGGCAAACCAGCTGGTGAAAAATACGTTCAAGGTGCTGCCCTAATTAATAAAAAAGTTGGCCGTTCAACCTCCGGACAAAGTCTCGCTTCCAAAGAAACTGCTATCGCATATCATAAAGAGACTCTCATCGCCGCAAACAGGGAAGCAGAGCTTGATCGCAAGTCTAAAAGCGCTTTTGATGCTTCCAGTCCAAACACCTTCCTCGGTTCCATCCTAGGCCGCTTCAGCCGCATAACTAGCTCCGCCACTCTTTTCTCCAGCCTCTCAAATCTAAGCGAAGTTTCCAAAAATTCCTTTAGCTCCATTCTTGGTCACGCCGGACAATCCGTCCTTGCCGCAGATGGTTCCGAAGGCTTTACCACTGATACCGAACTCGCCGGCACCGATTACCAAAAAATTTTTGGTAATAATGAAGATTGCGAAGCTCTTACCAGTATTGGTGCCGCCTGTGATATGTATGGCGGAGAAGTAATCGCCACTGACGTCACTACCGAAAAACTCAGCTCCACCGATCCTGAATATCAACGCGTTGTCAATCAAAACATCCGTAAAAATGCCGAAGGTTTTGATGAGGTCATTCCAAACTCTCTTCTCGCCCATAAAACCATGTTCTGTGACGAACGTGATTCACCATTCGGTCACTTTGATGCCAATATTGCTAATGCCATGAATACTAATCTCGGTTTCGCAAACAGTATTCCAATCATCTCTGAAGCTGTTGAGCTCTATAATGCGGTTTCTGATATGTCACCAGAAACCCAAGGCTGGGCCTCCGGCGCCTATTGCGTTATGGGTAGCCAAAATCCACACTGGCAAGAACTTAAATATCTTCAACATTACACTGAACAAACTCGTATCTGCACTCAAATTAAATGCGCTAGTGTAGTTGACTCAGAAGGGAACGATCGAAACCCAATTACTGCCTATAAAGAAGCATATTATGCAAAAAACCCAATCGACACCTCTCGTTCCGGTATTCTAGCCCGTATTTCTGGCATCACTAAAAACCAAGCCGAAACCGTAATTGCTTTCTTCGACTATGCTAATTATCTCGCAAATTATCAACCACCAAAAGCAGAAAAACCAGAATTCACTCTCAATAGTCTCACAAAAGAAACTCTAACCACTAAAGATTCTTTAGGTTCAGTAGCAAAAATCTCTTCCATATTAACTAAAAATTCAGACTCGAATCACCACTTCGTCTACCAAATTCTTACTCAATCTTCCTATGCTGATTTAAAAACTATTTCAAGAAATAGGAGTTACCTAGTATGAAAAACCTCGTCACTTACATAAAGCATTTTGCCTTAAGTATTAAAAGAATCAATCACAAAAAGGTCCTTCTCTTACTTCTAACTCTCATTGTTTCCATTCAACCAGCTAAAGTTTTCGCACTTAAAGAATCCGAATGGGACATCTTCGACATCAACGGTATTTATTATTATGATCGAGATGCCGAAAACTGTGTTACTTCAAATCTTTCCGGCACTATTGGCAAGCTCTATGATGGTTCCGAAATCATCAGTAAATCTGACCTAGATAAAATTAACGTCAACCGCCCAGTTTATGAAAAATCTGCCGCAAGATATGGTTTTCCATGGCAACTCATTGCCACTCTTCACTATCGCGAAACCAGCCTTCGTCGCTATAACCCAACCAATGGTCAAGGTATTTATCAGCTCTATTCTTACACTGGTGGCGGTCACAATAGTAATGCTTTCACTAATTTTGGTGAAGTTTCCGAAGCCGAATTCCAAAGACAAACCGATATTATGGCCGAGCTCTTACAAAATAATTATGGCGCCGGCCTAAACTTAAAAACTGACGACGGAATCAAAACCCTCCTTTTCCGCTATAATGGCACCGCTCGCTCCTACATCTCGCAAGCTCGCACTCTTGGTTATACCGAACAAGAGGCTGCCCGTGGTGAAGGCTCACCATATGTCATGAATCTTGCCGATAGTAAGCGTGATTCCAGAAAAAACTCTAATTGGCTAATGATAAAAACTGACCACGGACACCCAACCTCCGCCAACCTAATTCCAGGTGCCTTCCTTATCTTTTCTGCTCTCGGCGGCTCAAATGGTATCAGTAATTGTTCAGGTAGCGGTGGCGGCAATCTCAGTATTAATCAAACCGCCCTTAATCTTGCCTGGGCAAATACTGGCCACGGTATTACTCCAAACGATAATTATCGTAACGCACTTATTGAAACTGGCATCAATCGACTTGGCGATCGCTGGTCAATGATGGGTGCTAGCTGTGATGCCTTTGTTGCTACTGTTATTCGCTATTCAGGAATCGATAAGAACTTTGTTTGCTGTGGTGTTAGCAATGGTGGCCCAACTTCAAACTATGTCAAAAGCTCCGGTAAATTTGTTGAAGTTGAAAACCGACAAGGCTCTCTCAAACCTGGTGATATTCGTCTCAGTTCTGGACATATCGAAATCTATGTTGAGCAAAACGGTGTTGGCAAAATCGCCTCCGCTTCTCACGGCTCCCGCACTGGCGAACTACTACCTTTTTATGATAACTCTCGTACTTTCAAAGCATATCGCTATATTGGAAACACTAATATCTAATACCTAAAATAAAAGGCTAAACATGATCACAAAAAGTACTATCACTAAAAAAACAAAGTATCAAAATACACAAAACAGAAATATGCCAAAAAAGTCTCTTCTTTCCATCGTTATGAGTTTTTTAATTTTGGTTCTTATTATAATCATTGCCGCCTTTATCAATTGGATTACCAACTCCGATAAAACCGCCACACTAGATTATTATCTTGCCCCAGCCTCTGCTTCTTTCATAATTGATGGAAAAACTTATCAAGGTGACGCCAAAATAAAACTAAAACCAGGGAATTATACAATAAAAGTTTCCAATACTAATTTTCAAGAAATCACCCGTGATCTCGAATTAAAAAATAATCAAGTTACTTATCTCTATGAAGCCCTTGAACCAGATTCTGAGCATCAGGAATATTATAAATCACACCTTGAAGATGAATCCCGCGTACAACACATTGCTGATTTTAAAGCTGACATAGAACGTAAAAACTACACCGATAGTGATCCAGTTTTTAAAGTTACACCATATTCCAGCTATCAGGCCGGCTTCTCTATTTCTGCCGAAAAACAACCTCAAACCACCAAGGTAAAATTAAAGATTACCCTCTTCACTTGTTCTAACCAACAAATCGAAGAACTCAAAACCGCTGCCTATAAATATCTCACCGACAACAAACTTAATCCTAATAACTATGATATTGAGGTTACTAGCTGTTAAAACAACACTTTACATTTAAGTTACTTTTTCATTCAATATTTTTTAAAAATCTTCAGCCACTAAAATTATTCCTATTATGATAAAATATAACTATGAAGAAGGTCCAACAGCTATTTAAAAATAGTCTTTTTATCTTATTTTGTTTATTTATCTCAACATTAGTTATTATTAGCTCATCAAGAGTTTACGCCACCGAAGTCGCAGATAAAAAAGAAACTCAAACCAAAAATCCTACCACGACAAGTCTTTCTAATCAACTTTTCTCAAACCTAGATAATTTTGGTGCATTAAATCTCCCACCAGACAAAGCCGAAACATACATTCAATCAGATATTCTTTTTTATAATTCAAACGGCACTAACAATACTTGTTCATCAAGTGATGGCTTTTCAACATCTTCTTATACTGGCAAAGTTAATATGTCTGGCAGTAATGCCTATGAAAAAGCCTGGAGCGCTTTTAGGTCGATTGGCTATTCAAAAGAACAGACCGCAGGTATTATTGGAAATATTCTCCATGAAAGCAGTCAACTCAACCCAGTTACTCATGAATTAGATCAAAAAAGAAAATTTTGGAAAGCCTCAGGCGTAGAACAAGTTGATGGCCATTTTGACCTATCAAGAAACCAACGTAGGGCATATGGATTAGGTATTATCCAATTCTCATTTGATTGGCGTACATTAATGTATAATTACGTCGTTGGAAAAGATCCATCACTCGCAAAATACTTCAATGAACCTGACACCTATTCAAAAGATTATTCATATTCTGGTAATGATTTTATACGGGATGCAGGTGAAGCAGTATTTGATAAAATCTTCGCATTGCAAGTTGAATTCCTACACGACCCAACATATACAGGTTTCTATAATCGTATTAAAGCTATTCAAAAAGCCACTACTGTTGAAGAAATGGCTGGTGCTTGGTCTGCAAAAGTAGAGATGTGTAGTAAATGTGCTCCAGGTGGATCAGAATATAACGGACGACTAAAAACGGCAAGAAAAATTTACAATGAATACTCTCACGAATCATTCATGACTAACGGTAAATCAGTAACCACTAATACCAACTACACGAACAACTCAACTCCAACCTCAGGAAATCACGGCACACTCTTAAATAATCATTCATCAATAACTTTCTATGGAGGTGGAGCCTCTGAAAATAACGGTTATGCTGGCAAAAATGCAGGCACCATTAATGGTGGTAAACTTGCAGATGGTCAAGTAGCCATTTCTCCAAAAGATCCTGACCTAAAAATTGGTGACATTATTTACATTGAAACTACTCCAGATATGACAAAAGAGGGAGCCTATGCGCATGGTAAATATTTCATCGTCGCCGATACTGGCGCTGGTATACGTAAAGAAAATTACAATGTTGATGTTTTTCATGATGTAGCAAAATCATCAGATAATAACCCAGCCCCCTATGGATCAAGTATGACCGCTAAGATATACAAGGTAGCCTCAGGTGTATCCTGGGAAGATTATCTTAGTAAATATAAAGGAAAATCCGGTGGCCAAAGCGATGGAACTGACGTAACAATAATAGGAGACACCCTCACACACCTCTCCACGTCAGCAATTCAAAAAGTATTACCAAAAGCAATTATTAACGCTCAACTAAACAAGCATTTTAGCCAATCTTCAGTCGATAATAAATCTGGTATTGATATTCTAAAAGAATTATCTGATAATAATACACTCGGTAAAACAATAGTGTTTGCCCTTGGCACATATGATCGTGGTACCATCACATCGGACGATATTAAGAAAGTTATCGACATTGCAGGCAAAGACCGTAAAATAGTCTTTGTCACAAATTACTCAAAAGACCCTACCGAAAATAGCGATTTTAAATTAAAAAACAATAATTTATTCAACTCAGCTACTATAAATAATAAAAATGTCACAATCGCAGATTGGAGTGCAGTAATTAATAATAAAACAAACTTATTATTAGATAATACTACGCCAAATACAGAAGGGACTACCTTATTCGCCCAAACAATTCAACAAGCTATTAATAACACGGTAGATAGTGGTGGTTCAACCTCTAATCCTAACTGTGATGGCAATAATAACACTACTTTTAATCCAGTAGTTGTTGATGGTTATACTTTCCCAATCCAAGGCGCAACAAAAGCTAACTTTCTTCAACCTGGAAACAAAGGCGCAGGACAAAGCGAATTATCACCTCTACCATGTAAAAACTACAAAAACGGGGCCTGTCATCACGATTATGCCGCACTCGATATGGGTATTCGCAAAAAAATGGTTGATGGACATGAATATACCTCAAAAGATTTTCCAGGCTTAGGCTATCCAGATTGGTATTACTATTCAACTGGTGTAAAAATCCTCGCAATTACAAACGGTAAATTCAAAACCTACAATACGTATGGAAGAGCAACAAATGGCTGGAAAAATAAATGTGCTTCAGTACAATTTTTAGCTGATGACGGTACATTATTTTGGATTGGACATATGGTATTTGAAAATAATAGAAAACCAGGTGATCATTTTAATGTTGGTGACGTAATTGGTGAAATCGCTGCCCCACCATGCGCTATTGGAACCCAAAGTCACGTTCATTTTCAAGTAGGTACAAAAAGTGCACCAGGCGCTCCAACAACAATTTACGATATCTTTAATAAATTATGGGAAAGTGTTCCAGAGAAATAATATATGATAAAAGTAGACTTTAAAACCAAACGCGGCAAACAATTACTAATCATCACAGCAGTATCGGTTATATTTATAATTCTTTTTTCAATTCCTTTTATTCTTCATCGTCTAGAACACGAACATGACCACGACCATGGGCCTGGAGACGAGATATATCAAGACACTCTCGGCTATAATAACAGACAAGTTATAACTAGCTTTTTCGGCGCGTCAGTTTCTGATAGTATTCTTACTTGCCTAGAATCCAATCTTCTTACGGAACAAGAAAAATCAACAGCTCCCCACAAAAATAACAGTAATGGTATGGGTGATAACTATTATGAATTAACCTTCAACGAAAATAGTATATCTCAGTTATCAACAAACGATAGCCTCTATGCCACAGATTTTTATTACACATATAAACTAAATATTAATATATCTGATGGTAGAAAATATGAAATTACCACAAAAGTTATAAGTGAAGGATATAAACCAGATTTTTCTTACACAATCTTAAAAAATATGCAATCAAATAATTATATTTTGTGTAAAAACAATGTTGAAGATCAATCTGCGCTACTAAAATGGGCAACCGAAGAGTTAAAAATTAATACAGATAAAATCATTAATAAATAAACTCGCCCCACTTACTAAAAATATAATTTTTACTATACTTCTTCCACCGAAGTAATAATTACTTGGTTATCCTTAAAATTTCTCACCAAACATTTTTGTCTAGTATTATCCAATTCTGAGAACACATCATCAAGTAACACCACTGGTTTTTTACCAGTTTCTTGAAAAATTAAGTCTGCTTCAATAAACTTCATTGCTAAGATCATCGATCGAAGCTCACCTCGGCTCGCCGTCCCATCTGCTTCCTTCTCATTAAATAAAAACACAAAATCATCACGATGAATTCCGAACCCAGTATGACCTAAAATTAGGTCCCGCTCAAACTCTCTTTCCAATCGATTAAAATACTCCGCCTCTGAAACCTCACCTCCAAATAAATCTAATTTCAAAAACACCTGGTCATTATTTTCCGCGATTGAATGATAAACTTGATTAAAGACTGTATTTAATTTATCCAAATATTTCTGCCTTTTCTTTCGAATCTCCAAGCCATACTTAGCTAGTAAGATATTCCAAGAGAAAAAATCACTCATTTCTATATAACTTCGACTCTGGCTTTTTTCTTTATTGCCGCAAAAATCCAAATCACTACGTTTATCATTATTTTTTATATATTTTTTCAATAAATCATTACGTTGTTTTAGTGTCTTCTCATATTTTGAGATGGAACTACTATACCCCTCATCAAATTCTGCAATTACTCGATCAAAATAAGCCCTTCTTTTTGTTGGACTTGTCGCCACCAAATGCAAATCATCCGGTAAAAATAATACCACTGGGTATCGATATTTTTTTGGTAATCTTGCAGTTCTTTTATCTTCTACCAAAAATTGCTTTTTCTGCCCATCAAATAACACCACAGTTGAAAGCCCATTTGTAAATTTCAATTCAACTCGATAAAACTCAGAGCCTCTTCTTAAAATTTCCTCATCCGTCGCTCGAAAAGATTTTCCACGCAACGCTTCATAAATCGCCTCTAATACCGAAGTTTTTCCAGAACCATTTTCCCCAACAATTAAACTAGTCTTCTTTTTACAATGTAACAAAAACTCATCATGACTACGAAAATTAACTAATTTTATACTTTCAATAATCATTCTAACTTTTTAGAGGCATAATAATATGCGTATAATTATTTGATTTTTCATTTCTAATCACCACTGGCGCTAATTTTCCTGAAATTCCGAATGATAAATTATCTTCCTCAATTACATTAATCACGTCCACCAAATAACGCGAATTCAAAATCACCTTTCCATCATTCACCACCTCAGTTTCGAGCTCAGATGCATTTTCACCAAACTCATTAGCTACCGAAGAAACTGCAAAAGTTTGAGTCTCACTTTTTGCCTCACAAATAATTGATCCACCGACACCACGTGAAAATAGAGCGGCTAATTTCACAATACGAAGCAACTCACTTTTTGACATCTTAATATTAGAACCAATAGTTTCTGGAATTAAACGTCGATAATCAGGGAAGGATCCATCAATTAATTTTGAAGTAATTTCAATTTCCCCAAGCCTGAAGCGCACCTGTGAATTATCAAACACAATCTCAATCTCATTCATATTATCTGACATCGCCCCTAAAACATCAGTAAGACACCCTGCCGGCACAATCGCCTTCACATCACTTTCCACCCTTTCAATAAACATTCGCTCAGCCAGACGATACCCATCGGTTGCAGCAATATATAAGCTACCCTCAAAAGTATTAAAATATACCCCTGTTAGTGACGGCCTAGTCGTATCCGATGAGCAGGCAATTTTTACTTCATTAATCCCAGTCTTAAAAGCTTCAATACTCATTCGATAAATCACCGCTTCTGCATCATTAATATCAGGCAACTCCGGAAAATCTTCAGCTGGCGCCCCATTAAAGGAAGATTTATATTTACCAGAAGCCACAGTTAATTTTGAATCACTTGCAGTTAGTTTTATCTCGCCCTTAGGTAAATTACTAACAAAATCTGCTAAAAGTCTCGCTGGTACCGTAATCTCTCCGTCTTTCGAATTAGCAACCCCTAAATAACTCACAATCGCCATATCAAGGTTTGTTGTTACTAGTTTTACTTTTCCATCTAATGCCTTTATCAGAACATTATTTAAAATAGGTAAGGTAGTTCTACTTCCTGCCGCTACTCGACTAACCACTCCTAATGCCTTCGCTAGTTTTCCTTGTTCAACATTTATTTCCATATCTCTCCTTTATTAAATAATTAATTGTAGTAGTAATAGGCTATGTGGATAATGTGTATAACCGTATTTTATAGGGAAGAATCCACTTTTTTCTTGTGTAAAACCACCTGAATAACTTTGGAAAACTTAGTGGAAAAACTCGACTTTTCAACACTACTCGTGTATATATTATTATTATATTAGCTTTCCACATAGTTTTCCTCGACTTTTTCACCTACTTATTCACAAAGTCTTCCACAACTTTTCCACACTATTCACTCAACTGCTCCCGTATCTCACCAATCTGATCTCGTAATGTAAAATTCATCTTCATATCAGTTTCAATTTTTTTAATCCCATGCATCACCGTAGTGTGATCCTTCACCCCCACTTCAAGTGCGATTTTTGGGGTACTCATCTGTAAATCTCTCGACATAATAAACATTGCAATCTGTCTAGCTGTTTTAATATTTGACACTCGACTGCGTCCGCAAAGCTCTTCTGGCATAATGTTAAAATAATCTGCCACCTTATTTACTACTGTCTTACTGTTTAGATTACGTCCCCTCACTCCACTACTTGGCAGGGTTGATGCTAGGCCTTCCTGAATAATACTGAGTGGGGAAACGCCCTTTAATTCAGAGAGTGCTACTATTTTGCCATATAAACTTTGTAGATCGCGAATATTGGTTTCGACGTTTCTTGCAATATGTTCAATGGCCTTATTTTCAATTTCAACACCATCAAATTCTGCTTTCGCGTGTAAAATTGCACACCTATCTTCAAACGTTGGATATTGTAAATCAAACGCACCAGTCATCGTTAATCTTGAGGCAAGACGTTCATCTACAGTCTTAATCTGACTTGGTAACCTATCACTTGTGATAATCACTTGTTTATTTGCCTGATGCATATCATTAAAAATATTGAAGAATTCTTCCTGACTCTTTTCCTTACCAACGATAAACTGAAAATCATCAATAATTAAAACATCAAGTTTTTGAAACTTTTTATGGAAATTCTCCATGTCACCTTTTCGCACAGCATTAATAAAATCAGTGTAAAAATGATTGATCGGTGTATAAAGAATTTTTAATTTTGGATTTTTCTTCAGCAATTCATTTCCAATTGCTTCCACAAGGTGTGTCTTACCAAGACCCGGTCCACCATATAGGAAAAACGGATTATATTTATCCCCAGGATTGTCGATAATGTTTTTAGCAACCGCCACTGCTAATTCATTATTTGTTCCCACCACGAAATTATCCATCGTGAATTTATTATTTAATCCGGTCGAAATTGTGGGATTAAAGCTACTTGCAGGTACTGTAATTTTTTCTACCGTACTTACTCGACTTTGCAACTCATCAAGACTCACCTCACGTGATTTTTTTACCTTAGTAGTATTACTTATTACTACATAGCTGGTATTTTTTACTTCGATTTTATTTGATTCTAATGCGGCACGAATATGAGAATCAAATTTTTTTCGAATATTGGCCTGCATAAAGATATTTGGCACACCAATCTTTATTATTCCATCATCCGTACTAATCAACGAAGTATGTGTCTGAGCAAAAAAAGTTGCATAATTTTCCTGAGAAATCTTAGTTTCAAGTTCTGCTAGCACATTATTCCACACGTCAAACACCGCCGCTACCTCCAGCTTTTTTCTCTATAACCTTTAATTACCCCTATTATAACAAATCTTCATACTTTTCCACAGGTTTATTTTTATCTTATTTTATGCTCTAATAATGAAATTCATATAAGGGGTGGAGTTATCCACAATTTGAATCATATAGAGAGCCTTGTGTGGAAAACTTCTTGAAAAAAGTGGAAAACTACGGTATAATTAAACACAGTTTACAAATACAGGGATTATGAATATAATCCTATGTGAAATAAAGGAAACATATGCCAAAGCGTACATATCAGCCACATAAGCGTCAGCGCAAACAGGAACATGGTTTCATGAAGCGTAATGCTACTAAAAATGGCCAAAAAGTGTTAAAACGCCGTCGCATTAAAGGACGTGCCCGTTTAACTTACTAAAAAAGAATACCGCACTTGCGGTATTTTTTTATACCACATTTTTCCGGCATTTATTCTTAAATGGTTATGCTATATAATAGAAACACATGCGACATTTTCTTGAAACAGTTCAAACAGTTTTTGAAATTGCCCCCAAAAAACGCTTTGAAGTTTTTGAACTCTTTTTGAGTTTTATGCTTTATAACCTCGTTAGCCTTCTACCGCCAATTGCCACTGCGGGTATCATCGCCGTCATTACTCAAGGTTCCAACTTCCACGCCATCTGGTTTTATGTGATCCTCTTTCTCTTGTTTTATATCGTTGAATATACGATTCTTGGTTGGAAGTATTATATCTATGTCACACTTTCGCATTATTATTACGGCACTGTTCAGCAAAAACTTTTCGATCATATCATTAGTAATATTTCAATCACTGAGAAAATTTCTCGTGGCCGCATTACTGACACCTGTAAAGAGGATGTCTCATATTTAATTCAAACTATTAACTCCGCCGCAATTGCTCTTACGGGTATCATTCAGCTTTTGATTATCTTTTTAATTTTTGCTAGTTATAATATTTTTATCGCCCTTATCGCTCTAATTATCGACCTCCTCTATATCTATTTAATGTCTAAAAATTCTAAAAACGTTGCAAAACATTTTGATGGTGTCCGAAAATATCAAGACCGTATTTTAGATGTTTTAAACCAAATTTTAAATAATTTAAAACAGATCAAAACCCTTAATTTGATGCCAATTTTAAACCGCAAAATCAGCTCCAATCGTAGTAGTTATGATGTCCAATATGATAAACGCTATCTTTATCTCACTTCGCGTTACTGTAAAATTCCGATGATTATTCAAGTTGGAAAAATTACGCTCTATATTGTTCTCGCCGCACTTGTTTTTAATAATCAAATCACTATTGATAAGCTCGTGCTTTTAATTAGCTATTTTGAAATGGTCGTTACGAATACCGATAAAACTCTTGAAGAATTATTAAATCTCACTACTTTTAGTATCCGCATCCAGCGCATCAAATCTATCTTAAATTACACAAGTTACACTAAAAATAGCTTTGGCAACCTCAATAATGATTATATTAATGGTGATGTTTTGTTTGAAAATGTTTCTTTTAGTATTAGTGGCCGCGAAATTCTTAAAAATATTTCCTTTGAAGCGAAACCGAATGAAATTACTGCCATTGTCGGAAAACCTGGCTCTGGAAAAACTACTATCATCAATCTCTTATATCGCCTCTACTCTATAAAATCGGGAAAAATCCTGATTGATGGTCGTTCGATTTTTGACTACACAAAAAAAGTTTACACCACCAACGTTTCTGGTGTTTTTCAACGTCCTATTATTTTTGAGATGAGTATTAGGGATAACTTAAGCGTAGTTGATCGTAATCAAAAACGTCAGATTGAAGCTTGTCGTCGAGTTGGATTATTTGAAAAAATTGCCAGTCTTCCTCGTGGTTTAAATACAGTTTTAAACGAAGACCGCGGAATTTTTACCGAAGGGGAATTACAGAAACTTGCGATCGCTCGCGCACTTCTGAGTCAGGCGGAAATTCTCCTTTTCGATGAAGTAACCAGTAATGTGGATCCTGAAACCTCAAAAGAAATTATCAAAATTCTCGAAGATCTTAAAGATGATCACACTATAATTATTATCACCCATAAGCCAGAAATCATGAAAATTGCCGATAAAATAATTGTTTTAAGTGAAGGTAAAGTTGTTGCAAAAGGTAAAAATAAGGAAGTTCTCGCAAAAAGCGCACTTTATCGCGAACTTCGTTCCGCAACTTTCGCCAGGCCAAGTCTTGATGACGAATCGGAACACATTAAGGCTGACAGTCCAGAAGATTTTCTTCAAACAGAAGAGGCTTCTCTTAAACTAAAATAATAAAATTAACACCCCACAAAACTCCACAGAGGTGATAAAATTAATATAATGTTATCTAGTAAATATCGTTTCCATTCTCGTGGTGGCGTTAAATATACTTATCAAAAAGGGAAGACTATTCGCACTCCAAAAGTCTCCCTGGTTTTTGCGCCAAACAAAAGGATGAGACAGCGTTATGCAGTAGTCGTCTCAAAAAAGGTTCTTAAGACCGCAGTTGGACGCAATCAAATCAGAAGACGTGTTTACGAAGCTATCCGTCTCGAGTTTGATCCTAGTTTGAAGCTTGACTGTATTTTTGTAATCTATTCTAAGGATTTCACTAAGATGGATTTTGACCAAATCCGCGCTATGGTTTCCGACCTTCTTGAAAAAGCCAAAACAGAATAGTTTTTACCTTTATCTATGTTATAATTAACCAAATGTTTGAGTTAATTGATTTTCTAATTGTCAACCCGATTATTAATATTCTCTTAGTAATCTATAATTACATTGGTGATTTTGGTGTAGCGATGATCGTCTTCACTTTGATCGTTAAATTTCTTACCTGGCCACTCATTAAAAAACAATTTGTTCAGATGAAGTTGATGCGTAAAATTCAACCTGAACTTACCGAGATTCGCAAACGCTGTAATGGTAATAAACAGCTTGAGACTATCCAAATGATGGATCTCTATAAGCGCAATAATGTCAAGCCACTCACCTCAATCTGGACTCTTTTTATTCAACTTCCAATCTTCTTTGCGCTCTTCTTTTCAATTCGTATTATGGTTACTCCAACCGTCAAGGATAATGTTTCTAAGCGCGCCTACCCTGTAGTTTCCGAGATGACCCGCATTGATGAGATTATTAACTTGCAAAACACCTATCTTGAAAACACCACGGAGCGAACCTACGATTTTAAGCCTCAACTTTTTGGAAAAGTCGATCTCTCGGTTCGCGCCGGCCTCACTTCTCTAAGTTCATTAATTATTCTTCTATTTGCTCTAGGTTCTGCATTTACTCAGTACTATATGTCAAAAATGCAGATGCCAAAGAAGAGTACTAAGAATACCTGGAAGAAAATGGTTGAAGACGCTAAAGCTGGTAAGAATATGGATCAGGCCGACCTCAATAATATGGTTTCTGGTCAGATGAGTTTTATGATGCCGGTCATGATGTTGATGATCACAATCAATCTTCCTGGCGCCCTTGTTATGTACTATCTTCTCTCTAATTTAGTCACAATTTTGCAGCAAAAAATTGTTTTCAATCAGGTAGATGAAAAACTCGACGACAACACAGATCGCGCTATTCTTCGGGAACTAAAGAAAAAGACCTCCGATATAAAAGAGGCTGAAGTAATTGAGAATAAGAAAACCGGCACACGTATTACTCGTATTTCTGCCAAGGATGCCAAAAAATCTTCTAACGACTCTTCTTTAAAACAAAAATCATCCTCAAACTCAACCCAGCCAGATAACGGCTAGGAGAATAGGAGTTTTATGAATCGGGATGAATCGATTCGTTTTGCAACAAAATATCTTGAGGATCTTTTGTCGTTTTTCGGTATTAATGTAGCTGTTTGGTCCACTATCGACGATGATGTTATTCAACTGAGCGTACCAAGCACTAGTTTAAATTCACTTCTAATTGGCAAGAATGCGGACAATCTACGCGCCCTACAGCACGTCGTTTCCATGGCACTTGTCGCCCATAATTCTGAAGTAACTCGCGTTAATGTTGATATAGCAGATTACAAACGTCAACGAGCGGAGCGTATTGAGCAGAAGGCTGAAGGCTGGATTCAAAAAGTCCGTGAGACTGGGGAACCAATGACTTTGGAACTCAATGCTGTAGATCGCCGAGTGGTTCATAAATTAGCTGAAGATTATTCCGATATTACCACTCATTCTGAAGGAGAAGGTCGTGCAAGGCATTTAATTATTGCTAAAAAACCACTTTAATATATCAGCATAAAAAATAAGACCTAATCGAGGTCTTATTTTTTTACTACTCTTTTATTTCAGGCTTTCCGATAATTACCACAAAGTCATAATTTTTTGTATCAATACCCTTTGGTAGATCACTAGCTGGTTTCGCAGTTAATCCATAGTAGGTTTCCAACTTCTTCTTCGTCTCTTCCTTAGAACCTATCATATAGAGTGAAACCTTGTCCGGATATTCTCCCTTTGGAGCATTACCGGTTCCGGTAACTCTAAAACCAGCTTTTTCGAGTTCAATCTTTTCATTTGCCGCTATACCACCCTCATCGGTACCATTTAAGGCGAGGATACGTGAAGTGGCTGGGGAATCACTATAGTCAGCTATCTTACTCTCGAGGAATTGTTGAATTTTTGTATAGTTTTGTACTCCGGCACTTGGAATCACAAATGAAATATCAACCCCACCAACTGGAAAACTTGCATTTTTAACTAAATTACCTTCCGGCGTGTTAATTAATGGCACCGACGCAATATTAGCAGGATTAAAGTCGGACATCACCTTTGCCGCCGTTTTAATTTCATCAATATTCACGTTAGTTTTTAGATTATCTCCCAGGACATTCACTAAATTAATCATAGCAGGGATATCCATACCTTTTTCGGCAATGCGATTTTTAATCGCCACAAGCACCTTTTGTTGGTTTTCTCCGCGTGTAAAATCACCACTTGCTGAGCCGTGTCTGGCGCGGGCAAGTCCTAGCGCTTTTTCACCATCCAGATGTGTTGGCACACCAGCCTTCATCACTACTTTTGTGTAGTAATAATCGTTAATATCTTCATCAACCGTTACGGTGATCCCGCCTAGCGCATTCACAATCTGTACCAACGACCCCCAGTTTACATGAATGTAATAGTGCATCTCAAGGCCAGAAATTTCACCAAGGGATTTCATTACCGCCTGCGCTCCCGCCTCTTCATTTTTACCATTATTACTCGCGCAAACATAAACTTCGTTAATTTTACCAGTGTAGCAAGCCTCGCGTCCTACTTTAAGGTCGCGCGGTAAGCTCATCGTTACTGCATTCTTTGCTTTCTGATCGATCGACATTACCATCAGGGAATCAGTTAATTGTGCACCATCATGCACGTATTTGCCCTCACTTCCGGCCATGTCATATCCAGAGGTCCCAAAAATTGCAATATTAGTGCGGCCTTGCTTATCGGACTTTAGTGGTGTTATTTTTTCTGTTACTACAGTCTTTACGAGATCAACCAAATTTGATTTTCCACCAGTCACTTTTGCAACTAATTGATCACCATATAAATATAGTGCAGTCCCGCCACAGAGTAATAAAAATAAGAAAATAGTTAATTTTGGATGACGTCTAATGAAGCCCTTCTTCTTCGGTTTTTTATCATCATCTGAATCTTGGTTCTTACGCCCCTTTTTTCTATTATTAAATAGTTCATCAGATGATAAATCCATTAAGTTTTCATCATCAAAACGTGCATCACCCAGTTCATTTTTATTCTCAAAATCTTCGTCAAAATCATCTTGGCGTGTTAGTCCAAACGCCTGCACTGGTTCCACAAAATCATCATGATCTCGTTTGCTAAAGTCGCCTATTCTACGACGAATTCTTGAAGTAACTGTAACTGGTTTACTAGTTTCAGTGAGTTCTGGTTTAGCTGAGGCTGTTTTATTATTAAAAGTATCCATCTCAGGCATTGCGCTCATCTCGGTAATTGTTCTTGTATTGCCAGATCCCACTGATTGCTTTCGTCGGATCTCAGCTTGTCCAACCAATGGATCGTCGCTTTGAGCGAGTGATATATTTCGTTTGCGTAATTTTTCTTTACGTAATCTCTCGGCCCTAAGCAAACGTTGTTGTTCCAAGTGTTGTTTTGTGGCCTGATCCTCACCGATCTCTAGGCTAGCCTTAGGTCGCACGGTTCGCGCTACTCTTTTATTCCTCGAGGGTGATATTAGTCCATCAATATACGAATTGCTCATTTTTGCCACAAAATCTCCATCTACTATATAATTATAACAAATATGGCACTGAAATTGACAAAAAAGCAAAAGCGATTAATGGATTTTCTGGAAGACTTTCAGAATAATCATGAATACTCGCCATCCTATCGTGAAATTGCGGCAGGACTCGGTTTACGCTCTGTTGCCTCTGTGGCTGAACATATCGACAATCTAGTCCAGCTTGGTTTTTTGAAACGTAATGCTGGTTCCGCTCGCTCCCTAGAAATCGTCGATCTCACTTTTCCAGAAACTACCGCGCTTTTTAAACAGCGCTTGCATTATGCCTCGGATTCTGATCATGATATTTTGATGCAGGCAGCTGAAATTCTTGGCCTCGATTTAGAGTCATAAACATAACCCACCTCTGTTAATCTGAACAATAAAAACTCTCAGATATAAAAAACCGAACACCAAATTTTTCTGGATTTTATTAAAACCGAACAAATAAAATACATTATTTCCAAGCTTAAAAATGCTTGTGGAAAAAATCAACTTTCTGTTGATAACTCAAACCGAACAAAGCGTTAATATTAAAATATCAAATTATAATAATAGCAATGTGGAGATGTGGAAAACTCTTTCACATCTATTTTGTGATAAAATAATCATAAATAAGGAGGTCGATGGTATTTTTTAACCTATCAAAAAAACAGGCTACAACCCAATCAAAACCAGTTAGTAATTCTGAGCGTACGTCTGGATTTGAATATCTTAAGCGCCAAGATGTATATTTTGATGGTGCCTGCCAATCACTCCGTCCGCAACCAGTCATTGATAGTTTAGTGGAGTATTATCAAAAACATAACTCTTGTGGCGAGCGTGTAAAATATCAATGGGGAAAAGTTACTGATCAAAAAGTTGAGCAGACTCGCGACCAGGTTCTAAAACTTCTCAAACTCAAGAAGCGAGATTATTTTGTTAGCTTCACACTTAATACTACGTATGGTATTAACCTTCTTCTTTCTCAATTTGATTTTAAAGCTACAGGTATTAAAACCATAGTTACTTCCGATATTGAACATAATTCTGTATTTCTTGCTACTCAGTCCGCTGCTACCCGCGCTAAGCTAGAGCGTCTTGTGCTTTCCAGAGAAGCCGATGGCTCGCTTCCAATTTCTGAAATCCCTGACAACTCACTGGTTGTCATAAATGTTATGAGTAATATTGATGGGCGCACGCTAAAAAATCTCAAAGATGTTATCACTTATGTCCATCAAAAACAGGGAATTATTGTCCTCGATGCCGCACAGGCGATGGCTCACAATTATCAGCTCCTCCAGGAGACTGAAGCTGATGCAATTTGTTTTTCCGCCCATAAAATGTATGGCGCCTCACTTGGTGTCATGGTCGTGCGAAAGACCTTATTAGAAAACCTCAACCTCACTTTTCTCGGTGGAGGTATGGTGGATGATGTGGAAAAGAATTCTTATCTTCTTTCCGCTGAACATGATGATAAAATCCACACCGCCTTTGAAGCCGGTCTTCAAGCATGGGGTGAAATTATCGCTCTTGGTGCTGCGATTTCTTGGCTTGAGAAGCTGCCAGCTTCCGCTAAAGAACGCCTAGAATCCTGTGAAACTAAACTCTTTGACTTCTTAAAGTCTCAACCTAAAATTCATTGTCTCAATCAAGAAAAATCTACCACCTTCTCATTTTATGTAGAGGGAATAGATAGTCATCTTCTCGCCGAGGCCCTCAGTGATCAAAACATCATGGTTCGCTCCGGTTATTTCTGTGTACACTATTACTTAGATCATAAAATGCACTTCCCGCCACTTGTTCGAGTCTCGCTTGGCTATCAAACTACTGAATCGGATATTAATAAGCTCATCACAATCTTAAGGAAATTTAACTAATGGTCTGTATTGCTGCTTTTATTATTCTATGTCTCATATCTGTTTTCGTTGGCTTTCTTAGTATTTTTAATAAAACACTTGGAAAAAAATATTGGGCAGTATTCAAAAAAGCCTGGCACTGTGTTTTTAAGAAGGTTCGTCTGCAAAAATGTGACACCAACTTTAAGGATGATGTTAAAAATACTCTCTTAAAACGTCTAGTTGTAAAAAATCCTAAACTCTTAAAACCTGCCAGTGCTCTTATTGAGGTCCTCTCCGTCTTGATTGTCTTTATTACAGTTTGGTCTTTTATTATTGCAATCAAATCACTGCTCGCTCTCTGGGTTTTTGGCACGTGTAATGTCTCTCAACCTAGCCAGTGTGGCCTCGGCGCTACGTCCTGTACAATCGACCAATCTGAACCAACCGATCTAGCTGGAAAAATTGGTCGCAGTTTCTCTGAATGGGGTGAAATCTTCTCCGCTATTCCAGATCGTCTAAAAACCTGGGAAGCTAAAGATTATTTTACAAGCTCCAGTGTTCCACTACTTAATTTACAAGCTGAAGGGGATCAAGAAGTTAAAGCTAAGAACACGGAAGCGCTCCTCAAGTTTTATCAAAATCATACCGTTCCAGAATCCTCCAAGACTGCTATTGATATCGTCGATCCAGGTTGTGTCGTCTGTATGCAATCCTATCGTAATCAAAAACAATCAGGTTTCTTTGATCGATATTTTACCGTCGCCAATCTCTATGCCATCCCTACTCCAGAAGGTGGTTATAAATTCGCTAATTCCAAGCTAATATCTGACTATATAGACTCTCTTGTTCAAGTTATTAAAAAGCAACTCCAGGAGAATCGTCAGGGAATCAATTTAGATGAGCTTTTGCGTGTGCCGTCAAAAATTCTTGACCGCCTCTATTCTGGATCAAAGGATAATCGCAATTACATTGATTTCTTTAACTATTCATATGACCAGCAAGCTGCACTCTCTGAGCTAGATTCTTGGTCTAAGGAATTCGGCCTCTCCAAAACTCAACGTAAAAAAATATCAGACCAAGTAAAGCAGCAATTATCAAAGCGCGAAGAGAAAACTGCCTATGATCAGGAAATCAAAATCCTAGTTGAGGAAAAAATCAAAGCCAAAGGTATTCCAGTCGAAATCTACGACCAGAAAAAGTATAACGGTCTCTTTAAGATCTAAAAACACTAAAATAGTGTATATTTAAAACTGATCTTAGTACTAAGATAGATATTTTAAATAGCGGTTAATATTTGTAAAATATGTTAAAATATAAACATAAACAAGATAAACAGAAAAAATCTATGCCAAGAACTCCAAAAAATAAACGCCGCTACTCAAAACGCACTACCGCTATCTGGTTTTTGGTGATTCTTGTGCTTGCTCTTATAGCTGTCATTGTTTATCTTTTACTCTTACAGCCTCGTGATGTTAAGCAATCAAAACAAAACACTGAGGTGCAATCTGAACAAATTCAACCTGAAAAGAATTCTGATCCAAATGAGCCAAAGCCAAAAACCGAAGAAAAAGAGGACCTAGAAGCTGGTAAGACTCATCAAACCCCAAAGCAATACGAGGGTACTGATACTGCTCCTGCCTCAACTCTCACCGGGTTTATTACATTCCTAGGTAAAAACGGCAGCAATCTAACAGTTAGGATTACCATTAATCAACTCCTTAAAGAAACTGGCACCTGTACACTTCAGCTCGTCTCGACTAGTGGCCAGAAGGTTGAGCGCACCGTTCCAACTGTCGACAATCCATCTTCTGCCACCTGTCAGGGTTTTGACATTCCACTTTCCGAAATCCCAGCCGGCGACTACCAGATCAATATTGATATAAAAACAGCTCATCAGAATGGTAATATAAAAGGGAGTATAACAATCTAAATGGTGAATTTATTCCAAGGTAAAATTAAAAATCTTAAAGTCAAGCATCTTCTACTCTGTGTCTTTACTTTCTTTATGATTTCTTCTCTAGCTTTTTTGATGACCAAAAATCTTAAGAAAATCCATGCCTATGATTTTTCTAATTTTAATCCTGGCAACATTATTTCAGACGGAGTAATGTCTAATGCTAATGCTATGTCTGTGGAGGAGATCCAACGTTTCTTAACAAGTAAAAACGCTTGCAAAGATACTAATATCGCAAAAGCCAAGTCTTATCCTGGCTTAAGATATCACATTGAAAATGGTCACTTTGTCTGTCTCTCTGAAGAAACTTTTGAATACAATGGTCAAAAACAAACCGCAGCGCAGGTAATCTATGACGCCGCAAGGGATTTTCAAATCAACCCTCAAGTTCTAATTGTTCTTCTTGAAAAGGAGCAGGGGCTTATTACTGATACTTGGCCAAACCACATTCAGTATCGTAGTGCCACTGGCTTCGGCTGTCCTGATACTGCAGAATGCGATTCTAAGTATTATGGTTTTAGGAACCAGGTTAGAAATGCTGCCTCTATGTTTCGTTCAGTCTTAAGTGGCGGTTGGACTAACTACCCAGTTGGAAAAAACTACGTTCAATACCATCCAAATCCAAACTGTGGTGGTTCTGTGATTAATATTGAAAACCGTGCAACATCTGCCCTCTATCGTTACACTCCATATCAGCCAAATGTTGGCGCTCTCGCCAACTACCCAGGCACCTCTTATTGTGGCGCCTATGGTAATCGTAATTTTTATGTTACTTTTAGACAATGGTTTGGCTCACCTAATCTCTTCGTGCTAGGTGACATGAATCATTATTGGCAAACCCATGGTGGTTCAGCTGGTGAAATCGGTCCAGTCATGGAAAACGAATATTGTGACCACTCTGTTCCAAAGTGTTTTCAGACCTTCCAAAATGGTCGCATCTACTGGAAGCGTCAAAACGGTACCTTCTTTGTTAAGGGTGATATCGATAATATTTATCACGACAAACGTAATGAACTTGGCTATCCTTTGACCGATCTAATTACTACCGGCTACGATGTCTATGTGCAGAAGTTTGAAAACGGCGTAGTTATGAAAACTCCACAAGGTATCTATCAAACCAATAATCAAATCTTTGAAGTATGGAAGAATAACTCTAAAGTTGAAGATCCAGTTGTAAAGAAGCTTGGCTTCCCAACCTCGGATATTAAGTTTAGTAATAATTCTAAGGAAGGCTTATATTATCAGGAATACCAAAACGGCGTCATCGTCGGTAACGATAAATATGGATATCACGTCTCCATGGGAGAAATTCGTAAGGTTTGGGAAAAATATGGCTTCGAGACCGGTATTCTAGGCTTCCCAACCTCTGGTATTATCCATAACTTTAATAGCCCAGAAGGTATCTTCTATCAGGAATACCAAAATGGTGTCATCGTCGGTAACGATAAATATGGCTATCATCTATCCATGGGTGAAACTCGTAAGGTTTGGGAAAAGAACGACTTCGAATTCGGCAAACTAGGCTTCCCAACCTCGGATATTAAGTTTAGTAATAATTCTAAGGAAGGCTTATATTATCAGGAATACCAAAACGGCGTCATCGTCGGTAACGATAAATATGGATATCACGTCTCCATGGGAGAAATTCGTAAGGTTTGGGAAAAATATGGCTTCGAGACCGGTATTCTAGGCTTCCCAACCTCTGGTATTATCCATAACTTTAATAGCCCAGAAGGTATCTTCTATCAGGAATACCAAAATGGTGTCATCGTCGGTAACGATAAATATGGCTATCATCTATCCATGGGTGAAACTCGTAAGGTTTGGGAAAAGAACGACTTCGAATTCGGCAAACTAGGCTTCCCAACCTCGGATATTAAGCGCGACGGTAAAACCGAATATCAGATATACCAACACGGTACCATTTATTTCGATCAGACCAGATCCTGGGTGGTTGAAAAATAGGTATATAAGAGAATTCTATAATATTTAATTAAAATAAATAACTCTTAAAAGGTAATCTAAGAGGAATAAAAATAAGCATCACAAAAGTAGGAGCTTCACGGCTCCTACTTTTATAGATCACTATTTAATCTCTCACTAAGATATATTAGTTTTGACGATATAGTCTTTAAAACCTACTTCTGTAAAATCCTATTTAAGAATCTCTCTGGCTCCCAAGAAATATACTGGTAGAGCGTATTTGGTTCAAAATAATAGAATTCCACGGTATTTTCAGCAAAAGTATCGTTATAGCGCTTAATCCCAATTCCGTTATTAAAAAGTCCCACACGAATTTCTCCGAAAGATCCGAATCCGGTAATGATTAGACCAATCACCAAGGTTTTAAAGAATACATTCTTTTGTTTTATCGTACGTAACAGATTTTTTAAAATGATACAGTTATAGATCAGAAGCGCAGGGATACTTGCTCTCATACATAAATCATTCCAGCGTCCCATGATGAAGAATGGAAGAATGAAGAGTGTTATTGAGGAGGCCCAAAATAGGGAATTAGTTTTTTCACGTTTATAGAGGATGAAGAACCAAATTAGCCAACTAAGCTGGAACAAAATCAGCGCAAGTTTTGTATGTTTGTGGGTTAGGATTCCGAAGTTCATCCCAGCAGAGGCCGGTTTGCTCTGTAAAATATTTCCAGCAATATAAACTAAAAGTAAACAAAGAAGTGGTAGGGCTAATAAGTTAATAATACTAAAAATTGCCTTAACTATAGCTGTAATCTCTTCCTTGTTCTTATGAAGCAGATCAATCACAAACTTAAAGAACATTACAATTCCAAGACCCAAAAATGTAAATGTAGAATAAAGTGCAAGTGGAGTAACTAATGGTAACCACTTATCTATTCGCTCTTTCTCCTTAATAAATAGTGCAACAGCGATTAGGGTTGGCACAAATTGAGGAAAAACCCAACGTAGTAAGGTGATGTTTGAAGAATATTGAATAATTGCTTCATGACTGATCCAGTGCCCAAATCCACCTGCATCCTTTGGCGACCACTGCATATAGATTCCAGCCAACGGAATAATAAAGGTTGAAAAGGCAAAGATCACTAGAGCTGAGACCAGAAGATTGAAAGGTTTATTCTTTCCAAAAATACGGTATAGGTATAGACAGGCAATGAATATTCCAATAACCGCCCATATTAGCATTGCAATTTGTGCGTAGTTAAAATTTAAAATTTTACCTACAATTGCTGGGATTAGGTATCCGGCTATATAGTATGACATCACTCCTTCGCCGTTAAAATCATAACGAACCGGCCATGGTTTATCAATTAAATCACGGAGTAAGACATTATGTTTTTTCCAGTCCCCAGTCTGCTCAGTAAAGCCACCCAATCCGGATAGAGAACACCAAATACCAATAAAGATAAAAGTAAGTACAGCCATTACTAGGAATTGCTTAGTTAGAATCCTCTTCTGCTTTTCTTCATCTGGATTCTTTTGACAAAGTAAAAACAGCATCACCAGTCCCAAGACCCCGATTGGTAGAGCAAAGAATAGATTTACCCATGTTAATAAAAAAATAAAGATTGGAATATAAAGATAAAGCAGCGCCGCAGTCTTCAGCCAATCCAGTCGAAAAGAAAAACTTCTTTTAACCATAAAAATTTACCTCGCATTACACTGAATCTATTATATAATAGATGGTAATATAAATATATAGTTAAAAGCGAGGAACTATGACTGCTTCAGAAAAGAAGAGTGGGGATACTTTATATATTGTAATCCCAGCATATAATGAACAGGATAATATCGAAGATGTCGTCAAAGACTGGCATCCAATTGTCGAAAAATACGGTAGTGACAAGTCAAAGCTCATCATTATTAATGATGGAAGTAAGGACAATACCTACAAAATCCTGAAGAAACTTGAAAAAGACTACCCACGTCTTGAGGCAATCGATAAAAAGAATAGTGGTCACGGTGGTACTGTACTTTTTGGCTATAAATACGCCTTGGATCATGGTGCTGACTATATTTTTCAGACTGACTCTGACGGTCAAACACTTCCATCAGAGTTTGATGATTTTTGGAAACTTCGTGAAAATTATGACTGTATCATTGGTCACCGTTCTGAGCGAAAAGATGGTCTCTCTCGTGTCTTTGTTACACGCACATTGCGCCGTGTTATTAAAATGTGTTTTGGAGTCTGGGTCATTGACGCCAATACACCATACCGTCTAATGAAGGCCGAAGGACTTCGTGAAAATATTAAATATATCCCAGACAATTTTAATCTTTCAAACGTAATTCTTCAGGTTATTTACGCCAAACGTAAAACCCAAAGGGTTAAATATATGAAAATCACTTTCCGTCCACGCCAAGGTGGAGTTAACTCAATTAATTTCAAGAAGATTATTAAAATCGGGAAACAGGCACTCAAAGACTTCAGAGAAATTAACCGCAATCTCAAATCGCTTGAAGATTAAAAATCTGCCGCATAATTTATCGATAAAATAAAAGCTAGTGTAGTCTAGCTTTTATTTTTTATGGGTATTTCAGAAATTATTTACGTCGGTAAACCTTAAGGGGTGTCTCTGTTGGGCCCAATACTTCCTTGTGGTAGTTTCCATGAGCGGTCTCTGTGTCCAGGTAACTTGCGATTCTAGTCGTATCATTATATTTATCATAAGGAATTAAAATCACTTCCGGATTATTTTTCTTAAAGTCTTCCATAAACTCTTCCCAAGTGTGTTCACTTACATTAATTGGCGGTGTCTGATAAAAATATTTCCCAGAATACACCCTGCCACTATTTAGATAACCATAACAAGCATTACCTAGAATTAATACATTATCCTTTGGGTTAGTATATTTTCGTAAATAATCTGTTGCTGCATCTGGTGGCATCTCTACAAGAGTATTTGGTAGAATATATAGATTTGCTGTTATTAACAAGAAAAGACTAAACAATATACTTATTCCACGCGGTGAATAATCAAGCTCAGGGTCTTTTGGAATTTGCCATCCTAAAATTCTCTCTAAACATTGATTGATCTGAATTAATAAATATTGTAAGAAAATTGCAAAGAAGGGAATTAATACAATAATGTAATGTAGGAAATTTTTCGCACTCATAGTTGCAAGAAGAAAAGCAAAGCAAAAAATCAATAAACAAACCAACCTCATTGCGCCTGTCTGATCAAGTTGTATGTGTTGTTTTTTCAGCACTTTATTAAAGATTTTCCTTAGCCATCCAAACGTAAAAATTATCACTGCAAGACTTACTGGCCAAATTAATTCAATAAAGAATAAAATACTCTTAAATTGGTTAATCGACAAAAGTCCTCCGTTATCATAATTCTTTGCATATTCAAAATTAAAGATAAAATAATATTTCAGCATATCCATAAAGCTATTAGTCAATAAGAGATAAACTAAGCATGGAAGAAAGATTACTAATGCCCCCAAACTAAACCAAAGAAGATAGGAAAATAGTTGTTTGAAGTGTTTTTTATAAATTAAAATACCTGCAATTATTGGAAGACCCATAATCCAAAAACCGGTCATATTAATTCGAATTAAGCAGACCGCCATAAATGCGAACCCCGCGCCAAAAGTCTCCCATTTTGTACATTTGCCGGTCTTTAAAAATTTTAGAAAAACATACCCAAAAAAGGCGATTGCAGGTAATGCATATTCCTCAGTTAGATTTCCACCTTCGAATAGCTGCACTCCAATCACCAGGAAACTCAGTAGAACTGTTAAGAAATTAATCACAATATTTTTATTATTAATTAATTCTATCGCCCGATAAGTAAAATATATCGCCACTGTGAGACAGGCTAGTTCTATTATCCAAACGCCAAAGAATTTTTCACCAGACAAAAGCAGTCCAAAATATTGGATAAAGAATAGTAATGGCCCTTTATGGTCAAACAAATCTCGGTAGGGAACCGCCCCATGCTGCATTTGTTTTCCAATATATAAAAACACTGATGAATCAATCCCCGCACTTTGGCCATTAATCGGACAGAGGCTAAAAGTCAGAGCAATTATTAGCGCAATCATAAAACATAAAATAATTGTCCACTTTTTCTTTAGCTTCCGATCATTGGTAAAATTATCAGGCTCGTTACTCTTTTTGACACAGCTTTTATCTAGTGCGTCCTTACGATTTTTCTTTGATGTATTTTTTCTAAGAAAAACTAAAAAGAATAATAGAAATAGAATTAAATATCCTGAGACATAGCTGTTAAAAAATAAAAAAATTCGATACAAAAAATTTAAAGCCGACCCGATATACATGTCTCTATTCTATCACAATCTATGCTATACTAGCCTATATGTCGATAAGGTCAATTCTAAAGAAGTTGCAGAAACTCTTTGCAGTAAAATATATTTTTAATTCCAACGGTATTCTTAGTAATAATACAGAGCACAAAAAGACATTTATTATTTTGAAGCGTGTTAGGGTTCTTGCCTGTCGTCGCCTCTACGTTAAGAATAAAACTACCTTCCTATCCGGCAATAAATGTAGCTTTGGCTTAACTACTCGTCGCGGCAATGTGCTTGGAGTTTTTGAACCAAACTCAGAGGTTTATTATAAAGATCTCTTTTCAACGATTTATTTTGTTTCCGTTACTCTTCCTCCGCACACCAGTATAAAATTTGAAAATACCTTCAAGAATCTCTCTGATGAAAAAGTCGAGAAGATCTCTGAGAAAAAATTTAATGGAAAAATCCTACTTATCGCACCGGGATACCCAAGCGTTGGTAATGAATATGCTTTTGGATTTGTCCACACCAGAATGAAAGCCTATAAAGAACTTGGTCTCGAAGTTGACGTTGCTGTCGTAAATGAGCTTTATGTCCATAAAAGCGCCTACTATGAATTTGAAGGTGTTAATGTTAATTGTATTGGTTTTAACGACCTCAGAATCCTCCTCCAGAATCATTCTTATCAGAAGATTCTTGTGCATTTCTTTCTTGCGCCATATGCTCAGGTCCTAGAAGCTGTTGATATCTCTAATTCCACCGTCTATATTTATTCTCATGGTGTCGATACTATGTATTGGGATTACCCAACTATTACTAGGCCATATTTTGAGCCGAAAAAGACTTATTTAGACCAAGCACGCTATGATGAATTTAAGATCAAGGATGGTATTATTGAGCGCTTCAACCAACGCAAAAATATTCACTGGGTATTCAATACAGAATATGCTCTGAAAAACAGTCAGAAACTTACCGGTATTAAATATCAAAATGTCTCAATTATCCCATCACCAGTGGATGAAAAAGAATTCTATTTTAAAGAACGTTCACCTGAAGATCGTAAAAAAATCTGCGTGATCCGCACTTTTAATAATCTCAGTACCTACTCAATCGACCTTTCTGTTCGTATTATCTTGGCGCTTAGTAAAAAACCATATTTTAGTGAACTAAGTTTTGATATCTACGGTGATGGCGATTTGCATGATCAGCTTGTCGCCCCACTAAGGGAATTCGAAAATGTCCATATTCACCAACATTTTTTAACACACCATGAAATGGCCGATATGTATCGTGAACATGGCATTGCCTTATTCCCAACTCGTTATGATACGCAAGGCGTTTCAGCCTGTGAGGCAGCGATGACTGGTGCCGTTGTGGTTACTTCTGATGGACAAATTGGCACCAAGGAATGTATCGACCAAAAACTTGGTACCTACTGCCAAACCGAAGATATTGATTCTTATGTTCAAATAATCGATGGGCTAATTAATGATGAGAATCGCTTCCTAAAACTTAGTAAAAAAATGCACGAATCAGTTCTTAATTCATGCAGTTCTAAATATAGTTTTGATAAAGACATTGAACTAATTAAAGCTAAACCGGAAAAGGTTGATCTAGTACCTAAGTTTACGAAGAAAAAAGAACCGATCCTAACCATCGCGATCCCATCTTATAATGTTGAAAAATATCTAAAAAACAGTGTTTACTCCTTAATTTGCCACGACAAAGCCGATCAACTGGAAATTCTTATTGTCAATGATGGCTCAAAAGATAAAACTGCTGAAATTGGTAAGAAGCTTGAGAAGCTCACAAAAACCAGTAATGGCTCCATCGTTAAGTTAATTGACAAAGAAAATGGTGGTCACGGTTCAACTATTAATGCCGCAATCGCAGTTGCGACTGGCAAATATTTTAAACTCATGGACGGTGATGATTGTTTTGATACAAAGAATCTCGTTGAGCTCATCAACCTACTCGAAAAGGAAGATAGCGATATCGTGCTCACAGATTTTTATGAAGATCTCGCTATTGACGGTGTTAAGCGTGCTGTTAAATACTATAAGTTTATGGAGCCAGGCGTAAAATATGATCTTGATTTTATGCAGTATGCTGGCTATGGTTTCAGCGAGTGGGGTCCACTCCTCCCAACTACAACTTGTAAAACACAGATTCTCAAAGACGCTAACTTTAAAATTGATGAAAACTGTTTCTATGTTGACATGGAATATAACTTTATCATTTATGCAAACGCAAAGACGGTCACTTACTACCCGCTAACTATCTATAGTTACTATCTCGGTCGTGCCGGTCAATCTATGTCTGTTGAGTCGAGAACTCGTAATATTCTACATCACGAAAAGGTTTGCTTAAGGCTTCTTGATGAGTATGAAAAACTTAAAGGTCAGCTTTCTGAAGGGAAGAAGCAATATCTCATCAATCGTATTATTGTACCGCTTTGTGATAGTCAATATTATGTATCGCTTTATTTCTTCAAGGAAAGTAAATATTTTCTATCCTTTGATAAGAAATTCAAAAACTATCCAGAGTTTTATAATCATCCAAAAATCGTCGGTAAACAAATTCGCTTGCATCGCTTAACCAGAGGTTTTACCACTAGATTCAATCGTCTATTTGATAGACTCTTCCGCCAGAATTCGCAAAGTTAAGGAGTTTTCTGTGGTAGTATATATACATGAACGATAGATTACATGTTGATAATTTAATCCTTGGCGCCGGCCTTTCTGGAATTTCCTTCGCCTATTTCCTAAACAGCGACAATTATTTAATCTTAGAGAAAGACTCTACTCCAGGTGGATATTGTCGCACGATCAAGAACCCCAATTATGTTTGGGATTACGCCGGTCATTTCTATCATTTTAAAACCGAAAAATACAAAAAACTATTCGAAAGCTTAGTTGAGCCAGAACAAATTATTCACCAGGTAAAAAATACCAAAATTTATTTCAAGGGGCGTAAAATTGACTATCCATTTCAGATGAATATCCACCAGCTCCCGCAGGATGATTTTATTAGCTGCCTTTATGACCTCTTTACTAAAGATGAAAATATAAAGCAAACAGATTTTCTTGAAATGCTATATGCCAAGTTTGGCAAATCTATCACCGAAAAGTTTTTAAGACCATATAACGAAAAACTTTACGCCACTGACCTACATAATCTCGATAAGGACGCCATGGGTCGCTTTTTCCCATATGCCGATAAAGATGCCATCATTCGAAATATGAAGGAATCACAAAATTCTTCATATAATGATACTTTCATGTATCTAAAAAAAGGAACTGGCTATTTTATTGATAAATTATTTGCAAAAATAGATGAAAATAAAGTACTCTTTAATACGTCCGCAGTATCTATAGATCCAGTCAAAAAAGAAGTAAAAACTAGTGATGGTAAGACTATTGGCTATAATAATTTAATCAACACAATGCCGTTTAATCAGCTACTTAAGCTCCTAAACCAAGAATCTACAACCGAACTCTCTGATCAATTGTCTTACAATAAGGTTCTAGTTCTAAATCTTGGTTTTGATAAGCCATCTCCAAAATTTACCGAAGAGCATTGGGTTTACTTTCCAGATAAAAACCTCAATTTTTATCGTGTCGGTTTCTATAATAATATCTTAAGGCAAAAAAACTTAAGTATTTATGTCGAAATCGGTTTTTCTAAAACTGGTACTTATGATATTGAAAAAGAGCTCGAAAAAGCTATTGCAGGTTTGACCGAAGTTGGTATTATCGACCCATCTATGACTCTCGTTGATTCAAATATTTTAATAATGGATCCAGCCTATGTTCATATTGCTGAAAAAACCAACCATGCCGTTCAGAAGCAATTAGAAAACTTTGAGAACGATCATATTTATAACCTGGGTCGTTATGGTCGCTGGACCTATAATTCAATGGAAGATTGTATGGAATTGGCTGATAGGCTAACTGAAAAACTTAGGTCTAAATAGTAGAGTTAACATGAATCGCCGAGCCGCCTCGCAAAAAAATATATTAACTGAGTCAAGAATATCTCACCAGACTGTCTCTTTACCTACAATTGGGCTTGTGCGTAATGTTCATCCAAAAGACTTTGGCGGCGCAGAGAAATATCAACTAGAGCTTGCGAAGCTGCTAAAAAAGAATCAGCTTAATCCAATTATTATTACGTCATCAATCAAACTTCAGCAAGAAGCTAAAGCTGCAAGTATTCGAGTTATTCACGCTCCATACTGCAGAAAACAAAACTGGAGTGGTCTCTCAAACTTTCTCCTACCAGTTTATTTTCTTTGGCAAATTTTTCTGACCTTTTGGTATGTTGTTAAGCTTCATACAGAAAAAATCAATTGTCTACACCTCCAGTCGCGCGACGATTTGCTTGCTGGCACTCTCGCCGCCAAACTTTCTCATCGTCACGTAATCTGGACCGATCATGCGGATTTTCGTGCTTTTATTTTTCAGAATATTAACCAAAAATATAAAAATATAATTGGAAAAATTATCTATAAGCTCAGTTACTTCACTTCCGCCATTACTACGGTTAGCCAATATGAATATCGAGCAGTTTCCGAAATTCTTAAACCAAAGCAATTGCCAAACTTCCAAGTGGTCTTAAATGGTGTGGTAGATTCTTTTGGCGAAGATGCAAAAATTATTAACACTAAAAATCGTGATCTCACTTTTCTAGGCCGACTCTGTAATGAAAAGGGGATTAACGAATTATTGGAAGCTTTTACTACGCTTCCTAACAAATATCACGATTCTAAACTTCATCTTTATGGATACGGCGAAATAGAATCCACTCTGCAAAAAAAATACCCGCAAGCAAATATAGTCTGGCATGGCTACACCGATAATCCACGTCAGGCGATCCTAAGTTCGGCAATTTTCGTCTTGCCATCTTACAAAGAAGGACTTAGTTTAGCTCTTCTGGAAGCCTGTATGCTTGAACGAGCTATCATTACGACAAACGTCGACGGCAATTTAGAAATTATTAAAAATAATCAAAATGGTCTACTTGTACCACCAAAAAATATTACTAAATTAAAATCATCCATCATAACACTTCTTGAAGATGAAAACCTCCGCAGTCAGTTAGCAAAATCTGCAAGAAAAACTTATATAACGGAATTTAATTTTGAAAAAATCGTGAAAGATAGCTTAATTCCACTTTACTATGGTGTTAATGAAAAAACTAAAACCAGAAAAGATTAGGAAAATAAAATGACAAACCCACCACTCGTCTCCATTATCGTCCCAACCTATAATAACGAAAAATATCTAGCAAACTGCATCGACTCACTCCTGGCGCAGACTTTTCAGGATTTTGAAGTCATTGTCGTTGATGATGGTTCCACCGATCAAACCACAAAACTCCTCGAAACCTACAAGACTAACCCCCATGTTCGAGTCCACAGCCAGCCTAATTCCGGTATCTCTGTCGCCAGAAATCAGGGCCTCAAATTATCTCGTGGTCAGTTTATAAGTTTCGTAGATAGTGACGATTATGTTGCCCCTGATTTTCTTGAAAAACTCATTACTCCACTCCTCCAAAATCCCAATATCGACATTACCGTCTGTGGTTATCAAGAAATCTATCAAGATCATAAAATATCGCATCCATTAAATCCTCAAATTATTACTGGCACAGAAGCCACCAAAAATTTTCTTTTAAAGCAACAGGACTTTGATATTTTAATCTGGAATAAACTTTGCAGAAAATCTCTATTCGACGATCATTCTATCCTCTATCCAGCCGGCCAGATTCATGAAGACAATCTTACGACTTATAAACTTTTTACTGCAGCTAAGAAGATTCAGTATTTAAAAGATGAATTATATTTTTATCAACGAAAAAATTCTTATATTACCAAAAACTTTACCTCGACTGAAAAAACTCTAAAACGTCTCCAGGCAAAAGAACAAATGGCAGAAGAAGCAAGAAAATATCTCAATACCCCAGATTTTGATCTCGTCTGTGATATTGCAAAAATCTTAGCCTATTTTGCCTTCATTGATAATTCCATAACCGGCCACATCGAAAAGAGTTATTTTAAGGAATATCGTAAAAAAGCCCTTCAAGCCTTAAAATCTAATCACCAGAATCCCTATCTCACAAAAAAACTCCGTCTCTACAGTAAACTACTCTCGTCTCCTCTTAGTGCTCTCTATTGGATTTTTCGAAAAATCACCCTAAAGAGTATATAATAAAGGAAGGTTATAAATAGGAGTTAATAATATGAAGATTCTCGTCACCGGCGGTACTGGCTATATCGGCTCTCATACCGTTGTTGAATTACAAAAACAGGGTCACCAAGTTGAAATCCTGGATAATTTATTTAATAGTAAAATCACTGTCCTAGAAAAAATCAATCAGCTCACTGGGCAGACTCCAGTTTTTCATCAAGTTGATTTACTTGATTATCAAAAAATGCGCGAACTTTTTGCTGCCACTCAGTTTGATGCAGTCATTCATTTTGCCGGACTCAAAGCTGTTGCTGAATCGATCGAACAGCCACTCCGCTATTATGAAAACAATGTCACCGGCACCCTCAATCTCTTGAAGTGTATGGCCGAATTCAACGTTAATAAAATTATTTTCTCCTCATCTGCTACTGTTTATGGTAGTCTCAATTCTGGCAAGCTCGATGAGTCCATGACTACCGGCGTTGGTATCACTAACCCTTATGGTGAAACTAAACACGTCATTGAAAAGATTCTTGAAGCTGAGGCTATTGCCCGCCCAGAACTCTCTGTCGTGATTTTGCGCTACTTCAACCCAGTCGGTGCTCATGCTTCCGGACTTCTTGGTGAAGATCCAAATGGTATCCCAAACAACCTTATGCCAGTCGTCATGCGTGTTGCCGAAGGTAAAATCAAAGAACTCCAGGTCTATGGTGATGATTATAATACTCCGGATGGTACCTGTATCCGTGATTACATTCACGTGGTTGATCTTGCTAGGGGGCATCTCGCCGCTTTGAAAGCCACCGAAACTCCAGGCGCCAAGGTTTATAATCTAGGCTCAGGCAAGGGCTCTTCAGTCCTCGAAATTATCAAGGCCTTTGAAGAAGCTAGCGGTAAACCACTTGCTCATCACATTACCGACCGTCGTCCAGGTGACCTAGCTGAAATCTATGCCGATCCAGCGAAGGCCAAGCGCGAACTTGACTGGCAGACTGAACTCACTGTAGCAGACGCCATGCGCGATACGATTAATTTTCTTAATCACCAGAATTAATTTATAAGAATACTCCTATATACAATAAAAATATCGAACTTAGAGTTCGATATTTTTAGTCTTTCTAATCGATACTTTATTTACGTATCCTAGCCGCCACACTCGCAAATGGCAATAATAACGGATTCAAATACTTCCATTTTTCCGTTAATTTCTGGTTGCTGCGCGCTACCGCCAGCGCGTGTGAAATCTTCCAGCGCAACATCACTCGCCCCAGCCATTTTTTCTGTTCCTTGGTTGGATTTTTGCCTACCCATTTCTTTAAATAATCAAAACTTTTCTGCCAATTCCTCCAAGGTAGGGAAGAGCTCGCCACGGTACTAGTCTCGGTTCCATAGTGATAGATATAATATGGCTTTGCCAAAAATTTCAGTCTATCAAGCCCCTCTTTTTCGGCACATTTTAAATATTGCAATACGAAATTCGTATCTTCTGCAAAGTCCCAGCCAATAGGGAATTTCAGCTCGTATTTTTTGATGATCTCCGCACGAAACATCTTATTTACGGAGGCATAGAGTCGGCCGTCACTCGCTAAATTCTTCAAAATATAGGCCTTAAAATCCTCTTCACCCCGTTCAGGAATTTCATTTGTAAACATCGGTTTCTCGGTTTTCTGGTGAATCCTTTTGTATAAAAATCCAGATGTCGCCACCGCTACCTTGCCTTCAAGTAATAGTTTGCTCATCTCACTCAAATATTTTTTTGATACTGCATCATCTGAATCAATAAACGCGATCAGCTCCCCACGTGCTTCAGTTAGCCCACGATTCCTTGCCGCTGCAGGCCCCGCGTTCTCTTGTTTAATCAGTACAATTTTCCGCCCCATTCCCAAAAGTTTCTGTTGCCTCTTAAATTCATTGAGGAGCAAGAAACTATCATCCTGAGATCCGTCATCAATACAGATAATCTCTAAATTTTCATAAGCATCTTTCACTAACTGATTTAAAAGTTTTACGGCCTTGTCACCAGTATTATAAACAGGAATAATAATCGAAATTAACGGTTGCTTCATATGCTTATTGTAACATCAGAAAAATATTTTTCACTATGGTATAATTTAATCTATGAAAATCCCTAACATCTGTAGTCGCAAAAACCGCATTCTTTTGAAGGAGTTAGTTAAAACCGATTTTAAACTACGCTATCAGGGATCCGTCTTGGGCTATATGTGGGCTGTGCTGCGCCCAATGATGCTCTTTGCCATCCTCTATGTCGTCTTTGCTAAAATCCTTAAAATGGGTAGTGATATCCCACATTATCCAGTTTATTTACTGGCTGGTACCGTGCTCTGGAGTTTCTTCTCCGAATGTACAAGCCAAGGTATTCAGGCCATCGTAGCTCGTGGCGACCTACTTCGTAAGATTAGTTTTCCAAAATGGATTATCGTTGTCTCTGCCACTACTACCGCCTTAATTAATTTTCTCATCAATCTCGGCGTGGTCATTATTTTTGCCATCATTAACGGCGTTACCCCAAGTCTCTCTTGGCTTATCGTTCCATTCATTGTTTTAGAGCTCTATCTGCTCTCTCTCGGTATCTCATTCTTTCTTGGCGCCATCAATGTTAAATATCGTGACATCTCCTCAATCTGGGAAGTTTTTATGCAGGCCCTCTTCTATGCCGTCCCAGTCATTTATCCAATCACTATGGTTGCTGACGCTAGCCCCCTCGCCGCAAAAATCTTTCTCTTAAACCCAATCGCTCAAGTCATCCAGGATGTTCGTTATTTTCTAATCACCAACCAAACCATCACCACCTGGAATTATCTTCCTGAACAGCTGCTTCACTTTGTGCCAATTCTCATTGTAATTATTATTATCACTCTCGGCGGTCTCTACTTTAGGAAACGTTCAAAATACTTTGCGGAGGAAGCCTAATGTTTAAAAAACTATCAAAAACTCATCCAGAAGCGACCAAAAAGACTCAGAAGAAAGCTAATTCCATGAAAAAAGATTCTGCCGAAGATATCATTATTGTTGATCATTTATCAAAAAGCTTTAAGCTTCCCACTGAGCGTTCTTGGGGTCTCAAACAAGCCATCTTTAATCGTCTCAAAGGTATTAAGGGATATACAAAACAAGAAGTTTTAAAAGATATTAGCTTTAATGTTAAAAAAGGTGAATTTTTGGGTATCGTTGGCCGTAATGGCTCCGGCAAATCCACTCTGCTCAAGATTCTCGCTCAAATCTATGTTCCCGATTCTGGTAATATCACAATCAACGGCTCTCTTGTTCCATTTATCGAACTTGGTGTTGGCTTTAACCCAGAGCTGACTGGTCGTGAAAACGTTTACATGAATGGTGCCATGCTTGGTTTTTCCAATGAAGAAATGGATAAAATGTTTGATGACATTGTAGAGTTTGCTGAACTCGCTCCCTTCATGGATCAGAAACTTAAGAATTATTCATCAGGTATGCAAGTTCGTCTCGCTTTTTCTATTGCGATTCGCGCTCGTGGTGACATTCTGATTCTTGATGAAATTCTCGCCGTCGGTGACGCCGCCTTCCAGGAGAAATGTAATCAATATTTTGCCTCACTTAATAAAAACCAAACCGTCATTCTTGTCACCCATTCCATGGAAAATGTTCGCAAGTTCTGTGATCGCGCCATCCTCATTGATCAGGGAAAAATCATTAAAGAAGGTGATCCTGAAATCGTTGCTGATGCTTACCTAAAACTGTTTTAAAAAGAAAGGAATAATATGAATTACGATTATCTCATTGTCGGTGCCGGATTCTTCGGCGCTACTGTTGCTGAGCGACTTGCTGCTTCCGGAAAGAAGGTCCTAGTTATCGATCGTCGACCACATCTTGCCGGTAATGCCTACTCCTACACTGATCAAGAGACTGGTATCGAAATTCATCAGTATGGTTCCCACATTTTTCATACTGAAAGCGAAGATGTTTGGAACTATATTACCAAATTTACCGAATTCAATGATTACACCCATACCGTACCTACTCGTCACGACGGTAAACTTTATCCAATGCCAATCAATCTTGACACGATCAATCTCTTGTATGATAAAAACTTCACTGCTGAAGAAGCCAAAGCTTTCATTGATGAAGAAATAAAAAAGGATATTGAAAAATACCATATTACGGAACCTCAGAATTTCGAAGAAAAGGGAATTACCCTCATTGGCGAAAAACTCTACCAAGCTTTTATTAAAAACTATACTGAAAAACAGTGGGGCACTGACGCCAAAAACCTCAGCGCTGAAATCTTGAAGCGAATTCCGGTCCGCTTTGATCATGATAACCGCTATTTTGCTTCCGCCAAACATCAGGGAATCCCAAAAGCTGGCTACACTAAAATCGTAGAGAATATGCTTAATTCCGACAACATCGAAGTTCGCCTGAATACTAGCTTCAAAGATATTGAATCTGAAATCAAAGGTGTAAAGGTCATCTATACTGGCCCAATCGATGAGCTCTTAAATTATGAATTAGGTGTTTTGCCATACCGTAGTCTTCGTTTCGAAGCAGAGTGGACTGATCAGGATCTTGGTCATGCCGTCGTTAATGAAGCTGATAAGGATATTCCATACACCAGGACTCATGACTATAAATACTATCAAATCCACCAGCCAGCGGTTCTTACTTCCAAGAAATCTTACATCTGTAAAGAATACCCAGCCGATTATGAGGTAGGGAAGGAAGCCTATTACCCGGTCAATAATACTGAATCTGAGGCGCTCTATCAAAAATATCTGGACCTCTTAAAGGAACGCTATCCAAACATTATCCTTGGTGGCCGCCTCGGCGCCTACCGTTACTGGGATATGGATGTCGCCATCAAAAACGCACTTGAACTTGCCGCAACTCTCGAATAAACTGATAAAAGACTAGGAGAGGTATATGAATCAAGAATTAGAGCTCG
Organism: Nanosynbacter sp.; assembly: GCA_015257505.1. Taxonomy (GTDB): domain Bacteria; phylum Patescibacteriota; class Saccharimonadia; order Saccharimonadales; family Saccharimonadaceae; genus Nanosyncoccus. The sequence goes on along the minus strand of JABZKB010000001.1, from coordinate 81,887 downwards.
AACTAACATATTTAGCTAAGGAGATTCCGAATGAGATTCAAAACATTCAGCCCACTCGTATTGTAGATCTATATATTCCAGATACGTTGGAGCATGCTCATTTAAGACTCCGTCAAAAAGGTGAAAAGTATGAAATTACTAAAAAGACACCAGTTAAGCAAGGTGATTCTTCCGAACAGATCGAACAAACCATTCCACTCACCAAAGAAGAGTTTGAAGCTCTGGCTACCTGTAGCCAGAAAAAAGTCGTCAAGGACCGCTATAAAATTAAAATAAATAATCATCTAGCAGAAGTTGATATCTTCCAGGAAAAACTTGCAGGTTTAGTCATGATTGATTTTGAGTTTACTTCTTCAGTCGAAAAATCCTCCTTAAAATGCCAGAGATAGCTCTCGCGGATGTTACTCAAGAGGAATTTTTAGCTGGCGGATTCTTATCTGGCAAGAGTTATAATGACCTTGCTGATAATCTTGCCAAATTTGATTATCGGAAATTATTCCAAGAATAGCGCTGTTAATAATTTCAGAGTGCTATAATAAAAAAATATTAAGGAGATACATTTATGTGTGGAATTGTTGGATATATCGGTGAAAAAGATGCTCAGGATTTTCTCTTACAAGGTTTGAAACGCCTCGAGTATCGTGGTTATGATTCAGCTGGTGTCGTTACTTTAGACCATGAAAACCACCCAACCCTACTTCGTGCTGTCGGCAAAATCAAAAGCCTTGAAGAAAAAATCAAAAACCATCGCACGTCTGATCACATCGGCATTGGCCACACCCGCTGGGCTACTCATGGTAATCCATCCGAGCGTAACGCTCATCCGCATCAGGCCGGCTCAATTTACTTAGTCCACAACGGTATCATTGAAAATTACAAAGCCCTCAAAGAGCAGCTTAAAGATTATGACTTTAAATCAGATACCGACACTGAGGTTCTCGCTGCCCTTATTGATAGTTTTTATCAATCCGGCAAAACTAGCCTCGAGGATGCAGTATCTCAGGCACTCAAACTCGTCGAAGGGACTTTTGGAATCGCTGTGCTTAGTGTTCTTGATCCCGACCATCTCGTGGTTGCTCGCTGTGGCTCACCGCTCGTTATTGGCGTCGGCGAGACCGAAACCCTCGTTGCTTCTGACGCCTCCGCTCTTGTTGGCTACACACAAAAAGCCATCTATCTCAATGACGGTGAAGTTGCAGTGCTTTCCAAAAATAGTGTCGACGTTAAAACCCTCGATCTAAAGCCAGTCTCTGCCAAAGTCGAGGAAATTCTCACAGATCTTTCTGCTATTCAAAAAGGTGGCTATGATCATTTTCTTCTCAAAGAAATTATGGAACAACCAAACTCCCTTACGGAAACCCTCCGCGGTCGTATTAATCAGGCAGAACACACTGTTCATCTTGGCGGGCCAAATCTCTCAGCTAAGGAGTTAAAATCTATTCGTCATCTCATTATGGTCGGCTGTGGTACTGCCTATTATGCTGCCAAGACCGCCGCTTATCTCTTTGAGCAATTCTTGCCGGACGTCACGATTGACCCAGTAATTGCCTCTGAATATCGTTACCGCCATGCTTATATCCCAGAAAATTCAGTCGCCTTAATTATTTCTCAGTCTGGTGAGACCGCCGACACTCTCGCCTGCCTTCGTGCAATCAAAGCACAGGGAACCAAGACCATTGGCATCGTTAATGCCATCGGTTCGACTATCGCTCGTGAAGTTGACGGTGGTACCTACGTTCATGCTGGTCCTGAAATTTCCGTTGCTAGCACCAAGGCCTTTACTTCTCAGGTAGCCGCCCTTCTTATGTTTGGACTGACTATTGCTGAAGCTAAAGGCGTCAGTCCTCGTGCGCTCACCCCAGTTATCGATGAACTCGCTAAGTTGCCGGAAGAAATTGCTAAGATTCTCAAAGCTTCAAATCAGGAGATTGAACAATTAGTTAAAAAGTTTGCAAGTTACGACCACGCCATTTATCTCGGTCGTGATACTAATTTCCCGATTGCTCTCGAAGGTGCATTGAAGCTTAAAGAGATTTCTTACATTGATGCCAATGCTTATCCAACTGGGGAACTGAAACATGGACCAATCGCCCTCATCGATGATCGTTTCTTTGAGGTTGTCATGCTACAATCTGGCTTCCTCTATGAAAAATCCATCTCAGGTATCCAGGAGGTTCTGGCTCGTGGTGGCCACGTGGTTATCTTTACTGATACCGATGTAGACCTGCCAGTTGATGCTATAGTTAGGATTAAAACAGACTTCAAAATCCTCACCCCGATTCTCTTTAATCTCTTAAATCAACTCTTCGCTTATCACGTTGCTGTTGCTAAGGGGAATAACGTTGATCAGCCGCGCAATCTCGCAAAATCTGTTACAGTAGAATAATCCAAAATCACTCTAGGATAACCGGTAAAACTTCTGTACCTTTTACCGGTTCTAGAGTAAAATATCTATAAATGAAAAAAGATTCTAGCGTTGTTTTTTTCCGTTTCTGCCTTATGCTAGGCGACTCTTTGGCAATTATTGCCTCCTTTCTGTTTGCCTATTTAATCCGCACCCATTTTGATAGCCGCCCTTATTATTTCGTCTCCGATCCACTCCGCTTCACTCTTTCGGTCGCTTTTATGGTTCCGGCCTGGCTCGTTATCTTGGCTGTTCTCGGTCTCTATAACAAAAAAATCTTTCTCGGTCGCTCAAGATGGCAAGAGCTCTCGCGTCTTTTTACGGCTTCCGTGATTGGTATTATGTTTATTATTACCTTCGATTTCTTCGTTGAAGGCGATCTTTTTCCGGTCCGCTTGATCGCTCTCTATGCCATGATCATCTGTTTCTTTTCACTCTCTCTCATGCGCTTTATTCTAAAAATCATCCGTCGCTGTATTTTGCAGCAGAGAATTGGCGCCATGAAAGCGATTATTGTTGGCAACTCCAAGCTCACCACGCACTTAATTAACCAAATGACTGATTATCCAGAGGAGGGATATCGCGTTGTGGGCGTCGTAGCTGGTAGTCAATATATTCCTAAGGAATTTCGTAGTACTCTCCAATACACTTCACTCAAAGAAGCTTTAAAAAACTGTGAAGCTGATGTAATCTTCCAGACCGACGAAAAACAAGTTGAATATGTTTATCGTCAATCCATCAATCACCATCTGCAATATTATTTCACTCCATCTGAAACCACTCTCTCAACCTCAATGGGGGAACTAGAGCTAATCGGCAGCACTCCAGTCATTATGGTGAAAGCTACTCCCCTTATGGGCAACGCAAAAGTTGTTAAACGAATTATGGATCTTATACTTGGCACCATCCTTCTCTTGCTCTCCTCGCCCCTTATGCTAATAATTTGGTTGATTATTAAGATCTCTACCCCAAAAGCTAGTGCGATTTATTCTGAGATTCGTCTTAGCCGGTTCAATCAGAAGGTTAAAATCCATAAGTTCCGCAGTATGAAAATTGAATATTCTGGCATGAGTCCAGAGGCTGCTTTTGCCAAAATGGAAAGGGAAGGGAAGCTTAAAAATGCTGCAAAACTTAGCCAGGAATACCGCGAAAACGGCGATTTTCTAGAACATGACCCTCGCATTACTAAGATCGGTAAATTCATCCGCGCCACCTCACTTGATGAACTTCCGCAGCTTATTAACGTAATTAAGGGTGATATCTCACTCGTCGGACCTCGCGCTCTCGTCCCTGGTGAACTTAGAAATTATGGCGATCGTTCGCTGCTTCTGACTGTTAAATCCGGGCTCACTGGCCTAGCTCAGGTCTCTGGTCGCCGTTCGATTAGCTTTGACGAGCGTCGCGCTCTCGACCTCTATTATATTCAGAACTGGTCCGTCCTCTTTGATCTCCAAATTCTCCTACGCACCATCCAAGCCGTACTTATTCGTAAAGGTGCTAAGTAAGTGACTAGAATACCTCAAACCAAACCACTCGAGGATAAATCAGGATCTCAAGAAGCCGAAACCTCATCAAGGCCCCTCAAGGATCTCAAAGTTGCTCTTGTCTGTGATTGGTTGACCGTGGTTGGTGGGGCCGAGCAAGTACTCCGTGAAATTCACCATCTTTTTCCATCAGCTCCAATTTATACCTCGCAGTATCGCCCGAAGGGAATCGATTGGTTCAAAGATGCAGAAGTAAAAACTGGTTGGATAAATCTATTCCCGGCTTTCTTGCGCCGTTTTATTGCTCCGCTTCGTCAGAGCTATTTCAAACATCTCGATCTTACCGAATATGATCTTGTTATCTCAGTTTCTGGCTGTGACGCAAAGTATGTTAAAACCAAGCCAGGTGCGCATTTTTGCTATTGTCACGTGCCTACTCAATATTATTGGGGAAAAACAGAAGAATATCAAAAGGATCCAGGTTTTGGTCCACTCAACTTTTTTATTCGCCCTATCTTCAAGCTACTCCTACCAAGATTAAGAAAAAAAGATTTAGAAGCAGCCGCCCGCCCAGATCATTACATTACTATCTCAGAATTCGCCAAGGCTGAAATTAAAAAATTTTATAAGAGGGAAGCAGAGGTTATTTATCCGCCAGTCAATACAGAGACTTTTTCAGAGGTGGCAAAATATAAAAACATCACACAAGGGAATTGTCAAATAATACAACAACATCAAAATAGAAAAAGTCAAATAAATAAAAAACTATATCAAAACATTAAAAATAACAAAAGTCAAATTGAACAAAAAAAGTATCACCACATAAAATCAGACATAAGTCAAATAGAAACAGAAATATATCAGAATATCAAAGTGGATACACGTCAATGCGAAACTGTGGAAAACTCCCAAGCCCTAAAATCTCAAGATCTAAATTCTGACCCTTGCGGTTGTTCGAGCGGCTATTTTATCAACTTTTCTCGCCAAGTCGGCTGGAAGCGTCTCGATCTTGCAATTTTGGCCTGCCTCAAAGAAAATCAACCACTTATTCTGATTGGAGACGGTCCTGAACACAAAAATCTTGAACGTCTCGCAAACCGAAATCCAAAATTGATCACTCTCCACAGTGTGATGCCACAATCTGAACTCAAAGAATATTTAAAAAACGCCAAGGCCTTCATTTTTCCATCCGAAGAGCCTTTTGGAATCGCTCCAGTTGAAGCCCTTGCTGCCGGTTGTCCGGTTATTGCTTATAATCAAGGTGGCGCCAAAGATTATGTTTTGGGCGAAAAAAATGGCCTCTTCTTTGAACAGCAATCCGTCGATTCCCTGGCTAAATCTATAAAAAAGTTCAATCAAATTTATTCAGAATCTGAAAATAGAACAGAGAAAAATAAAGAAAAATCCACCGCCAAAAATCAGACACCTCACTCTTCCCTCCTTTCACCTCAAGAAATTTCGGAGACTGCTGAAAAATTTTCAAACCAACACTTTAAAACTCAGCTAGAACACTATATTAAGGAAACCCTCAAAAAAGAAGGTATCCTATTTAATAAAAAACAATCTGATTAAGAAAGGCCACCTTGATGTCAAAAAAATCAGTAACTAAAACCAGTTCAGACTCAATCGGAACTCCTGTGTCACCTCTTTCTAAGATCCAACAATTTATGCTTCTCTGCCTGCCGTTTTGTTTGTTTTTTTCTTATCACCCCGTCATCCCAATTCTCTCCACCGCAACCACTAATTTTGAATTATCCCTACCACTCCTTTGGCTTCTGATTTTTGCCATCCTCTCACTTCCCGGAGCTTTTCGGTTTTATGTTTATTCGCTTAGGGCAATTGTTAAACCCAAACAACCCATAAGGCAACTTCATAAGTCTCTCTCTTCCCGTGAATTGTCTATTCTTTGTGCTCACTTTATCCGGATTTTATCTCCTATATATCCGCTATATACTACTGTTAATGCTATTGATTCACCCAATTTCCCGCGCGCCATTCTCACTTCCGGTATCATCTGGTGTATCTATATTTCCCTATTGACAATTCTTAAAAATATTTCACAATATAAAGACCAAATAGGGAAAAATATCAAAAAGAATCTTCTCATCGCTGGAGCTTCTATATCAGTCTTTTGTTGGTTTCAGTCAATTTTGGATATTGCTGGCGCTCCTCGTGAAATGACTTTTTTGTGTGAAGGTTGCACTTCAACCGTTTTTGGTTTTCCTCATCCAAACGGTCTCGCTATTGAACCGCAGTTTATGGCCAACCTCCTTCTCGCCCCAATCTTTCTCAGTCTTTTCTATCTTTTCGAAGGATCAAAAAAGCAAGATCAAAAACTCAACCCCTTTCCATATCCCGCATCAAAAGTTGGCCGTATTCTTCGTTATGGCCTCCCGCTATTTTTGATCGCCACACTTTATCTCACTCTCTCTCGTGGGGCCATTTTCTCTTTCTGGGTTGGTATTTTTATCTTATTCATTTATAAAATCGTCGAAATCCTCAAACAGAAATCTTGTATATTAAAAGATCTTATTCGTCAGTCCCTCCTCTTCTCTGCTGTCGTTTTTCTACCACTTTTCTTCACGTTGTCGGCCCAAGGTGTGTTTACTGAACTTGGCCCAACCACCCATACTTTCTTTGATGGTATTTCTACCTCTATTAATCAACTCTCTCTTGGTCGCATTGATCTTGCTAAGATATTCCACAAAAATAGCGAAAATAATAGAATCCATAAAACTCCTGAGCTAGATGAGCAACTTTCGTCAGATCCGAAAAGAAATCCGGCGAGCTCTGTCCCAAAAACCCCACAATTCACTGGCTACATTGCAGAATCAACAGAGATTCGCCTCAATCTTAACCACCTCGCCCTCTCCTCCTGGCAGACTTCATTCAGTCGTCTATTCGATGGCGTCGGTCTTGGTGCCGCCGGTCCAACACTGTATAAAGAATTTCCTGAACTCGGCAGCCCTAAAGAAATCATTCAAAATGAATATCTCGCCATCCTCTATGAACAAGGCATTTTTGGCGCCGTAGTGCTCCTACTTAGCGCCGTTTTATTGGTTTTAATTTATAAACAATATAATAAAAAGCATGAAAAATTGGCAATTTACGGACACATCCTTATCCTCTCTTTTGCTCTCACTCTCTGCTTTTTCTCAGGACTCCCCAATGCCCTTCATATTTATCTTTTGCCTATTTTATACTTTTAGTCTTGAATCCTACCTGCCAGAAAATAATATTTTCTCTCTTCCTGGATGTCTTCCATCTCCGCGGTTTCGATATTTTTAGTATCTACTACTTCATTTTCATTGCACGTATAGTAATATTCTTCAAAATCATCCTTTAATCTATAAAAATCTGCTATCTCCATCCTGGACTCTTGTGCTAGATAACTTTTTTCTTGATCTAAATTTTCAAGTCTGACGTCCCGACAAATTAAGACATATTTTGTATCCAGATCATCAACAAAAACATATAACTTGCAGTCCTTTGCACACTCAATCATTGTCTGAAATCTCAATTCGCCAGCGGAATTTATCTTAAATTTCTCGAGTATAGAAAAAACTGTCTGTTTTGGCAAAAATCTTGGTCCAGGTCTATCGCTATGTAAACGAATATATCTATTCAGTAATGTAATTAATATATTTCGTTCATCAAAGTAGTTTGGAAAGTCCCTTATTTCGCATAGCGCCAGCCAACTTTGGTTGTTAATTCTAACTAAAAAATTTACTTCATTAATTTTCGAGATAGATTTGGAAGTATCTTTTTCAACTACCCAATCAGGTTTATACTCCCTCTTCTCTATTGGCCATAGTCTAGTGTATCTAAATGATTCAGAGTTACAGTTCTCTAGGTCCTCTTCCGTTACGCCGGTTACTCCCGCGGCAATTATTTTCTCCGCAATTTTCAGCATATTTGTGCGGATTATTCTGCAAATATTTTTGTCTAAAAATTTAGAGTCCTGGCTTGATGGTCGTGGAATTTCTGAAAAAGTTTCATTACCAATAAAATGCCTTGCGTACGCCGCAATCTCCAGCTCGTCATGAATGGGAATTTCTGTTTTTAGTGTACGAATTGCCATCTCGGGAATTTCACCTTCTATTTCCGCCATCATGCAACGGTCGCCAGTAGACGCCCAGTATAGATATCCTTCACGGTCGCCAGTTTCATCGTCTAAGTTCAAACCATCATGACTAGTTAGCCATCTTTTCACAGGAAAGGAGCAAATAAAATCGGTAAAATAATTAGCCTCAAGGAATTCTGGTGGCTCCCCTTCTCCACAACACCAAGAGATATAATCCGATGCGTGTAAAATAAAGTTTCTACGAGGATTATTTTTACTCTGAAAAACATACCAAAAAGTGTCTGGATCTACTGTTCGAAAACCAATAAAATCCAGATCATCACTAATCCGATAAAATTTAATGATTCGCTCTAGCTCGTCTGTTTGTATTTCCATTTTTGCGTTCTTATAATTACTTTACTTTTCATCATTCTAGCATAAAGTGACTTTTTCTTCCCAAAAGAGAGAAAATTACATAAAATAGACTAAAAGACCCTGAGGAGGAGTAAAAATGAAACGAATTGTTTTTCCAGAAATTAACCATCCCTATGTCCAGGAGGCCATCAAACTTGCCAAGCAGAAATTCCCTGATTTTGAAGCTATTGGCGCTGATAATCTCGAGCATGCCTGTGCCGCCGTTAAGGCTGGTGTTGCCGACTCTATGATCGCTGGTATTGATTACACCTCTCGCGATGTCATCCTTGCCGCTCGCGACATCATCGGCGTCAAAAACCCGCGCCAGCTCGAAAAACCAACTTTCTCCGCTAGCTTCATTTTTACTAAAGAAAATAAAGCCACTCCTCTCGGCCAATCTGTCTTTATTCTTGGCGATGCCGCTGCTTGCAAACACCCTAGTTTCGATCAACTCTTTGATATTACTCTAGAGACTCACGAGACCGCCACTAAGTATTTTAAATACCTAGACCACGATTCTACTGCTTCCGTATTAAATAATTTCCTCACTCCCCGTATTGCTATGCTGAGCTTCTCCACTCTCGGTTCTGGCGGCAGAGATGAAACTATCTCACTTTCACAAGCTGTCGTGGAAAAGGTTAGGGAAACTCATCCTGAAATTCTCATTGACGGAGAAATGCAGCTTGACGCAGCGATCAATCCTCGTGTTGGTGAGAAAAAAGCCCCAAACTCTCCTGTTGCTGGCTATGCCAATGTCTTAATTGTTCCAGATCTCAATTCTGGCAATATTCTTTATAAGGCTATGGAGCAATTTGGCAACTTCACTGCCGCCGGCCCAATTCTTCAAGGCTTCAACGCCCCTGTTTCTGACTTGTCTCGCGGCAGTACCGTTCTTGATATTGTCTCCGTAATTGAAGCAGAACTTGCACTTATCTAAGTACTAATATTAAATTATTTTTTAGTTATATATCTAAGCCAACTTCAGAAGGCAGTATCGTTAACATATATTCTTCTGGTTTTTCGGTAAAAATAATTCTCTTTCCGAGTGCAACGGCGTATCCAATCTCAATCAAAGAAGACGCACCAACATAACCATCCTTGTTACAGACTATAAGTGCATCACACTCATCAATTTTTCTAAGATGGAAACGCTCAAGTTCGAGGGGAGACATATTTTCTTCGCCATTAAAAACTACGAATTCTGCGCCTGGATTTTTTGGAGTGTCAAAACGTGGGCTTAGAATTTCTATTTTCTTTTCAATTAATTTATTTTTGATGCTCAAAATATAATCAAGATGTTTTCTGAAACTTCCAGACAAGACGACAGTTCTTAGTTCTTGTCTAGCCATTCCGTGAATTGTATTTGAATCGGAAGGTACGATTGTTGTTACATGAAATTTCTCGCAGATTGCTTGAGCGATAGCAGAGCAAGCTCTCGCCCCATGCATCCAGAGTGGATCATCCGGCATATAACTTTCAAGTTCACTGATTTTAACTGACTGGAAAATTTCACAATTTCTAGCCTTAAAATCAGACAAGCTAATCATATTTGGATGATATTCGTCATTAAACAAGCTATTTTTTTGTAGAGAATACTTTGCTAATTGCATATAAGTTAGCTCCCCACCATTATAAATAGCTAACTGCGGATTAGAGTTAATTGAAGGTAGCTTGGATCTGATAAATTCTGTAACATCATCTAATGAATGTTTTGAATATGTATCATTAATGTATGGAAAATGTTCGAAAACGGTCTTAACCCCCAAATCCAGATAAACTTTCTCAATACTTTTGTGATCTTTCATTACAATTAATTCTGTCGACCCACCACCTATATTAATTAAAAGGATAGGCATATTAGAAGTACATTTTGCAGAAAGTGCTTGTTCTAGATAATATCCTTCAAGATCTTGGCTAATTACATTAAAATACAGTCCAGTTGTTTGGAAAATCTTATCTGATAGCTCAGTAAGTGCTGTTTTTGACATTTTTCGAAATAGGGCAGTAGCAAAAACTTTTATTGTCTCCCCTGGGTGAGTCTTTTTAATTTCTTGAAAAAACTTAATCAATTCCTGTTCGGTTTTTTCGGTAAGTCCAAAATCTGGATTAAAGTCTTTTTTAAAATCAAAACTCTTGGTTTCCAAGAGTTTTATAGTTCCACGCGTTTTTTTATACAATTTGATAGTTGATGATCCAGTATCGATATATAACATTTCTTTCTCCTTTATGTAATTTTATAGTATCATGAAAATCATCAAATCTGTGTTATTATTTTCTCTATAGAAAGGAGTCTATGAAAGGCAAAATTAGATATTTCGGCACCGATGGTATTCGTCAAAAAGCAGATGCCTTCACCCCTGGTTTTATTCAGGCTATCACTCTTGGCATTGTGCGCTACCTCGGCAATGCTCGTGAAACCGCGGACGGCATGGAGCGCCCAGTGAAGGTTCTCCTCGGTGGTGACACTAGAGAATCAACTGAATGGATTTTACGCAACTTTGAAGAGGCCCTCGAAACCGTCGGCATCGATCATGGCAATGTGGGCGTCCTCCCTACTCCAGCCATAAATTACGCTTTTTATCAGATGGGCTATGATCTCGCTATTGACGTCACTGCTTCTCATAATCCTGCGACCGACAATGGCATTAAGATTTTTGAGCGTGGCGATTCGATTGGTGGCCTTGAAGCAGTCATGCCAGGAGGTGTTGGTTTTAAGGGTACCGGTACCACCTCAAGCGGACAAGATCTCTCTCATGAAATTAAAAAATACCCCTTTGGTGTCAAACTCAGTCAGGCCGGCGTCAACGCTATCGAAAATGCTTTGGAGAATGAGACTGGCTTTGATGTTGGTGTTGTTGAGTTTGCTGAAGATTTGCATGCTGATGCTAAGTCTCGCTATCTTAATCATCTCAAGGATTATCTCGAGCACATCGGCCCTACTACTATTTCTGATCGCCAAAAGCCAGATTTCTCTAAGCTAAAAATCGGTCTCGACTGTGCAGACGGCGCAACAAGTGTTGTTGCGCGTGAGATTTTTGAATATTTTGGCGCCAAAGTTGAAGTTATTCATGACGACTCCAGTTATGGTGAAAATATAAATAAAAACTGCGGCAGTACTCACCTTGAATCACTTATTCAATTAGTCAAAGAAAAGCAGTTGGATTTTGGTGCTGCCTTTGATGGTGATGGTGATCGCTGTTTGATGGTTGATGCCGACGGCACTATTATTGATGGTGACGACATGGTGGCCTGCATCGCTAATTATCTTGGTCTACCTAAGGTTGCCGTAACTATTATGGCAAATAAAGGTCTCCTGAATTGGTCCAAGGAAACCGGCGTCGAACTTGTCATGACCGATGTTGGCGACCAAAATGTTTCTGCCAAAATGCGTGAAGACGGTATTCTGCTCGGTGGCGAACAGAGTGGTCACATTATTCTCCCTGGTGAATCTATGGGTGATGGCATTCTTACCGCTCTTGTTATGACTAAAATCTATAGTGAAACTCTCGCCAGAAAACAAAGCGAAGATCAGCTCATTTTAGGTTATGAAGCTATTCAGAAAGCTAAAGCCGAAGAAAAAGAGGGGGTCAAATCCGAATCAACCTCAAGTACCGATTCTGGCAATGTTACTTTAAAGTCGATTTGTTCTATGCTAAAAAAGCTTCCTCAGACTATCAAAAATCAACCAGTTAGTCATGCTCTCAAGCAAGCTTTTAGAACTGGCGCAGAAGTCGCAGAGGAATTTATCAGTCAACAAACTAAGGAGCTTGAAAAACTTAACTGGAGTCTCAATATTCGCGCCAGTGGGACAGAGGAACTTGTCCGCGTCACAATTTGGGGGGATGATCCTGAAAAGATTCGCGCTAAGGCCGATGAAATTGCCAAGCAGCTCAAATCCTTAGAAGACTTAATTTAAAAGAGGAAATTATGATTAAAATTGTCAAACTTACCAAATATTCTGAAGATCTCGCTGATCGAATTCGTGCTCTCTTAGTTCAACTTTCACGTAGTGGCCGCGACAATGGTCCTATTCCTAAGACTTGGTTTGATGAATTAATCGCCTCACCTTGGCATGATTGCCTTCTCGCAGTTGAAATCGATAATCAAGAAACGAATTTGAAAGGACAATCCAAAAACGAAGAAAATAGCCAAAATGAAAACAAAATAGAGGATCAACTTGAACTTTCGCCATCGCAAATCCTTGGTATGGCTTCCGTCTCTGTTATTTTTGGTGCTGGCATTGGTAAAAACGCCTACCTCGAAGATTTTGTAGTTGACCAGGCAGCTCGTGGTAAAGGTGTCGGCCATCTCCTCTTCGATGCTTATGAGAGATGGGCAAAGGAAAAAGGCTGCAAAAATCTCGAATTTACTTGTGGTCAAGGCCGCGAAGCTGCCCAAAAATTCTATAATGACCACGGCGCCACAATTTACGACACAAACTTCTTTCGTAAGAAACTTGTCTAAACTGGGATATAATATACCTATGAATATCTACATCTCTGGCATCTCTGGTACTGGTATGGGTCCGCTCGCTCTTATGGCAAAAAATGCTGGCTATCAGGTTTTTGGGTCCGATCAACATCACGGCGCAATTTCCCAGGAACTCGAACAGGCTCAAATTCCCTTCACTGTTGGCACACAAGACGGGCAGTATCTCCAAGAGATCCATGAAAAATATCATCTCGATTGGTTTGTTTATACTTCCGCTCTCCCCGAAGATCATCCCGAATTACAGCTCGCCAAATCTCTTGGGCTTAAAATTTCTAAACGTGACGAATTGACCGCTCATCTTGTAGAAACACTTGGCCTTAAGATGGTTGCCGTCGCAGGTACTCACGGAAAAACCACTACTACCGCCATGTTAATTTGGCTAGCCAAGAATCTTCAGCTTCCAGCCGCCTATATTGTGGGCTCCACTTTGAATTTTGCCCCATCTGGCTCCTACCAGCCTCAGGATCGCTATTTCATTTATGAAGCTGACGAATATGATCGCAATTTTCTCCACTATCACCCTTGGCTCTCTCTTATCACCTTCGTTTCTTTTGACCATCCCGATATTTATCCTACTGAGCATGATTATCGTGAAGCCTTCCTCACCTTTGAAAAACAGAGCAAGTCTCTCATTTTTGCTAATCAATCCGCTGCTCCATCTGGCCTTTCTCAGATCGCCGATAAAGATCTTCTCATCCTAAGTTCGCCAGATTCTAGACTTACTCTTGCTGGTCAAGCTCGTCGTGAAGACGCTAATCTTGTCTTTGCCGCTGCCAAGCAAATTCTCTGTGATCTTAATGATGCATCTGAAAATAATCCTCAAAATATTTCTGATGACCTTATCCTCGAAACCCTCAATCGATTCCCGGGCGTTGGTCGCCGTTTTGAGCGACTAGCTGACGGGCTCTATACCGACTATGCGCACCACCCAGAAGAAATCAAGGCCACCATCGAAATTGCCAAAGAAGAGGCAGAAAACCTCAATAAATCTGGCGTTATTGTAGTCTATCAGCCACATCAGAACACCCGTCAGCACGAAGTTTTTCATCTCTATCAAGATGCCTTTCTCGGCGCCGATCGTCTTTTTTGGCTTCCAACTTATCTGACTCGTGAAAATCCAAGCCTCAAAATTTATACCCCAGCCGACTTTATTGTAACTCTCGAGAATCCTCAGATCGCCAAACCGGCCAATCTCGATAATGATCTCAAAACCGAGCTAAGAACTCTTCTCCAGGAAAACTATCTAGTTATTCTTATGTCTGCTGGCCCCGCTGACGCCTGGTTCCGCCATGACCTCCTCACTGACTAATTCCCGCGCCCGCAGGTAGTCTGCCAACCATCTTCTCACTCTGCCACTTTCCACTTATGTTATAATTAAAACGTTTATGGGTGGCGTATTTGGGAAAAAAGAGCATCAGGAGGAGAAGCAGCGCCTCTCTCAGCTTTTTAAGCAAATCAAAACCTGGCAACTCTTTCTCGCCCTCATCCCGCTCTTCTTTTTAACAGCCACTTTTTTACGTTTTGATCATCTCAAAATGAACGATCTAAAAACAAAAGTCCTCCAGGCTGATCAGGGAAAAACTGCCGACGGCAAGGAAATTACTTCACAAGAGGAAATCGATCATAATCTCAAAACCACCCTCACTGAGCTCAAAAAATACACTGAATCCCATGTTGTTGTCAATTTTATTGAGAAAAATGGTCGCAATTCCCTTGTCTTTGGTACCGGCCCTTTTTATCTTGAAAACCAATATAATCGTAAAGCCACTGCTGCCCTCGCGGAAGCCGAAAATAAGTTAAAAAACACCGGTGATACTAATCCAAATGGCAATGTTTTTGCTAAAGCTATGGAAGTTTGTAAGCCAAAAGCCATCGCAAACGGCTGGGCCTGGAATAGCCCTGGCTACCTAAACTGTATGACTGGCATCATCAACAGTTATCCAACCACCGACCAAATCACCACCTCCCTTACCGCCAATATCCCCTCTACCTCCCTCTATCGCTACGACTTCTCCTCCCCAGTCTGGGCGCCCGACCTCGCCGGTTTCGCCCTCCTCATCTGCCTTGTTCTCATTATTATTATTCTCATTCGTCTCCTCATTTTTATCGTTCTCCGCATCGCCATCCTCTTTATTAAATAAAACTACAAATCCCACATAAAACTAGCTTCTGTATAGAGATGCAGATTATATAGGCCGCTAAAAATATTCTCTTCATAACTCAGCAAATCATAAGAACTTTCACCCCTATAAAATCTCTGTAAAACCCCTTGACAGAAATCCCACCCTACCATAAGATAAGACTATATCAATTAAAGGAGGAAAAATGGCCT
Source organism: Nanosynbacter sp. (assembly GCA_015257505.1). Taxonomy (GTDB): domain Bacteria; phylum Patescibacteriota; class Saccharimonadia; order Saccharimonadales; family Saccharimonadaceae; genus Nanosyncoccus. The sequence continues at coordinate 66,699 of JABZKB010000001.1, read as the reverse complement.
ACAGTCACACTAACAGCAAAGGCATCACCTATTATCTACATAAATCTGAGGTTACCCTCCGCGGTGGCAAGCCTCAGACTATTTATTTCTTCACCAAAACTGAGAACAATCCAAAGGGTACCCCAGTTGATCTCCCTGAAGATCGCGTCGTCAACGAAAACCCACGCAACGGTTTCCTTACTCTTTCAAAAAAGAAATAATTTAGCCAGTTATTAGGTTGATCAAAAAATACCAGGGTACCTCTCTGGTATTTTTTTAATTAAAAAGGAGCTAGCAAAGCTAGCCCCAGTTTAGAGTGGAAAAACAGGGTTAATAAGTTACATAATTTGGTCAGCCTCCGAACGAAAGACCTTCATGTCTCAAAGCTTGGAAGTCAAAGCTTGGAAATCATATCCAAAAGCTCATAGACGGTCTGAGTCGAGGACCATGCCCAACCATAATAGTCTTTTCCAGAGGTAATCTGGACGCCATTATGGTAGAGCCAAAGCGGGCTGCAGTCGTCGAAGAACCCGGAGCTGCCGAAGCGATACTGAAGCTTCAGCGTCCAGTTGTTCTTGGAGAACTCCTGCTGCACGACCGTGTAGCCTGCGCCGTCGATTTCTGCCCAACTGCTGGTCTTTACATCAAAACCAGAGTTCTTTGCAGAAGCCTCAAACGCGTTCGCAAGCTGCAGCTGGTAACCGTTATACTGTCTACGGTTATCCTCCTGCATGTACTTGTCAGTCACGCGCTTGGTTTCGGCCTTCACCGCTTCCTCGCTCATCGCGGACTTCGTTGCGGGCTGAGCCTGAGCAGTGGTTGCATTGCTACCAGAGTTTCCCGACTTGCAGTTGCTGCAGTTGTTGCATCCGCAATTGCAGGTGCAGTGACAAGTGCAGTTGCAGGTTGCTGCAAACGCACTCGATGTCGGCAGAATCGCCAGCATCATAACCATCATGGTAGCCATCAAAAACATTGTATTCTTTTTCAACATTGTTTTTTCCTCCTTTTGAAAGGTGCTTATCCGCTGTAGCCACTCATTCTTACAGGGAATTACACTACATCGTACATATATTATAACATGTTTATCTCAAAAAGTAAAGGTTAAGGTTATCTCCAAACTTTTAGACTAAGGCTCCGCTAGGATCTCTCCATCCCAAACAAAAATTCCATCCATTGCTCAAAGTTCGATGGCTTCCTCGCCTCGATTTGCTCATTTAAGGTCGGTTTTGGATGCTTATTTTTGGCAATTTCGCTGTTATTTGGGAGATCAATCATCACCTCTCCCGGCAGTTTCTTTCCGAGGAGTTTTCTTGCCTCCAGTTCCTGATACTCATCGGAAGCGTAATATTGATTTTCCAGCTTAATTTTATTCACATCTAGTTCAAGTAGGCTCTTTTCAGCCTGTTTTGCGTTCATCTGTTTCTGTAGATCCCAGTTTTTTGCAATCGCTCCAACAGAGGCGATTAGTAGAATAATAAACAAAAAGGGAATCGAAAGCAGCAAAATATTGTTAAAATTCAAAACGTCCGTCTTCAGCCAAAAACGGAAGCGATTGAATCTTATTCGAAGTTGCTCTTTTTTAGAACGCGCACCCATATCCCTATTATAGCAGTTTTGTGATAGAATAATAAACACACCTGGGGGCGTAGCTCAGGGGTTAGAGCAGGCGGCTCATAACCGCTTGGTCGTTGGTTCGAGCCCAACCGCCCCCACCAGATCCTAAATCGGCATCCAGCCGGTTTTTTGTGATTTCACCCCTTGTTTATCTCTCTTGGCTAATCGCACCGATTAGTTCTTCTTATTCCACTCTGATTCATATTGTTTTCGAAGTTCAATTGCACGTTCAATTTTTTTAGCACGCTCCGGATTATCTAGACCAAAGAATCGACGATTCCATTCCTCATTTTGTGAATCATCATATTTTTCGCCATGATGAGAACCAGTACCGCCGCTTTCGTCGTATGATATTGCTAATTCTCTAGCTATAAGTTTATTGTTATAACTGGATTGATTTTCTATTGCAGATTTTGACTGTTCAAGTTCTTTTTTAGCACTTTCGTATCTTTTTTTACCAAAGAATTTTCCTAAAAAGCTTTTTTTCTCATATTCATCATCTAGGTCAGCGAGATCTCTATCAATTTTTTCTAATTCTCTACCGGCCTTTTCTCCATCTTTTCTCCAACCTATTTCAGATGCAATTAGACTGTCGGCACTGGCAATGCGAAGCATTGTTCCGTCCTTTTCTCCAGCTTCCGTGCCGACATAGCCACTCCAACGGTAATGTGGGTTGTCGCTATATTTACGTCCTAGATCGGTAGTTATATTCACCGCATAATGATGCTGTCCACTTCTTTGTTCGCTATAATATGGATTTGAGAAATCCTTACTAAGATCATCAAGTATAGACAAATATTCATTTGCAGCATCTCGCGGAGTGAGCTCTTCTTGTTTTTCTGGTTGTACTGCTAAATATTCAAAACCTTTAATTTCGGTATCTTTATTCTCGTTTGTATGGTCCTCTTTATTATTTAGACTTTCTTCAATAAGTGTTTTTGCCTTATCTGCATTAAATTTACCGCTCATTTCAGACAAGGCATTAAGCTGATTTATTTCAGAAGAATTCATATTTGGATTAGGATCCCTATCAGGAGCCGTGTCTGGATTAGGATTCTTATTAATATTTTTTAGTTTTTCAGACATAGTTACCTCACTTACGATATGTTTATTATTATCTTGAGTATATATATATATATATATATATTGTAAATAACAACCCTATTCTTTTTATTTTCAATGTCTATATCCACAACAAGGCCTTTCTTGTCTTTTTTACTTCCCACGTCTATAATCATAAGTATTATGGATGATTCTGAGAAAAATATATTTCACAGTAGCAATATCGCGAATCAAACCCTTGCCGGATCCGTTTCTGATCCTTTCACTCTTACCGAAAAAGAGAAAAAACGACAAGAAAAACTTTCTGAGCTACTAGAAAAACGTCAACAAAAAGCAGCCAAAAAAGAGGAAAGAGCAAAAAAACGCGCTGAAAGACGTGAAAAATTTGCAACCTGGCGAAAAACCAACCCGCTTCTTTTTATGATTTCGGTAGTTGTCACTATTATTGTTTCTGGTGCTGCACTTTTTGGTGTTGGTGTTTTAATTGTTAAGCTAATCCCAAAACGTTCACTTACGGCCGAGGAACAAAAAACCCTCATCGATATCAATGATCCGATCTCTGTCAACTGTCAGTGTGAAAAAGGTTCCAATATATACAATACTCTAAAAAAAGAATATGAGGAATCAGAAAAGAATTTCCGGAAAATGGTCAAAGATTTTAATGTTAAAGAGGCCGGTACGATCAAGACTATCAATTACGTTGGAAGTGTAATTGGTAATTATGTTGACGGCGCTATTGATAAAGAGGGTAATTTTGACACCGATAAGGTGCTCGAAAAAATGAAAACCAATGTTGAACAGGCTGATATTCCAGATGATCAAAAGAGACTTTTTGATATTTATTTTATTAGAGCCTATGTCTTAGGTGAACGCTACAATGACGCTATTAAAAAACTTGACCAATATAATCCTGATGAACTCTTAAACAGTGAAAAAACTGTCTACTATACAGTTGCCATGGAGCTATACAAAGCCGTCGGTAATGATACAGAATATCAATCTGCACGCGAAGCGTATAACGCATTACCGGAAGGTGAGGCACTCAGTTAATTCATTAAGAACTCATCAAAAACAAAACTATCATCATAGTTTCTGGCCAATCTCAAAATGCTCATGTATAATAAAAATATGCAAAAACCTTCTCGCCGTCGTGGTTTTACCATCATTGAGGTCACACTAGTTCTCGCGATTTCAACTGCTCTTGCTATGGCCATTTTGAGCACGATCACAACCAACATTTATCGTCGTCGTTATGTTGATGCTTATACGGACCTCGCGAACTATTTGCGCAGTGCCTATTCCGCTACAATTAACGTTCAAAACACCAGGCTCGGCACTGAAGATAGCGGCTTTACCTGCACGATTAACTCTCTTTGGGATGAAAATGGCCAGCTTACTACCAATACTGACACTGATAATTATCCAGGTCGCAGCCGTTGCGCTATCTATGGGAAACTCATTACTTTTGGTGAAAAAGATGCCGAAACTGGAGCCGCCAATACTAAGGTCCATATGTATGACATTATCGGTCGTGTCTACACTGGGCAGATGAATGTTGAAAATTCCGCCGGTGATAATGCACTTAATTCTCTAAAAGCAGTTTCCGCCAATGTTGTCACACTTCGCAGTAATAACAATACTTGTAGTGTTAACTTTGCTGGGCAAGCAGATTCTTACACTCCGCAGTGGCAAACCACAATTGAGCGCCCAAATGATCATCAGCTATTTCGCGGCGCCATCATGATTGCTCGTTCACCTCTATCTGGTACTGTTCACACTTATTTTTACAACCAAGGTGATCAAACTTTTGATGTTCAGCAATTCATCAAGCAAATGAACCAGAATACGATTAGTCAATCCTGTGATTTTGCCAAACTTGAACAATATCGTCCCGCCTCCAATGATGCGTTGCTTTATGGCGCACTCGGCGATTTTGGCCCATCTCGCAACAACCCTCTACAGATGGAGTTGAGAAATCCGAAAATGCAAAATAACCAGGATTTAACCTTCTGCCTTGCCTCTGAAGATCTTCCACTCGCCCCTAAAAATCGTCGTCCAATCCGCATTCATGCAGATGGCAGTAATTCTTCTGCCGTCGAATTAGTTAATATTGATGGAACGGATAATCCTTGCGAATAGTATAATGGTTATGTCTATGTTGAATCTTTTTCGGAAACCAACCCACAAAAATGCTAACCGCCGCGGCGATACAATCATTGAGGTTGTTTTCTGTTTTTCGATTTTTTCATTTATCACAATTCTTTCAATCGGCGTAATGAATCGTAATCTTTCTCTTATTCAGGGTACTCTGGAGATTTCTATGGCCAGAAATGAAATCGATTCTCAAGCTGAAGCTATCCGTTTTATTCATAACTCCTATTTATCAGAACGTGAACTTGTTCGGGATAAGACTATTGATCCAACAAAGTGGCAGGAGTATCGTGAACTCTGGAGTAGTCTCTCCATGGCCCAGAACGGTCTCAATAATAATCCAATCCGTATCTCAAAATATAACGATAACGACTGCAAGCAGTATTACGATACTGATAATTCGACAGGTGAGGTACACAACATTTTCACAGACAAGGCATTTGTAATTAATACTAGAAAGCTTGACCCTAAAAATCCTGAGACAACCATTATTTCCGCAAAACAAAACCCAAATCTCTTCCAAGAGGCTTCTCTCTATCCTCGCCTAGTTTTTTCTAGCGCTGGACGTATTGGTGATTCCACTGGCGTAGACAGTTCTGGCAATCTTAATGAGTTAAATAATGGCGAAAGCGCATATACCGCCCCGATTTTTAATACACCTTATCGAGTAGAGGGTATTTGGGTTATTGGAACAAGAGATGTTACTCGCCTTAATAATCCTGAAAATTACAATGATTCCTCCCTCGATGCCGAGGCTCCCGAGTACTACGATTTTCACATCCGCACCTGTTGGTATGGCCCTGGCCGCAATCGTCCATCTACAATCAGTACGATTATTAGGTTATATAATCCGGAGTTTGTTAAAAAGGATTAATTATGAAATTAGCACAAAAAATACATCAATCCACAGATCAACCCCTAAAACAATCTCCAAGTCAATCCCCAAGCATTCGCCGCGGTTTTACTTTAATCGAGTTATCTCTCGCGCTTGCCTTTATTTCCGCCCTCATGGTTGTAGTTACCATTATTACTATTCATATTTCCACCACCTATCATAAGGGTCTCGTGATCCGCTCGATAAATTCAACGGGTCGATCTCTAGTTGATGATTTTTCCCGCACCATCGCCGCCGCCCCGACTCGCTCTCTCGCTGATATTTGTCGAGCTGAATACGCTTCTGATCGGACCCAGATGCAAAAATGTCTAGACGACAATGCAAGAATCTATACCTATCAGCAAAACTATGGCTCCGTCCGCCTCAAGTCAACCGGCGCCATACTTCACAACGTTCCATTAAACGGTGTTTTCTGTACTGGTCGACATAGTTATATCTGGAACACTGGCTATGCACTAAATGATGATGATTACGAGATTCTTTCTGGTAGTCGCGCCAACTACGATGCTTTTGTTAACGGTGATAGGGTTGATAAGAATGACTTCAAGCTCCTAAAAGTTGAAGACAATAACCGTGACCTCTGCTACCAACACACCTATATGCGTACTGACGGAACCGCTACTTATGGATATAAACCTAACGAAAATAACTACTACATGAAGGACACCATCATTACAGAACTGCTTGATAAGACTGATGATCGTCTTGTGCTTTATGATTTTGTTATTTTCCCGCCAACACAACACGCTGTCACATTACACTCCTTCTACTCGGGTACCTTTGTTCTTGGAACCGAGCGGGGAAGCATCGATATTACCGGCATCGGCGAATTCTGCAAGGCGCCACCAAGTGATGGTCTATCTACCGATTTTACCTACTGTGCAATCAATAAATTTAACTTCGCGGCAAGATCAACTGGCCAAAATCGAAAGGGAGAATAATGCGATTTTTTCAAAAACAACGCAATCAGATCGACAAAAAGACTAAAACCCGCAAGGGTGCCACTTCGATGATCGTCACCGTCTTTACGATTATTCTATTTAGTGTTATTACCCTTGGCTTTACTCGTCTCATCCTCTCGGAGGTCAATCAAACCACTAACTCTAATCTTTCAAAATCTGCCTATGATTCCGCCCTAGCGGGTGTCGAAGATGCCAAGGTTGCTCTATTGCAATATCATGACTGCCTAAATAAAGGGCAAACTATCGGCTCTGGTACTCGCTGCAGCAAAATCATTGCCGCCATGCAAGATGGTGTCAGAAAACAGGATTGTAGTACTGTCTCAAACGTTCTTAGCCGTACCACTGATGACCAGCATGGTGTTACCATCCAGGAAGTTAAGGACTCTAGTCAAGACGGTGGCTCTGCTGCTTCAAAACTACAGGCTTATACCTGTGTCACTATTCAGGAAGACCTTGCAGATTACCGCTCGACTTTAAGCTCGGATACAAGGACTCGTATTGTTCCGCTCCGCTCGGACCAAATTCAAGACCTTAAATACATCAATATTAAATGGTATTCCGATGCCAACTATACTGCTCAGCGTCGCAGTGGTAGTAATTTAGCTTGGGATATTGACGACTATAATTTACCAAGCGGCCAGCACTCCATGACTCCTCCACTCGTCACTGCTGCCTTCTTCCAGTCGGATCGTGATTTTAATCTAGGTGAGTTTAATATCGCCAGTAGTGAAAATAGTACTAATCGCGCCATGATGTTCTTCAAGCCAACTTATAGTGATAAATGGAAGACTGAATTTGCCGCTAATGAAGTTTCCGATACATTCGACAAAAACAGTAATCACCTCTTCCCAGTCTATTGTCATGAAGGCTCATTCTTCTGTTCTGTAACTTTTGAAGTTCCAAACACTTACCGCAACTCCACAAATCGCAACCCAGCCACCACCTTCCTCCTACTTAGTCTTCCATACGGTGCTCCAGAAACCGACTTCTCCATCTCACTCTATAACTCGAGGCGCGAGTCCATTAATTTTACCGGCGTACAGGCAAGGGTAGATTCTACCGGGCGCGCCAACGACCTTTATCGCCGCGTCGAAAGTCGTGTTGAGCTAGTAGATACCTATTTCCCATATCCTGAATTTGCCATTCAATTAAATGACGACAAAAACAACACCACCAGAAAGACTTTTTATACCACCATCAATTGCTGGACCTCCACCGATGGGACCAAAGATGCATGTCCAAACTTCAGGGAAGATTCTGGGTATAGCCGTCTATAAAAGTACCAAATAAATTTATAAATGCTGATCATGCCGACTAGTCAAAAGGCATGATTTTGCTATATATAAAAATAGACTATAGATAATAAAAAAAGGAACACGGCCGTGTTCTCTATAATTACCTATAATCTTTAATTTGGTGGCGGGGGTTGGATTTGAACCAACGACCTTTTGGTTATGAGCCAAACGAGCTACCAGGCTGCTCTACCCCGCGATGTCTGTAACTATTATAGACACCCAGTAAAAAACTGTCAACCCTTACAATAATTTTCTTGCCGTTACCCTTATTGCCTCAGAGAGACTCATCCCCACATGTGGTGCGGCGGCAATATCTACCACTGACAATTTATTTCTCATCGCCAGACTAATCTCCTGCATCAAAATATCGGCATCCGGTGCCACAATTGTCGCACCAAGAATTTTCTTTTCACGGTTACAGAGAATTTTTACAAATCCATCCTCCGCATTTGGGCTCCAGATTGCAGTTTTTTGTGTTAATCCTGATATTGCTGCCGTGTATTTTACCCCCGCCAAAATACACTGATCCTCCGTCATTCCAACACTGGCAACTTTTGGATAAATATTAGTCATCCGTACAAAACCATTATTTTCAACCACAGTCTTGCTACGTCCATTAAATGCCACGGATGCAGCGATCGCTCCTTCATAACTATCTTTTTCATAGGAACTAAACGGATTATCGCTAATTTTCTTACCTTCTTTTACCGAGGCTACTCCGCCCGCTGCAAAGATGTTTTTATTTGAAGTTTGCATCTGATTTGAAACAACAATACCAGACTTATCGAATTTAACATTCGCATTCTCAAGACCAAGCTCAGTCTCTGGTTTCTGTCCAGTCGCCAAAACAACACACTCAACTCGTACGGACTTTCTCTGTTCACCACGAGAGAGAATCGCCTTTACGACCTTAGTCTTTCGTCCGGTTGGCAATGTCTGTACCCCATCATTTTCAAGTGCCAATACCTTAGTTTCTGTTAAAATCTTAATCTTTTTCTTCTTTCCAAGTTTTGCCTCGATAATCTTAGCTACTTCAGGGTCTTCCTTTGGTAGAATTCTTTCTGTCATCTCAACCAAAATCACCGAGCTTCCCATGTTAGCTAAGAACTCAGCTGTCTCAATACCACTCTGGCCAGCCCCCACCACCAGCACGACCTTCGGAATCCTTGGTAAGCCTAGATAAATTTCGCCAGGTGTCAAAAACCCAACTTCATCAAGACCGGTAATCTCACCTGTGTTTAAGCTTGTTCCAGTTGCAACTAAAAATTTACGTGAAGTTATAGTCCCATTTTCAATAGCTACCTCAATTGGAGAGATAAATCTTGCATTACTTCGAATAATCTCAACCTTTGCCTCCTCCAGCTCAGCACGTTTCAACTCGATATAAGTCTCAGCTTTAGACTGAATTTCAGAGTACATTGACGGCAAGTTGATCTTTAAATGGTCTGAATTTAGTCCAAAGCTAGCTCCCTCACGGGCTCGAAATAGCAGCTGAGAAATCCTCGATGCCACTTGTTGTGTATAACTAATAATCGTATTTTGTCCGCCGATCAAATCGCGCTCAATAATCGCAACCTTCTTTTTTTGTGAAGCCGCCATTAAGGCACCCGCCACACCAGCCGCACCGCCACCAATCACAATTAAATCATAGTCATATTTTCTCATATTAGTTTATTCCTCTCCCCTAAAATAAAGGCTAGGTCCTTGTTATATTTTTTTACTTCCATCACAATTCTTCGATCTAAATCAGATTGCGTAATTGTTGGCTTATCTTCTAGCCACTTCTCTAATTTTGTGGCCACCTCTCCGGCAATTAAATCTGCTGCGCCCTGATGAATATTAAGAACTCTGGCCTCTCTGCGTAAATCTTCGCGCAACTGCTCCTCTGAAAACTCAATTTGCTTCGGCCTCTTGACTTGTCTCATTTTTGTATAATCCTAAAAGCAATTAGAAAAATCGCCAGTGTAATAAACAGAGTACCAGAAAGAATCTTGAGAAAGTTTTTATTCTTCAGGCGCCATTTCTGGATTTCAACTACCGTCTTGCCATGTCTTACTGCAACTCGAAGAATTACTAAAGGTAAAATGGCGATAAATATATAGCCTAAAAACATCCCTATCTGCAGCAGCAAAGGTAATTTCAATAAGCTATCTGCACTCACCAGCATCAACACTACCACAAAAGGTGTTTCCGCAAAGCTCGCGAGCAGCCCCAAGGCAAAGGCCTCAATGTTACTATCTGTTTGCTTTGCGCGCCTTGCGATATATCTAGCAATTGGTTTTGGTAGCCATAGCTCTGTTGATCGGCCACTTCGATAATAGAATAACCAAATACAGATCGTTAAGGCAACTAATAGAGAGGTTAGAATTGTTAAACAAATTACAGATAGGTTAGCCCCAAAGAATAAATGAATAAAATAAGCGGTTGCTGCCAGGCTTGTAATAATCAAAAACGTCACGCCAGAGATATAATTTGTTACTAAAAACTTAGTTCTTTTCTTAATATGTTTCCCGAGACTCTCGTGATAAAGCAGTAGTAGTGACCCTAGATTCATCTGTAACGAAGCGTGCGCCAATGCTGCTAAAATAATCACTCCAACCGCAGAGAATATAGTAAGACCTTCCATATCTAAATTATATCATATCTTGCTTATGCTAGATTATATCTTGCTCATGTTATTTTTTAAAAACCAGGTTTTTCTCTGTAGCGCATAAAAGCAAAACGCTCATGCTTGCCAATATTCTATCAGAAGGGTACATTGGCCTCATTAGAAATTAAATGAGGTAATACTATGCGAGCACTGCCAGTCAGTATCAGAAAAATCAAAAACCATCTTAATAAACAATCTTCTTCTGATTGTGAAAATTTAGACGGTAAATTCTCAAAACCAAAAGTTCAACCAAGAAGTAAAAGAAGTAAAAAACTGAAGTTTAGGTATCTTACATATGTCTTCTTTCTTTGTGCTAGTCTTCTCCTTCAATCAGTGATGCGGCCAGTTTCTGCCCTGCAACCGCCTTCTGATGCTAGAGGTAAAAACATTGTTCAAGAAGAAAAAACTTGCCCAAAGGGTCATTATCTTAACCCTGAAACGAAGCGGTGTAGGAAATTTCCTGATCAAACTCCAAAAACCTGCCCCAAGGGATATTTTCTCAATGTCAAAACTAACCGCTGTAACAAAAATCCTGTGCCTAAAAATCCAACGCCTAAAAAACCTAGCTCGGAAAAATCCGGCACCAAGAAACCTGATACAAAGAATCAGGCCCAGGATCATCATGATGTAAAACCTGAAGAAAACACAGCAAATAAAACTAAGGAGCCAAAAACTTGTTTACCTGGATATTTCCTTAATAAAGTCACTAATCGTTGCAATAAGGAAATCGTGAAAACTCAAAAAACCTGCAAGGATGGCTACTTCATGAATAAGATTACTGGCCGTTGTAATAAAAAGGCGGAACCTAATGAAAAGAAACCATGCAAGGCTGGTCAAACACGAAATCCTGAAACTGGCCGCTGTCATAAGGTTGTAGGTCCGGTAACTCCAAAGACTTGCGCGGAAGGCAAAACTCTAAACCCAGAAACTAATCGCTGTAAAAAAGTTGAGCAAGCACAAGAGAAAAAGCCATGCAAAGAAGGCTACGAGCGCCACCCAGAAACTAACCGTTGTCGTAAGAGTCATCAAAATACTGGTGCTGGTAACCCTGTTGAGGTTCCAAAGACTGGAGACGCAAAAGAACAACCAAAAAAGGAATTTAATGGTACCACCGCGGTCGCTGGCTCTGCTGCTATAGGTTTAGGCATTGCAATCTTCCAATTTAAGGACGAAATCTTTGTCATAATTCGTAAGATTTTTCTCCATAAATAGGATTTACCTCTGTTAAAAATCTCCAAAAATCTTAATTAGCAGTCTTGACATGAGAGTGCTAATGGGCTATACTCTTATTAACTTAGCAATAAAACATGAAGAGTGCTAAATAATTTAAAAGGAGTATTTAATGAGTAAAATTATTGGAATTGACCTTGGTACTACGAACTCTGCGTTCGCGTACATGGTCGCTGGAAAACCGGAAGTTATTACAAATGCTGAAGGTGACCGCACTACTCCATCAGTAGTAGCAGTCACTAAAAAAGGTGAACGCCTAGTGGGTAAAGTCGCTCAGCGTCAGCGTGTTACCAACCCAAAGAATACAATTTACGGTATTAAGCGTCTTATCGGTCGTAAGTTCGAAGACAAAGAAGTTCAACGCGACCTTGATATTATGCCATACAAGATTGTTAAAAAAGGTGACGGTGTCGCTGTTGAGATGGATGGCAAAACTTATACCCCAGAAGAAGTCTCCGCTATGATTCTTTCTAAAATCAAAGCTGATGCTGAGGCTTTCTTAGGTGAAAAAGTTACCGAAGCCATCATTACCGTCCCAGCCTACTTTGACGATTCCCAGCGCCAAGCAACCAAAGATGCAGGTAAAATTGCTGGCCTTGAAGTAAAGCGTATTATTAATGAGCCTACTGCAGCTGCCTTGGCCTACGGTCTTGAGAAGAAAAATGAAGAGAAAATCGCAGTCTTCGACCTTGGTGGTGGTACTTTCGATGTCTCCATTCTTGAATTAGGTGACGGTGTCTTTGAGGTACTTTCAACCAATGGTGATACCCATCTTGGTGGTGAAGACTTCGATAATATTATCGTTAACTTCCTCTGTGATCGCTTCAAGGATGAGTCTGGTATCGATATTAAAAACGATGCAGCCGCTATGCAGCGCGTGAAGGATGAAGCTGAGAAAGCTAAGAAAGAGTTGTCATCAGCCAAAGAAACTGAAATTAACCTCCCATTCCTTTCCGCTGATGCTGACGGTCCAAAACATTTTGAATATACTCTCACTCGCTCCAAGATGGAAGAGTTGGTTGCACCACTTCTAGACCGTCTTGCTGGACCAGTTGAGAAGGCCCTCAAAGACGCAAAGCTTCAAACTTCAGATATTAACGAAGTCGTGATGGTTGGTGGTATGACCCGTATGCCAGCTGTTGTAGAAAAAGTTAAGAGTATCTTTGGTAAGGAACCAATGCAGGGTGTGAACCCAGATGAAGTTGTTGCTGTTGGTGCAGCTATTCAAGGTGGTGTCTTGCAAGGCGATGTTAAGGATGTTCTTCTCCTTGATGTTACTCCACTCTCTCTAGGTATCGAAACTATGGGTGGTGTCTCAACTAAGCTTATCGAGCGCAACACTACTATTCCAACTTCAAAATCAGAAACCTTCTCAACTGCTGCTGATAACCAGCCACAGGTTGAGATTCACGTCCTCCAAGGTGAACGCGAGATGGCTGCTGACAATAAATCACTTGGTCGTTTTATCCTTGATGGTATCGCTCCAGCTCCACGTGGCGTTCCACAAATCGAAGTAACCTTTAATATTGATGCTAACGGTATTCTTAATGTTACCGCTCGCGATAAAGGTACCGGCAAGGAGCAGAGTATTACTATTCAGAACTCTGGCAACATGTCGAAAGAGGATATTGAAAAAGCTCAGAAAGATGCTGAACTCCACGCTGACGAAGATAAGAAGAAGCGCGAAGCTATTGATGCCAAGAATAAACTTGAGCAAACAATCTACCAGACTGAAAAAATGCCTGAAGAATACAAGGATAAGATCTCAGACGAAGATAAAGAGACTATCAAGAAGGCTGTTGAGGAAGCTAAGGAGGTCCTTAAGGACACCTCTGCGGATACCGAAAAATTTGAAGCAGCCGCTAAGGAACTTTCTAACAAAGTCATGCCAATCGGCGCAAAACTTTATCAGTCTGCTTCAAACGACAAATCAGCGGAGGCTGATGCTTCCAAAAATCCATCAGATGGTGAACCAGTTGAAGGCGAAGTGGTTGATAAGTAATCAGATCATCCCCAGAATTAAAACAGCTTAAAATGCTAATTTAAAAAAATACCCCGCAAGGGGTATTTTTGTTTGATTCAAGTAGCGGTATAATACAGATATAAAAACTCTAATATGATATATTTAATCTAATTGATTTAAGGTATTATCTATGAACAAAATTTTCAAAAGATTTTTTAATCTCACAAAATACGAACGTATCAACTGGATACTCAAGCTTCTCATTAGTCTTAGTGGTATTCTCCTAAGTGTCCTTCATTTTATTGATCCAGTCACCTGGCACAAATTCCCAAGCTACCTAGTTACTATTATTCTGCCATATGCGCCAGAACTGCTAAAAAAACTAGGCTTTGCTACTACTACAAGATTACAGATCATCTATGGACTATTCCTCATTATTGCCATGGTACTAGGCATTGATCTGGATTGGTATAAGACCATCATTATTATGGGCTCCCCAAGTTATGATAAAATTGTCCACACTCTTAGTGGAGTGGTGGCTGCCTTTGGCGCAAAAGAAATTCTAGATAATTTCTATGACGGAAAAGAAGCTACCGATTACTCCGGAAAAACCTTAGAGGCAAAAACTGGCTCCTCTGGAAAATCTACTATTAAGCGAAAGGTCTATCACACCGGCTTCGCCTTTCTCTTCATTATTTGTTTTGTTGCCTTTACTGCCGCAATGTGGGAATGCTTTGAATTTACGTATGACAAACTCTGTGGCGGCCACATGCAAGAACTCAACGCCCCGGGTATCGACGATACCATGGGTGATATTATCTCTGCCACCGTCGCTGGTGTTATTACGGCCATCTTCCTGAGAAAGAAATAAAAATGTCAAAAAATGCCCCACAGAAATCGGATGAAGTTTCGCAAGTCTCCGCAAAAGAGACAGAAATCCTCTTAAGTCTCCTTAAACAGAGTTTATCTGCAAACATCCCTGGCGATGTAGTTGAATTAGGCTGCTATAGAGGCGATACTTCAATTGTTTTCCAGCGAGCATTACAAAATTTCACCAAGCTTCCAGGCGGTTCAAGCAAAAATCTCTGGCTCTATGATTCATTTGCGGGGCTTCCAGAAAAGTCCAGGGAAGATAGTTCGGCTGCCGGTGATCAATTTAAATCTGGCGAACTTTTTGTTACAAAGCGCGAGGTTATCGAAAAGTTTAAGCGTCAAAACCTTCCTCTACCAAAAATTAAGAAAGCTTTCTTTGAAGAACTAGATCCAGAAACTGATCTACCAGACAAAATTAGCTTCGCCTTTCTCGATGGTGATCTCTATACCTCAATTAATACTAGCCTCGCGCTCGTCGAATCAAAAATGCAGCCAGGCAGTATTATTATTGTTCATGATTATAATAATCCAGAACTCCCAGGCTCCGCTCGCGCCACCGATGAATGGCTAAAGTCACATGCAGCAAAAGTTGCAAAATTTAAAACTCAGGAAACTCTTGCAATTATAGAAATTAAATAGTTAGCAGGATATCAAAGATCTATTTTTCATGGCCAGATTTATTTCTCATGCCCGCCACCCGGTATCTGCATTTTATCCAGCGCATATTTAAACTCTGAAAAATCAAGTCCTACAAAAAATATCCCGACCTCTCTGGAGTGACTTAGCCCCCACAAAACTGTCTGTGCGGACCGGTCATCTCTGGTCCCATTCAAATAGGTCACCACGGCTGTATAAAATTCACCATCCTCCATCATGGCCTTATCAATATTGTATTGAATATTCTCTACTAAATCCATTTATGACTCGCTATCTATAAATCTATTCTAAAGCATCTATGAAATAAATCCACCCCTTGGGACGTTCCGCAAGTTCGCAAATTATAGTTAACATAAAAAACGACCACCAGGTGGTCTTTTTTAAAATGGTATGTTTTTCTGCTTTTGTAAAAAACATTCCAATCTGCGTCGGTTCAATAAAGAAAAGCATACTTTTCTTTATTTCTCCTCCTTGATTGGTCGGGGCGACAAGACTCGAACTTGCGTTTACCCCTTGGGACGTTCCGCAAGTTCGCAAATTATAGTTAACATAAAAAACGACCACCAAGTGGTCTTTTTTAAAAATGGTCGGGGCGACAAGACTCGAACTTGCGACCTCAGCGTCCCAAACGCCGCGCGCTACCAACTGTGCCACGCCCCGCTACTGTTAAATTTACCACACATACCCCAAAAATGCAATGATATGTTAATATAATTATATCTGTACTTGTCAGCTCCAAGCGCAGTCCAAACTAACAGTCTCTGCAATCAGAACTAATAGCTACATAAGTCATCCTTGGAGCACTGTAAGATATAGTAATTTCTATTTCAAGACCAATTTTAAGGAGTTTAATGAATACGCAAAATTCTACAGGGAATAAATCAAAAACCAGCTCGGGCAAAATTACCAAGTCAAACACCATCCGCTCTATTTTCTTTACGATCCTTTCTATTCTTTTTATCGTCTACTGTCTAAATCTTTTTAGCTCTCACAATTTGAAGATTAAGGAAGTCCCACTCTCTGATGTTATCGCTCGCGCCAATGACGAAAACGGCAACATTAAGAAAATCACCGTCTCTGGTAGTGAACTTGAGATTACCCTCAAAGATAAAGACATTCCAACCGAGGTTTCCAGAAAAGATGCATCCGGCACTCTCTATGAACAAGGACTCATCAACCACTGTGCCAATAAATCCGGTGAAGATTTGAAAAAATGCCAGGAACACTACCCAGTTATTAATTACGTCGAGCCAATCAATTATTCTGAACTTTTCATTAGTATCCTGACCATCGCTGTTCCAATTATTGTCGCCATCTTCTTCTTTAGCCGACTCCTAGGTCAAGCTCAAAGCATGAATAAGGAAAATATGGGTTTTGGTAAGGCACGTGCAAAACTATATGGCCCAGACAAAAAACGCGTTCTCTTCACCGATGTTGCTGGTAATGAAGCTGCAAAGCAGGACCTTGCCGAAGTTGTTGATTTCTTGAAAAACCCTAAAAAATATGAAAAACTTGGCGCAAAAATCCCACGTGGCGTACTTCTCGCCGGTGATCCAGGTACTGGTAAAACTTTGATGGCTCGTGCAGTTGCTGGTGAAGCTAATGTTCCGTTCTTTAGTATTTCTGGTTCTGAATTTGCTGAAATGTTTGTGGGTGTTGGTGCTTCTCGTGTTCGCGACCTCTTTAGTAAGGCAAAAAAGAATTCCCCAAGCATTATTTTCATCGATGAGATTGACGCCGTTGCACATAAGCGTGATGCCAGAGGTGGTGCAGGCCGTGAGGATGAACAGACTCTCAATCAGATCCTCGTTGAGATGGATGGTTTTGATAATGAATCCGGCGTAATTGTTATCGCCGCTACCAACCGAGTTGATATGCTTGACAAGGCACTCCTTCGTCCAGGTCGTTTTGATCGTCATGTTGACGTCACACTTCCAGAACGCAAAGATCGTCTCGAAATTCTTAAGGTCCATTTCAAAAATAAGCCAACTGACAAATCTGTTGACCTTGAGGCTCTTGCAGCCAAAACTGCTGGTTCCTCTGGTGCTGACCTTGCTAATATTGCCAATGAAGCTGCTATTACTGCTGCCAGGGAAGGCCACAAGGAAATCACTAGTGCTGACATTACCGAGGCTTTTGAGCGCGTTGCGATCGGACCTGAGCGCAAATCAAAAGTCATGAACGAACAGGAACGCAAAATTACCGCCTATCACGAAGCTGGTCACGCCGTGGTCGGCCACGTCCTTCCAGATTCTGACCCTGTCCATAAGATTACGATTATTCCTCGTGGTCACACCGGTGGCGTCACTTGGTTCCTCCCTCCTGAAGACCGCAGCTATAAGAGTATTTATGAACTTAAAGATGTTCTAGCTCGTGCCATGGGTGGTCGTATCGCAGAAAAAATCATCTTCGGAGCCGACAATGTCACTACTGGTGCTTCCTCTGATTTAAAACATGTAGCTGAGCTCAGTAAGGAGATGATCACTCGTGAAGGTATGGGAAATAAAACCAGGAATCTTGTCTTCCCAGCTGAGGAGACCGGCTATTATACGATTAGCACTGGTAAGCCATACTCGGAAAAAACTGCTGAATTAATTGATGAAGAAATTGGCGAGTTTACTGCCGAGGCTGCCAAGCGTGCGGAATTAGTTCTTCAGGCTAATCGCAAAGTTCTCGACCGTGTTGCTAATGCGCTTCTCGAAAAAGAATCTCTTGAAGCAGAGGATCTAAAAGACATCTTTGATGGTGCCACTCTCCCGGATCGCGCCAAGCTTCATGATTAGCTAGTCCGCTCCTAAAATAATCATAAAAACTCCCCGCACTTCAATAAAAATACCCCACCTGGGGTATTTTTTGTGGACTTAAAAAGATTTAAAAAGACTTAAAAAGTTAAATAATCACAGGATAAAATTGCGCGCTCTTTAGAATTGATACTGAAGCCCGCACCTTCAGGTTTGAGGTGACTTCTTGTATCGCGCAAACCTTGTCAGCCAGCACCACAATCCAGCTCTCACGATATTTTGGCATCACAATACTAATAGGGAACATATGGGCCTGAATAATATTTTTTTCAATCGCGTTCAGCTTAAATTCTTTTTTCGCATTGTCATAAGCAATTAACGGATGTAAATAGGCATGTGCTTTTGGCATTGCCGTCTTGTCATGCCAGTCATATAAGAAAAAATCATGCAGCAAGGCGCCGCGTATTAGGGATACCTTGTCAACCTTGGCTCTCAAAATCTGTGCAACCACTAGGCTCATTCTTGCCACGTTTACAGAGTGTTCATAAGTAGAAACATTGGCATGCTGAATAAAGCGTTTCTCACGCTGCATATTTTCAGATTTAAGAATCTCATCCCCGATTTTATAAACTAAAGTAAGATTTTGTATTCTCACTCATATATTATACAATATTCGCCGCAATTTTAAAATCCCCCGCTCAAGCTTTATCATGTATAATAATAAATAATGAAGAAGTTTCAGTTTCGATCAGTCGTGGCTATGGCTAATAGTAAGCTAAGTGTGAAATATGCCGCAATATTATTAAGCTTCAGCACCCTCATCTCGGCCCTACTCGGTATCTTCCGCGACCGTCTCTTGAACTCATACTATCTTGATACTTATCCAACCGGCATTGACGCCTATACTGCTGCCTTCACCATTCCGGATTTCATGTTCTTCGTATTAACCTCTGGCGCGCTCGCCGTCAGTTTTATTCCGGTCTTCAACCAACGTCTGGTTGCCGGTAACAAAAAATCCGCTTGGGAACTCAGCTCTTCAATTCTCAACCTCATGGCCATCGTTACCCTAATCTCCAGTATTCTCATTATGATTTTCGCCGATCCACTCGTTCGCTATATCGTCGGCCCAGGTCTCGATGAATCCGGTACCACTCTCGCCATCAACATGATGCGCGTTATCGCCATTAATCCATTTCTTTTTAGTATCGCCACCGTTTTAAATTCCATCCAGCAGGCCGTCGGTCGTTTCGTCTTCTACTCCCTTGCTCCAGCTCTCTATAATGTCGGTATTCTTATCGGCATTACGGTCTTCACAAATGGCATTAATATTTTTGGCCTCCAACTTTTTGAAGGTGGCATTATGGGGGTCGCCATTGGAGTAGTTTTTGGCGCCGTTCTACAAATTTTTATCAGCCTCATCGGTCTCTTTGGTCTCGGTTTTGATTATCAATTCAAAATCTATTGGAAGAACCTTGGCTTCAAAACCGTCTTAAAACTTCTTCCCGCCCGTTCGCTCGACCAGGGAATCGACTATGTTTATTCCATTCTTGCTACCAACCTCTCTTCACGCATGGGTAAAGGCGCACTGCGTTCTTTTCAACAGGCCAACAGTCTCCATCAGATGCCAGTCAATCTAATTGGTGTTGCTATCTCAACCGCATTCTTCCCAAAGCTTACCGAGGAAACTAATAGTGGCGACACTACTAAATTTGATGATGTTTTCCGTCGTGCTCTCCGTATGATTGTTTGGATCTCTCTTCCGGTTTCCGTTATCGCCTATTTCGCCCGCGGCTATGTTGTTAGCTTTGTTAAAAACGGCGGCCAGCCAGTCATCGCCAGCATTCTCGGTTCTCTCGTTCTTGCCATTTTTGCTCAGTCCATTTTTCATATCGCCTCACGTGGTTTTTATGCCAGACAAGACACCAAAACTCCGTTTATCGTCAGTATTATTGCCGTTGGTTTTACGATGGTTCTCTCTGTTGTTTTTAGTATCATCGGCCTCGGTCCAGACGGCCTGGGTTGGGCTCAGTCCATCGGTGCCATTCTTGAAATCTTCATTCTCCTCTTCATCCTGCAGAAAAAATCCCGTCAGAATCTCCTAAATAAGGACTTCTGGTCTGCCTTCTTTAGGATGCTTGTCGCCACCGTTGTTACCTCCGTTTCCGCCTATATTTTAACCAAACTTCTCCCACTCCGCTCTACCGATGTTTCTGTTTTTGTTACCATTCCAAAATTCCTCGCCATTTCACTTGGCTCCATGGCGATCTATTTCGCTGCCAGCTTCCTCCTAGACTTAGAAGAAGTCCAGCCGTTCTTTGAGAAACTCAATAAAATCCTCTTCCGAAATCTCAAACCAAAAGACAAGTAGCTCAAACCAAAAGACAAGTAGCTCAAACCAAAAGACAAGTAGTTTGTCACAAAACCAAAGACTGTAATCCAAAAGATAAATAAAGCCGCGCCTCTCATGTTATAATCATTACCATGACAGAGCAAAACAAGAAAGTCGTTTCCGATTACAACGGCTATGATTACAAAAAAATCTTCTGGGAAGATGCAGACCGTAAATACGAAGATATGGCAGATCGTCTCGCCATCCGTAGGCTCCTCCCAGCCAAAATGGATACTTTCGTTGACATCGCTGGTGGTTACGGCCGTCTCGCTAAAGAATATCTTGATCGCGCCAAAGTTGCCACTCTCTTTGATTATTCACAAACCGAGCTTGATCAAGCCAAGGAAGAATTTGGCGATCGCATTCGTACTGTTCAGGGTGACATCTATCACACTCCATTCAAGGATGATGAATTTTCTGCACTCTTAATGGTTCGCGCAACTCACCACTTTGCAGATCTCCCAGCCGTCATCAAGGAACTTCATCGTATTCTTGAGCCGGGTGGTGTTGCCGTGATTGAGGTCGCCAATAAGCGCACTCTTCCAAAAATGTTCCGCTACTGGTTTAAAAAATCTAAGGTCAATCCATTCGACAAGAAGCCTTCCAATCTTAAAAACATTGATAAGGATGGTTTCTATAATTACCACCCAGCCTATGTCGAAGATCTCTTTAGAAAATCCGGTTTCGAAATTGATAATATTCTTTCAGTTTCAAACTTCAGAAGCCAAACCATGAAGAAAATCTTTAAAACCAAAGCTCTTGTTGCTCTTGAGAAAAAACTTCAGAAGCCTCTTGCCAGCCTTCGCTTTGCTCCAAGTATCTACTATCGCCTAATCAAAAAATAATCAATGAAACTATTCCGACTCAGTACCTACCGTCTTTTTCGCCCTGATTTTTTTGCACACCACAAAAAAGCCCCTGATCCGTTCAAGGTCATGGTTATGTCGGATCTTCATTTTAGTTATCAAGTTACAAGCCAGAAGCTCCAGGCCATCATCAAGCAGGTCAAAACCCTCGCACCAGATTATATTCTTATGCCAGGCGACCTCATTGATACCCTAGATATGGTTGATGAAAATTCTGAACGTCAGCGCCTCCTAAACTTTCTCAAAAAGCTCGGCCAGCAATCCACGGTGATTCTTAGTGTCGGCAACCACGATATGTATCGCAAGCCAACTGAAGGTCAGACTGGCTGGCAATACGAAGTTGCGTCAAGACTTTTTGACGAGATCCGCGCCCTCGACAATGTATTTCTCCTTGATAATCAGGTTTATGAAGATGAAAATATCTATTGCCTTGGTTATACTCAGTCGCCAAAGTATTATCGTGCAGACAAGGGAATCGTCGAGGATATGCCGGTTCTGCTCTCTGAACTAGAGTCTATGCCAGAAAAATATTTGACGCATCTCCCTGAAAAGAAGCTTAAATTTGCTCTCATCCACTCGCCAGTCTACCTCAATCAGCCTGAGGTAAAATATCTTCTTCGTGAATTTGATTACTTTATCTCCGGCCATATGCACAACGGAGTCATGCCGCCAGTCCTCGATGAGCTAATTAATAGCTCTCGCGGCCTCATCTCACCAACCAAAAAATGGGCTCCGGAAAATTCCAGGAATACTCTCAGGACCTATGCTGATAAGCTACTAGTAGTTGGCGCTCTCACCACTTTTCATGAATGTATCAAGCCGTTCAATAAACTTAACGCCTTCTTTCCATCCTATATGGCACTCATGGAATTTACCAATAAAAAAACTTACGCTAGAAAACCCTACATCAAACATACCTATAAAAATTGGTAAAAATAGTAAACAAAAAAGATGATTAAGGTAACCATCTTTTTTGCGGAAAAATAAATGCAATTTGGTAGCGCCAGTAGGGTTCGAACCTACGACCTTGAGCTTAGAAGTCTCCTGCTCTATCCAGCTGAGCTATGGCGCCAGGTATCTCTTTAACTATACCACAAAAAATTATTCGTGCTATATTATTTATAACTAACAAGGTGTCATATTATGATTAGCAAAGAGCAGGTTGAGAAAATCGAAAAGATCAAGAAGGAGATTAGTGTTCTTAAAAAAGACAGTCTAGCTCTAGAAAAGCAACGCGACGACCTCTCTAAATTCAAAAGAATTGACGGAATTGGCGGGATCACATTATTCCAGAATAGAGTTATTGGATCCGGCCGAACCTTAAGTCTTGACTCTGAAATCTCTGCAAAAGTTGAAACCAGTGGTCAAGTATCCTACTCCGTAGAAAGTAGTGGCGGCGGATCTCGACCTACCCTAACTAGAATCGCGCTTGGCGCAGCGGTCGCGGGTCCCTTAGGTGCTGTCATTGGTGGTACAGCACAAAAGAAAAAGAAGATTAAATCTACGACTGTCCAGCATGATGATCGCACACTTAGAATTATCATATCGAGCGACGAGGGAATTATTGATGCCAACATTAATCCAACCTTAGAATCTCGCGCAAGAGAATTTGCTCGCAATGTCTTAAACGCAAAAACGGATTATCCTAAACTAAAAAAGGAAATAGAGAAAGAAAAGAAAAGACTAGACAAAGAGATAGAAGATTTAAAAACCAGCAATCCAATAGATAAAAAAGAAAAAGAGCTAGAATCTTTATTATCTGAAATGAGTGATGAAGATAGGCGTACTCTTAAAAAGATAGAAAAGGAAACAAAGCTATATTTCTTTGTAAGTATATTATCTCTAGTTTTATTTTGGTTTCCGATTGGCCCTACTATTCTCTCCATACTTTCCGTTATTGAATCCAAGAAGAATCAGAAATATGGTTTATATGAGAAAAGAATAAAATTAACGAAGAGGCTAGGTATTATCGGTTCCATCCTGAGTATTGTAACTTTTTTAGCTATAGTTTTATATAACCCAAATAAAAATTTTGACATCAATGGGCAGAAGGTTGAGCTTGTTTGTAAAAACAGTGTATGTACAAGTCTAGATAACTATGGTGATAGCAATGCAACTAGATTGCTTGCAGAAATTGGCGTTCGAAAAATCGACAAAATAGAAAAATCAACTAGCAGTGTGATTGCAAATGTCTATGAAAATGAAACATCTACGGACGGAATAAAGATCCTAATCCAATATGCTAACTCCAATTTTAGTAAAGTCACCAAAATTGTAAGCAGCGAAGCGGATAGTATCGTATATTATTCCAGTGATGAAACTCTACAGACCGTACCTTTTCCTTCGTTGGCTAAGGTAGACGAGGCCAAAGCAAAAGCTGAAGAAGAAAAAAGAAAAGCGGCTGAAGAGGAGGCAAAACGACAGGCTGCGGAAGAAGCAAGACTAAAAGCTGAAAGGGAAGCTAAGGCAGCCGAAGATGCTAGATATCCATCCGAAGGCGGTACCCGTGAGGTGTGCGACCAGGCCTTTCATAAAATGTATCCATATCGCGGCTCAAAAGTACATTCAATCCTCGGCGTTCACGTCATTGGCAGAAGCGGCACAAATAAGATGGTTTATAAAGTTGATGTTACCGTTCAAAACGCTTTCGGTGCAGAGTATGGCGCTGTCATGGAATGTGTAGTTTCTAGGGATGCTGGTTCAAATATAATTAGAGTAGATAGTCTGGTCTTATATTAAAACCAAACGCTGTCCACCGATTCGGTGGACGGTAATGCTGTTGACCCAATTAATCGCAGAAACGAAGATATCTTGAAATCAGCAATCGAAATCTTAAATCAAATTTAAAATAAAAAAGAGCCATCCGGCTCAAATTCATAAAATGGTGATCTCTGCGGGAGTCGAACCCGCGTTGACGGGATGAAAACCCGTTGTACTAACCGTTATACTAAGAGACCATACAAAATTTGTAATAATCCTATTCTAACAGAAATTTAATTTTTTTCAATAACAGAATTTAAAAAATGCAGGGAAAATCAGGAAAACCAGTCCAGATGCCCCTAGAGAAAAGACAATCCTTAATGAAAATCCCGCGGCTCCATCCCCTCTTCTTCGCGATTCTATCCCTCTTTGCAACTAAGCGCGCTTTTCAGCTCGTAGTCCTTCGCCCCAAACGGCGCTTTCGGCTTAATAATTACATATGACCCATTAGTATCACAACTAAACTTCTCGTGCTCGAAATATTTTTTCATGTCCTTGTTGTTTCGCTCACTATAGTCAAGTAATTTCCTTAATTTTACCGGCGAAAATCCCATCTGTGTGTATTTCTCAAAATATTGCCCAAGATCCTTCTCGTTTTTATCCGCCACGTGATCTCTAATAAACCGTTTATAGAAATCATTTTCATAGTAATCGCGCGCCAACTCTCCGAATTTCTGTTCCGCCAGCTTGCTACTTGTAATATTTTTACGCACAAACAGCGCCGCAATCACAACAACCACGCAAGTAATCACAATTAATAAACTTATAATTCTCATTAATTTTACATTTCGATTGCCACATCTCATAGCTGAATTATACCATAACAATTTTATATTTTTCTCCCGTCATTATATAATATGACTATGCAAAAATTTTCTTCTGAAGCAGAGATGATTGATTTTGGCGAAAAGCTCGCCAAAACTCTTAGTTTTCCCGCTGTCATTGAGCTAGTTGGCGACGTCGGTGCCGGCAAAACCACTATCACTAAAGGTCTTGCCAAGGGTTTTGGTATTGAAGAAGAAATCACTTCGCCAACCTTCACTCTGTCAAAACATTATTATTTTACTCACGATGACAAGAATCGATCTCTCGTACACTATGATTTTTATCGCCTTCAAGATCCGGGTATTATGTCTGAGGATCTACTTGAGAATATATCAGACCAGAATACGATTACCGTAATTGAATGGGGCGATTCTGTTGCCGACCTCTTGCCAGCCGGTCATCTTCGTTTTTTTATTACGATTAATGACGACGGCACAAGGAGTATTGAACAAAAATGAAACTCTATCTCGACACTTCCACTCCACAGACTATTCTCAGACTCGATGAAACAGAATATCGCATCGATCTCGGCAATCAGTTAGCGGAAAAACTTCTTCAAGTGCTCCATCAAAAACTCCAGGAAAATCATGCAGATTGGACTGATATTTCTGAAATAACTTTTATGGCTGGACCGGGTTCCTTCACTGGTCTTCGTATTGGCGCGGCCATTGTTAATACTTTAGCCGACCAGCTCGATATTCCTCTTTTCAAGTCAACTGGCGAAAAAGTTCCTGTTATTCTTCCAGATTATGGTCGTCCGGCCAATATAACACCACCCAAAAAATAGTATTTTTTGTTATAATAATTTAAGAATAAGGGTTTTGCATGGATCAAGAAAAAAATACTTTTAGCTTCAACAATTTAAATAACTCGACTACCATCGGTGGCGTAACTTTTGGCGGTGGTATAAATCAGTCCGCACATCCTGCGGCTGCCGCAAATACCAACCTCCCGCCAGCTTCAAATAATCCGTTTATGACTTCAGCTTCCAGTAGTCCGTTTGGTGAAAATGGTTTTTCTCAGGCCGCCAACTCTGGTAATCCAAACTCTAACAATCAGCTCACTCAACAGGCCATTGCCAATGCTGCTGAACTAGCCGCAAAACAAGCCAAGGATGCTAAAAACCCAGAGAACCAAGCATTTGAAAATTTTGGTCCGCAGACTTCACTTAATGTCCCAGTGGTCTCTCCAACCCATTTTGATTTTCAAACACAAGAAAATCCAAGTTTTAACCAGATTCCTCAAGAAGAGTTACCACAACCAGTTGACCCTAAAACCGATCCAAAGGCCATCGCTCTAAAATCTCTCAAGAAAATGACCACCATGTCACTCGTTTTTGGCATTCTCATGGTTATCTTCCTTGTCTTAAGTATCGTTGGTCTTGTATTCGGTATGTCGCAAGGTGATAAAATTACCACCCTCACTCAGACCGTTGCCGCGAAGGATAAAATCATCAAAGCTGTTGAGGAAACTACTGGTGTTTCAAAAATCGCAAAACCTGAAGATGTTCCGGTTTATAAAGCCACCACTGGTTATATTTATCTCACCGACTGGAATATTAAAATCAAAGTCCCGGATACTTTAACCACTGTCAGCTATGTTTTAAATAGTTATGAATTCAGAAATTCCATCTGCTTTAATGCTGTTCAAAAGGGCGTGCAGTACAAGCCAGCTTTTGCTGACCCGGGTAAAAATCTTGGCCGCCAGGGTTGCTTAAGGCGCGTTCCAGTCTCCGACGGTGATTTCGATACTCAGTCCGGTCTCCGCTTTGGCACTAAAGTTTTCACCTATAAAGACTACAATTATTTCTATGTCGACCCAACCATGTACAGCACCGATGGCGCTGAACAAGGTCTTGAAAACACTGCCAACCAGCTCATTCGTAACATGTTGACCGACAACATCGAACCATACGAATAAATAAAATAAAATAATATGTTACAATAAAAATATCCGGGGGAATTTTTATCAAAAGTGTAATTATTATATATTTTGTTAATCGGTCAATATCAGGAAAATATTGACGCTTCCAAAAATAACAAAAAGAAAGAGGAATATGGAGTTAGTCCCTGTGATTATCGCCGCAGTAGTTGGGCTTGGCGCTGGTGCTGGAGTGGTTTTTGCTTACGACAAAAAGAATGAAAATGGCGGAAAAAATCGTGCCGACGACCTGGTACGCAAGGCAAAAAACGAGGCATCAGACATTATTTTGAAAGCTAGAAAAGAGGCCGCTGACCTAGCAGAAAAATCAAAAAATGAAGAAGATAATAGACGTAAAGACTGGAAGCAGACCGAAAAACGTTTGAGTGAGCGCGAACTTTCTCTTGATAATAAATTTGACCAAATTGAAAAACGTTCCGAACGTCTTTCTCGTCAGGAAAAAGAGATTGAAGAACTCAAATCTGAAATCCATAGCATCCGCGACAAGCAACAGGAAAAACTAGAAAAAATTGCTGGTCTTTCAAAAACTGATGCCAAAGAAAAACTCATCGCCATGACCGAAAGGGACATTAAAGACGATCTCGCTAATCTCGTAGTTAAACAACAGCGCGAAATCAAACGCGATATTGATGAGACTGCCCAGGCGCTTCTCGTCACCGCTATGGAGCGCATGTCCTCAGAGGTTACAGCTGATCGTACCGTTACGGCTTTGAAGCTTCCCGACGATGAAATGAAGGGGCGCATCATTGGTAAGGAAGGTCGCAATATTCAGGCTCTTCAGCGTGCCACCGGTGTTGATATTATGGTTGACGATACTCCGGGCATGGTCGTCCTCTCCTCTTTCGATCCTATTCGTCGCCAAGTTGCAAGGTATGCCTTGGAACGTTTAATGAAAGACGGTCGCATTAATCCAGCCAGTATCGAAGAGGCTGTCAGCAAGGCTGAGCGTGAAATTGAAAAAGAAGTCACGCGTGCTGGTGAAGATGCTGCTCGTGAAGTTGGCATTATTGGTATCCCACACGAAATGTTGCACCTCTTAGGTGAATTAAAATTCCGTACTTCCTATGGTCAGAACGTCTTACTTCATTCTATCGAGATGGCTCACATGGCTGGTATGATCGCTGAAGAAATTGGTGCCGATATCCGTATTGCTAAAACTGCCACCCTTCTCCATGATGTTGGTAAGGCTGTTACTCATAAAATTGAAGGTAAGCATGCTGAAATCGGTGCTGAGTTAGCCAAGAAATACGGCATGTCTGATCCTATCGTTCACGCCATTGCCGCTCATCATAACGATATTGAACCAACCACTCCGGAGGCTATTATTGTCAAAATCGTTGATGCCATCTCTGCTGCACGCCCAGGCGCCCGCAATATTTCTGCGGAAAACTTTGCCGAACGTATGAAGGAGCTTGAAAATATTGCTACTAGTTTCCAAGGTATTGATAAGGCTTATGCTATCTCCGCTGGTCGTGAAATCCGTGTTGTGGTTGAACCAAAACAGGTCGATGATCTCACTGCTTTGAAGCTTGCACGTGATATCGCTAATAAAATTGAAGCCACGATGAGCTATCCAGGCATCATCAAGGTTAATGTTATCCGTGAAACCCGCGCCGTTGAGTACGCAAAATAATATAAAAGTAAACTTTAAAGTAAAACTTAAAAAATAATATTCCACTAAAAAGACACCAAAGCGGTGTCTTTTTTCTCATAATCCATAATAAATGGTCTGGGCGACCAGATTTGAACTGGCGTTTACCCCTTGGGACGTTCCGCCAGTTACTCAGTAGGATTATTTTAATAGGAATAGGTGCTTAAAAATTCAGTCAATGGTCTGGGCGACCAGATTTGAACTGGCGACCTCGCAGTCCCGAACCGCGCGCGCTACCAACTGCGCCACGCCCAGATATTTTTATCTTATCATGATTTTTCTATCTTGTTCGATATTTAATGGTCCATTCATTAAAATGTTAACAAGTATTGAATCCTCAAAGTGATAAAATAAATATAGAATGGAGCAAAAATCACATTTCAAAATCTCTCACTTCTTGTCGCTTGCCGGCCTACTTCTCATCTATTTTCTACTCTGTTCTCAATTTATTCTTAAACAAGTTTCGAACACCGAAGCTGCCAATTACCTAGGCTTCTTCCAAGTCCCCACTAGCGGCCAAGCTTTAGTGAGACCTCATTACAACTTTTTTCCACAAAATATTTATTTTAGTTCACTAAGCTTTTGGACGCAGATTTTTGGCAATACCCTCACCTCGGTTCGTTCTTTTTCTGTATTTTGCGGTGCAGGTATTATTCTCGTCCTCTTTTTTATCCTAAGAAATAAACTGGATGCAAAAAACACATTCTCCATTATTTCAATTAGTGTCCTAAATCCCGTCTTCATTTATTTTGCCACCGAGTTTGATTCAGTTATGGCGCTGCTTCTTGGCATGTCTATTATCTATTCAGCCATTCTACTACTTTATCAACTGAAACTTAAGGAGCTGATCAGTTCTAGGCGTCGCCGACATTTAATTAACTGGCGCTCGATAATCCTGGAGAGCGCACCCCCATCCCGAGCAAAAACTTTTTTCACACTAATCTCGTCCATTTTTGCTATTATCATCAGTATCAGTACTCTTCTTATTAGCCTCAAACAAGACGTTTCCATTCGTAAAATCTTCACCGCAATATATCAATCCGATCGTAGTGAACAGGTTGAAGTCTCCCAACCTAGCCAAGCGAACCAGTCTAACCAAGCGAACCAGTCTGAAAAATCTACTCCCGCGGTTTATATTATGCAAACCCCTTCAGCATCCATCTATGTCGAAAATCTGCTTGTCGCAAAAGAACTTAATCAAACTCCAATTACCCTCAGTTGGCAAGATGCTTTAGATAGATCTATAAGCACAAAAAATCTACCAGTAAAGTTCTGGATCGTAAGTTTCAAAGATCAGCAAATAGACGACATCCAAAAATTTCTTCCAAGCCAGAATTCCTCCAAAACAGAATCAGCAAAGAAAGACCTAGCTTTGTATCAAGAAACCGAATCGTTAAAAATTGATGATATTTCAGCAAAATATTTCAAAATTACGAAAGGGAAAAATGGTCACGTATAAAATTATTTATGACATCACGCTCGATGCCTACAACTGGTACAACTCTATTAATAATTTTGGTTCCGCAAGAAAATTAAAAACTGAAGAGGATAAGAAAATTGCCAAGCAAATTACTGGTCTAACCTTCGCTGAAGCTAGACAAGTTCTTGTTCCATTTCTTGAAAGGCGTAATCAAGAAATGGAGATGACGCCACAAAAATTCTATGAAATTATGAATAATCAGCTAAAAGAAAAATTCAATATAGCCATTGAGAAACTTGAACGCGTAACTGGACACGCACTTGCTGTTAAGGATTGTGCAAAGAATCGTTCTAAGGAAATCAAGAAAATAACTGAAGTTGATCTATCGGAGCTTTCTAGTGATGAATCCTTGATTTTTTTAATCACGACTTTTCCAGCTATGATTGTTTATTATGAAGAAGGGGTAATCTATACTTACGCCAAAATTGATAATGAACTTTGGGGTATGCCACTCGATGGTATCTTGCATGAGTTAATGCATTTTCAGACCGATTACTATTATCGCCAAAATCCAAATTCACCAGTTTCAAAATTATCAGAAGATGATTACTTTGTCTTGAAAGAATCGCTCACGGTTCTTCTTGATGAATCATGGAAACCAATCATCACTTTACCTGATTGTAGTTATCCAGAATATCAATCAATCCGTGATCAGCTTTTAGATTTCTATCGCCAACATCAAGATTTCGATAAATTAATGGAATTTGGCGCACATATTTTTCTCAAAAAGTAGTCTTTTCACTATATGGTGCTAGTATCATTTTCAAGTCATGCTAGATGTTTTTTATCTGGTAAAATAATTACTCTATAAATATGATATAATATCTCAGATATGAGTAGATTATTTAAAAGAACAAAAATCTTGGCCACGGTAGGCCCTTCTGTCTTCTCAGAAGAAAAAATTACTGAATTAATTATGGCTGGCGCTAATGGTTGCCGCCTTAACTTCTCCCACGGTAGCTACGAAGAACGCGACCAGCAAATCCAGTGGATTCGTAATGCTGCTGCAAAGAAAGGACGCTCAGTTGCAATCTTGCAAGATCTTCAGGGGCCAAAAATCCGTCTTGGTATCTTAAAAGACAATCGCCTCGATGTCAAAACTGGTGATGAACTCGTTCTTGACTATGCCGTCAAAGAACACGATGGTTCAAACGTCCTTCCAGTTCAATACAATCTTGCTGAACGCATGAAAGTTGGTGAACCTCTCTTCATGTTCGACGGTAAAATTCGTTCTCAGGTTATCGAGATTGTCAGCGACACTGCTATTCGTGTTCGCATCGAAAATGACGGTTTCATTATGAGCCGCAAGGGTCTCAATCTTCCTGACACTGATTTTGGTGGTGATGTTATTACTGAAAAAGATATGGCTGATATCGAATTTGGTGCCACTCGCGATTTTGACTTTGTCGCCATGAGCTTCATTCAGAGTGCAGAAGATGTCGAAAAGCTTCGCCAAATCCTTCTTTCTCACGGTTCAACCGCACAAATCGTTGCAAAAATCGAGACTAAAAAAGCAATCGAAACTGATGAAAAACTTGAAGCCATCGTTAAGGCTACCGATGCCATTATGGTCGCCCGTGGTGACATGGCAGTTGAAGCCGGCAACGAAGTCGTTCCTATCGTGCAGCGCAAACTAGTCAATCTTTGCCGCAAACACGGTAAGCTTTGTATTGTCGCAACTCAGATGCTTGGCTCCATGGTAGACAATCCTGAACCTTCACGTGCTGAAGTTTCCGATGTCGCCAACGCCGTTATACAGGGTGCTGATGCTGTAATGCTTTCAGATGAAACTGCTCAGGGTAAGTACCCAGTTGAAGCTGTTAAGCAGATGAAGAAAATCATTCTTTACACCCAGAATCATATTGGTGTTAACCCACTTGATACTGATCCAAAAGGTGATAATGAAAGCTACAATGCAGTTGCGAGCGCCGCTGTTAAACTTGCCGAAAAAATCAATGCCGATGTCATCATTTGTGAAACTGCCTCTGGTGCTACTGCCGACTCAATCGCTACCGAGCGCCCAACTCTCCCAATTATCTCTGTTACCAGCAGCCCACGTGTTGCCGGACAGCTCGCTTTGACCTATGCTAACGCTGCCTTTGTCCGTCCATACTCTGATAATTATGGTGTGGAACTCGTTAAGGAACTTAAGGCTTCCGGCTATGTTGCTCCAAAGGAAGGCGCCAGCCAGATTCTCGCAGTCATCGTCTCTGGACAACCAAACACCGTTTCCGGCACCGACACTATTCAGATCCGCAATATCTAATTGCGACATGATTTGAGTTTATAAAATAATACCCGCACAGGGTATTATTTTTTTACTCATCTTGAATATTCTGCTCATCTGTTAAATAATATTCATATGAAATATATTGTTGTCTATAATATCAAGAATTTTGAATCCGCTTACTGTTTTGATTCAATCTCTGCCGCCAATCACTATATTAATGAATGCTCCGAGTTTCTCGGCAAAGACTTGAAAAAACTCAAGAAAATTAACGACCATCAATTTGAGATGCAAGTTAGGCAATTTGAACAAAAAATCCTCATCAATATTTTAGAATGTCAGGACTCAGATGTTAGCTTCGAACTTACAATCTCCGAAGGTGAAAAAATCACGGAAACTAAACAATTCAAAAGTCGAGAAGAGGCTATCCAGTTTGTCAAAAAAGAGCTAGCAAAATTTGAAGAAAAAGCTGAGGAAAGTGAAGACGAAACAGGGGATTGGTCCGTCATCAAAGATCATAAAGTAACCCACCAATATATACTTACTCTGATCCTCAAAAATCAAAAATCTGACTCAGGCGAAACAACCAAACGCTATGCAAATTCCAATATGAATTACTTCCTCAAGCAACGCAAAGACGGCCTTAACCAGATTGCCAAAAACGACAAAGCTGCTGCCAGGTCCGGCGGTATTAGTATTATCCTTGTTGGTCTCGCCATGGCCATAATCGGTGGCGCACTCACCATCCTTTCATATTCCACCACGCGTGCTGGTGGCAAGTATTTTGTCTTCACTGGTCTAATTATTTATGGTGTCCTCTCAGTTCTCGCCGGTATCGTCCAACTTATCCGAGGAAAATAGATTTAGGTATATACTATTAATATGTTTGCCAAAACCACTATCAAAGATGTTCAACTTGAAAACAAAAATATCTTAATTCGTACCGACTTTAACGTTCCGATCAAAGATGGTCAGGTGCAAAGTGATTTTCGCTTGCAGGCTGCCATTCCCACTCTAAAATATATCCTCTCTGAGTCACCTAATCGTCTAGTGATTATTTCTCATCTCGGTCGCCCAGACGGTAAAATCGACCCGGCCCTTTCTCTCGCTCCCGTCGCAATAGCACTCTCCAAGCTACTTAACCAACCTGTGAAGTTTATTCCAAAAACGGTTGGCCAAGAGGTTAAGACTGAGATTGAGGCCATGCCAAAAGGCTCTATTGTTCTCCTGGAAAATTTGCGCTTCTCGCCCGATGAGGAAGGGAATAGTCTCAATTTTGCCAAGCAAATCGTTGAAGATACTGGTTCCGAGCTCTTTGTCCAGGATGGTTTTGCCGTAATCCACCGCGCCCATGCTTCCACTGCCAAAATCCCCACTTTACTTCCAACCGTCTCTGGTCTTCTCATAGAGAAGGAAATTATAAACCTCCAAAAAATCCTCGAATCCCCAGCTCATCCTGTTACAGTCATCATCGGTGGGGCTAAAATTTCCGATAAACAACCGCTGATTGATCGTTTTCTTCCACTCGCCGACCACATCATCGTCGTAGGCAAAATCGCTGCCGATGGATTTTCTTCTGATAATCCAAAAATCTATGTCGCTGAGGATTTCCGTGAAGACACTTTTGGCAATAAATTAGATATCGGTGATCTGTCGCTAGCAAAAATTCTACCGCTTATCGCAGAAGGCCAAACTATCATCTGGAATGGCACTGCCGGCAAGACCGAGGAGCCTGGCTTTGATCTCTCTTCAAGAAAAATCGCCGAAGCTATCGGTCTCAAGAACCCCGACACCACTCAATCTGTTATTCTAGGTGGAGATACGGCTGGCTATGTTGAAAAACTTCTTGAAAAACACTCCAGTTCACTTCATTTTACGCTTGTCTCTACCGGTGGTGGCGCCAGTCTCGAGTTTCTGCTCGGTCTTCCACTCCCAGGTCTCGATGCGATAAATTAGCACTCGCTACTTGACAGTGCTAGTTTTTCCTTTACAATAGAACTATGCAAGATGATTTTACAGAAATTATGAATAATTTGACCGAGAACGCTCGTTTTGCACTCCAAAAATCTGATTATTATGCCAAAAGATATAATAACGGTTACATGAGTACAGAGCACCTCCTTCTCGGCATCCTCTCTCAGGATACTAGCACCGGTGCCCGCTTTTTAGCGGATGAAGATGTCAATCTTGAGTCGGTTGAAAAGACTATTAATCACACCGCCGTCGAGGTCCCTGGTTCTCAGATGGCCATGATGTCACTTTCCGAAGCTGCTGTCCTTACACTTCGTATGGCTGCTAACTTCACTAAGGAGCAAGGAATTAAATTAATTGGCACCGAACATATCCTTTATGCTCTTCTACGTCAGCCAAACTCGCGCGCCAGCCTCATTCTGCAAGGCCTTAAAGTTGATCTCAATAGCCTGACGAATACCATTGAGGAATACACTGAAAAGCAGGCAGAAGACGCTAAAATCGACCAGAAAAAAGCTGGATTTACTCGCAAAGCTCCACTCAAATGGCTAACCAAGTATGGTCAGGATCTTACCGAGATGGCAAAGCAGGGCAAGCTTGACACCGTTATCGGTCGTGATCAAGAGATTGAACGCACTATCACTGTGCTCTGTCGTCGCACAAAGTCAAACCCAGTCCTCATCGGTGAGGCTGGTGTTGGCAAAACCGCCATCGTTGAAGGTCTTGCCACGCGTATCGCTAAAAACGAGGTTCCAGGCAGCCTCATCGGCAAGAAAATTTATCAAATCGACCTCAGTTCCGTTGTGGCTGGCACTAAATTCCGTGGTGAATTTGAGGAGCGTATCAAGGGAATTATTGACGAAGCAGCTGGCAACAAGGACCTAATTCTCTTTATTGATGAAATTCATCTCCTCTCTGGTGCAGGATCTGGTGAGGGTAGTCTCGATGCGGCCAATATTTTGAAGCCGGCTCTGGCCCGAGGTCAAATTCGCCTCATCGGCGCCTCAACTATGGATGAATATCGTAAAACTATTGAGAAGGATAAGGCTCTTTCTCGCCGTTTCCAGACCGTCATTGTCGAAGAGCCTTCTGACACTGTTGTGTTACGAATTTTGAAGGGCATCAAATCCCATTACGAAAAACATCATGGTGTAGTCATCCCTGATGAAATTCTTGAAACTGCCGTTAATATGTCGAAACGCTACATTAATGACCGTTTCATGCCAGACAAAGTTATTGATGTTATCGATGAGGCCAGTGCGATCGCAAAGGTTGCCGCTGACAAAAAAGGTGGCGGTGAATATAAGAAATTAAAAATCGAACGTGAAGACCTCCAGAAGAAAATTGAGGAAACTGCCGAAGCGGAAGATTTTGAAAAAGCAGCACTCTACAAAACTCGCGTTGCTAAAATTGATGAAGAAATTGAAAAACTAGAGAAAGCTGGACTGAGTGACGATATTGCTCCAGTTCTGACCGAAGAGAACCTCGCTACCGCCATCAGCCTGAAGACTGGCATTCCAGTTTCCAAGGTTCATGGCTCCGAAATGAAGATGTTAACCGATCTTGAGAAACACCTCGATAAGGCTATTATTGGACAAGATGATGCCATTAAAGCTGTCGCTAAGGCAATTCGCCGTGGTCGCTCCGGCATCGGTGATCCAAAACGTCCAATCGGTTCCTTCCTCTTTATGGGTCCAACCGGCGTTGGCAAGACCGAGCTCGCTAGGGTGATCGCGCGTGAAGTTTTTGGCGGCGACAACGCCTTGATCAAGATTGATATGTCTGAATTTGGCGAAAAACACAACGTCTCCCGTCTAGTTGGCGCACCTGCTGGCTATGTTGGTTATGATGATGGCGGAAAACTCACTGAAGCCGTGCGTCGTCATCCATATTCTGTCGTCCTCTTTGATGAAATTGAAAAAGCCCACCCAGAAGTCTTTAATATGCTTCTTCAAATTCTTGAAGACGGCGTCTTAACTGATGGCCAAGGTAATCACATTAAATTTAATAATACCGTTATTATCCTTACCTCAAACCTTGGCGCCGATGAGATGTATGATGATACTGAATTTGGCTTTGGCACTAAAGATAAAAAGAGTGACAAATTTGTCGAAGAAGAATATGAAGCCAGTAAAAACGCTGCCATGAAGGCCCTCAAGAAGTCCATGCGTCCAGAACTCATCAACCGTCTTGACGCCATCGAGGTCTTCCATGCTCTTACCAAAAAGCAGGTCGAACAAATCTTTGACAATATGATCTCCGACCTCAAAAAACGTCTCGCCGTCAAGTCGTTCGGCCTCAAACTCACCAAAAAAGCCTCTGATTTTCTTATTGAAAAAGGCTTCGATCCTAAAAATGGTGCCCGCCCACTCCGTCGTGCCATCGAGGATTACCTTGAATCCATTCTTTCCGAGGCAATCATTTCTGAACAAATTAAAAAAGGTGAGATCGCCGTAGTTGACCAAAAAGGCGACAAGCTTGTCCTAGATATTGAGAAGAAAGAGAAATAATGAAGCAGAAAAGAGGGTTTGGTTCGTTTCTCATCTGGCTAGTTATCGTCGCCATCCTCTTTTTCGCCTATTCATACCGAGATGAATTTAAGGCCAGAGATTTTATCCTCACGGGTGATCTCTCCGAAATCGTCTCCTCAATTAAACTAACTGGCCGTGCCGACACAATTCTCCGCGCCACCCATCCTGAGCTTCAGCAGAAAGATGCGTTTAACGAGAGTTGTCATAGTCACAGTCAGGAAGTCTACGTCTTGGGTTGTTATCGTGAGGACCAGGACCGTCTCTATGTCTACAATGTTAATTCCAAGGACCTTCCTGGTGTTCGCGAGGTGACAACTGCACACGAAATGCTCCACGCTGCTTACCATCGCCTCTATTTCTGGGAGAAAGCTGACCTCGACAAGGAACTAAAACAAGTCTACGATCAGCTTCCACAAGATTCCGAGCTTCGTACCTCCATGCAGTCCTATCCAGCCTCCGAATTCTCAGACGAGTTGCACTCCCGTCTCGGCACCGAGATCGCTGACCTCCCCGCCTCTCTTGAAAATTACTACAAGCGGTATTTCACAGATCGCCAACGTATTGTTGAATATAATACAAAGTATCATGCCGTCTTCACCAAATTGAAAGACGAAACTGAGCGACTCAAAAAATCTATTGAGTCAAAGAAGCAAGCCATCGAAACTCGCACGAAGAACTATCAAAACTCCCAGCAAGCCCTCAGTCTCGATGTTAACCAGTTTAATAATAGTGCCAACAATGGGAATTTCATATCTCAGACTGAATTTTACCAACAAAGGCAAACTCTCATCGATCGCATCCGTAACCAGAATACTGAGTATAATGAGTTGCAAAAAGACGTCGAAAGTCTCAATGCCGATATCGCAAAATATAATCAGACCGTTTATTATAGTAACCAGCTGATTAACCAAATTAACTCGAATTCTATCCCCAAAGCCGAATCAGGTTTAACGAAAATTAATAAATAAAGGAGCAATATGACCAGACAATTCACAAATGATTATCTCGTCCCAACTGTAATCGAAACCACCAACCGTGGTGAACGTTCATACGACATCTACTCTCGTCTCTTGAACGATCGCATTATCTTCCTCGGCGAAGATGTTAACGCCCATACCGCCAATCTCGTAATTGCGCAGCTACTCTTCCTCGCGCATGAAGATCCAAAGAAAGATATTAAACTCTACATTAACTCCCCTGGTGGTTCCGTTTACGACGGTCTCGCCATTATTGATACCATGAATTATATCGAACCAGATGTTGAAACGATTGGTATCGGTCTTCAGGCTTCTATGGGTGCCATGCTCTTAAGTTGTGGTGCGAAGGGCAAACGTTTTGCTCTTCCAAACTCCCGCATCATGATTCACCAGCCAAGTTCTGGCACTGAAGGTAAAATCACCGACCAGGAAATCATGCTCCGCGAAGGTATCTTCTTGAAGAAGCGTCTCGCTGAAATCATGGCCAAGAACACCGGTAAATCTGTTGATCAAATCATTAAAGATATGGATCGCGATAACTGGATGTCTGCTGAAGAAGCCAAGAAATATGGTATCATCGACCAGGTGATTGATAAGTAAATTATTAAATTATTAAATTATTAAATTATTAAATTATTAAAAACCCATTTCAAAGAACTCGAAATAATCACCAAATCAATAAGCTGAATACTTAGACAATAAAAATATCCACTGCGTTTAGTGGATATTTTAATATTAGCGATTTTTCTTGATGTAAGTATCTTCTTTTTCTAGCCTTGCCTTCAAGGTATACTCCTTGCACTTACCATTCGTACAATTTGCCGCCTCATATGTATAATCGCTATCTTCTTGGCCGAGGTTAATGCCGCTTGGGTCGGTAAACAGACTCGGATCCATCACCTTTAAATTCTCTTCAGAGATATTTTCCGGATAGTATCCATTCTTCGCATGAAATCCTTCTTCAAGCGCATAGTACATCGCATTGATCGCCTCTTTGCGCTGTTCGTCACGATGCATTGCATCGAGATTTAGTTTTTGTAAAAAGAATAAAATCAGCAGCAGAGAAGCAAAGAAAATCACTACCACCAGCTCCAGGATCGTAAACCCGCGCTCACGTTTCATTTTCATCATACTCATATTATACATGATATTTTGCTAAGAAGTTTTGCACCTTAGAAGATATTTTCTTAAAAGTTGGTAGCTCATAAAAAACCTCAAGGTCGATCCATCGAAACTCATTTGATTCATTCTGATCAACCTTAATCTCTTTAATACTATCTGACGCAAAAAGGTATCCAAAATCATGGTGCATATGTGCGCCTTCGTGTTTTTTACTATTTTCTGGAATTGGATGTGAGTCAACCCTAAAAGGAATTAAATAATTCTCAGGGTCTACTTGGATATATGTAAAATTATCAGGATTTTGGCCAGTCTCTTCTTTTAATTCGCGTAGTGCTGCATCCAATGGCGTTTTATCGTACTCCTCAATATGGCCACCAGGCTGTAGTAATTTATTTAGTGATTTATGTTCTAATAGCAGAATCTTTTTTTCTTTAGGACAAATAATGAAAGACGACGCAGTAAAATGTCCAGTAAAGTTTTTACGATTAGTAATTTCTAGATCAGAACTCATTTCTTGATTTGCTAAATTTATCGCATCTTTAAGATCTTCTGCTTCATCTGGAAAAATCCTTAAATATCCATCAAGTAATTCTTTAATCATAAAACCATTTTATCATTAAACCCTGCTATAATTTTCTTATGGGAAAGATTTCGAGTCAGTTTGTCTGTCAGAATTGTGGTGCCAAATATTCGAAGTGGGCCGGCCATTGTAGTAATTGTGACGCCTGGAATAGTATCGTGGAGGACCTTGCTGTAGTAGAGTCTACAGGGAAGAATGCGATTTCTCAAGCCAAAACTAGTGGCAAGGTTTTACAATTCACCAAAATCAACGAAATCGCCGTCGATAATGATAAAGAGCGTTTAAAAACAGAGTTTCCAGGTCTTAATGAAGTGCTGGGTGGTGGTATCTTGCGTGGCTCAGTCATTCTTCTTGCTGGCCAGCCTGGTATCGGTAAATCTACCATCCTTATGCAAATTTGCGCCGAAGTTGCAAAACAGCATCATGTTCTCTATGTTTCCGGGGAGGAGTCCGCTAGTCAGGTTAAAATGCGCGCCGCGCGTCTAGGCGCTGACTCTGAAAAGCTTGTCTTTGCTAGTTCCACTTCCGGCAACGATATTGCCAAGACCATTTCGAGTGGGGAGTTTGATCTAGTAATCGTAGATTCTATCCAAACTCTCGCAATCAACGAAATCTCCTCCGCGCCCGGTACCGTCTCGCAAATCACTAATGCCGGTAATCTTATTATTCAAGCTGCTAAGTCTACGGATACTGCTGTTATCATTGTTGGCCATGTGACTAAAGAAGGTACTCTCGCTGGACCTAAAGTTCTAGAACACCTAGTCGATGTTGTAGTTAATTTTGAAGGTGATCGTTACGGCGGCTTTAAGACTATTCGTGCCGTAAAAAACCGTTTTGGTCCAACCTCCGAGGCTGCCATTTTTGAAATGAATGAAAAAGGCTTGAGCGAGGTACAAAACCCTTCTGCCGCTCTACTTTCCGAACGTCAAAATACCGATGGCTCGATCATCCTTGCCACCCTTGAAGGCACGCGTCCACTCCTTGTTGAAATTCAGGCGCTCTGTACGCCAACCAATTTTGGTTATCCAAAGCGCGCTGCTTCCGGTTTTGATCTTAATCGCCTCAATCTTCTTATTGCCGTTATCGAGCAGCGCACCAAGCTTAACCTCAGTGATAAGGATATTTTCTTGAACGTCGTTGGTGGTATCAAAATTAAGGATTCGGCTGCCGACCTTGCGGTCTGTCTTGCCATCGCCTCTGCTGCCGCCGGCCGCAAACTTTCCGAAGAATATGTTGTTTTTGGTGAAGTCGGTCTTGGAGGAGAAATCCGCTCTGCTTTCCGTCCAGATCAGCGCATCAGTGAAGCGAAAAAACTAGGCTTCAAGCATGCCATTGCTCCTGCCACCATCCGCGATCCATTTGTCATCCCAGTCAAAGATTTACGCACCACGTTGATCAAATATGTTAATGAATAAATATATCACCAGATGAATATTATATCCGCAAAAATATCCACTATAAACTCAAGTCAACCCGCAAATATGCAAGGGGACTGTTTATGAAAATTCTCGGCATTGACCCAGGTACTGGTATTTGTGGCTTTGGTGTCATCGATGTAAAAGCCCAAAACGGCCGCGCAACTGGCCGCGCTAAGATGTTAGATAACGGTGTAATTACCACGCCAGCCCATACTCCTCTTCAGGAGCGTCTTCTTGATATCTATGAATCACTTCATGAAATTATCAAATTCAATCAACCAGACTGTGTTAGCATTGAAAAACTCTTCTTTACAAAAAATATCACCACAGGAATATCTGTGGCAGAAGCCCGCGGTGTAGTCCTATTAGTTTGTAGGCAACATAACCTCCCGACTTTTGAATATACACCAAATGAAATCAAGAAAACCATGACCGGATATGGTGGTGCCGATAAAAAGCAAATGCAGGAAATGGTCAAACTCCATCTTAACCTCAAAGATGTTCCAAAGCCAGATGATGCTGCCGACGCCCTTGCCGCTGCCATCACTCATTCTCTTATGAATCTCGGAAAATAAAATAGACTCTCCTAAAAGAGCCTATTTTTATTCTATAATGCGGCATTAATTTATCAAATGATATTAACTTATCAAATCCCGCATCAATTTTGAGCAATAACTCTTAGTAATTGATTGCGCGAATCTCAAAGAAAGCCTGAGGGTGTGAACAAACTGGACAAACTTCAGGAGCTTCTTCGCCCACAAAAGTGTAGCCACAATTGCGACACTTCCAAACAGTAACTTTTTCAGATTTGAACACCACATCATCGTCAATATTTTTTATCAACTTTCGGTAGCGCTCCTCGTGCTCCTTTTCAATAGCTGCCACACCCTCGAATTTTGCAGCAATCTCATGGAATCCCTCTTCATGCGCAATTCTTGCGAACTCAGCATACATATCGGTCCATTCATAATCCTCACCAGCAGCTGCAATCTCAAGATTAGTCCTAGTGTCAGCAACCTTGCCACCATTGAGGTATTTGTACCACAATTTAGCGTGTTCTTTTTCATTGTCAGAAGTTTCAGTGAAAATTGCTGAAATCTGTTCGTAACCGTCCTTCTTGGCCTGTGAAGCAAAGAATTGGTACTTCACGCGAGCCTGTGACTCACCAGCGAAAGCAGTTTGCAAATTTTCATAAGTCTTACTGGACTTAAAATTCTCATTATCAATATCGGACATAAGCCTCCTCTTAATTAAACATAAATGATACAATATAATTATATAACAAAACGAGGTAATATAGCGAGGCGTTACAAGATTAATGTACCTCACTGCCTAATCGAATATCCCAATAAGTCTGTATTGAAAGAAGTAAAATGGCAATTGAACGCGTAATTGATAATGTCTCACATGAGGACGACACCGAAGAGCAGGTCATCGAGGTCAGTCTTCGTCCAACCAGTTTCCAGGAATATGTTGGCCAGGAACGCCTCAAGCGCAATCTTAAAATCGCCATTGATGCTGTCAAAAAGCGCGCTGATGGCACCTCTTTGGATCACGTCCTTCTTTATGGTCCTCCAGGTCTTGGCAAAACCACCATGGCAAATGTAATTGCGCATGAGTTGGGTGCCAATCTCCGTGTCACCTCTGGTCCAGCAATTGAACGCGCCGGCGACCTCGCCTCTATTCTGACTAATCTTCAAGATGGCGACGTGCTTTTTATTGACGAAATCCACCGTTTGCGTCGTGCTGTTGAGGAAATCCTTTATTCTGCCATGGAAGACTATAAGCTCGATATTGTAATTGGCAAAGGCCCAGCCGCTCGCTCGGTTCGTCTCGATCTCCCACATTTTACAGTTATTGGCGCCACCACTCGCACCGGCTCCCTCGCCGGTCCACTCCGTGATCGCTTTGGCATCACCCATCGTCTTGAATATTACAAAGTCCCTGAAATCGAACAAATCGTTGCTCGCACCGCCGCAATTTTAAATACCGAAATCAAGCCTGAGGCCACCGCTCTCCTCGCTACTCGTTCTCGTCTCACCCCCCGTATTGCCAACCGCCTCACCAAGCGCGTCCGTGATTTTGCCGATGTGAACGGAAATGGAATTATTGACGCCCCAACCGCCACACGTGCTCTCGCTCTCCTTGAAATCGATGACCTCGGTCTTGACCCCGCCGATCGTAACATGCTCGAGCTCATGCTCGAAAACTATGACGACCGCCCGGTCGGACTCACTACTATTGCTGCTCTCACCGGAGATGAAACTACCACTATCGAAGATTATTATGAGCCATATCTCATTCAACTTGGTTTTATTGAAAAGACCCCACGCGGCCGCCGCGTCACCGAAAAAGCAAAAAAACATCTTAATGCTTTAAAGAATCAGAGTTAACTCAGGCTAAAATTTGCAAAAACCTCTCTAAGATGCTATAATAATACAAATTAATTGGGACCAGAATATGGCAAAAAACTCCAAAAATCAGTTACCAGGCATCGCCCTAGAAAAAGGGGAACACCTTGTTCTCGTCATTAAACGCTCAAAACTTATCCCAGTTGGCTTTTGGGCTGGCGCGTTTTTGTGTTCTGCCGTCCTCATTGCGGCAAGCATTCTAGTCAACGGTGGCAGCTCGCTCCTCTTTAACATGGATGCCGCCTCTCGCTCATTCTTCCTCATGATTATTCTTGTTGTTCTTGGTACTATCTGGATTGCCACCCTCATTTCTACTCATGTCTACCTCGGCAACTGCCTCTATGTCACCAATAAGC
Organism: Nanosynbacter sp.; assembly: GCA_015257505.1. Lineage (GTDB taxonomy): Bacteria > Patescibacteriota > Saccharimonadia > Saccharimonadales > Saccharimonadaceae > Nanosyncoccus. The sequence goes on along the minus strand of JABZKB010000001.1, from coordinate 23,119 downwards.
GCCTTATCCAGAACACCGTCAACTCACTCTTTTCTAGCTCCACTAACATAATCGACCTCGTAGCTGTTGAGGATGTCAGCTTCAAACAAGCTGGTATTTTCGAGCATTTCTTTAGCATCGGTACCCTCCGCATGTCGACCATCGGCTCTGAAACCACCTATACTTTCTCTCATGTTGACACTCCAACAGATGAACTTGAGACCATCACGCATCTCGTCCACATTGAAAAAGGCGAGGCCTCTGACGCCTGCCCAACCGACAGTCTTACTGCCTTAAGAAATGCTGGACGTGTTATTCGTTCTGCCGCACAAAATAATGCAGGGAACACTCCAGCAAGCCAAAACGAAAATCTTGAAGGCACCACGATCGTCGCAGCTAATACCGCAATTATTAACCCAGCTGCTGGAACCGTATCTGTAGAACCATCTATGAACCCTACTGCAAATAATGCTCCGGACACTAGTAGTAACACTTTTAATACCCCAAATACCTTATCTTAAGTCTAAACCAAACCGGAACCTAAGTCTAAACTAAGTCTAAACTAAATCTAAACCAAGCCGAAACTAAAATTAGCGCCATTAAGCGCTAATTTTTTATAATCAGTATTCGATCAACATAAGACTCGAGCAGGCCCACACTATCTCTGTTTTAAAGCAAGGCGAATTCTTTCTTCAACGCTAAGATTCGCGTCAACTTTTGCCAGCGATTCAGTCGCCTCTTTCAATGGGAATCCTAAGGCCATCAAAGCGTCCAGCGCCTCGTCACCTTCTGGCACAATAGCGGTTTTTACTTCAGTCGCGCCATATTTTGTAGGGAGCCCCACCTTGTCTCTTAAATCAACAATTACGCGTTCCGCGGACTTTTTTCCAACCCCTGAAGCCTTACTCACGAAAGTTGCATCCGCATTTGCAATTGCGTTACGCACCTCTTCTGGCGTGGATAAGGATAAAATTGCCATCGCCGCCTTAGGTCCAACTCCGTTGACGGAAATCAACAGTTCAAAAATCTTCTTTGCCATCAAACTAGAGAAGCCATAGAGATCTTCCGCGTTTTCCCGAATCGCATGATAAGTATAAAATTTCTTCCTCTCACCCACATTTGTCGCTTCCGCGTCAATTTGCGAAAGCCCAATCTCATAACCAACGCCATGAACATCAACAATAATCGAATTTAGGAATTTCTCAGAAACTTCACCCTCAATATGCGCAATCATATATTAATTTTATCATAAAAAAATAACGAACTTCTTCGTTGTCCTATTAATAATCTGGTAGCACCAACTGGGATCGAACCAGTGACCTTAGGCTTATGAGTCCTACGCTCTAACCAGCTGAGCTATGGTGCCACTTGGCGGAAGGGACAGGATTCGAACCTGCGAAGCGTTAACTTGCTGGTTTTCAAGACCAGTGCCATCAACCACTCGGCCACCCTTCCGCTAACTATTTTAACAGATTATTCTGCGTTCGTAAATACGTTTGTTACATCGTCGAGATCGTCAATTGCGTTTAGCAACTTATCAACCTTCTCGGCATCTTCCTCACTCACTGGAACAGAGGTATTAGCAATGTAACGAAGCTCGGCATTTTCTACTGTCAAACCAGCATCGATCAGTGCCTGCCTGGTTTTCATCAAATCGGCGGCCTCTGTAATAATCTCAATGCCATCCTCATTTTCGTTTGCATCCTCAGCGCCGCAATCAAGCGCAGTCAGAAGTGCCTCTTCGCCTTTTTCAAGAATCTCAATTACGCCCTTTCTTGCAAACTGAAACATCACGCTTCCAGGGTCTGCCATGCGTCCGCCATTCTTAGCGAGGGCGTTTCGCACCTCTGGCATTGTACGATTTTTGTTATCAGTTGCAATCTCGATGATGATACCAATCCCAGCCGGACCATAAGCTTCATAGGTTTCTTCAATCATCGCTGCAGCACTTTTATCAGTTGCACGTGCAATCGCGCGCTCAATATTTGCCTTTGGCATGTTGGCCTTGCGAGCCTTTTCAAGCACCATTGCAAGAGTTGGGTTCATAGTCGGATCACCACCACTCCTCGCCGCAATCGCAATTTGGTTTGCAATCTTCGTGAAAGCCGCCCCACGCTTGGCGTCGACGATGGCTTTTTGACGTTTGGTTGTCGCCCATTTACTGTGTCCTGACATTTATTGACCTTCCTGTTTTTATAATTTCTTCTCTATATTATACCATTAAAGCCCTATAAAATCTCTACCAATCACCGCCATTTTATCTTTTGGCAAGTTAAATTTTTTGTTCGTACCATAGGTCCTAATCGCCCTCAGAAAATCTTTCAGCTGTACTCGCGTCAAATTTACCCCAATCTTCTCACAAATAAATCGCAAAACCTCTTCAATGGTCTCCTCTGTGTAATTCTCATTATTTCCCAGAAAGAAATTTCCCAGAAAGAAATCTTTGCGTATTTTTATATTACTTAGAACCTCACTTTTCGCACAAAAAACTGATGTGACGTCTGCCCCACCATGTGAATCTACGCATCCATTTATCTCATCAGAAGAATTTTTCATTAATAAAAAAATAAGTAGAGATTCACAAAGTTCTTCAATCTCGTGCCTAATAATAGTTTGCTTTTTATAAAGATCAATCAGTCTCTCCTTCTCCGCTCGTGGCATAATAAGAAGCTTCGATCTCACCCGATTCCTTAGATAATCGTCTGTTGTATTTGTTGGGTCTTCTCGAAATAACACCTTATTTTCTGCAGCAAATCGCAAAATGTCTGTCTTATAAAACCTCATCTCGATAAATGGTCGATGGATTCGATTATCCGAAAAAGGAGTCAATCCTCGCCATCCTGTTCCTCGAATTAGGTTGATTGCAATCGATTCAATCAAATCATCTAGATGGTGTGCCGTATAAATCTCCCCACCATATTTATTCGCTACATGATATAAAAAGTCATATCGTTTTTGACGTGCCAGCTCTTCGGAAACCCCCTCTCCCAGCATAATCTTCATCGTTTCAAATGGTACTTTCAGCTTTTTGCATCTTGAAAAAACAAACTGCTCGTCCAAATCCGCCGATGTTCTTGTTCCGTGATTAAAATGCGCCACCACGGTATTTTCTGGCTCAGCCCTAAAAAACCTCTCAAGAAGCACCATCGAATCAATCCCACCCGAAACTGCCAAAATTTTCTTCACACCCTGATTATAGCAAATCACTTCATCTCCTCTCAAATTCGCCACACACCCCCGCAAATCACCATTCTTTCTCCGCATCATATCTGTTATAATATCTCTATGAATTCAGACCACATTCGTAATTTCTGTATTATTGCTCACATCGACCACGGCAAGTCCACGCTTGCTGATCGCATGATGGAAATCACCGACACGGTAGAGAAGCGACAGATGAAGTCACAGCTTCTTGATTCCATGGAGCTTGAGCGCGAAAAGGGTATCACTATCAAGCTCACCCCTGTACAAATGCACTATAAAGGTTACGAATTAAATCTTATCGACACCCCAGGTCACGTCGATTTTTCCTATGAGGTTTCTCGCTCACTCCAGGCCGTCGAGTCGGCCATCCTCGTAGTTGACGCTACTCAGGGTATTCAGGCTCAAACCCTCGCCAATGTCTACCTCGCCCTCGAGCAGGATTTGACCATTATTCCGGTAGTTAACAAAATCGATCTTCCAGCCGCCGATGTCGAAAAAGTTTCCAATGAAATCATCAATCTCCTAGGTTGCAAAAAAGAGGAAATCATCCCAGTCTCTGCTAAGACCGGCCTCAATGTCGAAGCGGTTCTTGAGGCAATTATAAAAAGGGCTCCAAGTCCAAAAACTCCAGTTGATCTTGAAGCTACCGCCACTCCCGATGAAACTCGTGCCCTCATTTTTGACTCCTATTTCGACGACTACCGCGGCGTCGTTCTCTATGTTCGTATTTTTAATGGCCAAATCAAGAAAAACGACAACATCCACATGATGGCCTCAAAAATTAATGGCATCGCTCTTGAAGTCGGTGTCCTCACCCCTGGCATGCATCCGAAAAATGATCTCTCTGAAGGTGAAGTCGGCTATATTGTGACGAACTTAAAAACCACCCGCGAAGCTAAAGTCGGTGATACTGTTACGCTTACTAAGAAGTCTGCCGCCACCCCGCTTCCAGGTTATAAAAACGTTTTGCCTTTTGTATATGCCGGTTTCTTCCCAGTTTCCAACGATCAGTACAAAGACCTCAAAGAGGCGATTGAAAAACTCTCCCTCAGTGACTCTGCCCTCCGTTTTGAACCAGAAAATAGCCCAGTCTTAGGTTTCGGCTTGCGTATTGGCTTTCTCGGTCTGCTTCACATGGATATCATCAAAGAGCGCCTCGAACGTGAATTCAAGCTCGATCTAGTCGTCACCAATCCATCCACCAACTACCAGGTCCGTCTCAATTCTGGCGAGGAAATCGAAATCAAGTCCGCCTCTAATCTCCCGGATACTAGCTCTATTTCTGAGATCCGTGAACCTTGGGTCAAGGGTGAAATTATTTTGCCAGTCTCCATGATTGGTAACGTCTTGACCCTTATTGTTGAAAAACGTGGCTTACAGAAGAATATCTCCTATCTCGAAGATCGTGCTGTTATTTATTTTGAGGCCCCGATGGCCAACCTCCTGACTGATTTTTACGATCAGCTCAAATCTCTCACCTCTGGCTACGCCAGCTTTAATTATGAAATCTCGAATTACCGTGCTGAGGACCTAGTTCGTGTTGACTTTCTAGTTGGCGGCGAACGGATTGATGCGCTAGCTCTTATGTGTCACCGCTCTGAATCTGAAGCAATCGGCCGCTCAATTACTAAGAAACTGAAAGAAGTTATTCCAAGACAGAACTTTGAAGTGGCCCTGCAGGCAGCTATTGGCGCAAGGATTATTTCTCGCGAGACTATCGGTGCTTTCCGTAAAGATGTGACGGTAAAAATCCACACCGGTGACCGCGACCGCAAAGCAAAATTGCTTGAGAAACAGAAGCGTGGTAAGGCAAGGATGAAACGCTTTGGCAAGATTGATATTCCATCCGAAGCTTTCACAGTTATGCTAAAACGTGATTAAAATTAGGGTGATATTTGTTTTTCTTCAGCACGCTCAAGGGCGCTCGCCCAAGCCTATGGCTTCAGAAAAACAAATACCCGCCCCATGATTCGTTCTCTGAGACGGTAAGCTTGGGTGAGTTATTTTTTAATAATACACAATATCCCTCTCTGAGACCATAAGCTTGGGCGAGTTTATTTGTAGGTGTAGCGTATATTCTTTTCCTGAGACTATATGCTTGGCCAAACGGCCTTGAGTGCGTCGAAGGAAAAGAATATACGCGTACTTTTTACTTGATAAACTCAACCAGCTTATCAACTACAGAAGAATAAACCTCATTGCGACTTCCATCAGCCGGCACCCTAATCAGCAATTTTAACTCATCGTAGTGATTTAATACTGGTACAGTTTTTTCATTAAATTCACGAATCCTCGTCTCAAAAATTTCTAAATTAGCATCGTCAGCACGCTCTCCACGATCATTCAGTCTCTTTACTGCCTCAAAGCGATTCTTTACATCCGCCTCTGTTAAATCAAGCAAAACCACTGCCTTAATCTCGTGTCCCCCATTTTTTGCAGCCTCCATAATCTTATCTTCTTCACCAGACCAGCGCCCCACACTTGATAAAATCAGGGAATCATCTTTCATTTCCTCACGCGAAAAATAAGGCAAAATTATATCATAAAAGGTATTTGTTGGAATTAGCTGTCCGCTGCCAGTCATGTTCTGATTTTGTTCCGCCTCAAATGCGCGAATAATAATTCCCGAAGACAAGAATTTCGCGCCAAGATCTTTTGCCAATCTCTCGCCCACGGTATCTTTTCCGCTCATCGGTAAGCCAAAAACATTCAAGCTCCCCGTTCCGAGCCACGTCTTAATCTTTGCTAATTTATCAATCAGATTTTGTTCTTCCATATCTAAGTCTACCATGAATTTAATCCAGAATTATATGTTATAATATAACCATAAAAGGTATCGGTCATATGCAAATCAAAAAACACAAAATTTTCTCACACAAACTGAGTCTTCTTGCGCCAGTTTTTGCTCTTTTTGCCTCCATCGCAAGTATTTTTGCGCTCATTCTTTTAACTTCCAATAACTCCACCTTCGCCGCCCCAGGTGCTGGCGGCACCCCTACAACGGTTTCATTTGCCCTGGATGCTTCAAGTGTTGATTTTCATTTTACTCCAGCTGAGCTTTCTGCCTCGACGTTTAAGCAGGATGCCATTAACGCCTCCATTGGTACCAACAATCCTACAGGCTTCACTTTTTATGTTTCTAGTATCGACGAGGATACGAACTTAAATCACGCTGATTCATCTGTAACTACCAAAATCGCATCCATCACCTCTCCTCTAGTCGAATCCAATTTTACTCCAAAATCCTGGGGTTATTCCGCGGATGGCGTTAACTTTAAACCAATCCCAAAAGCAAGTGCCCCAGATACTGTTCTCACTACAACTAATACTACTGGTCAACGTGCCAGGGTTGATTTTGGCGTTAAAGCCTCTCCGGATCTCAATCCTGGAACTTACTCAAAGCAAGTGTTATTTACTGCAACCACAAACTATGTACCAAAAGAAGCTACATTTGTATCAGGACCAGAATTTAAAAAGAGAATAGGATATCTTTTTAGTGGTATGACGACAGTAGAAGCATTAAATTTTAAAAAATCTCCAGTTGATACTAATGTATACGATAAATTTATTGTCTCGACTGCAGATTCTGTTACTCCTATTTATATGTGGTTTGATACTGCTGATAAAACGATTTACTGGTGGTCTGATGCGGATACGTCTTATATGAACGAAGATGCTACTGAGATGTTTGCTGGGTTATTTAGCTTAAGCACAGTCGCCACAAATAACGGTATTGTTGACCTATCTGGAATTGACTCTTCCAAAACAAAGAATATGACGAGAACTTTTGCAAATCTTGGGCCGATAAAAAAGCTTATAATAAATACTCTTGATACTGGAAACGTCGAGAATATGTCTTATATGTTCGCAAGTTTAAAAACAGAAGAAGAAACCGATCTATCTAATCTAAATACCAAAAATGTTAAGAATATGTTTGAGATGTTTGCTAACTCAAGCTTTAAAAATCTTGACTTAAGGCATTTAGATACCAGTAAAGTAGAATTCATGTATGGCATGTTTGACAGTATGCCAAACCTAAAATCTGTTAATCTTGCCGGACTAGATGTTCGCCAAAACCAGTCAGTGGAAGATATGTTCAGGGCATGTTATGAGCTTGAATCGGTTGATATGTCTGGTTGGCATAACGACTCTCTCAATTCCCTAAATGATTTATTCGAAGACCTACGAAAAGCAAGTAATATTAACCTTCATGACTTTACAACTAATAATGTCAGAAGTATGTCGAATATGTTCCCGACTTTTAATAACGCTCTAACGTCGCTAGACGTGAGTAGCTTCGATACTTCAAATGTGACTAATATGAATTATATGTTCTCTGGATTGCTGGCTCTCGAGACACTTGACCTTTCTAACTTCGATACTCGTAATGTTGTAACGATGGAACGGATGTTCGAAAAAATGCCTAAGCTAAAGAACCTCAATATTTCTTCATTTGATACGTCGCACGTAACTAATATGTATGGTTTATTTAAGGATTCCATGAGCGATTCTGAGGTAAATATGCTAGATTTATCAAGCTTTAACACTCAGAATGTAACCAATATGTTTGAAATGTTTTCTGGTGTTACAAAACTAAAGAACTTAAATATCTCTAGCTTTAATACAGGCAATGTCACTAATATGAATTCTATGTTTAAAAATATGCAATCTATCGAAAATTTAAATCTATCAAACTTTACCACTAATAAAGTAACCGACATGGGTAAGATGTTTGCAGGTATGACGCATTTAAGAAATCTAGATGTTACCAGCTTTAGGACAGACTGGGTACAAAACATGAATAGCATGTTTGAGGGCGCTATGTTAGTTCCAGAAAATAGTACATTAGACCTATCTAGTTTTAATACTTTAGCTGCAAGTAGTCATGAGCGAATGTTTGCAAATACAAAGATTAAAACTATTTATGCATCTTCAACCTTTGATGTTGCAACAAGATATCCATACTTTTCAACTGAAATGTTTGATGGCGCAAGCAACTTAGTTGGTGGCAATGGAACAAGTTATGCGTCGGCTGGTATAAAAGATAATACTTACGCTCGCATCGACGCCCCAGGCACCCCAGGCTACTTCACTCTCAAGCCATAATTTAGATGTCCACAATTCTCACGGCAAGAATACACATCCCTCACACAATAAAAACAGCCCCCATCCTCAGACATCAAAAAAATCATCCCGCCCTCTTTCTAGCACTCTTGTATTTTGAGTGCTAATGCAGTATAATTCAAAACAGAAAAGTATGAAAATGGAAGAAGAAAATAACTCAAAAATTCAACTCACCGATCGCCAAAAAGCCATCCTTTTTGCCGTCATTGAGGAATACGCTGAGATGGCTGCCCCTGTCGGCAGTGTCACTCTCGCCAAACTTTTTGACGTTTCGAGCGCCACGATTCGTGCCGAAATGGCTAGGCTCGAAGAACTCGGACTCGTCGCCTCTCCCCACACCTCTGCAGGGCGCATTCCGACCGACGCTGGCTATCGCCTCTATGTTAACTCCCTCGTCTCTCGTGAAAATAATCTTGAGCTTGCGTTGGAAACAGAAGATTTAGGAGACCTTGATACTGAAGCAGATGACGATTTTGAAGAAGTTTTCGCCGAGGCTGCTCGTCAAATCGCTAAAGATCCATATTTCCAAAAATTCTGTCCTGACCGCGCTCTCTCCTCAGGGCAAGATGATAAAAACCGTGGCTTTCATGCTCTTGAGGTTCGTATCGGCTCGCAAGCTCAAGCTGAATACGCTATCCGCACCGCCGTTGATATGTTGGTCGAGCTCACAGGTAATCTCGGCCTTGCCACAATCGGCAATCAGCTCTATCTTTCTGGCATCTCAAAACTCTTCTCGCAACCTGAATTCACGGATTATCAGCGCATTCAAAATGTCTCCAAGCTCCTCGATAATCTCGAGCCATGGCTCCGCGAGGCACGCCCAGGCGAACCGCTCAATATCTTCATCGGCCGCGAAAATCCAATCGGCAAAAACTCTGACGTCTCTCTCATTATCAGCAAATTTCGCTCTCCATATTCCGACTCCAGCTACATTGGCATTCTCGGTCCGACTCGCCAAAACTATGCCCAGGTCATGGGACTTGTTCGTCACGCCGGCAAATATCTTGAAAGTATGTATTAAAGAAAGGAAATTATGAATAATCCATTTTCAAATAAATCTGATAAATCTAGCCAGGCAAAAGCTCAGTCGCAAACACGAGGCGACGCCTTTGATCCCGAGCTCAACCCAAATACTTTTGAGGATCCTGAATTTAAGCCAGATATTGAAGAAGGAAACCCAAAACATTCGGCAAACTCAACCACAAATTCCGCAAAAGACCTAGAAGAAATTGCCAAATTAGCACGTCAAAACTCTGAATTGATCGGCGACTTGCAGCGCACCCGTGCGGATTTTGAAAACTTCCGTAAGCAAGTTGAGCTGCAAAGGGAACAAGCCAAAACAATCGCAAAACATGCCACCATAAGCAAGGTCCTCCCCCTGATCGACGACATGTCTCGCGCCATCAAGGCTCACCCTGATCTTCTCGCCCCAGTCCAGAAAACCCTCGACAAAACCCTCAAGGCCCTCAATCTCACCCCAATTGATTCCAATCCAGGTACCGTATTTAATCCTGAATTTCATAATGCCATCACCATGGAAGAAGGTGATGGTGATAAGGAAGTTATCGCTGAGGAGCTCATCCCGGGCTATCTTTACGAAGGTGAAGTCTTGCGCGCCGCCATGGTTCGCGTCAAGCACCAATAACTCTCCCTCCATCACCTCTGTTATGCTATAATAAGCATATGCAATATGAAACCAAAAAAGTGAGTCTCGCAGCCACTGAAAAACGTATCCGCGCCTGCAACTACCTCACAGTTACCCAACTTTTCTTAAAAAGCAATTTTCTCCTCGAGAAGCCTCTATCTTTCGACGATATCAAGCCTCGTCTCCTCGGACACTGGGGCACATGTCCTGGTATTAATCTCGTCTACTCCTGTATGCGAGATATTTTTGCTGATCAAAAAGATAATACAATTTTTGTCCTCGGCCCAGGCCATGGTTTTCCAGCTCTCCAAGCTAACCTCTTTTATGACGGTGATCTCGCCGCAGTTGATGATACTCTAAAGCCAGATTATGATGGTCTCGCTAAAATTTCCGCGCTTTTCTCTCGTATTGGCGGCTTCCCGTCCCACGCCAGTCCATCCGCTCCAGGCGTTATCTGCGAAGGTGGCGAGCTCGGCTATTCTCTTGCTACCGCCTATGGCTACTGTCTCGGACATCCTGAACGCACTGCCATCGTCCTCATCGGTGACGGGGAATTTGAAACCGCCACGACTCTCGCTAGTCTCAACTTAAACGACCTCCTCAGTTCTCCAAATAATGGCAAGGTTATCCCAGTCCTCCACCTTAACGGCTACAAAATTTCCGGTCCAACCGTTGCTAGTCGCCGTTCCGAGCATCAGCTAAATGAACTGATCCGTGGTTTTGGCTATACCCCAATCCGCATCGAAGAACGCCTCGGCGCTTCTTCCAAGGCCCCAGCTGAACTCTACTCGCAAATAGAGAATCTCGTCGGTCAAGAACCCCAAATTGTCTTCGACGGTGATGATTCTAATGAGGAGTCAACCAATACCTTTGAGCAGGTTGAGCAAAATATTACCAAACTTATTCAAGAAGAACAGAGTGAAGACAAAAACTCCGCACGTCAAACCTTTGAAAAAGCTGAGAATCAGACCGACATTATCATGCGAAATCTCATTTTAGATGTCGAAGCCGCCTTGAATTTTGCAAAAAATAGTAGCGATCCAGTCTTCATCATTCTCAAAACTGAAAAAGGCCTCTCCGGTCCACTCGTCGTAGACGACACTAAGGTTCGCGGCAACTTCAAAGCCCACCAAATCCCTCTACCAAAAGCCAAATCCGACCCCGCCGAGCTCGAGCTCCTCTCTTCCTGGCTCCACTCCTATCATTTTGAAGAATTATTTAACAAAGAGGAAGGTTTTCTCCATGACTAATCTAAAATCCATCGCCAAAGTCTTTGGCGCCAAACTCAAAATCCAGGCTGAAAAAGATCCATCCTTCTATTTCTTTAGCCCAGACGAAACCACTAGTAATAAACTAGATGAAATTTATCAATCCACCAGTCGCACCTGGGGTAATCGGCTCGAGAAGCGCGAGTGGGATCTTCCTGAATCCGAGAATGGCCGTATCGTTGAGTTACTCTCTGAAAACGTTCTTTTCTCAGTTATGATCGGTCATCTTCTCTCTGGTGAACCTGCTATGATGACCAGCTATGAAGCCTTCTTCATAATCATCCTCGCGCAGATTATCCAGCACCTCAAATTCCTCGAACAGTGCGAAGAAGTTGCTTGGCGCCCAAAATATCCTTCTGTCAATCTCCTAAGCACCAGTACTTGTTGGCGCCAGGATCATAACGGATTCTCTCATCAGTCACCAATGCTGATTTCCTCGCTCCTCGCTCGTCCAGGCAAGCATGTCACCTGTTTCTTCCCGGTTGATGCCACTGCCGTTGACCCATGTTTTAACTATCTTTTAGAATCAAAAAACCAAGTCAATCTTGTCACCTTCAACAAAACCGACGAGCCAGTCTGGCAAGACGAAGAAGCGGCACGAAAGAACTTTGAACAGGGCTGTAGTCTTTTTGAATTTATTTCTAACAAAAACCAGGAAGGTAATTTCGACTACCTTTTTGTATCTGCCGGTGATATTGCCACTCGTGAAGCAGTCAAGGCGATCGAAATTCTAAGGCAAGATCTTCCGGAACTTCATCTCGGACTTATCAATATTTCCGCCCTCACCTATGGCGCCATCGGTACTAGCAAAAATCCGCTAAATCAAGCCGATTTTGACCAGCTCTTTGGCCAAACCGCTCCCATCATCGCCAACTTCCATGGCTATCCAGATGCCCTAGTTAATATCCTCAGTAACTATACCAGCAAGAATCGAATCTCTGGCCATGGTTTTGAAGAGCAGGGAAGTACCGTTACGCCATTTGCCATGCTGACCATGAACCACACTTCCCGCCTTAATCTCGCACTAGATGTAGTAAAGATGCTTGGCCGTCAGGACCTTATCGAAAAATATAAGCAGAAGCTTATGGATTATCAAGCCTACGCCCTCGAGCACGGTACCGATCATCCTGAACTTGGTATTATTAATTAAACGCCGATACGGTTTCTCTTAGTGGATAAACCATCAGCGGTCATCCCCATAGTCAAAAAATAATCCCTCCGCGGGATTATTTTTTTCTAGAACAAAACCTAAGATTTGGTTTTAATTTTTCGCCCAGCCCCTCTGCCAAATCGGCCGCTCGGCCTAGTCTGGGTTGCGACTTTTGCAAACATCATGCGTCCCGAGTTGGTTTGTAAAAACTTCACAAATTCAATCTCCACAAATCTCCCGACCAGTGTTGCGGCCTCGTCCACTACTACCATCATACCGTCCGGCAGATATCCCACGCCTTGTTTTGGATTACTCCCCAGCGCCGTAATTTTAATTCGCATCCGCTCACCCGGCAGATAGTCGCTCCTTAATTCAATCGCTAAATCATTCACATTTAGCACATCAATATCCATCGTCTTTGCCACCATCCCCAGATTATAGTCGGTAGTCAGAATCGTCCCGCGGTTTTCTTTCGCAAGCTGCAATAGGCGATTGTCAACCGGCGTATGGTCTAGCGCGTCAGGTAATATTTCCACTTCATTATGCACCACGCGCTCAAGTTCATTCACCACGTCAAGCCCAAACCTTGCTCGCGCTCGTTTTTCAGTATCCTTTCCGTCCGCCAAAAGCTGCATCTCGTTCAAGACACTATGTGGAATGATCAAAAGCCCATCAAGAAAGCCAGTCTTTGCAACCTTCAGAATCCTCCCATCCATTAAACTTGACGTATCGACATAAATTCGGCGCCTCTGTCCAGTGTAGTTAAAACCTTTTCTGAAAGACCGCACCACTAGGAAGCTAGTCTCGATAAACACTAGTCCCAGGATAATTAAAATAATTTCATTCATGCCACTATTATACCATTATCGTCTAGCCAAAAATCTCAGGCTAAAACCTGAGATTCTGTATTGGCTGAATTGTTGTGAAGTCTATATTAACTATGAGTCTATACTAACTATGGTGTTCCACCAGGATAGGTCGCATATGAAATTCTAATATATCCATCATGTCCGGCGACATATGTTGCAGCAGGCCAGAGTGAAGTATCGCCACCATCATCAAATCTGCGTGAAATCCCACTCGTCACCCCGCCAATATAACCAGATCCACCGCTAGCGCCAGATGCAACGGTTGATAAATCATATGGCGTTTGTGCAACAAATCCACCAGCCCATCCGCCACCGGCTCCTGGGCGACCTTGTATTTGGTTATTGTACGGGTTAGCCAATGATCTTGTGTTGTCGTCTAATACGGGAGCGGAAGCACCAAAGCCATAACTTGCTCCACTTACTTGGGTAGCACCTTCAGGTAATATGAATGCTCCATAATATGGCTCAGTTGTAGAGCCGGAATAATTAGCTTTTCCACCAGTTAGTCCGCCTCCATGACCACCACCAGCAATCAAAGTACCACCAGCTCCACCGCCACCAACAATAATCCTGTCAGATAATTTATAGAACTTTAAGCTTTTGATTTTAGCTGTAGTGTTCGTGGTTTTTACTAGAAGTCGAACCTCAGCAGCCGTATTAGGCATTAGTGTTGGAGCAGGCTGATTTACATCATATGTGAAATAAACCGAAATAAAGTTTCCATGTTTCTGTGAATATACATTACGGAACCGTTTGTCTACCGAGGAATTTAAATCGTAATATGCTGCTGCGCCGTCAAAATCGGAGTCCGGAAGATTTTCAACCTCGAATACGGCTTGGTATGATCCATGATCCAGCGGAATCCATGGCCCCTCATTGAGCGCATGATTTGAATCCCCTGGTGTTCTATATCTCAGTTTATTTCCAGGATTGGTCGGGGATACATAATTTTCATCGCTTACTAGTCTAATATCAGAAGCTCCACCACCACCAGCTCCGCCCCAGTTACGCCAATTTGGGTTGGCATTACCATAAGCAAGTGGCCCCACACGTCCGTTTCCGCCGCCATTAAAACCACCCTTGTGGATTATATTTGGATTAACCCCTTCATCGAGCGAAGCCTCGCCTCTACCCCCGACAAATAATGCAACCCTATCGCCAGCGTTAAAATCCTTGTATCCTGAAGAATATCCACCAAGACCAGGGTTAAAGTCCTTATCGTACCACCAATTAAAGGCTCTCTGTACTGGCGTTCTCGGCCCACCACTTGCCCCCATCACTTCAAGCTTATACTTTCCAGTAACCGGAAAAGTGAATTCTTGTGGCGCGCCAGTATATCCATAATCCACCCATGAATTCACGAATTGAATAGCGTTCTGTTTTGAAAAAGTGTATCCGTATGGAATAGTCTCTACTACTACTTCAGTTTTTTGCCCAGCCTGAAAGAGCGGCGTTGCAGTATCAAAATCCACAGTACAATCAAATGAAATTCCGGCTGTAGTTTTGACTAAACTTGTTGGATCGATAATGCAATCAAGTCCTCCCGCGGTGGCCTTAAACTTTTTATAATCATTTGGCTTCACTTCCATATCGCGCTCCATTATTGGAACTTCAATCTTCATGCGGTGCTTAAGTTTTTGGCCAGCCTCATTTCTAACCGTATGCCCGCTAGCGTCAAGTGGTACTACAGAAGGTGATACGCTTGTAACTGGTTTTTCTGTGGTTGGGGATGTGCTAATCACACCAGTTAATAATAGCGGTTTTGAACTATAGGTACCTGGAGCCAGACTTGACGTTGCATTAACACCATATTTTAAATCTATTGGGTGCATCGTAACCGAGGCGTCAAATTCCTCCAATAGACATTCATTTGTTAAATTATCATTATCACATAACGGTATTTGATATTCTTCGTTTTGCCCCAATGCATTTTCTTTTGTTAAAAAAATCGCCCAAGTATTAGGAGAATTATCACTCTTGAGCACTTGTGTATTGCCCAAGTTGTCATATGGTATTTCATTGACCCCGTCAGCAGTTTTAAGACTCTTTTCAGATGAAGAGATATATATCTTCATCCCATTACGCGCAGTAGACATTGCTAAAATGTCTGCATCAACTTTAACTGTATGTCCGAGATCAGTGGCTCCGAGATTAATTGTAGTTGATTCGAAATAATTTATCGCTAGATGGCTACCATTTATTCCATTGAATACACCATTATTTTTAAATGCACCATGATCTACCGTCTCTGCATAACCACTCGAATGTGCCAAAAGAATAAACGTAAAAACAATTAAACCCCCAAAGAAAAATATAAAAGGCGAGGACTTCTTTCCTATAAAATCTTTTGCAAATTTCTTGATCGTCATAATCTTTTATCTAATAACCTTATGCTTACTATTATATTATATTTATTCACACAAAAACAGTCAAAAATTAAACCAAGACATAGATATCATTTTATCAATTTGTCTATGGAGTTCCGCCAGGATAGGTCGCGTATGAAATACGAATAGAGCCATCATGTCCATCATATACAAAGTTATTAGACCAGTATGGAGAAATATTTGTGTTATCATCGAATTTTCTCGTAAAGCCACTCGTCACTCCGCCGATATAACCAGATCCACCACTACCAGATCCACCTACCATGGTTTGATCATATGGTCCTTGGCCAGTATATCCACCAATCCATCCACCACCAGCACCAGATCGTCCTTGTACCTGAAGTACTGGAATATCAGGTGAACGAAGATTAATGTCAGGTACTGTTGCAGAGGCTCCAAAGCCATATCCAGCACCCGCAGTTTGAGTTGCGCCATCCGGTAGAACAAAAGTTGGATAATATATATCAGTAGTTACACCAGAGAAGTCAGGTTTTCCACCAATGAGACCACCACCATGCCCACCACCGGCAATCAAAGAGCCGCCAGCTCCACCACCGCCAACAATTATACGATTTCTTAACTCGTAAATCTTCATGCTCTTGATTCTGGCTGTCGTATTTGTGGTCTTAACTTTGAGACGTATTTCTGCAGCTGTATTAGGCATATATTGTGGAGCTGGTTGACGAGGATCATATGTAAAATAGACCGAGATAAAATTGCCATGTTTTTGTGGATATACGCCAAGGAATTGCTTATCTACCGAAGAGTTTAAGTCATAATATGCTACTGCTCCCTCAAAGTCGGAATCAGGAATCCCCTCAACCTCAAATACGGCCTGATATACACCATGATCAAGTGGCGCCCAAGGACCTTTATTAAGAAGCTCTTCAGTCGAACCTGCAGGCCGCAGCTCTATGTGATATGTAGGGTCTGTTACATAATCTATATTACTCACCGGTCGAATGTCGGTTCCACCACCGCCGCCAGCTCCACCCCAGTTGCGCCAAGCAGGGTTTGCAGGACCTCTAGTTAATGGACCAGCCGCACCATTTCCGCCGCCATTAAAACCTCCGTAAAAAACAAGCTTAGAATACACACCTTCGTCGTACGCTGATTCTCCTCTACCCCCAACAAACAGCGCTACGCTATCACCAGCATTGAAATCTCTGTATCCTGAGGAATATCCACCAAGCCCCGGATTAAAATCCTTATTATAATACCAATGAAAATTCTGTTGAGTAGCTGTTCTTGGTCCACCGCTTGCTCCCATCACCTCGAGTTTATATTTCCCGGTAACAGGGAAAGTGAAACCCTGAGGTGTGCCGGTATATCCAAAGTCTGCCCATGAATTCGCAAATTGAATGGCATCCTGCTTAGAATAAATATATCCGTATGGAATGGTCTCAACCACCACCTCGGTTTTCTGCCCGACCTGAAATAGTGGATTTGCGTTATTAAAATCAACTGTACAATCAAACGAAATCTCATCAGTTGTTTTCTGAAAAGTTGTCGGATCGATCGGACAATCAAGGCCTCCTGCAGTCGCTTTAAACTTCCTATAATCATAGCTCTCGACATTAAAATCACGCTCAATCATCGGGATTTTAATATTCATCTTATGTTTTAGGCTCTGACCGGCTTCATTCTTTACCGTATGTCCAGTTGGGTCAAGCGGTACAACTGAAGGACTCACACTATTGATCTTAAGTTCGGCTGTTGGACCAGAATTGATTACCGCAGTCAAAACCAAAGGCTTTGAGCTATAGGTCCCAGGCTTAGTTGCAAGTGTAACATAAAGCCCATACATCAAATTCGACTCTTCTAACGTCACTGGTGTATTACTCTCGCTAATCTTACAGTTGTCTGTCAAGTTGTCATTTGCACACATTGGCAAAACATAATCAACCCCTCCCTTCTTCAAAAGCAGTGCCCATGTATCTGGAGAAATATCAGTTTTCTGGACTAGATTTGCCGTCAAGTTATCATAAGGAATCTCAGCCGTCCCATCACTTGTTTTTAAGCTTTTCTCCGAAGAAGAAATATATAGCTTATAGCCACTAACAGAATTTGTCGTAACCTTAATTTGTGACTGGGTTTTAATCCATGGATTATGTTCGGCATTATTAATATTAAAAGTTGTCGATTCCGGATAGGTCAAAGAAATACTATAGCCGTTCGATGCCGCATAATTCTTTGTCTTCATTTGGCCATAGTCGACAATTGCAGCATAACTACTCGAATACCCCAAAAGAATAACCGCAAAAACAAGCATACTTCCGAAGAAGCAGATAATAGGTGCAGATTTCTTTTTCAGAAAATTATTGGTGATGCTTTTGATCATCTATAATCCTATCTTATTAAGCATTAACATTTATCATTCCTATTATATACGTAATTGTATCCACAGTCCACATAAAAACGTAAGAATTTTCGACATTTTATAAAATATTGCTACTATTTCGTGGCGAGTGTATAATTATATAAAATTGTACGATAAAACGGAGGATAGGGTGGTTAATACTGGTAAGGAAAAAGACAAAACCGCTATGGAAAAACAGAGAAAAAATAGTCAAACTGGCAGCACGAAGCGCACCGGCGCTTCCGCATCAAGTGCAATGCCAGAACTCACCTCAGCTCAGGCAAAAAGACTAGCTGAAGCTCGTGCGGTTAGGGCCTATCAGGCAAAACTCAATGCCGAAAAAACCGAAAATAGGACCATCGCAAAACCTGGATCAAGAAATCCAATAGTAAAATCTGAATCCATAAAATCCGAAGCAATTAAAACTGAAAACGATCAATCTGAAATGACAAAATCTGAAAAATCTCAAACCAAACGCGATACAAAATCCCCAAAGCGCTCCGTCCGCTCTCTTTTCCAGAAAAAAGATCAAAAAATGAATCTATATTCCTCCCTCGTTTATCGTTCACGCGCCAAAAAGGAAGCTAGGGCCAGGAAAGAAGCCGAAGAACTTTCAAAACTTCCTAAAGAGCCGGTCAAACGTTTCTTTGCCAGACTCCACCCAAAGCGTGTCTTCCATTTTATCTTTTCCAAAAAAGGTCTCTTTTTCTTCCTTAAAGCCTCTGCAGTTATGTTCCTCTTGGCCGTCATCGCCATCGGCGGTCTCTTCCTTTACTACAAAAAAGATCTTGATGAAATCCGTCTCGATCAGATGAAGGTTTCCGGAACGGTTAATACTTATCTCGATCGTAATGGTCAGGTCCTCTGGGAAGATAAGGGTGACGGTGACTATCGTCTAGTTGTTGAAGGTGAAAATATCTCAACTTATATGCGTCAGGCCACAGTTGCTATCGAGGATCGCGAATTCTATAACCACCCAGGTGTTAACTTTTTTGCCCTCATCCGCGCCAGTCTTTCCACTCTCTCAGGTCACGGTGTTCAAGGTGGCTCTACTTTGACTCAGCAGCTGATCAAGCAGGTTTATTTCTCCGATGAAGCCAGCAACCGTACCGTCACTGGTCTCCCTCGCAAGATTAAGGAGATGATCCTCGCCCTCGAGCTCGAGAAGATGTATTCTAAGGAACAGATTATTACCATGTATCTTAACGAGTCTCCATATGGCGGCCGCCGTAATGGTGTAGAAAGCGCCGCACAGGCCTACTTCAAGAAATCTGCTAAGGATCTCACTCTAGCTGAGTCTGCTCTCCTTGCCTCCATTCCAAACAACCCATCCTATCTCAGTCCATACAATACCGCCGCCAATAAAGCTCTCATTGCCAGGCAGCAAAAGACTCTCGATGTCATGGAAAAAATGGGATATATCACCGCCGAGCAGGCCGAAGAAGCTAAAAAGGTTAACATTCT
This sequence comes from Nanosynbacter sp., assembly GCA_015257505.1. GTDB lineage: Bacteria > Patescibacteriota > Saccharimonadia > Saccharimonadales > Saccharimonadaceae > Nanosyncoccus. Next base: position 3,670 of record JABZKB010000001.1, on the reverse strand, counting down.
TGACGAGATTCAACCTGAGGTCAGCCGCTACACCAATATTAAAGCTCCTCACTTTGTTCTTGAGGTAAAGAAGCAACTTGAGGCAAAGTATGGTGTCAAAACCATGCGTGCCGGTGGCTTTACTATTAAAACCTCTCTTGATCTTCGCGCCCAGGAATATGCCGAGGCGGCCGTCGCTAATGGCGTCAAACTTATGCGTACCAATGGCAGTGATAATATCTCCCTCTCTTCTGTTGATGTCGAAACCGGACAGGTCATCGCCATGGTTGGCTCCGCCGATTGGAATAAGCCAGTCTATGGTGAAGTTAATGCCGCTACTGCCCTGCTTGAGCCAGGTTCCACCATCAAGCCAATTCTCGACTACGCCCCTCTCTTTGCTCAACGTGAAGGTGTCAATTATGGCGCTGGCTCCATTCTGAAAGACGAGAACATCGATAAATACTACTGTGCCGGCTTCACTGGCGCCTGCCAACTCCGAAACTACACCGGCGCCTTCTATGGCAGTATCCCAATCCGTAAAGCTCTCGCCAACTCCCTCAACATTCCAGCCGTTAAAGCACTCTATATTAACGGTATCGAAAATAGTTTGAAGGTCGCACATGACCTCGGCGATCTCTCCTACTGTACTGATACATCAGGCGGTCTCTCCGTTGCCATCGGTTCTGGTTGTAACGTTCGCCCAATCGAGCATGCCAACGCCTATGCCTCTATCGCTCGTGGCGGTGTTTATAAACCTCTCACTTATATCCTCGAAGTCAAGAACTCTTCTGGTGATGTCGTCGAAAAATGGGAAGATACCGCCGGTAAGCGTGTCCTCGACGCTCAGGCCGCCTACATGATCACCGATATTCTTGGCGATGCCAATGCTCGTAATCTCGTCTGGGGTTCTCTCGCCCGCTCTGCTGGTTTCGTTGTCCCTGGTGTCTGGACTGCCTCCAAAACAGGTACCACCACCACTTCCAACTCTGCAATTACCAAAGATTCCCTCATGGCCTCTTATTCATCCGCTATTGCCACTATTGTTTGGAACGGCAATCATGACGGTTCCGGCCTCTGGAATAGCTCGAACACTATCGTCCGTACAGTTGTAAACGACTATATGGGCCCAGTTCACACCAAAGTTTATGCCGCCGAAGGTAAATGGAAGCCTGGTGACAAACCAGTCCAGCCGGCCGGCATGCAAACTCTTACCGTCAATGGCATCACCGATATTTGGCCAAGCTGGTTCAATAGTAAGAATAACGGCATGCAAAAAGAGTCCATCAAGTTCAATAAGTTTACCAAAAAGAAAGCTACCGACTGTACTCTCTCTAGCCTCGTCGTTGAAGTTGAAATCAGCTACACCATCGATCCAATTTCCAAGAACAAAGCTTACGCCACCGATCCTAACGGTTACGATCCAAACACCGAAGACGACTGTTCTTATACTCCACCTTCCGTCTCCTTCAATACCCATAGCATCACCGCATCTGGCGCTCTCAAATTCACTGTCACTCCAGGCTCAGCCGGCCTCAGTCGCTACACACTTTCCGTTGATGGCACAGTGGTTAAATCCGGTTCCGTCAGCTCTGGACTCAATGATCCAAACTATAACTTCACCGGCTCTGAGTCGACTATTACCGTCACTGTTACTGATAGCCAAGGTTACGAAGCCACTGATACCATCACCGGTCCATAGTTAAAACTAAAGACCTCGCCGAAATATAATCGATATACTGATATGTAATCGATATATAATAATAGTCTTCTCGGCAAAAAAGAAGGGAATCACTCCCTTCTTTTTCTATATCAATCAAAAATCTCACTAATATCATCACTGCCGTTCGCCTAAAATCACTCCCTTCTTTTTTGGGTCTCTCTATAATATGGTAAAATAAACCTATGAAATTATCCGAAGAATTAGCCTGGCGCGGTTTTGTCGCCGAAAATACCATCAAAAACCCTGAAGAACTTGATAATCGCAAGGTCAAGAAATTCTATTGGGGTGCCGACCCATCCGCTGATTCTTTGACCATTGGCAATCTCGCCTCTCTCATGATGTGTGCTTGTTTTGTCCGCCACGGCTACCAGCCATACCTTCTTGTTGGTGGCGCCACTGGTCAAATCGGTGACCCAAAAGAAAATGGTGAACGTGATCTCAAAACTATAAACGAAGTCGAGCACAACAAGGCCTGCATCAAAAAACAAATTGAATCCGTCATTAGTCTTGATGGTGCCGCCAATACTCTCGGTGATGGCGACCCAACCAATGATCATTATGAGCTCACCATGGTCGACAACTACGACTGGTTCAAAAACATCAACTATCTCGACTTCCTTCGTACCGTCGGAAAAACGTTTTCTATGACCCAGCTTCTCGACCGCAAATTTATCCAAAATCGCATCGGCGAAGGTGGTTCTGGTATTTCCTATGCTGAATTCTCCTACACTCTCATCCAGGGCTATGACTTCCTTCACCTCTATCGCACCTATGGCGTTGATCTTCAACTTTGTGGTGCCGATCAATTTGGTAACTCTTCCACCGGCGTACATCTCATCAAACGTCTAGAAAACGGTAGCGCTGACGTTTGGTCCACTCCGCTCATTATCGACCCGGTCACTGGTCGCAAGTTTGGTAAATCCGAAGGAAACGCCGTCTGGCTTGCCAGCACCGACAATGGCTCTGGTAACTTTACTTCTATCTTTGATTTTTATCAATTCTGGCTCAACCAAGCTGACGAATCTGTCGAATATCTCATCAAAATCTATTCCGTTCTCAATAAAGAAACTATTGATAAAATCCTCGAGGAACATCGTGCACATCCTGAGCAGCGCCTTGCTCAAAAAGCTCTCGCAAAAAGCGTCACCGAGATCGTGCATGGCAAAAATTCTGCCGTCGCTGCTATCCTTCTCACTGACCTTCTCTTTGGCGACCGTCGTATTGAAACTCTTTCTGAATCTGACATTGAATCTATCGCCCTTCTCCTTCCAACGATCAGGCTTTCCGAAAAAGCTGGTAAAATCTCTCTCATCGATGCGCTTGTCGAAACTTCCCTCTGTTCTTCACGTTCTGAAGCTAAGCAACTAATTTCTGGCAACGCCATTTCCATCAATGGTGAAAAAGTCACCGATGTGTCACACGAAATTAATGCGCTCGCTGTCTTGAAGCGCGGCAAAAACAAATTCGCTCTAGTTAAATAATCGCTTCACATCTATCCAAGAATTATTTATTGAGATACACGACTTTGATTTTACGGGTTCCATTAATTTTAATAATCATCGCGTCTTATGCTTGAAAAAACTTTGACTTCAGCTATACTTGTAATTAAGAGAGCGAGGTAAGGTTTTCTATTCTTCTGTAGAGAGAAAGATCGCAATTTATTGCCGGTCAAAATAATTAATTCTAAAAAAGGACAAATATGGCAAAAGAACCAAAAGACACCAAAGAAACTACTGTACAAGATGGCAAATCTGAAGCATTGAAACTCGCCATCGCTCAAATCACCAAGCAATTCGGCGACGGCTCCATTATGAAGCTCGGCGAAAATCACAACGTTAATATCGAACTCATTCCGTCAGGGTCACTCTCCCTCGATCTTGCCCTTGGTGGCGGCTATCCTAAAGGTCGCATCATCGAGATCTATGGACCTGAATCTTCCGGTAAGACTACTCTAGCACTTCACGCTATCGC
>JABZKB010000019.1:0-1848 GCA_015257505.1 Nanosynbacter sp. | reverse complement strand
ACGTTAAGATTCAGAATATCGAGCTTCCTGGCGATATGAAGCGTGCCATGGCCAAACAAGCCGAGGCAGAGCGCGAGCGCCGCGCTAACATCATCAACGCTGACGGCGAAAAAGCCGCAGCCGAAACATTAGCTCAAGCCGCCGAGATCTTAGCAAAAACTCAAGGCGCCATCAATCTGCGAACATTGAACACCTTAGAGCGAATCTCCACAGAGCCAAGCCAAAAGACGATGATGTTATTCCCTATCGAACTCATCGACGCAATTCGTGGCGGTAAGAAGTAATTTTTAAAACCATGTCAAACCACATGCCAACTAGACTACCTAGAAGCTACAAAGATATATATTATGACAATGAATTTAAAATTAGCAAAAGGTGGTATTACGAAGGCGAAGGTAGAAAGTATATATCAGGAAACCTGAACGACAGTTTAGAATTGGACTGTTTTATAAGTGATAACACTTTTGCTCAGAAAATTATTCCAGAAATTAAGTCAAGCAATGGCAAAACTACGATTAGACTGATTGACTGCATATGTCGCAATGCCGACGTGCTTAAAAACTTGTTAACGCCAGCGACAAAAAAGAGACAGATGACTATCACTCCCTTTTATGCAGTAATTGCAAAAAAAGATAGTCCAGATTTTAGGAAAGTATGGAATATAACAGGATACTTACCAGGGCTTGATCAATGGCTTGGGGTAAAACTGACAGATTTTGACTATGGTACGCTCAGTTTTAATAATGGGAAATATATACATAGTATAAAGCTCGATTCAAATACTATAATAGAAATTAGCAGCGAACTAATACCCGACTACAGCACTATACTCTCATATAGTCAGTTCACGATGCAAAATGAACAAAGAGTAACAATTAAGTTTTTAAACACACCTAAAGATTTTAAATATGGAATTTCTCTATTTTCACTGCTGGAAAATTTTTCAAGCTTTCTATTCTCTACGTCCTATCAAAATAGTATATTTACCTACAAACCAAACAATGATAATAGAAATAACATTACCTACGCAAAAGTGTTTGGTAGAAAAAATAATAAATATAAACCCTCTTGGGGTCCTTTATTTACAGTTAATGATTTAACAAACAAAAATATTGTTAAAGATATATTGATACAGTGGATATTTAACTATCAAAATATCCAAGAGTCAATTGAAGCCCTTCTAATTTATTTAGACAACAATATTAGTGATGATATGAAATTTATCTCACTTATTAGCTCACTTGAGTCCTTATATAGATATGTATTTAAAGAAAAGAAATACCCTAAAGATGAGTGGAACAATATCCGTCAAAATATATTAAGTTATATACCGGATAAAGAATATAAAGATATCGTCGAGAAACGCTTAACAGGTCCACCCGAGACTAGCCTCAGAGAAAAATTAAAAAATTTAGTTAAAATAGGAAACGATTATAATCTTTCGACATTTAATAAACCTGCAATAAACAAGCTGGTCAATACCAGAAACTATTATACTCATAGAGATAAGAGCCGTAATGAAAAAGTTCTGTCAGGATGGGAACTTACGCTGTCCAACGAAGCAATGACGGAACTAATAAAATTATTAATCTTAAAAATGATAGGAATTCCTGATTCTGATTTAAAGAATATTGTCAGCAAGTCGTACCGGTTTAATTTAAATATTAAATCAAAAAAACAGATACAATAAACCACAAACAAATCCTTATGTTTTATTTATCTGGTTGGTGCGGATGGGGAGAGTCGAACTCCCATCTCAACCTTGGGAAGGTCACATAATAGCCGCTATACTACACCCGCGCTCGATAAAATTATAACACCCTTGCCAGATAGCGACAACTTTAGTAC
>JABZKB010000018.1:0-2485 GCA_015257505.1 Nanosynbacter sp. | reverse complement strand
GGTGGTTGACGGAAATGACGGGCTAGTGGCGGCGCGCAACCAGAACTTTGACTTGATAATCTTAGATTTGATGCTACCAGAGCAACGCGGCGACCAGATTTTAGATGCGCTGAGAAATAATAATGTCGATTTGGTTCCAAATAGTAAGATTTTGATTATGACTAATTTTGAGCAGGACGAAGCTTCGCGTAAATCCGTCATGAGTCGTGTTGACGGATATCTAATTAAAGCCGACATTACACCGCGGAATTTGATAGAAGTCGTTAAGCAGATGAGTAGCGATGACTAAAAATATTTTGACGCAATAAAAAATGAAGCTGAGGATGTTCACCTAGAATATCTGAACTGTAAATGATTCAAGACAATAAAAAAGAGCCTCTTGCAGACTCTAAAATGACATTTTTGGTGACCCCACCGGGAATCGAACCCGGGTTGCCAGGATGAGAACCTGGTGTCCTAACCGCTAGACGATAGGGCCGTAACTCCATGGATTATACCATGGAAAGGGAAGGCTTGTCTACTTTTTCTCTATGTTAGACGTCGACTTTTTATGATAAGACAGCATAGCCCAAGAGCTATATACCAGAGCAAACAAAGAAATAGCAGCAGGTACGATAAACAGATTAACCATTCCTATAGTCGACAAAAATCTCACAACAGGGACATCCTGACGCGCTATAAGCACGAAAAAGAAAAGCCACGTAAGAAACATCAACAGTATATTTAAGCCAATAATACAACAGATAACAATCATTATTTTTGATATTTTATCAGTTATCCAATATCGCCCAGTTTTATACCAATAGACTGACACACAAGCAAGTATGAACGCATATATTACTAAAATATCCCCCAAAGAGCCAATGAATGGTCTGAATACATCAGATGTAGTGCCAAAAAAATTTACCGAGACGAGACAAATTATCACAAAAATTACAGTCCATCTAAAGGCCTTCTTTTTCTCGATATTTTCAGCCACTAGAGGTTTCATCATCGGAGCCTCCGTAAAAGCCCATTGTTGCTTCACATCTTTAACTTCAGGTGAAGCGATTGGCGCGTTATCCGTAGGGTTGTTTTGATTATTATACTGATCGTTATTCATAGAATTATTCTCCTGACTATTATATTTTCAAATTATTATCCTATCGCAATTAATAAAGGAATCAGTATTGCAAGCAAGACGATAATCGCAATAATGGCAATGATCATAGGCTTAATCCACTTATATGAAAGCGGTTGATTCGTGTAATGATCCGTATAATCTGGCTGGCGTTTTTCCATGCTCTCTTCGATGGGCTTTGCGCGACGGCTTCCTATATAGCACGACACCGTAATCCAAGAGACATACGCTAGCGCCACCAGCGGGCTAACTAAGACGATAAGTTTTAAGCTCCAGAACATCAAAGATATAGGAAGCCACATTATTGAATATTTATCTTCCATATCAGCTGACGGACTCAAGAAAGACATGATCGTGTAGAAAATTATAGCGGTAAAAAATGAGTTAACTACTTTGCCGTTTTTCACTAGATAATCCGCAATCCAATATCGTCCAGATTTATACCAATAAATCGAAATACAGATAATTATCCCCATAATCATAGCCGCAATAGGAAATATAGCTTCAACAAGCGACGCTAATCCAGCATATAGTACATCACGACTATAAAATACAACAATAGCAAAAAATACCGACGCAAGAAGACAGAGAATTATGTAAATTATGGTGCATAAAAAGGCATGCTTTTTCTCTATTTTTCCATCAATAATCGACATATTAATGGCAGCATATTGCCACACCGAATCTCTATTAGCAACCTCCAAGGCTGAAGCAAAAGCAGCGACAGGAGAGAGAAGGAGTGTGAATATTGTTATAGGTCTATCATACCCCCAGAGCAACGTTAAGAATATCACTACAGCTATTGCAGCATAAAAAGCAGCCTTGGGACTATTATTCACCGCCCGGTCGATGAAATGGTAGCGCCCTTTTTTATATTGTGTGAGTACATATCCAGCCAAAAATAGAGAGCTATATATAACACCAATGGACAAAAATTCAGTAGCTAAGAAAACGCTATAATTCTCAAAATTATTACCACGATTACTTAGACCCTGTGCAAAAATATAAACCCCCGCAAATATCGCAATCACAGAAATAATCACATAAAATACTGCATACTTAAATGCTTTATTCTTATCCATACTCTTATCAAACGAAGGACCTATGGCTACTGAGGATTCCATAGAAATTTGTTGATCTTTTACATTTTCAGCATTAGGCAGAGTGGGCAATTCATTATTTGTGAGATTATTATTTTGATTCCGATCCAAATCATTATTCATGCAATTACTATACCACATAACTCTTGAGATTTTCCTGAAAATTCGCCATAATAAAACTATGAAAAAGGGCGGGATTTACTTTAAGCCTCACGCAATTTCCAGATTTTGGCTAAGGAGATTGTGTGAAGTTGCATTACTGAGC
>JABZKB010000017.1:0-2847 GCA_015257505.1 Nanosynbacter sp. | reverse complement strand
TAATTATAAACGTATACATTTAGGATTAGGGTATAGAACTCCAGCTGAAATGTTGCATAGGTTCTGAATGTTGTATGTGACTAGATTTCCAGATATAAAAATCCTCCGATTACTCAGAGGATTTAGCTTCGATTTGGTGCCCGAAATGGGACTTGAACCCATATGGATTTCTCCATTCGATTTTAAGTCGAACGCGTATACCAATTCCGCCATTCGGGCATAGCTGTATTATAGTACAGTTGCCAAGGTTTTACCATATAATACGTGGTAAAATGAGCATATGGGAACTCGTAAATCAGAAAATATGGTAAAAAAAGATACCTTAGAAAAAGATATATTGTCATTAAAGAGTCTAGGAGTAAAGCTTGGCGCGCTATTTGAGAAGCACTTCTTGCTCCTGATTGTTGGATTTGCGCTAATTTTTGCGGTAATTTCTCTATCGATTGGCATGAGTCAAAGCGTTTGGTTTGATGAAGCTTATTCAATCACTTTAGCAAAAAGACCTATTGGCGAGTTAGTTCATCTAACAGCAATCGACGTGCATCCGCCAGTCTATTATTTGTTCCTACATTTTTGGGGTGGATTATTCGGGTTCGGCGAGTTAAGCCTCAGGTTATCCAGCGTAATTCCTATGTTTTTTGCAATTATTCTGATGGCAACACTCCTAAAACGTTTATTTAATAAACCCTTTGCTGGCTTTGCAACCTTATTACTCTGTCTTTCACCAATGTTAATCCGCTACGGCTTTGAAATTAGGATGTATGCCATGGCAACCATGTTGGCGGTACTTGCAACCATCGTTCTAGTTCTAATTGAAGCCGAGAAAAACGCAAAGCGACGCCATTTATTGCAATTTGCTTATGCAGCACTCGTGGCGCTGGGAATGCTGACCTTATATTATACAATTGTGATTTGGCTGACGCATTTTGCATATCTAATTTGGCAGACAGTAAAAAACAAGAAGTCGATCCTGCGCCAAGAATTTTGGCTGATGTATATCCTTGCCGTTCTATTATTTACGCCATGGCTGTTTGTCGCGATAAAGCAATTTACCAACGGTGCACTGGCGCAAATTTCAGAACCAATGACGGTAAATAATCTACTTGGAGTCTTCTCTTTTAATTTACTATATAAACCGATTTGGCAACTTGACCAGATTTTTGGGATACTAATTCTGGGCTTCATCACCCTGTTTGGAGTATTGCTCGCGAAAAAAATAAAAAACAAACAGAAAAACACCAGCTTCTTAATTTTTATGGCAGCGGGACCACTGCTTGTGGAGATTTTGATCTGTTTGGTTAAGCCGATGTATGTTGAGAGATACCTGGTTTATTCGGCACCGTTTTTGATTGCCTTGATTGCCTATTTAGTATTCGAAGCGCAGTCTAAGCAACGTTATTTTTCGATGGCTTACCTGTTTGCACTGGTGGGATTTGGAATCTTTAACCTCATCCAGGTCGGTAACTTTAACTTTCAGAGGATGCAGAAGCCGGATATTCGTGAAATGGCGACAAGGATTTCTGCTACCGATAAAAAAGAAGATAAGGGCGACCAGACTAGAATAGCAGAGCTGCCAATTCTGACAGATTCACCATATGAGGCAATTGAGCTCGGATATTATTTACCTAATAATAAAATCTATTTCTATGCACCATACGAGGAGCTAGGTGGTGGCTACGCGCCGCTTAATAAGAGTGAATTTAAGATTTTCAACGAGCAAGATTTGAAGAAATTTAAGTGCGTACGCTATGTCTATTATGATGAAAAAATGACAACGATATTAGAAGACGCTGGTTTTTCTAAGACAAGAAATCAGGACACTGAACATGCCCTGAAGTATAGTGACTTTTGCCGAAAATAACCGGCTATTTCTAGCTATGAATCTTTAGAGCCTTAATCTTTAGGACCTTGATCTTTGGAGCCTTAATCTTTAAAGCCTTAATCTTTAGGACCTTGATAACGCCCCTGTAATTTGGCTTTGCGGATTTTTAAAATATCCTTAAACATGCGCCAGGAATCCTTGACGATATTGACGCGGTCGGTGGCGAAATGCTGCCAGCGGATTGGCACTTCTTTTGCCTTAAGTCCGAGTTGTTTTGCAATTACAAATAATTCGACATCGAAAGCTCCCGTGAAAGCACCAGCCTCGTTAGTTCGCTCTGGATTATAGACATAAAGTTGATCAAAAATCACGCTTGCTTTTTCATTGAAGAGCTTGAAACCACATTGAGTATCTCGAATCTTGAGGCCGGTGAGAGAACGGGTGATCAAATTAAAGGTATCACCGATAAATTTGCGGTACCACTTGGCATGGACGGATTTAGTATCGATTTTGCGCGAGCCAAAGATAATATCAAAAGAATCCTGGTATTTTAATAACTTCCTGACTTCGGAAATTGGCGTACTCTGGTCAAAGTCGGTAAAGAGTCGCCACGCTCCGCGTGCCTGCTTCATGCCAGCACAAACCGTGGCCGCCTTGCCACCATGCTGATTTTTCAATATGATTAATTCCCCATTCTGGAGACGTGTTTGCCAGGCGTCACGATAGTCGGATAATAATTTTACAGTCTCATCAGTGGAGCCGTCATCAGAAAAAATGACCTCATACGCGTATCCTTGTTGTTCAAGAAACGGTAGGAGGTCTTTTAAGCAGCCACGTTGAAAATTTTTAGCTTCATTATATGAAGGAATAATAACAGATAGAAAGATTTTGTTGTGGTCGTTCTTCACGTTTTAATAAAATACTTGTTTAAGTTAATGCGTTTGAGTTTTGGAGGCACCGACCGGAATTGAACCGGTGTACACGGTTTTGCAGACCGCTGCGTAACCACTCCGCCACAGTGCCAT
>JABZKB010000016.1:0-4602 GCA_015257505.1 Nanosynbacter sp. | reverse complement strand
ATCACAGGAGACTGTAAATCTCCCGCCGTAAGGCTTCGTAGGTTCGAGTCCTACTTCCAGCACCAAGTTTGAATCATTGTCGCCTTTTGGGGCGACTTTTTTGATAGCGTAAAGTAGCAATATTGACTTTTATAAGCATATGTGCTATTATATGGGTATGTTTGAATTTACAAAATCTATTCTGACATTATGGAATAGCGAAAAAAACCAACGATTGAAATTACAATACGCTTATATTATGCTGGCTATAATTGGGCTAGCTGCGGCGGGATTATTGACATTATTTAACGCTTCATCAGCACACTTGGCGGCATCAGCGTCAGGAATATTGTTCGTTACTTTTCTAGTCAATAGCATAGCGTGGGGAATAATAGAGGCATTTGTCACGCCAAAACTGCCAAAAGAAGCCGGCACGCCAGCCAAAAAATCTACTCGTAAAAAATAACTCAGTTGATTAAACACGGCTTAATATGCTAAAATTAAGCCTGTTACGCCGCGATAGCTCAGTTGGTAGAGCGCATCCATGGTAAGGATGAGGTCTCGGGTTCAAGCCCCGATCGTGGCTCCATAATAGCATTTCGAAACATCTGTTTTACTAGTCAATTGCGACTGTTTGAAGCGGGTGTTTTTTATTAGGAGCTAAACCAATTTCTCCAGTTCATATGTCTTCCTTGGGGCGTATACTTTTTAATTACGCTATCAACATCGCAGTAAATATTTAATATAATTACGTTGTTGCCCTTGTTATGTATAAATCAGAATCGTTTTCGGAAGATTCTATCTTTATCAAATTTGGATATTCCTTGTCTAGCCAGGCTCTCAACTCTTTTCTTTGGAACGCAGTTTCTTCTATATGTTTTTTGGCGGCTGTAAATGTAGATTCCAGCACCTTTATATTTCTCTCAATAAGTTCTGAATTTTCATCTTTTTTAGCCTCAATACTTTGCAACTTTTCTTTGAATTCTTTGAGTAAAACGACCTCATCTTCTTCATCTACACCAGTGCATGTGGCAAAATACACATCTACGATTCGCCTCTCTCCGAGAAGCTCTACTATTTTCTCGAAATTATCAACCGTCCTTTGCAGTATATGTTTCCCAATGCCTTTATAATGGACCGTTGAAAGCAACTTGACCCACATAATATCTCTAGTGTCGGAGAATAACTCATCCTGCCTATCCAGGAGCGCATCTATAAGAAAATCAGCGCGTCTTATCGTAGTGGAGAAATATAATCCAAGATCATTAAGATTATCCTCTATGTCCATTGGATGTGCCTTTTTCATGTATTCCCGAAGCTGTTTGAAAATGTTCTTATCTTCAAGATTAGCTATATTTAAGAGGAATTTTTTTCTACGTATATCAATGCTTGGTGACCAACCATCTTTCTTTAAGAGATTATATAGTTCTGGATTCAGTTCGTCTAGATTATCTAGAGCTAAAATAAAGCCGAGGGCCCGCTCGAAGATATAAGTACCGGCATCATTTTCTCCCTCACTCAATGTCCCTGTTAATTTATACTCGCCATAATGCTTTATTGGCCACACTCCATCTATTTGTGGCCAAATATTATTGTAGATTATATTTCCGAAACGAATACTATAATCATCTTCTCCCTCAGTAATAGCGCTCCATGCTCTGTCTACAAGCCAAGAGGCCGCGTAATACGTCTGGTCTGTGTTTGTGCAATTGAAGTCGTCTTTTGGCATTTTTCTCAGTACTTGTAATGCTGTTGGTAAGACTTTTTGCAGAGGAAGCTTGCCTAGTGTATAATGACAACTCGCCAGATAATAACCTATGGATCCTCTCGCTCTCAAGTCAGAAGAATTTATCTTTGCAATGTCTTCACTTATCGTTTTATGAGCCTCATCCGAAAAATCTACGACTACTGGATACCTAAATAATTGTTCTATATTGCCGCTAAGTTCGTCCGTATTCGAGTTATTGGTTTTGACAACTTCGTACTTTGTAAATTTTTCAGAAATATCTTCACCTAACTTTTTGCTTATGCTGGCGAATAAATCGCCTGATTTTGCTTTTTTGATGTCAAAATTATAGAAAATACCCTCAGTATCGTTCTTACCTAGTTTTTCCAATAGATAGCGTAGTCGATACTTTGCAATCGCATCTCTCCCGCTTGATATTTGCTCGAATGTTGCAAAGTTTGTGTCTAAATGATTGAGGTGTCGAATTTCATCAATTGCGTCAATGTAATTAGATAGTGTTATTTCGAGCCGGTCTTTTTTATAATATTCAGCGTAGTTATTTAGAAGCATTCTTTCATCTACTAGCAGTGCAGAGTAATTATCAGGATTATTCCACGAATCCATTACTTCTTCGGTTATCTTCTTTTTTGCAAAAGCTCTTGCAACGTTATTGTATACACCAAGAACCGACGCCTCTATTAGATACTTATCATAAACAAATGAACACTTATCGTCGTTACGATCAAAAGTTATATCTTTCTTTTTAAAAGCTATGTTCCCAAATCCGCCATATGTTTTATCTAAGATATTTTTATCAGCAAGCTCAAACAGTAAATCCCTAGCCATACTATATGCTTCTTCTTGGCTTTTTTCTTTTGAGGAGACACTCGCGTAGTAATAATGCAAGCCATCGTCTTTGAGAGCATAAATTCTGCTTGACCCACAATTTCCCATCGCACCGCCACTAGAGTATTCGGCATAAATTATTTCATCTGGTTTTATGGCATCCACTATCTTCTTCGTAAGCTTTTCTTTGTCTAGATTCATATTAAGCACTCCTTTCTTAATTCTTGTCAGATTCTGACCATCGCCCAAAGGCGTCGAGGCAAGCCTAGGAAAAACCGCAAATCAGTTTTTGTTATACTGCGCATAATTACACTTATGATTATATCATTTTGATATAAAAATCAGCTCGATTACTGCACGCAGCAGAACTATGCGGAGGGCCGACTTTATACTTTCAGCATATTACATCCTTTGGCTTTGTACTACGTCCGGTTAATCTTTTCCAAGAATCTAGCTCTCATGATGCTAAAATTGAGTTCAGATATTGACACGGTATGGTTTTTTAGTCCTTTCAAAAAGTCAGAGAAATATTTATCTTCAAGAAAATTTGCCGCATTTTTTCTGAAAAAATCATAGATATCTTTATATGTGATTATTGTGTATGATTTTGCTAAGTTGTATTTTGATGTATCAATATGATTGTAGTTTGGCGTAAAAATATAATAATGGCTAATTTTCCCGTATGCGTCGTCGTCAGGATTAGAAATTCGCTTTTCTGTATATTCCTGATACTTATTTAACTGGGAATATCCATCATCTTTTATACCATTTATCCCAGATTTAATTTTGTTTTCTATTACAAAAACATTGTTGTCATCTTCTATCCATAGGTCAATATTATTGTTGCTTTCTCGTATAATATCGAATCTCGGACGAAGGTCATCTACGCCAAGTATCTCACGAACGAATTTCCTAAATATAGCCTTATTATATTGAAAATAATATGCCAATAAGTTCGAAAATGTTAATTCATCATTTTCTTTTCGTATTATCTCTAGGAATGTCAGACCAGCTCCGCGCATTGATTCATCAGTAATCAATTTCTCTGTAGTATCGTCTTCTTCCCAATAATCGTCATTATTAAGTAAGTTTTGCAATTCGATATATGCGTTATAGTCGTCTTGTGCGGAATAGTATTTTCTACCAGATTGATTGCTTATGGCTTTACTATTTGAATGAAGTCTAATTAAGCGTATAGTATCATCGTTCGGCTTAAACTCATCGTTGATAGTTAATAGTATTCTAGTATTTTTTCTAGGTAGCCTAATCTTATCAGTTCTGTATGTAAAAAATATGCTAGAATCAGACTTGCCATGGTATATATTATCACTAAAGACATTACTAATTGGTGTATCAGCATATTTTACATCATTCGGCGCAACATCAATGGGGTATAATTTTTCCGCTTTAGCAATGACTTCTACAGTAGTTTTTCCCTCAATATTACGCACAAAAATTACGCTTTTGACGGAATGGCTACTATCAACCTTTCCACCTGGTGTAATATATAGATAGTTTTGCCCATTATCGTCTTTAAATAAATTAATTACTTCGTGACCGATATTTGCGCCTTCATTTAGATAAGATCCAGCAAAGAGTTGATTAATGAGTATTTCATCGTTTCTCATGTATATATTTTATCATTTTTATGCATCTCATGATATAGACCAAGGCATTATTATTGAGACACCGGCTGGATGGATATTAGGGTTGAATCGCACGTCTTTGATCTACTAGTTGTAATTCATGTTTGACCCACGCACGGTTGGGTGACAGGACGAGTGGAGTGGAGGGCAATGCTTATCTATTCCCATTTTTTAGTAAGCGATAAACTCGGTTTCATTCTCAAAATGATTGGTTTGCGTCCGGATCAGTCGTTCTGCATAGAGGCTGCTCAATTTCAGAGTAAAGCAGCTATTGGTCTGCCTGATGGAATAAGTAAGAAAGCGGCGATTGAATTGGCGAAGTAAGCATAAAATTAGTAAAATCTGATATGGTACTAGCATTTTCACTTCACCCATGCTATAATTAGTCAAGACGTTTTATAAAAT
>JABZKB010000015.1:0-6507 GCA_015257505.1 Nanosynbacter sp. | reverse complement strand
ATATGTATACCGTGATAGATTTATACACTAGAATGGCTTATGCTAGAGTTTATGAAGATTTGAAGCCAGGACATTCTATAGACACCATAACAGAAGCAGAACAATACTTTGGTTTTAAGTTTAATACAGTACAGAGCGATAATGGTCTAGAATTTGCAAGATACTTTGAGACTAGATTAGAAGCTAAAGGAATTAAGATTCGCCATACTAGGTTAGGTAGACCTAACGATAACGCACATATAGAGAGGTTTAACCGTACCATACAAGAAGAATGTACTGGAAATTATTATTTAGAGAGTGAACCATTAAAGAAATTAGATAATAAAATTCTTAATTATATTGACTTTTATAATTATAAACGTATACATTTAGGATTAGGGTATAGAACTCCAGCTGAAATGTTGCATAGGTTCTGAATGTTGTATGCTTATCTTTATATTTTTTAGTAATGTTTTTTAACTGTATAATTTCCATTTGATCTATAATCCTTATGTTATACATAATTATTTTAATTGTCAATCAAGTATCAAGTGGCTTCAGTAAAATATAGACATAACCATAATTGTATGGTATGTTGGGATTAGTTTATAGCGACTGGCGAGTCTTCACAATTATAAATATCCATAAGTCAAAGGAGAAAAATGAGAAAATTAATAACCCTATTTATAATTGGAGTACTCGGCATAATTGCGATTCTGATGTTAAAAAAGGCCATCACTGGTGATGGTTCGATTAGCTTAATCTGTAAAAATGGAGAGGGTACAATTACCTTAAAATTTGACCCGACTAGTGACACGGCGATTTCTGCCAAGCGTCAGGATGGTTCGGATTATGTAGTTGAGGGGATTGATGAAAAAATCGAAAAGGTGGGAGTAATGCGTTTTATCGAAGATTTTACCCACGATTTTGAAATCCACAAAGGTGGAACCTGCTTCAAAAGGTAGGTTTTACCTTAACTTTTACTTTTACTTTATTGTTTTACTTTGTAGTTTTACGTTAGCGACTTTTTCTGACGGAATTATTCAATAATACCACCACCCACACAGGCGTCTCCAACATAAAATACTGCAGATTGACCGGCGGCCGGACGCTTGAATTCGGTGTCAAAGATGAGGGTGGCAATTTTAGTTGTATAGTCAATTTTTAGTAGGGCAGTTTGCAGACTAGCGCGATGACGAATACGCACATCAACGTGACTTGGTAGATTAATTATCTCCCCTGACTGATCAAAAAGTGGACGTAAAAATACATCTTTCAGTTTTAGTTCTTTAATCCAGAGATCAGGATTATTGATATTGCGCGAAACATAGACGATATTCTTATCCATATCTTTATCGACAATATAATATGGCAGACCACCACTAAGACTTAAGCCGTGCCTTTGACCAATTGTATAAAATATTGCACCTTCATGAGTACCAACCACTTCCTGTGTTTCACGGTCTACGATTTCGCCAGGATTAACCTCAAAATATTCTTTGAGAAAGTCGCGAATTCCCACCTCCCCGACAAAACAGACACCCATGGATTCCTTTTTGTAGGCATTATCAAGACCGGCCGCGGCGGCCATTTTCTTAACATCAGGTTTTAATAAATTGCCTAGCGGAAAAATCGTGTGTTGCACTGCATCTTCGGAAATACGATAGAGAAAATAAGTCTGATCCTTATTTTCATCAACGGCTTTCAAGAGATTTTTTGAGTCAGTACGAGCATAGTGTCCGGTGGCGATGAGGTCTGCTCCTTGTTCCTTTGCCACGTCGAAGAAGAGCTTAAATTTAATTTCCTGATTACACATAATGTCAGGATTTGGAGTGTTACCTTTTTTAAATTCAGAAAGCATATAGTCTACAACTTTTTGGTGGTATTCTTCCTCAAAATCGAAGATACGGAAGTCGAGATCAAGCTTAGTAGCCACCCGTTTAGCATCAGCTAAATCCTCCGCCCATGGACATTTCATGCCGGGAAGGTTGCGTGACCAGTTTTTCATATAAACCCCGACCACATTGAAGCCAGCATTTTTGAGAAGAAGGGCCGAAACAGAGGAATCGACACCGCCAGACATACCAACAAAGACCGTCTTTTTGGCATTCTCCTGTTTTTCGGCTTCAGTATATTCCTGCATACTTTCCTTTCTTAATTTTTATCCGTTTTTAGGTTTTCAAATTTTCACTTTTAATCTATTAGTTTCAGGCGTCTTGCTTCCAAGTTGACTACTTCAGCAAGATTATCAGCGGCCGTTTTAATATCTTCTATCGTAGTATCTTTACCGAGAGTAATGCGGAGAGAGCCAGCGATTTCTGAATCCGACAATCCAATAGCTGAAAGGACATGAGATTTTTGCCCCTTCGAGGCAGCGCAGGCGGCACCAGTGGAAACATAAATGCCACGGTCCTCTAATTTAAAAATTAAACGCTCAGCATCAAGCCCATCAAAGCAGACCGGAATGAAGTTTACCAGTTGGTGTTTCGGATTCCCCAGCCAGAGTGGAGTAATTTTGGATTTTTGTTCAATAATTTCACGAAAAGTTTTAGCTAGGACTTGGTACTGTTTACGACTACTTACGAGATGCTTTTTTGCGAGCTCGCTGGCGACGGAGAAACCGACGAGACTTGGCACATTCTCAGTACCAGAGCGTAGTCCCATTTCTTGCCCACCGCCAAAAGTGATGGGAGAGAGTTTAATCCCGCGCGCAACGTAAAGTGCCCCAATTCCCTTTGGTCCATAAACCTTTGCGGCATTGATCGTTAACAGATCAACGCCGAGCCTAGCAACGGAGAGGTCAATTAAGTTCATTGCTTGAGAGGCGTCGGAGTGAAGATAGATCGGGGTGAGATTTTTAGTTTTTAGACGCTGGTCGCGAACCTCTTGCAAAATGCGGCTAATGTCCGAGAGTGGCTGGATGGTGCCCAGTTCATTATTGGCAAGGGCGATAGAGACGAGAACGGTATTTTCTTTAATTTTTGACTTGAAGTCTTCTAAATCGATTAGACCAAACCGATCAACTTTTATTTTCTCGTAGTCACTTGAGAGATTTTTGGCAGATTCACGCACGGCCGCATGCTCGGTCTCAAGAATTAGACAATGAGCGGACTGAAAATTCCGCAAAACCGTGAAGGCAAGATTAATTGACTCCGTGGCGCCGGCAGTAATGACTAAATCTGGAGATTTGGCACCGATGGAATTAGCTAGGACGGCTTTTCTCGCTTCATATTCTTCCCTAATATGTTTGGCTGGAAGATAGGAGGCGGAAGGATTATAGAACTTTTCCGTAAAATAAGGCTGCATAGCGGAAAGTACCCGCGCATCGACTGGGGTGGCGGCAGCATAATCAAGATAGATTTGCTTTATTTGTTTGGGAGTATTTTCTAAGCCTAATTCCATACTGTTTTCCATTTTTCCATTTTTCATCTTCCTAACTATTTAGATACCGAACAAGGCCTCCGTGTTGGCTGAGGTGATTTTGGCAACTTCAGCTTGAGGAAGATTTATTTTTTCCGCTAGCCAGTTTGCAATGTCTTTAATATGACTAGGATCATTAGTTTCGCCACGGAATGGAACCGGTGCTAAAAATGGGGCGTCAGTTTCAAGTAGGATACGGTCTAGCGGAGGCATCGGAAGGGTGGAATAAGTTGCGATACCATTCACGCCAATATAGAAACCGCGATCGAGAGATTTTTTTAAATTCTTTTTATTATCGGTAAATGAGTGAACTACACCACGAATTTCCTGGTTGCTGAAGTTATCTAAAATAGCAAAAAAGTCATCAAAGGCTTCGCGCACATGAAAAATTAATGGAAGATGGGAGCGGTTTGCAAGATCGAGCATCTCTTCAAGTAATTTAATTTGAGCGTCGCGCGCATCCCGTCCGTAATGATAATCCAGACCAACTTCACCAATAGCAATTGGTGTTTTTTCTAGCTTTGAAAAATCTACAACTGGCCTTGCTTTTTCACATTCGGATGGATGGATTCCATAGGACCAGAAAAGCTGGTAGTTTGGATTTTGCGATACAAACCCTGCGGCATTTAGAGAGTCCTGGTGGTCGGTGCCGATACAGACAATTTTCTGCACCTGATTTTCGACAGCTTTCTGAAGAAGCTCGGTCTGCTTTTCTGGCGCAAAAAAGTCTTGGTCATGTAGATGACAGTGTGAATCGATGAGATATGCCTGTTCCACCACGGTTTTTCCTAGTTAGATTTAGCTTCGCGTTTGCGCTTAATTGGGTCAAGCTGACGCTTCCTTAAGCGTAGGCTCTTTGGAGTAACTTCAAGCAGTTCATCGTCAAGAAGGAAGTCAAGACATTGCTCGAGGCTGAGATTGGTGTAAGGAGTGAGCTGAATGGCGCCATCGGAAGCGTGGGTGCGCATATTGGTGAGCTGTTTTTCACGACAAACATTGAGGTCGATGTCATCTTTTTTATTAGAAAGTCCAACAATCATTCCCTGATAGACTGGGACCTGTGGAGGAATAAAGAGAATACCACGAGCCTGCGCCATATCGAGGGCATAGGCAGTGGAAGTGCCAGATTCAAAAGAAATCAACACACCATTACGTTCTGGTTTATATTTACTTTCAATCTCGCGATAGCCTTTTGGAATAGAAGACATCAAGACGGTTCCCTTGGTGGCGGTCATCAACTGGTTGCGAAGGCCAATCAGGGCGGCGGTGGAGATTTCATAAGTGAAGCGAGTGGCACCAGTAGAAGTAAGCTCCTGGCTGATTAATTCTGCTTTGCGAATTCCTAATTCCTGAGAAACAGCGCCCACGTATTCTGGAGAGACTTCGATCGTAAGATCTTCAAATGGTTCACATTTTTTACCATCAATTTCTTTATAGACTACTTCTGGACGACCAGCTTCGAGTTCGTAACCTTCACGACGCATAGTTTCAATCAAAACTGAAAGGTGCAACTCGCCGCGACCGGAGACCTTATAGCCAAGACCGTCCTGAGCAATTTTAAGCGCAATATTGGTCTCAAGTTCTTTGTGGAGACGGTCGGAAATTTGCCTGGAGGTGGTAAATTCACCTTCCTTACCCTTGAGTGGGCTAGTATTAGGGCCGATATAAATACTGAGGGTTGGTGGTTCAAGCTCGATGGTTGGGAGAGCTTCTGGGTTGTCGCCAGTAGCAATAGTATCTCCAATATTGGCATCCGCAATACCAGTTACAGCAACGATGTCGCCGGCAAAGGCCTCCTGAACCTCTTCCTTACCAAGACCACGATAGACATAGAGGCGGTCAATTTTAGCATTTTCAGAAGTGACTTTTGGTTCACCATTTTCAAAGGTAGTCTTCATCACTTTGACGGACTGACCGTGTTTGATTTTGCCGCGATGAATTTTACCGATGGCGTATTTACCGAGATAATTATCGGCAGCAAGAGAGGCAACAAGAAGTTGCAAGCCTTTGCTCTCGTCGTCATCGATTTTTGGAGATGGCATATCATTGATAATGGAGTCGAAGATGACATGGAGATTATCATCAAGATCGGTAGTTTTTCCAGCTTTACCATCACGAGCAACGGCGTAATAGATTGGGTAGTTAAGCTGAGACTCATCTGTTGCAAGCTCCAAGAAGAGATCAGAAATCTCGTCCTTAACTTCCTCAATGCGAGCAGCTGGTTTATCAATTTTATTAATGATAACAACTGGCTTTAATTTGAGATCGAGCGCCTTTTTTAGAACGAATTTAGTCTGTGGCATTGGACCTTCCTGAGCATCAACTATAAGAAGCACGCCGTCCGCCATATTGAGAGTACGTTCGACTTCACCAGAAAAGTCGGCGTGACCTGGGGTATCGATAATATTGATTTTATAGCCATTATAGTGCACGGAAGTCTGCTTGGCGGTAATAGTAATACCGCGCTCGTGTTCCTGATCGCCAGAGTCCATAATGAGGGTCTGGTTCATTTCCGCCTGATTATCGCGGAAGGTGTTTGATTGTTTTAGTAAAGCATCAACTAGTGTTGTTTTACCGTGATCAACGTGCGCAATAATCGCAACGTTGCGAATTTGTTCCTTATTCTCCATAGATTCGCCCTTTTATTACCACAAAATATCAACTTAAATTTCAGTTTGTGATAAGAATATTAATATTAAATTTGATTTATCATAGCATATTTTGCGGTTTTTCGATAGGATAAGCGGAATTTAGCACAAAAAAACAGCCTTACGGCTGTGTTTTTTTCAAAATTCTGGTGAGTCGGGAGGGGCTCGAACCCTCGACACCGGGCTTAAAAGGCCCGTGCTCTAACCAACTGAGCTACCGACCCAGAAGTCTTTTGTATTATACCGCCATTTTCCGGTTTTGGCAATATTTTTTATTTTTTCTTCTTATCTTCAACGATTTCAGCTTCTTTGATATCCTCAGTGAGATATCGTTTGGCTGCCTTCATGTTTTTAGCAAAATCTTTAACATGCTTCTTTAGAATAAAGACGTTAATCAGATCAGACACGCCATAGACCACCAGCATAATACCGACGATCATGATAGCAACTGCGGTGGAGG
>JABZKB010000014.1:0-7163 GCA_015257505.1 Nanosynbacter sp. | reverse complement strand
CTACGGCATTGTGCTGCTATTTTCGACGATTATGCTTGGCGTTGTCTATCCATATGCGCCGCGCCACGTGACGTTTTTGAATATTTTCCTCGTAACCATGCCGACGATTATGTGGACGCTGTTTCCGCCGGTGCCGAAGCATCGAATAAATCCGAAGAGATTCTGGCACGATACTTTGCTGGCTGTTGCGCCAATTGCTTTAATTACTGGCGTGGCTGTCGCGTTCACCTATTGGATTACCTCTGTTATGTTCCCTGGTCATGCTGCAGAAGTCGCAACGATGACCGTGCTTACTGCAACTTTGTTTGGCGTATATCTGGTGTTCTTGGTGGGAATTATGCTGGACGTAACTATCGATAAATCCGCCAAGCGCGCTCGTCTGCTTTATCTTCTGTCGGTGATTATCGTGGCAGCTGGAAGCTTTGGCTTTGGTTTCCTGCGCGATTTCTTCGACTTTACCGTGCCGAATTTGTTCATAATGTGGCCAGCTGCTGGCGCAATTGTCGTAGCGATGTTAGCCCAGCTATTCATTGCTCGCTGGGCTGGTCGACGAATTGTTCAGTAAATATTTTTAATTTTCTTTGACTATCTTCTTTGTGGACTGTATTTTCTCGTCCGCATAAAGAACCACATCTTTTATAACCAGTTTTTGTACGGCAGAAATAAGAAGCTCCATAAATTCAAAATCTATTTTCCCGTCTTTTGTTGGAAGCATAATTTTATCGTTTTGTATTTTTTTATTGCTAATACTATTGCCCCAACTATACTTATAGGACAAACTCTTTCTAATGCAGGTCGCTATAAATAACTGGCTTATTGTGTCTGCTTTGTCTTCGTCTTTTAAATATAAAGCTAGATTGTGACTATCATTAGAGAAAAAATCTGCCCCTTGATAAGATACAACAAAAGTTTTCCCTCCGATAAAAATACAATTACCTTTATCTTTGAGCTCTTCTTTATATTTTATATAGCTAGATACGGAGTTATTATCTGCGCTAGCACATAAATAAGGCGTGTTGCCGCTATTGGGTTTTATGTCATTAGATAGGATATTTTTCGTGTTTTTTACATTAAATATCCCGTATTGACCCGTTACATCTTTTTCTTCCCATTCTAGCAGTTTAAGATTTTCTAATGCTTCTTTTTCTTCACTAGACAATTCGTAATTGTCTAGTCCGCTTACCGTCAGGTAAGCGGAAAGTTCGCGTATACGCTCCTCTTCGAGTTCGCGTATACAAGCGTCCATAAATTCAAAATCTATTTTTCCATCTTTTGTTGGAAGTTGGATGAATTCTTTTTTTACCTTTTCCCAACCCGCCTTATCAGTCCACGCAAAGTTGCCATATATAGACTTCGCGATTGCGCCTGTTAAAAATAAATATTGATTATCATTAGGTATGTATTCCTCTTTAAACGATATAGCGTATGCATCTTGCAACACTGTAAATTCTTTATTCTGGTAAAAAGTCGCTCCCGTATTTGCTCCATTTGCAGAAATAGAGATTACATTCTTTAATATAGTGGCATTATCTCTAGGAGCATAATTGTTAAGACCTTGGTTTTCAATACCCGCAGTCAAAACAGGAAGAGTAAACTCTGCTATTTTTTTTGGCGATAAATCGCCTACCTTCATCTTTAAATTGTTCGTTTTTAATTTCTCAAACAAATCTCCAATCCTATATTTGCCCCACTGAACGTCTTTAAGCTTTTCGTCCAGTGAGGAATCTATTTTCCCAGGCGGTTGTCCTCGCTCTCATTTTTAAGCAAGTTTGATACTTCCCACGCCAGATAATCAGCCACGGTCTTTTTAAAATCCTCTAATGTTGGTCTTGTATCTATTGGCGCCGTTTGATTCCAGTCTGAGCCGTTTTCTGGATCAATATGTCCTTCGTAATATTCTTTTTCCGTAAAGATGTTTAGCTTGCTCTTTCCGAATCGCACAAGGTCTACTACTTCCTGGTATCTTTCTTTTGCTCTGTCGGTATCTCTTAGATTTACGCTAGCCTTTTTCCTGTTGGTCCTTGTGTAGCCGTCGTTTGAAAAGTCTATGAACTTAACAACTTCGTCTTTTTGGTGCGCTTCTCCCGCCCTAAACACGTATATATTTGTCTGTACGCTCGATTTCCCAACGAATAAATCTATAGGCATTTTGATACTTGCAAGTAGTGTATTCTTTGCCAGAATCTTCTTATTGAGATACTTTGCTTTTCCGTTACCTGCTGAATTTTGAATTATAATGGCTGCGTATCCTCTGTCCATCATAGAAAGCGCTTTTTCTACGAAAATCATTCCATTGCCCTCTGCTGAATAAGGTGGATTAAGCACAAAGGCAGTTGCTGGGAATTTTTCATCTGTTTTGCCAAATCCGTATTTGCCATCAAAATCAAGAAGCGAGTCTTTATTTAAGATGTTTGAACTTCCATCTCCCATGAGTATCATGTTCAAGATTGCAAGCATATAGATATTCGACAACACCTCTAATCCCAAAAGCTGCTCTGCTTTTATTTTGAGTTGTTTTTGTTCTAACTCTAATGGAGATGTTATTTTTGCTTTTGCGTCTATAATCATCTCGTTCATCGCGGCAACAAGTAGTCCTGCACTTCCTGTCGCAAAGTCCCAAACGTAGCTGTCTTTGTTTACCCTTGCTAGTTTTACTAAAAGATTAGCGACATAAGATGGAGTTAACACTACGTCATTTAGCTTATCTTGCGTAAAGCCAAGCCACGAGTACATTTCATTAAATAGCTTACCTGTAAAGTCTGTAGTCAGTCCTATCTTATAATAAATACCCAAGTCATCAACTATCTTTGAAAATATTCTCTTAAGCTGACTTTCTCCGTTTATCGGCTTATTAATATTTTCAGATAATAATGTGTTTTTTAGAGTTCTTACGATAAGGTCTTGTTTTGTCTTAGGTAAGTTTTTCTGTTTTAAGAACGCCTCTATCTTTCTAACAATGATATCCCCGTCCGTATTTCCCTCTTCTGTAGATGATTTTAATTCGGACTTTTCAAGCGGTCTTACTTTGTCCGGTATTCCGAGTGTTGCCATAATTGAAGCTGAAACAAGATACACTCTGTCGTTTTCGCTAAGCCCTTTTTCGTTTGCATAGATGTCATTGTTAAGCTTTACGAGGCTTGCATTTATCTCTTTCTCTCTTTTATCTTTGAGTGCCTCCAATTCTTCACTTGATAAAGAGAGTTCGTTTACTTTTTTAATAAAATCATTAAAATTTTCTTTTCTTAAAAACGAAAGGTCGCTATATTTCCCTACTTCTTGTCCAATACCCAAGTTATCTTTGGATACATAATAAACGCCTATGTAATGTTCTATTTCGCCGTCGGCTTTTTTATATCCCGTAACGCCAATAGCGATTACGTCAGTGTAGCTTGTGTAGTGAAGTATGGCATTTGCATAGTGTACTGCGCCATTTACGGCATAACTATTGATATTTTTGTAGTTAGGCTCATTTTTGCTTGTTCTGTTGTCTACTCTGCCATCTTCGTCAAGTCTAACTAGTTTATCTTTATAGCCTTTGTATTCTATAAGTATTGGGTAGTGATTCAAAGCTTCATCTTGCAATAAAAGTTTAGCGTCTGGTCTGTTACCGCCTGCGCCACCACTCTTTGACTTATATTCGTCTAAGGCTTTGTCTATTTCTTCATTGAGGCTTTCTTGCTCTAGCTTGTAATCTAATTTGTAACTTTTAAGCCAGCCGTTCACGAGGTCGGCAATTTTTGGTTCTATGGATTGTTGCTTAATCATTTTTACTCTCCTTTTCAATATTCTCTAGCTTCTTGTCCAAAACCACAAGGTGCTCAATATGCGGCGTCCTCGGGAAGAAATTGTAGCCTTGATGATGCACGATTTCGTATTTTTTCTGAAGCAGGCTGACGTCTCGCGCTTGCGTGACAGGATTGCAACTCAGATAAATAATCCTAGGCGGCTCTGTTTCCAGCAGTCGATTAGTAACGTCCGCGTGAAGTCCCGCGCGCGGCGGATCAACGATGACAATTTGCTCGCCCGTTATATATTCCAGAGATTTTTCGCTCGGCGCCAAAATCGCCTTGGCATTCGGTCGATTCAGCTTGGCAATGTTCCTCTGCATTTCCGCGACGGCATGTTCGTTAATCTCCACCAGCGTCACGTCATCTCCGCCAATTGTCAAACCAATTGTCCCGACTCCAGAATAAAGGTCAAGCGTCGGTAATTTTTCATTGCAATTAATCCACGCTTTCATATCACTCAGGGCTTTTTCGTAAACGGGAATGTTGACTTGGAAAAATCCTTCGCAAGCGTAGTTGAATGCGACGCCTAAAATCGTGTCGCTCAGTGTCGTGTCGCCGAATTTGTTCAAGCGTTCTGTGATTCTGCTGGCTGGGCTTTTGGGGTCGGAATAGATTATTTCGCCACCTTTAGCTGATAATAATTTGGCTTCGTCTTCGGAAATTAGATTTTCTATTCGATCTTTTACGTACAATTGCCAGACGGCGTTTCCCTGTTTATCTGAGCGAATCAGGAGCGTCTTTAATTGGCGCGCGACAATCGGTTTTTCTCGTAAGAGGTCGCGGATTTCAATTGCCAATTTATTTATGCTCGGGTGCGCCAAGCTGGTTCCGTCGACGACGACTTTTCCCTTGCCGCCACGCTTGAAAAATGCCAAGTCCAAAGTTTCTTTTTCGTCGTCGTCCGTTTTGTCGCCGAACCAACTGAACTCGACTTTATTGCGATAATTAAATTCTACGCCGTCGGTAAAGACCTTGATTTTTTCAGGCAATGTTATGTTGTGAAGTAAAAAAGCCTCTTCGATTAGCGACGCTTTGTACGATTGCTCGCTGGACATCGGCATTATTTGCCAAGGACTGGTGCTTAAATAGCTATTTTCATCCTTCGGCGTAATTCGCTCTGGACTTTTCTCGATAATTTCCGTCACTATTCCTTCGACGAAGTGGGATTTTTTCTTTGTCACGCGAATCGTTACAAGCTCTTTCGGCAGCCCTCCCCAGACGAACGCTTTGCGGCCGTCGTCAAGCGTCCCGATGGCTTGCCCGCCGCCAACGATTTTTTCCAATCTTAAAGTCTCAAAAATTTGTTTTTTCATTAGGTTATATTATATCAGGATGTGTGGATTTTTTCTGGCTGGCGTGCTATAATCGTCATTGTCCTGGCAATAGTGGGACGTCGCCAAGTGGTAAGGCACTGGGTTTTGGTCCCAGCATTCGCAGGTTCGAATCCTGCCGTCCCAGCCATAAGAGCCTTTTGATAAGTTTACGAGCTTATCAAAGGGCTTTTTTAGATTGAAATTGGTTTTTTGTCTAATTAGAGATTGAACTAACAAGGCGATAAGAGTCGTCTAACCGTCTAGTTTAACTATTCTCCCTGATGTTATATATTTGCTAGTTCTTCGTCATAACATTAGTCATTTTTCGTTATATTACTGCGGAGTAATTCTCCTATAATTTTTATTACTTACTCGCTGGTGGAAAAAGTGGTGCGCAATTATTTACCGATTATCTTTAAGATAGCTTCAAGATTATCATCGCCACCAGCACCCTCTTTTCGGGTGATAAATCCGCTTTCTGGCTCTGAAAATGCAATAGTTGCTCCGACTGTGATGATTTTATCTTTTTCTTCTTGATTATTTATTGTCTTATAGACGGCGTGCAAAGCTTTTAGAACATCTCGGCGGTGAATCGATGATTGCTCTAGGTGTTTTTCTGCGAAATAATTTTTTCTGATAAATAGCGGAATTTGAATATAAGCCATAACGATAGAGCCCTTTATAGCAAGTACTAGAGCGTTCAGCATCCCTATATTTTTTATGTCGTTGGCTAACCAATCTTTAATGATGGGGAAATTAGAAATCTGAACAAATAAGATTAAGGTAACAATTATAACCAATCCAAAGATAGAGGCGATCAAACACCAGAGCCACTTTGTTGACTTTTCTTGATGTTTCGTAGCTTGATCGTCGAATTGTTCGGCATAAGCCGTCAATACTTCAGTGCCAGATATATCGCTTGCAACTTCTTTAATTTTAGCTAGTTCTTCTTTGCTCTCTTGAAGTCTGTCTTCGAGTTCCCTAACTTTTTGCGAAAAACTGCCAATATTTCGTTTTTTATCTGTTCTGTAGGCAATATAGCCAGCGTGGACTAAATTTAATGCGTCATTGCAATTAGTTCTGTTGGATATGTGATAATCAAAGTTATTTTGAAAATAGTCCAGTTGATTTAAGGCTTCTGTATTTGACAGAGTCTGCATAAAATCTTCATCAGCTAGAGCGTCTGCAATATCGTTATAGTACTGCTTCATCACATCAGTAGGTTGGTTTTTTGCGTGATTTCTGATTTTATCTACTAGCTCACTAAACATACTAACATTATATCAAAAAGTATATTATTATGAAATTATAGTTATTATAAATCAAGTTATTTTTGCTGTCATTTTGTTGGGCGGAGTTAGCTCTAGGCTGCCGCAATTATTCGTGTTGCGAATTAAGCCTAAGGTTGTTCAATCAAAATTTGAACAGGCATAAGCCATTGTTCTTTCTGGTGATTTTTTGTTTTTATATTAAATTTCAGAAACGGAATAAAATGCTATTAAAATAAAAAAGCTCCCACTCGCTAGTGAGAGCTAAACTGTCGTGGTGGACGATTTGGATTAGCTAATTTTGACGACTTGTAGCTGTCTGGTTGCCAAGCCATTTTTCCAGGAGACAGTTTCGGACTTTTTGTGATTTAACAAACTTTTTCCCAGCGGACTATCCACGGAAATTCGCCCGTCCAGAGGGTTTGCTTCCAGGCTATGAACCAGCGTGTAGCGGAAAATTTTTCCTTGCTGATCCACCAAATCCACGACTGAGCCAATAGCAATTTTCAATCGATCACGTTTCTTTGGCAGTGGCTTGGCGTGGCGTAAAATATCCTTCTTCATAAAGATTTTTGATTGGATGTTTTCCAGTTGCGTAATTACATCGTTGCGGCGTAATTTGTCATCGCGCGATTTGGCGCGCCCAATTTCTTTCAACTCTAATATGAGCGCTTTCTCTGAAATCTCTAGCCCAGAAATTTCTTTCTGGAGCTCCTTAAATCCTTTTTTGCTTAAAAATGTTGTACTCATACTTCCCCTTTCGGATCGGCAATTTTGCCAATCAACAATCCTAT
>JABZKB010000013.1:0-10287 GCA_015257505.1 Nanosynbacter sp. | reverse complement strand
GATTTAAGTATAGAATCTACCTATTTTGATGGCAATAATCTTACCATTTTATGTTGCAAAGGTTGTGAGTTAATACGGATAAGGTTATTTTTAGTGATGTCAATCTCACTATCCCAAGCAGTTCGTTTACGGTATTGATGGGTGAAAGTGGTTCTGGTAAAACCACATTACTAAATATTATGGGCGGGTTAGAACCTCAAACTTCTGGCGAAGTGATTATTGAACAGCAAAATCTTAAAAATTTTAATGCACGACAGCGAACGGATTTTTATCGTCATAAAGTTGGTCTAATTTTTCAGGGTTCATATTTACAACCTCAACTTACTCTTTTTGAAAATATAAGTTTACCGGGTGTTTTTGCTAAAATGCCCAGAGTGGAACGCGATCAGCGTGTTAGAGAATTAGCTAAAGATTTAGGTATTTCAGAAGTATTGAATAGTCTACCGAGCCAAGTTTCTGGCGGGCAGGCCGAACGAGCCTGTATTGCACGCGCATTGCTATTAAATCCAAAAATAATTTTGGCTGACGAACCAACTAGCAATCTTGACGAAAAAAATGCCAATATTATTTTACAGCTACTAAATAACATTAGGTTGCAGCGTGGGATCACCGTGGTAGTTTCAAGCCATAGCCAACTTGTGGCTAGTTTTGCCACTCAGCTTGTCGCTGTTAAAAATGGAACCATCTATGTTCAGTGAACTCACTAGGATTTCTCATCGATTATTTGTCTCCAATCTAACCAAAAGTCTTACCACAATTGTTTCGATCGGCATTCTCTACTCTGTGATTGCCGCACTGATTTTTATTACGAATGGTCTTGCGCAAACGCTTAAGAACTATTCCAATGAAATCAATGATGGTGAGGTTTATTTACTCTCGGAATATGAAGGGGAAGATGATGATTTAATAGAAAGACGAGCCAAAAAATATCATGGCGAAAAGATTGAATTATCTCAGTCTCAACTAGATAGATATGGAACTTTTGTGAATGACTCTGCAATTATTTTAAAGTTTATAAATATCGCGCAGGCTGAACAATATTATAACTGTAAGGATACTAGGGAATTTGGTTATGCTAGTGACGAGTATCACATAACGGAGTTGTTTAGTCGGAAAATTAGTGCCAAACAAACACTGGAAGATACGAAAAATGAAAAGATCATTCCTATTATTATCATCTTAATCATCGCCTCGATGTTGATTTTTGTATTCATCATCTCACATATAGTTTCTAGTGATGACAAAATAATCTTCATGTATCGTTCACTCGGTGCCACCAAAAAACAGATCTTTTTTATCTATTTTAGCTATATACAAGAAATCTGCTTTTATATCATAGTCATGATGTTAGTTGTCGGAGGCATCATGGCAGGTTTGTCAAAAATTTGGATTGAACCATACTTCACGGACTGGCTTTTGTCATATTTTCCTGGTGGTACTAATCCCAAAGTTAGTACTTTTGGGTTCAATGAAGATTTCATATACTTATTTATTTCTCTTTTTGCCTCGTCTTTTCTATCGTTTCTTCTGTGTATTGATCAATTCTTCACCAAGAAAATTTCGCAGCGCATAAAAGGAGCATAAATGTATTTTACTGGTGTTTTAAAATTAAGTTTTCGGAAATTTATCAGGCAATTTCGTCGCAGTTATAAACTTGTCGTTGCCATGTCTATATTATTTTGTCTCATTTTTACAATAAATCTCTTTTTTACTGGACTTAGGAATTCTTACATTAAATTTTCGCAGTCAAAAGTTGGTGACCAAGTTATAATTTCCGCAACTAGCCCCAATTCATATACTGATCTAAAAAAGCTAGAAGAAGTTGCTAAAAACGAGATGGTTCAAGATATTGAAAAATTTGGTGGGAAGATTCTCAAAAACATCCGAACCGTTACTAGAAATAATATTCCAGTTCTGCCAAAATCCTCTGTTCAGAATCTAATCGAAGTTGATCCGTCGAATGCACCAAAAGATGCCATTCCGATTCTTACTACCACATCTTTTGGTGAATTATTATTGGGTCAAGAAAATAATAAAATGAATAAACTCACTGCCGTCGAATATCTCTCCAAATATCAGGATTATCGAGAAAAAGTGCTAGGGAAAACTTTTGAAACTGATAATGGTGCGAAGTTTTTTGTTGTTGGATTATTGCCAGGTAGTTATCATCTATCCAACTATTCATTTTACACACTAGAACGAAATGTAGATACAACACTCTTAAATCAATTACTTGATAATATTCCGCTGCAAGGTTTTGAGCCAATTGCGGTCGATAATGGCAATCAAGATTCCTGGCAGACTGGACAAAATGTTAAACAAAATGTTAAACAAAATGTTAAATACGAAATGGTTTATGCTATTTTCGATAATCAAAAAGACGCCTATCGATATCTCGAACAGGGCAAAGCTAGGTTTCAAAGAGTTATACCAGACGATAGGAGTTACGACGCAAAAGTAATACTCGGTTTGTCTCCAGAAATTACCTACACCTTCAATTTCTTCCAGATTATAATCAGGATCATCTCTTTCATATTAGTTATTGTCGCTACAGTCGTTATTCTCTCCACAAATACCAGGTTAATTGCACAAGATGAAGAAGAAATTGCACTCTATCGCAGCCTCGGTGCCACAAAGTCTCAGCTAAAAATATTTTACGGTATTTATTTCTTCATCTTAATCGTCAGTGCGCTCATCTTTGCTTATTTCATTGCTTCGCTTGTCCTTATTTTCTTTCACCTATTTCGTGGTCAGTTAATTAATATTCAAGCCGCACTGGCCTTTAGTTTGAAAGATGTTCCGCAAGTTTTTTGGTATGGTGTTAGTTCTGATATTCTCGTTATTATTATTGCGACACTGCTTCTTGCTCCGCTCTCTACTCTCTTGAATTCCAGAAAGTTCTCCTCTTGCGTGGTATAATATTTGCTATGAATGCAAGTGAAATCCGTCAAAAA
This sequence comes from Nanosynbacter sp., assembly GCA_015257505.1. Taxonomy (GTDB): domain Bacteria; phylum Patescibacteriota; class Saccharimonadia; order Saccharimonadales; family Saccharimonadaceae; genus Nanosyncoccus. The sequence goes on along the minus strand of JABZKB010000013.1, from coordinate 7,333 downwards.
TTTCTTGAATATCAGCAAAAACTCGGCCACCAGGTAATTGCTCCGGCTAGGTTAGTACTGGAAAATGACCCTACCACCCTATTTACGGGTTCTGGTATGCAGCCACTTTTACCATTTCTTCTTGGCGAGCCACATCCAGCTGGTAAGCGACTTTCTGATTCTCAACCATGCTTGCGTCTTCAGGATATCGAAGATGTTGGCGATCCAAGACACACCACGGTTTTTGAAATGCTTGGTAACTGGTCGCTTGGCGATTACTTTAAGCAGCAGCAAATTCCGGCCTTCTTCAAATTTTTGACTGAAGTAGTTGGACTTGATCCACATAAAATTTATGTCACTTGTTTTACTGGTAGTGAAAAATATGGTATCCCAAAAGACACGGAAGCTGCTGAGATTTGGCAACAGGTTTTCAAAGAGGCGGGTGTTGATGCTAAAATTACCGAAATCGGTAGCGCAGAAAATGGAGCAGAGCGTGGAATTTTTGACGGTGAGCATATTTTCTTTTATGACGACCATGAAAACTGGTGGAGCCGTGGCGGTGGTGTAGAAACTACCCCAATTGGTGATCCATGTGGTCCAGATTCTGAGGTCTTCTATGATTTCGGTGAAGATAAACAGGATGTTGCAAAGTATGGTAAGTCTCATCCAGCCTCTGACGGTGCACGCTTTATGGAAATCGGCAATCAGGTCTTTATGCAATATAAGCGTAATGAAGATGGTAGCTTCTCTGAACTTAAGCACAAGAATATTGACTTTGGCGGTGGACTTGAACGAATCGCGGCGGCTGCCATCGACTCCTTCGATGTTTTTGAAACCTCGCTCTTACGTCCACTAATCAAAAAACTTGAAGAAATTTCTGGTAAAACCTACAAAGAAAATACGTCTGATATGCGTATTATCGCCGACCATTTACGCGGCGCTTATCTCTTGGCTGCTCAGGGGCTTACGCCAAGTAATCGTAAACAAGGTTACGCTATGCGCCGCCTGATTCGTCGTGCCATTCTTAAGGCCCTCAATCTTGGTATTGAGCAGGATTTTCTTGCTCAGATGATCCCGTTAATTGAAGCGAATTATGCTGATCTCTCTGATGAAATTCTTGACAACAGAAAAGACGCTCTCGCTGTTCTTATCCGTGAAGAGCAGGCCTTCCGTAGAACTTTGAATCGCGGGCTTAAAGAACTCAACAAGATGAAAATTTCCGGTCTCTCTGGCAAGGAATTATTTATGTTGCAGGATACCTATGGTTTTCCACTTGAGTTATCCGTGGAAGAAGCTCAGCGAGAAAATATTCAACTTAGCGAAAACTGGCGGGCAGAATTCGAGCAGTGTCTTGCCGAGCAGCGTGCACGCTCTAAGACGGCTTCCGAAGGCATGTTTAAAGGCGGCCTCGAGGATCATAGTGAAATGTCTACCAAATATCACACCGCAACACACCTACTCCTAGCCGCTTTACAAAAGCTCATCGATAAAAATATTGGTCAGTCTGGCTCCAATATTACCTCTGAGCGTCTGCGTTTTGATTTTAATCTTGACCGCAAACTAACCCCAGAGGAAATTAAAGCACTTGAAGAACAGGTTAATCTCTGGATTTTAGAAGATCATCCAGTGGTGTTTGCAGAATATGATAAGGAATACGCAAAAAATACCCTAAAAGCTCATGGTCAGTTCTGGGAAAAATATCCAGAAAAAGTCAAAGTCTATACAATTGGCGATTTCAATCAGCCAGTCTCGCGTGAAATCTGTGGCGGCCCACACGTTGAACATACCGGTTTGCTCGGTAAATTTAAAATCAAGAAAGAAGAATCTTCCGCCGCGGGCATTCGCCGCATCAAGGCTGTCTTAGAATAAATAATTAAACTAAAAGTGGAGGCATATGGAACGACTAATTGAATATCTCATTCCTGAAAATTATCAACTTGAACTACGTGTTAATAAACAAACTGAAGAAGTCCAAGGACGTGTAGTTATAAAAGGGCAGGCGGTTAAACCAAACCTCAAATTGCATGCCAGGGAATTAAAAATCGCGAAGGTTACAATTAACGACCAGCCAGTCGGTTTCCACCTCGATCAGGAAAATCAGTTACTTCTACTTGATTCGGAAAAAATCCTAACTGCAAGAAGTTCCAAAAAGTCTGTTTCGGATTCTACTATTCCAGAGGAGAATAACGCAAAAAACGCAAATTCTAGCCAAATCTCCATAGATATTCGCTATAGCTTCAAACTCAGCCATAGCATGATCGGTATGTATCTTTCGACTTATCAGTATCAAGGAAAAGAAGAGCGTATTGTTTCCACTCAGTTCGAGTCGCATTATGCCAGAATGATGTTTCCATGTGTCGATGAGCCAGAAGCTAAGGCCACTTTTGATGTTAAGGTCATTGATACCGACATTGAAGATACGATCCTTAGTAATATGCCAGTAGATACAGAACGAGTCTTAACATATACTTCTGTCAATGCAGGCCTTAACCCTAAAGATGACGCAAATGCCTTAAATCTTAATACAGAGGTTTCGCGTAAAATCATCACCTTCAAGACCACGCCAAAGATGTCAACTTATCTTTTAGCTATTTGTATCGGTAAATTTAACAAAGTTTCTGGAAAAAATCAGCATGGCATTGAAGTAACAACCTATGCAGCTCTTAATCAACCAAAAGAGCGCCTCGAATTCTCTAATCAGATCGCTATGGAATCTCTTGATTTTTATGACCAGCTCTTTAGTTTTCCATATCCTCTACCAAAACTGGACCAAGTTGCTATCCCGGATTTTGATGCTGGTGCTATGGAAAACTGGGGTCTTGTTACCTATCGTGAATCTTGTCTTCTTGCGGATGAAAATACTCCAAAAACCACCAAAGAATATATCGCCACAGTCGTTACTCATGAACTCTCACATCAGTGGTTTGGTAATCTCGTGACCATGAAGTGGTGGGATAACCTCTGGCTTAACGAGAGTTTTGCCAATATGATGCAATTTTACTCAGTTGATCATCTCCGACCGGATTGGCAAATTTGGCAAGACTATTTTACGGAAGACTGTCTCTATGCCCTACGACGCGATTCCTTGAAAAACGTTCAGGCAGTTCAGCAGCCAGTTTCTGATCCCGCTGAGATTGATACGCTTTTTGATGGAGCCATTGTTTACGCAAAGGGCTCACATCTAATGTTTATGTTGATGCGTCTAATGTCTGAGGAGCAATTCTTTAAGGGCTTAAAGGACTATTTTAAAAAATATCAATATCAGAATACCACCGGAGACGATCTCTGGGCTTGCTTACAAAAATATGCTAACTTTGACGTAAAAAAGATGATGGATTCCTGGATTTTGCAACCAGGTTTCCCAATGATTAACGGCAAAAAACAGCAACGCTTCCTAGCAGACGGTTCAACCGATGAAACCACTTGGCTTTTACCAAAAATCACCGATGATATGTCTGGCCACTATTTAATCCAGCTTTCCGATGCAGAATTCAAGTCAAAAATTGCTAATTTCAAGAATCTCAGCTTTGAACAAAAGCTCCGACTTCTGATCGATCGCAGCCTTATGATGCGTACTCCATATATTAATACCAGTAGTATTCTCGATCTTCTCCCTGAATTTAAAAACGAGAAGCTAGAATCAATCTGGCAACTAGTAGTGACTTTGATTGCGAATCTTAAAATTTTCTTCCCACCAGATTCCCAACACTATGCCAAATTTCAGCAATACGTAATGCAGCTAGCGGAAAATAATCTCCAAAGGTTGGGGCTTTCTCCAGCAGAAAATGATACGACTGACGATCTTAAGCTTCGCCCTCTCATCTTGAATTTTGCTATCTATGCAGATAATTCAGAAATCATAAGGCAGCTGGCTGACCTTTATGACCAGAAGATTGGTATAAAACAAGATTTTTCAATGGTCTCACCAGAACTTGTCGACGTAATTGTGAATGCCAAGTTTAGATTCAGTAGAGAAGAGAGTTTCTCTGAGCTCCTCGCGCGATATCAAACTGAGTCTAACCCAAATTATAAATCCATTATCCTTGACACGATCACAGATAGCCGTGAGCAAAAGCACATCGAACGGCTCGTTGCATTACTTGAAAAACAGGATGTCGTGCGCCTGCAAGACCATGTATCTCTCCTGGCTAGTCTCCTATCAAATTTCTGGTCCAAGCGGGCAGCCTTAAACTGGTTCTACAGCCACTGGGATTATACTAAGGAAATCACTGACGGTAAATCCATCGACGACTACATACGTGTTGTTGGAGCTAGAATATCCACTGAAGACGAGGCCAAAGAATTTAAGGCATTCTGTAAGCGAATAGAAAATGATCCAGCCGTGGCGCGCGCGATCAAAATAGCTGAATTTGGCATCGATCTAACCTTGAAGTGGAAAGAGCGAGAATCTAATAATATATATAGTAAATTGTCTGAAATTCTGTAATTAAATTCATATATATCTGTAATTAAAATCATATATATTATAGGATTTTAAATATCCTTAAAATTTGGCGTATAAAGTATAAAAAATATATATAGATAATACATAAATGATGCATAGATAATGCATAGATAATGCATAAATAATGACAGGAATTATAAAAAAACATTGAAAATCACGACTAACAAGGGTGAATATTAAAAAATCGGCCAAGGGAAAGTCGAAAAATCTGAGAAATTTGAAGAAAATTAAAAAATCTTAAAAAATCTTTCAAAAAACCCTTGCAAACTTTCAAAAGCTGTACTACAATACTAAACAAGTTCAGCAAGTCAACAAGTTGACCACTGCCATGAAGAGAAAACTGCGAGGTAATCTCCTTGGAAAAATCCAAGCGAAGATTTCTAAGGGTTATCGAAACGATAATCCGTTCATTGCAGAGTTTCAATTAACAATTTGGACAACGATGAAAATAAAATAGACTTGCATCGTATTTATCCAAATAAATCCCTTCTCGGGTTTAGGAAGATAGATACAGAATTAGTAATTGAACTTCGATTACTAGTTAAGTCAATGCATAAAAAGGTAAATAAGGGCACTAATAGTGGATGCCTTGACAATCAATACCGATGAAGGACGTAGAACTCTGCGATAAGTCTTGGGGAGCTGAGAGCAAGCTTTGATCCAGGAATCTCCGAATGGGGCAACCTAATACGAATCATGTCGTATTGCAATTACTTGAACACATAGAGTAATTAGACGGGAACCAGCCGAACTGAATCATCTTAGTAGGTTGAGGAAAAGAGAATAAACAATGATTCCGAAAGTAGTGGCGAGCGAAATTGGAACAGCCCAAACCTTAACATAACCATACGGTTTAACGGCCAGAGTTATGAAAGGGGTTGAGAAATTAGATAATTTTTATGTATAGCAGTTGAATAAAATCGAAGCCTACTCACTTTTAAGGACTATCAGCTTGGGCAAACGCCCTTGAGTGCGTCCGAAAAAGTGAGTAGGCGACGATTCGACAGTTATACATAAAAACCAACATCGTTAAATGAGTGGATAATGATAAAATCCTTTAGATCATAGCAGAAGTGTTTGAATGGCACACCAAAGAAGGTGAGAGTCCTGTACGCGAAATGGTCTTAGGCATTATATATCTTTTTTCAAGTAGGACGGGGCACGAGAAACCCTGTTTGAATCCGGCAGGACCACCTGCCAAGGCTAAATATATTGATTGATCGATAGCGAACTAGTACAGTGATGGAAAGGTGAAAAGAACCCCGGGAGGGGAGTGAAATAGATCCTGAAATTTAGTGCCTACAAGGAGTCGGAGCCGGCTTGTCCGGTGACGGCGTGCTTTTTGTAGAACGATCCAGCGAGTTAATTTTTACAGCGAGGTTAAGTCAATTGACGGAGCCATAGTGAAAGCGAGCCTGAATAGGGCGATTAAGTTGTAAGGATTAGACCCGAAACCGGGTGACCTAACCATGAGCAGGTTGAAGCCACTGTAACAGGTGGTGGAGGACCGAACCAGGATACGCAGCAAAGTGTTTGGATGACTTGTGGTTAGCGGTGAAATGCCAATCGAACTCGGAGATAGCTGGTTCTCCTCGAAATAGCTTTAGGGCTAGCGTCGTGTTAGTAGCACATGGGGGTAGAGCTCTGTAAAGGACTGGGGCGGGCAACTGTACCCACCCTTAACAAACTACGAATACCATGTGTGTAATCACGGCAGTTAGAACATCGGTGCTAAGATCGGTGCTCAAAAGGGAAACAGCCCAGACCATCATCTAAGGTCCCTAAATTAACGTTCAGTGGGAAACAAGGTGAGATTTCTTAAACAGCTAGGATGTTGGCTTAGAAGCAGCCATTCATTTAAAGAGTGCGTAACAGCTCACTAGTCAAGAGATTTTGCGTGGAAAATGTAACGGGGCTAAAGTGTTAAACCGAAGACATGGACTTCATATTTTATGGAGTGGTAGAGGAGCGTTGATATCGCAGCGAAGTCAGATTGTAAAGTCTGGTGGAGCGTTATCAAGTGAGAATGCTGGAATCAGTAACCTTAAGACAGGTGAGAATCCTGTCGGTCGTAAGAGCAAGGTTTCCAGGGCCACAGTAATTGTCCCTGGGTTAGTCGGTCCTAAGCCGAGGCGTATCAGCGTAGGCGATGGACAACAGGTTAATATTCCTGTACAGGTAGTAGTTGTGAACAGTTCACGGTGAATGACCGGAGCGGATTAATGGTTTATCCGTCCAAGTCTCTAGGGAACTAGAGATGAGTGAAAGGTAATCTTCGGATTATTAATTCCGGGTGAAGCACTGGCTAGAAAAGCTGGTTCACTTATGCTGCTGCCTACCGTACCGCAAACCAACACCGGTGCTCGGGTCGAGTAGACCAAGACCTACGTGAGAACCTTCGCTAAGGAACTCGGCAAAAAAGCGTCCGTAACTTCGGAATAAGGACTGCCCTCTCATTAAGATGAGGATTTGCTAGAAACTCAGCAGAAGATTCAGAGTTATGTTACTTATTTACTAATAATTTATTTTACTTCGAGACCATAAGCTCGGCCGAACGGCCTTGAGTGTGTCGAGAAGAAAATAAATTTTAGTTATTAAATTAAATATTTACCTTAATACTGAATTTTTTCGTTGAGACAGAACACAAATCAGGATTTGTTTTAGCAAATTCGTGTCTTTTCTAGTAGTCTAATCGTCATTTTGATGAGAGGGCCGCAGCTAAAGAGCCCACGGAACTGTTTACCAAAAACATAGGTCTCTGCTAACGCGAAAGCGGATGTATAGGGGCTGACTCCTGCCCGGTGTCGGAAGGTTAAGGGGAGAGCTTTACGGTTCGAACTGAAGCCCCGATGAACGGCGGCGATAACTATGATCGTCCTAAGGTAGCGA
>JABZKB010000012.1:0-10811 GCA_015257505.1 Nanosynbacter sp. | reverse complement strand
GCTGCGGATGACTCATCATTGGTATCGCGGCTGGTTGGTGTGTTGGTGGTGGCGATGTGTGTGGCGCGCGGCCGACAAGCTAGAGCGATTCCGAATAGCTGATGATCTTTGCGTGGTGTAAGCGATAAATAGGGCTGCGCGAAATGATAGCGCGAAGATTGGCAGCTGATGAATGGTTAAAGCCTGATATAATGAAACTATGAAAGTGCTCGACAAGCCGAAAATTGATCGTCCCCGCGAGAAGTTGGCACGTTACGGTACGGCGCGGCTGAGCGACTTGGAGCTGTTGATGGCGATTATTGGCAGCGGTAATGCTCGGGCCGATGTCGGCAAGATTGCGCGCGAGGTGCTGAAAATTTTGCGTCAAAAGGGCGGTGATGTTTCGTATGATGATCTGCGTAGCTTGGCAGGTTTGGGTGAAGCGAAAATACCGGTGATTCTGGCGAGTTTGGAACTGGCGCGGCGGTACTTACCGGATAGCGACCAGCCAATTATTGATAGTCCAGAGAAAGCGGTTGAGCTGCTGACCGATATTCGCGACAAAAAGCAGGAATATTTTGTCTGCCTGACGCTGGACGGTGCGAATCGTTTGATTGCCAAGCGGGTGGTGACCATCGGCACGCTGACCGCCAGCCTGGTGCACCCGCGCGAGGTTTTCGCCGATGCTATCGCCGATCGTGCCGCCTCAATTATCGTGGCGCATAATCATCCGAGCGGGTGTTTAGAGGCCAGTATTGCTGATAAAGAAGTAACGAACAGGCTGGTGGAAGCGGGAAAACTGCTTGGCATTACGCTTAATGATCACCTCATCGTCACAGCACAAGGTTATAAATCAATCCTTTAGAGAAACTTAACATCTTTCTTGCAGATGTTAAGTAAAGTATGATATACTTAACATTAGAAAAGGAGATGTTAAGTATGTTATTGGGTAATTTTGTGCAACAGCCGCAAGGCTACAAAGCCTTTATACCAGGGCAATTTCCGCCAAAGGAAATGCTAGTATTTTCTCCTACTGTTCATCTTACGAATGATCGGGCAACTCTAGCCCTTGGTAAACTTGACGGTATTGCTCAGTTGATACCAGATATTGATTACTTTCTTTCTACCTACATACAGAAAGAGGCGGCGGTCTCGAGTAATATCGAGGGAACAAAAGCGACAATGCACGATGCTCTTCGTGCCGACATTGGCATGACAGAATACATCCCAGAAGATGTTGAAAATATTTTTAGTTACATCAATGCAATTAACTATGGGGTTGCTGCGGTGCAGGATTCACCCCTGACGCTGCGTATTATTCGCCAAGTGCATGAAAAAATGATGAAAAACACTAGAGAGGGAATTGGCAAAACTCCTGGGGAGATTCGTAAGACACAAAACTGGATTGGTGGCACACGACCTGAGAATGCTTTGTTTGTACCGCCACCGGCACACGAGTTACCACGTGCTTTGTCGGATATCGAAAAGTTCCTCAATCTACCCCAGCCATATTCACCGCTTATTAAGGCAGCTCTACTCCATGCGCAATTTGAAACCGTACATCCATTTCTTGATGGCAATGGTCGGACAGGTCGCCTATTAGTCACACTGCAACTTCATCATGATAAGGTATTAGAATACCCTGTACTTTATCTGTCGGAATACTTCAAGCGGCATCGCGATACCTATTTCGATAGATTGTCAGATTATCACAATAAGGAGAAAATTGAGGAGTGGGTGTTGTTTTTCTTGGAAGGCGTGACAACAATCGCAGAGGAAGCCATCCAGGTGTCCAAGAAGTTGATTGACCTGCGAGAACGAGATATGGAGAAGGTGAATGCACTTGGTGGAAAGCAGGCAAAAACCGCTCTTATGCTACTAAAGGGATTGTACGGTAGTCCGATTATTGATGTTGCACGAGCCGAGAAGATAACCGGGCTATCCCGTCCAGCGGCTAATGCTCTAGTAAAGAAATTTGTCGATATTGGCATACTGTATCAGAGCGGCTCGGCCGACTATGGGAGAGTCTTTGTCTATGCTGAGTATATATCTCTATTTTAAGCATGCTAGAAATCAGAGAGAGGGAGTATAATAAAAATATTAGGTGAGGTATATCAAAACATGAACGAAAATATGAACGGCTACAACGACAACATACACCAACAACAAATTGACAAACTCCAGCAGCTCTTCCCCGAGGCAGTCACTGAGGGCAAAATCGACTGGCAGAAGCTTCAGGCGACTCTGGGTGAGGCGGTTGATTTGGGTGAGCGCTACGGGCTTAGCTGGAAGGGTAAGAGCGACGTCTTCACCACTATCCAGGAGAAGACCGTCCAGACGCTCCACCCCGACCGGGCGAATTCTGTCGATTGGGATACGACGGGCAATATGTTTATCGAGGGCGACAATCTGGCGGCGCTGAAGATCTTGCACAAGGCGTATTACGGCAAGGTTAAGATGATCTATATCGATCCGCCCTACAACACTGGCAATGATTTCATCTACAATGACGACTTCAAGCAGACACGCCGTAGCTATGAGACAGAGGCGGGCATCACTGATGATGAGGGTAATGTTGTGCGAGATGACGGCCTGCGCACCAATACCGGCGGACACAAGCACAGCAACTGGCTGAACATGATGCATCCACGCCTCTTTTTGGCACGCAACCTGCTTCGCCAAGATGGCGTCATCTTCGTCAGTATCGACGACAACGAAGTCCACAACCTCCGCCTGATGATGAACGAGATATTTGGGGAGGAGAATTTTGTAGCGCAGATTGTGTGGCAGCGCAAAAGAGGTAAGGATAATTCCGCAAAGTTTTTAAGTCGTAACCATGAGTACTTGTTAGTTTTTGCTCGTTCAATCGACGACCTTAACTTCAATAGGCTTGAACTTGATGAGACAACATTAAAGGCTTATAAAAACCCCGATAATGATCCTCGTGGAGCGTATCGATTACTCGGTGTGTGGGCCCGTGGAACCCAAGGTGGATCCAAATATGAGTTTAAATCAAAAACTGGACAGGTATTTTCTGAGAGACTATGGCTGATGAATAAAGAATCAATGACAAGGTTAGATGAAGAAGATAAACTAGTATACTCTCCGTCGTCCGATAAAATCTACAGAAAACTATATGTCAGTGAAAACAGCGGCAATATCCCGGAGACCATTTGGAGTGATGCGTCCAATGCTGCAAATGCCGCGGATGAAATAAAAAAGATTTTTGAATTTCAGATTTTTGATACGGTTAAGCCCATACCTTACATCAAGAGAATGTTACGGTTAACGACTGACGATAACGACATTATCCTCGATTTCTTCTCCGGCTCCGGAACCACCGCTCACGCCGTCGCCGAACTTAATGCCGAAGATGGCGGTAATCGCCGCTGGATTTGCGTGCAGTTACCTGAGCTGACTGACGAGAAGTCGGAGGCGTATAAAGCTAGTTACCGCACCATCGCAGACATTGCTCGTGAGCGTATCCGCCGGGCGGGTGCCAAAATCCGGGCTGACCAGGCGGACAAGCTAGCGTCTCGCAGTGTCCCGCTTGACCTTGGCTTTCGGGCGTATCGGGTGGGTGATAGCAACTTCAAACAGTGGAACGAACTGGCTTCTAACCCGGAGGAGATTCGCCAGCAGGCACTCGCTAACCTTGACCCGCTAGAGGAGGGTGCGACTGATGATGACCTGCTAACCGAACTCCTGCTCAAGCGTGGCATCTCGCCATTGGCGAAGATTGAGCAGTATGATAGCTTCTGCTTCATCCCGCCCGAAAAGCTCGTCATTTGCCTGGCGTACTCCATGACAGAGGAGCTATTTACAGCCATCCTCGCCGCCAAACCATCATCCATTATCATCCTCGACCGAGCCTTCGGTGACGACATAAATCTAAAAGTAAACCTACTCATGCAAGCTGAACGCCAGAGTGTAGAAGTGGAGGTGGTGTGATGGAAATTGTAAGACTTTTCTTTGAGATAGTGGGAATGATAACTACAACCGCGATGATTTTTGGCGGTATAGCATTGTTTCTTGGTTGGTTTCTTGGCGTGTTCTTAGTGATGAAGAGGCTAGGATTGGGAAGATGGTATAGAAAAATTTTGATCGTTTCGACTAATGATGGCGGGCAGACTTTAAAGAAAGACTTAGTAGATTCTGGAGTTTTTCGTGAGAAGAATGTCACCGTAGCAAATGACAATAGCCTGGCTGACATAAAAGATAATGACTTAATACTATATGATTATTGGGAACTCCCAGAATGTATAAACGACGTACTAAGAAATAAGCAAAAAGGAGCTGGACTTATCGTCTATTCCCCTGCTAATAATAAGAGAATGCCTGTTGATGTTGTAGAAATGATAAATAAAGAACCATTTACGGTACTAGTAAATATGAGAGGCCGTTTAGTAAACGATATTTTAGTAACCTTAATGAGTACGAGTTATGATAAGAAGCGAAGTAAATAATAAACTAAGAGAGTTTGCTAGATCTCTTTCTCCCACGGAACGCGAGAGGGGGGTGATATCTAGGATATATTCGTCTCTGCAAGAGATACTGGGGAAAAATGACTGTATTCAAATCGGATCATATCCAAGATATACCGCAATAACTCCTATCCATGATTTGGATATTTTGTATGTAATTGGAGAATGGTCTGATAACGATTTACAAGATCCAGAACGTGCGTTAAGTGAAGTAAAAGAACTAATAAAGTCTAATTACGATGATTATTGTCCCAATGGCTATTCATATGATGTAGGCGTGCAAAATCACTCTGTCGTGATTGAGCTTAAAGGAGAAGCTGAATTTTCAGTAGATATAGTACCATGCTACGAATGGAACAAGAACGAGTATGGTGACTATATGTATAAAGTCCCAGAAGTTATAAAGGTTAAAGATCATAAAGAGAGGAAGAATACTTATTGGAGCCCCACTGATAAAAGTTCTTGGATATCGTCTGACCCTAGAGGATATATAAAACAAGCTCAAGAAGTGGGATCTAATGATGACTTTCGCAAGGCTGTAAAAATAGTAAAATACTGGAAACAAACATTGCGTGATATTGATAACAACCTGAAGTTGAAATCTTTTCATCTTGAACAGGTTATCACTCGGCGGTTTCAGAATAACTCCGAGGAAGATTTGATAGGTGCTCTGTTCTATTTCTTTACGGAGATATCAAATATAGTTGATCATCCAGATTGTATAGAGGATAGAGCTCAGCGTGGTAAATATATTGATGATTACTTAAAAACTATCACAGACAGACAAAAGAGTATCGTTAAGAAAACAAGAGATATGGTTTTGGTGCGGCTAGAATCAATAGATGATTATGAAGCAGAATATATATTTAAGGCACAAGAATATAGCCGCGATCCCAGCGAGAATTTTATCTTTGATTTCGGGTATTTATCAGTGATTGACTTATCGCATCAATTTGATATTAGTTATGACCAGCAAGACAAATTTGAGAATCGCAGACAAAGGCGTGCGAGAATGAGGAAGGGTATACCCAAGCAAAAAGAGCTCTATTTTAAGATAATAGACGGATTTGAAGCAGACTTAGATTATTATTGGAAAGTACAGAACTCAAAGAAACTTAGCGTGGATAAACGCCGTGGGGAGATAACGAAAGGGCGAACGCATAATAATCCCGAGCATACAGAATATACAGGCGAGCATTATGTTGAGTGTTTTGGTGTAAATGGCAGTGGCGAATGTGTTAGGCGTGCTCGATGCGAGGTGGTTATAGGTGATTAATTTTTTTATCTGCAAAATTTCTAATGACTTATCTGATAGAGAAAAGCTTGATAAGATTTTAGTTGTCCGGAAAAACCAGACAACTAACGAGATAATTACTTGTTCGGAAATTGTGAATAGTTATCTAGAAAATCCGGGATTTTCGGATTTTGTGGAGGTGACACGATGAGCAGTAGTGGAAATAATGAATATGTAACAAAACTAAGCTCTAGGTTTGAAAAAATAGAGAAGCTTGAATCGACACCTATGGTAATGCGAGATCAAGCGATTCAGTGCCTTAAAACAGTATTAGATGATAGCTCGAATCTTGTGCATGAGGACAAAAACATAATCCAGAATGGCATTAAGTCCCTCAAAAATATAAAAGAAGAGTCTATGAAGGAGCAATTTAGCGTAATATATTCTCAAATGTGTGTTTTGGCTGTATCATCTTTAGAGGCAATTCTGAAGGATTATTTTGTGGATAGTTTTAATGATAAAACAGACATCAATATAGAAAATAAGAAACTAAATGAAATAAAAGTAACGATAAGAGATATTATTGATAACGAGCTTAATTTTGACAATAAATTGGGAAGTTTAATACTTGAGCGTGACAAACCTAACTTTCAAGACCTAAAATCTATACTGAGTAATTTTAAAAATTATTTTAATAAAGAAATTAAACTAGAAAACGATCTTCAGAAGAAGTTATGCTTTTATCTTGAGATAAGACACTTACTGGTACATAAGGGTGGTGTGGTCGATAAAAAGTTTATTAATAGTACTGGGGTTTTGGACGCAAATATAAAGAACTACAAAGCAGGTGATACTGTAGAGATCAAATCATCTGACTGGGTCGATATGAAGCAAGCATTTCTAAGTCTGCTGGATATGTTAACAAGAGGAAAGGCCGCCGCGGAGATAGACAACAGATCTTTAAAGGACAGCAGGAAGGGTGCTTGATTGGCTTTATGAAACTAAAATTCGACCCTAACCAACAATACCAACTCGACGCCATCGATGCAGCGGTGGATATATTTGCTGGACAGCCAGCGGATAGCGATGGTGCGACTCGCCATATGGACCAGGATAGACAGTTGGGTCTGGAGGCGACGATCGCTAGAGAAAATAGCTTGGTGCTGGATATGGCACAGATAATTAAGAATACGCATAAAATTCAAGAGAAAAATGGTATCGAGAAAAGCGAGACTAAAGAAGGCAGCTTTAGTATTCCGATGATTTTTCCGCTAGAAATCGGCGAAAAATCTCTGAAGTATGGTATGAACTTCTCCATCGAGATGGAGACTGGTACCGGAAAAACGTATGTATACTTGCGGACGATTCATGAGCTGCATCAGCACTACGGCTGGAAGAAGTTTATTATCGTGGTGCCGAGCGTGGCGATTCGTGAAGGTGTGCTGAAGAATTTGGCGATCACCAGGGAGCACTTTGCTGATCTTTACAGCAAGCCGGAGATGGATTACTACGTTTGGGACAGTAAGAAAACTGGCCAGGCTCGTGAGTTTGCGACGAACGATACGTTGCAGATCATGGTGATTACAATTGACAGCTTCGCCAAGGCGCAGAATGTGATGAATCGACAGAGCGATTATGGTCGGCCGCTTGACTTTATCAAGGCTACTCACCCAGTGGTCATCCTAGACGAGCCGCAGAATATGGAGACGGACATACGGCGGAATGCTATTGCCAGTCTTAATCCGCTGTGCACGTTGCGCTATAGTGCCACGCACAAGCACTTATATAATTTGCTTTATCGGCTGACTCCGGTCGATGCCTATGATAAGGGCCTAGTCAAGAAGATCGAGGTGCATAGCGTCCAGAGTGAGGATAATTATAATGATGCATATATCAATGTATTGTCATTGGAGCGTCAGTCGAAGACTCGCTCATTTGCCAAGATAGAGGTGGATGCGAGTGATGAGTATGGCTTGCAACGCAAGGTCATTAAGGCGTTTCCGGGTGACGATTTGGAGGTAAAAACGGGACGTTCGGTCTATGCCGGCTACTATGTCGAGTCGATCAATCACGGTGATGATTGCGTCGAGTTCAGTAATGGTAAGGTAGTTTACGTTGGTCAGCGTGATGAAAGTCTACATGATGACATCATCAAGCGACAGATTGAGCTGACGATTGATGATCATTTTGATAAACAGCGCCGACTGGGGAATGGTGTCAAGGTGCTGAGCCTATTCTTTATCGATAAAGTGGCAAATTATCGTGAGTATACGGCGAATGGCGCTAAGAAAGGTAAATTTGCCAAGTGGTTTGAAGAAGCCTACGTCAAGGTAGCGTCTAAACCAAAATATGCCGGCGTGATGGAAGGTTTGTTGGCGAGTGAGGTGCATGACGGCTACTTTGCGGCGGACAAGAGTGGTCAGTGGAAAGACTCTCGTGACACCAAGGGCGAGGGCGGTCGTACTAAGGATGATGATACGGCGTATAACTTGATCATGAAAGACAAGGAAAGACTACTGGATACCGGCGAGCCGTTGCGGTTTATCTTTAGCCACTCCGCACTACGTGAGGGCTGGGATAATCCTAATGTGTTCCAAATTTGTACGCTTAACGAAACGTCGAGCCAAATGAAAAAGCGCCAAGAAATCGGACGAGGACTGCGTCTGCCAGTGAATGTTGACGGACAGCGAGTGTATGATGATAGCGTCAATATACTGACAGTAGTGGCCAACGAAAGTTATGCAGAGTTTAGTCGTAAGCTCCAGACGGAAATTGAGGAAGAAACGGACATTCGCTTTGGTGGGCGAATCAAGAATCGTGATAATCGGCAAGTCGTCAGCTTTCAGAAATCACGGGCGCTTGATCCGGCTTTCAAGGAATTATGGGATAAAATTAAACATAAAACGACCTACCGGGTGGCAATTGATACAGAGAAGTTAGCAGCGGAGTCGGCTAATGAATTAGCACAGATCACTATTAGCAAACCGCACATTGCTGATACTAAAACACTGATTGACTCGATGAATAATGACAGCGGTTTTATGGTGCGCGAGACCGGCTTTAACGCCTATGCGGCACGCCAAACTGAAGTTAAGATACCGAATTTATTAGCGGATATTCAGCGTCAGACACAAATGACCCGCCGGGTGATATTTGATGTGCTTGATCAGGCGGGGATGTTTGAGCAGATTGCTATTAATCCACAGCAGGTTATTGATGAGACGGCCCGGGCGATTAATCGTGTGAAGCGGCGCTTAGCAGTTGACGGTGTTAAATATCACAGAACGGGTGAGCATTATGACATGACGTTGTTTGAGAATAGTGAATTACAGATATACCTGTATGATGCAGCGATGAAGAGTGGGGCAGTTGCAGTGACCGACCTGGCAAAAACCATCTACGATTATGTGGCGGTTGATTCGGAAGTTGAGCGTGAATTCATGCAGTCGCTGGAGGACAATACCGACGTTAAGTTTTATATTAAGCTACCAAGTTGGTTCAAGATTGATACACCGGTTGGTAAGTATAATCCAGATTGGGCAGTAGCGTTTGACGGCGATGAGCGGATTTACTTTGTTGCCGAGACGAAAGGCTCAGATGATATTAATGATAATCACTTGAGTGCTAATGAACGAGCTAAAATTACTGCGGCCCACCAGCATTTTGCAGAAATTAATGTACCATATGCGGCGCCGGTGCGGAGTTTGCGGCAGGCGTTGACTATGATCGGAGATGGTAATTGTGACACCTGATACACACGCAAATTATTATGTTCGCCCGTTGTTGGCTACTGGGTGCTTACAAATGCTTTTGGAGCGGAGTAAAGATGCTAAGGAGAATGTATGAACAAAACAAACAAAACCATCACCATCGCTCGCGCCATCATCCGTATAGGTGATGCCGCCAGAAATGCTAATGATTATAGTTTGCTGGGCGCGTTACATGAAATGGTGGAGCAATTGTCGCAGCATGGCGTTAAAGACACTGACGTCGATATGGATTTGCTGCTGGAATATGTCGAGGCAGCGGATGGTTGCGACTATTGCCGTATTGGTGACGGTAAGGATAGCGTTGATGAATTGACAACAAAAATCAATCAGCAGCTAGCGCGTCGCGGCCAGGCGCAGGTGGAAGCGATCGATCAGTCGGTGTTAGAATTTGAGCCAGTGGTCCATCTGGTGACGGCGTTGCACGGCTATCATTTGGTAGCAGGTTCGGTAGAAGTGCAGGAGATTTTGCCACGGGAGTTGGAGGCAATGTCGTTTTAGGGGTAATGATTATTGAATTATGAAAATCTCCGTCCATCTCAAACCCAACTCTCACCACCGTGAAGAAGTCGTCCCGAACGATGATGGTTCTCTGACAATCTACACCAAGGCGTCAGCCATTGAGGGGCGAGCGAATCTAGCGGCAGGAAAGTTGTTGGCAAAAGATTTTGGTGTGGCACCTTCACGGGTAAAATTACTACGCGGTGCAACCTCGAAATACAAGGTGTTTAACATTGATCAGTCGGACTAATTCAACCGTTGTATCGTCACAAATGAATACCCCTGCTGCTTCAGTGAGCTGAGGATACACGGCACGGCATTGACGGAAGTTTGGTGTATGTCGTGCATCAAGATGACGGCTCCAGGGCGAGCGCCAGCGACGGCACGTGAACAGACAATCTGGCTATTGCGATCAGCCCAATCCCGCGTGTCGACCGACCACAAGATTGATGACATATTCCGCAGGCGAAGCTGTTCCAGGACAACGCCGTTGACCGCGCCGTAAGGTGGTCGTAAGATGCTCGGCTTGACACCAGTGGCTTGCCTGATGGCCTCGTTAGTACGGTCGATTTCGCCAGCAATTTGGTCAACTGATAGCTTAGGTAGTTCCGGATGTGACCACGAGTGATTACCCAGTTGATGACCACGCGCCTGTATACTACGTACGACGCTAGCTTGCCCAGAAACTTTGCTGCCGATTAGGAAGAATGTCGCCTTGGCATCGTACTTATCCAATATATCCAACAGTTTTTCGGTGTATGGCCCGGGTCCGTCGTCAAAAGTTAGAGCAATTGTTTTATTTGCGACGGTAGGCGTTGGAGCTGCGGGCGCTGGTTTTGGTTTTTC
>JABZKB010000011.1:312-18461 GCA_015257505.1 Nanosynbacter sp. | reverse complement strand
ACTTTGCACTTTGCACTTTGCACTTTGCACTTTGCACTTTGCACTTTGCACTTTGCACTTTAAATATTTTCTCAAATCCTTCATAATTCTATGCTTAATTATACCATAATCATAATCAGAAAAAACTAGTCAAATCCTACGGTTTTAGACTAAAATACCCCGGGGCACCAGCCGCATCCAACCGTGCATAAGTTTTATCTTTCGGATTTGATTCGCTATACGAAGTACCGTTTCCACCCACCAGGTTTGTATTATCCTTAAACATATCTTGTGAATTCGTCATCGCAGTATTCACAAAATTAGCAGAAGCATAAATCGTCTTCACCTTTGTATATGCAAGCATACTACTAGTCTCTGTCACACTTCGCGTATCAAAACTTGAAAGATCAAGCACCGAATTTTCTGGATCAAGCAGCGAACGATAAAACATAAACGCCATATCTGTCACCATTTTCGTATCGAATGAAGAAACATCAAGATTTGCCAATTTTGTCATCCCTTGCAACATTGAGCGCATATTTGTCACCTTGCTTGTATCGAACCGCGATAAATCAAGGTTGGTTACGTTTTCCATATTCAAAAACATTCCAGACATATCCGTTACTTTTGGCGTCCTGAAGCTTGAGATATTAAGATTAATCAAAGCCTTCATATGTGCAAACATTGAGCGCATATTTGTCACCTCTCTCGTATCAAAACTCGAAAGATCAAGGCTTGTCACCGCGCTCGCATACCTGAACATATTTTTCATATCCTTCACATTGCTGGTATTAAAACTACTTAGGTTCACCGTTGTTAGATTTTTAGTTTTTGCAAACATCTCCGACATATCCTCAACGTTGCTAGTATCAAAGCTCGCTAGATTCAATACTTGTGAGAAGTTTCCTTCAAACATATGCCGCATAAATCGCACCTTGGAAGTTTTAAATTTCGAAAAATTAATTTCCGAAGTTGGACTACCAGAAGAACTATTCGAGGCAAACATATAGCTCATATCTTCCACATTTTCAGAGTTAAAATCACCCAAAATAATATTTTTATACAGATAATTTCCCGAATGGAACATATAGCTCGCATTTTTAGTTTTGCTCATATCAATCCCACTCACGTCAACTGAATTAAAATGCCCATGTCCATCAGATAGATTCGAGAACATCTCATGTGCATCTTCATTTGCATAAGCAATATCCGCCTCGCTCCACCAATATACGGTTTTATCCGCTGATTCATACCAAACATAAATCGGATAATCCGAATCAGCCGTTGACACCACTTTGGCTGAAGAAAGATTCGCCGGCTGGCTACTAGCACGTTTAAAATTTTCCGTATTATAAGCCGGGTTGATCTTCTTTACCAAGAAATTAAAGTTTGGTCCTGGCAAGAACGTAGCAGTTTTTGGCACATAGTTTGTCACCGTTGTGAATACGATGTCCTTCTTATAAGTACCCGAAATTAAATTTGCCGCGACCTTTGCACCAAAAGAAATCCCAACTACATATGGACTACCAGTGGCGTTGGGAGTGGAAAAAATTGTATCCGGAGCGCTAGCTTTTGGAATTGGCAAAAAGTCAGAACCATGTGGTGCTGGAGTCGTTACCCGATATCCCCAATTATTATCCGAAAATGCCGTAGCCGCCGCTGTACTAGAAATTGAAGAAAGTTTTTGCGCAATCGTTGCGTCAGTGTGCTTCAAATCTGTGTTCTCATCTATACTCGCCACATAAGTCGTAACGCCAGTTCGGTTATCGGTTTGAATTGTTAAATTCGCACCAGATTCAATAAATTGCGCCGCTGAACCAGTCGGCGTAAAGTCCAAATCCACCGAAGGAGTATCTACAGACATAGAGAGAGTAGCCAACCCAGAAAGTGGCGCCGCATGAGAATTTAGCGTTGAAAAGTCAAAAAGAAAATTAAACGAAAAGAATAATAAATAGATAATTATCCCAATCGGCCCCAACAAGAGAAAATCAGAAATCCGAGTGCCATTTTTTAATCTCTGACCCACACGAATTTTATTACCGAGCCTAAAGGCTTCTGTATTTTTGATTCCCAAATTTAACACTCGTACTAGTATAGCATAAACACTATCACAGACAAAATTTATTCATGATGATATTTTCCACCAACCGCAATCTCTTGCGCTCGATAAATTTGTTCCGCCAACATCACGCGCACTAGCTGGTGGGGAAAAACTAGTCTCGAAAGACTCCACACTAAATTAGATTTCTGCCTCACCTCTTCACTCACCCCAAAAGCTCCGCCAATAATAATCACCACTTCCTTACTATTTACAAACTGTCGTGACAAGGCCTCAGAAAGTTCTGGTGACGATAAGTTTTTCCCCCGCTCATCAAGCAAAATCACATACTGCTGCCCCGAAAATGGCCATTTCGCAAGATATTGATTCAGTTTTTCTTCCTCAATCAATTCCCAAACCACGTCAAAAGGCTTCTTTAATCGCTTTTCATACTCAAAAACCGCTTCCTCGACCCACTTCAAATGTTTTCTACCACCAGCAATAATCTTAATCATTGTAGTAATTATATAACATTCCAAAAAATCGTCATATTCAGCAGTATTTATTACAACATTTATAGCTAAATATCTGTTAGGTCTGTGGAAATCTTTGCATAAATAATTTATACAGATTTTTGTTGACAATTTTACAAGACTAGCATAATATAATATCAATATTATATTAAACAGACAGGATGCGAGGTGATGTCTGAATTACCAGAAAAACAAATAAAACGACTCCGCTCGCTAATTCAAGAAGCGGAAACCAATCTAGCAGCTGCCAGGGAACTTTTAAATTCTGTCGTCGGCGATGGTGATATCGTTACCACTCCGAGAGAAGTTATCGTTTCCGCACCTGAGGGTAAAATTATCGAAGGTGTTTTTGACGGCCAAATCATGATTGACCAAGACGGCAAAAACTATCCAGTCCCAGCCAACTATGCCAGTAAGTCCAAGCTAGTTGAAGGCGACATTATGAAGCTTACCATCACACCAGAAGGAAAGTTCCTCTACAAGCAAATTGGACCAGTCGAGCGCAAAACCGTAATTGGTACCCTCACTCACCATGATGATAAATATTTCGTCGAAGTAAGTGGCCGCGAATACGAAATTCTTTACGCTTCTGTAACCTATTTCCGCCTTCGTGAAGGCGCGCAAGTTTCCGTTGTTATTCCAGCCAACAACGACCAGGCCAACTGGGCTGCCGTTGAAGCTGCGCTCTAGAAGAACAATTTTCTACAAGAAATAACCCAAAAGAATAGACCCATAAAATGGGTCTCTTTCGTGCTACAATATTTTTAATGAAGGCTCTCTATCGAAAATATAGACCGCTCCATTTATCCGAAGTTATTGGGCAGGATAAAACTATCGAGCAATTACAAGGCGCCTTAATCAAGGGTAAAATTTCTCATGCCTACCTCTTTGTCGGGCCACGCGGCTGCGGCAAAACCTCTGTTGCTCGTATTTTTGCCCACGAAATTAACCATTTCGACTATCAACTTGAAGACTCCTATATTGACATCATCGAAATCGATGCCGCCACCTTCACTAGTGTTGACAATATCCGCGAACTTCGTGAAAAAGCTATGATTATGCCGACTCTTGGCAAATACAAAGTCTATATCATCGACGAAGTTCATATGCTCTCAAATAGCGCCTTTAATGCTCTCCTTAAAATTCTCGAGGAACCGCCAGAGCACGTGATTTTCATCATGGCCACCACTAACCCAGAAAAAATCCCAGCCACCATCATCTCTCGCACTCAAATTTATCGCTTCAACCTAGCCGAGCCAAAAGTCATGCAAGATTTTTTGCGTTCCGTCTGCGACAAGGAGGGAATTAAAATCTCTGACGACGCACTCAAAATCATCACCGAACGGGGCGGTGGATCTTTTCGTGATTCACTTTCCATCCTCAACCAGATCGGCACAGTTAATCTTTCCGAAGAAACTATTGAGGCCAGCGACGTTTCAGCTGCTCTCGGCATTCCAGAACATCAAGAAATTCAAAACCTCATCAATTTCTATGAAAATTCCGACACGGAAAATATTACAAATACCCTCGCCGCTCTTTTAAATTACGGCATTACCGCCGAATCGATCACTTTAGAATTAATCAATCAAATTCTAAAGAATCCAACTCCAAAATCACTCCAACTCGTCAACCAGCTTTTTAATGTCACTGGAAGTTTTCTCGAAGCCAAACTCACCGTTGCCCTAATCTCGAATAACTTCGCGACCCCCGTCGCTGTAACCTCCACTGCTTCCATAACACCAGTTGTCTCACCACAGCCAACCACTCCTACTTCAACAGCCGCCCCTACTACCTCAACAACCACTCCAACCCCGCATTCGGCAACCGCAAATTCGCAAGCCTCGGTAAAGACTACTTCAACCCCAGGTGCTAAGCCAAGTCTCTTCGCTGAACTCCGCGAGCAGCTAGCCAAAAATGCCAAAAATCATAAAGCTGAACGCGCATTACCTCCGAAAGAGCCTGAAGAAATGATTCAAGAAGCACCGCCAACTCTACCAGAAGCTGTGGTTAGTTCATCTGGTGATTTTAATTTCAACGGTTTTGTCGCCAACGTCACCAATATCAACCCCACCCTAATGACCGCCCTCAAAAAGTCCTTCTTCGTCATCGATGGTAAAAATTTTGATATCTATCCGGAAAAGGCCGTCTACTGGCGCATCTTAGGACAAAAAAATAACCTAGAAATTTTACGAGGGGCTACCAACTCTATCGAACTGACAGTCAGAAACCCTGACGTTGAAGTTATTCCAAAAACCGCCGTCTCTTTCGAACAGGCTGCCGCCGGTCAAACCAAAAAAGCAGTCACGGTTTCCCCAAAAATTGAGTCACTCTCTGCTATAATGGGAGATGTCCAGGAGGTAAACGAAAATCCATTTTAGGATTTTTGAGGTGTAATTATGGTAGAAACAAAAGACGATTCCGAAAAGAAACCTAGAAAAAAGACCATTTCCCAAAATGATCCAGAATTGTTTGGTGGTCGCATTCCGCCCCAAGATATTGAAGCCGAACGCTCTCTGCTTGGCGCAATTTTGCTTGACGATTCTGCTTTTCCGGATATTCTTGAAAAGATTAAACCGATTGATTTTTATGAAAAGAAACACGGCGCCATATATCGCGGCATGATGTCGCTTTACGAACATAATCAGCCAATCGATCTTCTAACCCTTACCTCCGAACTTCGCAACCTGAAGCTTCTCAAAGATATCGGTGGTGCGTCCTATCTCACCGAACTCACCAATGTAGTTCCTACCGCTGCGCACGTTTTATCCTACTCAAAACTTGTTGAACAAGCCTCCATTCGTCGCCGACTCATTCGCGCGGGCACCGAAATCACTAATCAAGCTTATGATAGCGCAACGGATGTTTCCGCCATGCTTGGCGCTGCTGAGAAGGAACTTTTTGCCGTTTCTGATCAAACCACCAAGACTGAATATGCCGCCCTTGAAGATCTTCTTGTTGACGCTTTTGACCGCATGGAAGCGCTACATACCAATAAGGGCTCCATGCGTGGTCTAAAAACTGGCTTCCGTGACCTCGATAATAAAACTGCAGGATTCCAGCGCGGCGACCTCATCATCATCGGCGCCCGCCCAGCCATGGGTAAAACCACTTTCGCCCAAAACCTAGCCTACAACATTGCTGGTATTAATAAGCGCGGCGTCCTCTTCTTCTCTATGGAGATGGCGAAAAATGAGATTGTTGACCGTATGATTGCTACCACCTCTGGTGTTGACTCTTGGCATATCCGTACCGGCAACATTTCATCCGATGATTTTGCGAAAATCGGTGATGCACTTGGCGAAATGAGTGAAATTCCACTCTATCTTGACGATACCAGCTCTATGACCGTACTTGAACTTCGTAACAAAGCCCGCCGCGCCGCCCACGATCATGACATTGGTCTGATCATCGTCGACTACCTTCAGCTAATTTCCGGTTCTGACCGTTACGCTGGTAACCGCGTGCAAGAGGTTACCGAAATTTCTCGTGGTCTCAAAACTCTCGCACGTGAACTCGAAATTCCCGTCATTGCCTTGGCTCAGCTTTCTCGTGGCGTCACTGGCCGTGACGATCCTCGTCCAGTCCTATCCGACCTTCGTGAATCCGGTTCCATCGAGCAGGATGCCGACCTTGTAATGTTCCTACACCGTCCAGATTACTACCACCAGGAAGAAGGATATGAACCAACTAATGTTACCGAACTTTTGATGGCCAAACACCGTCATGGGCCTATCGGCAAGATTGAACTCTACTTCCACCCTGAGCTTCTAAGGTTCATGTCACTCGACAAGACCAGGGAATAAAGCTTTTTAAATAGCGTTATTTGTTTTTCCATGATAAAATAAAACCGTGGGTAAATTAAATCCAAATAAATATTTTCTTTACAAAAAACGCTTTATCATTGGCTACATTCTTCTAGCCATTAGCTTTCTTGGTCTTATTCTTCTGGTCCCAAAACTTGCACCAGTTGGACTTTCTAATGCAGAAATGAATTCCGCCATCACCAGTCAAAACCTCGACGTCCACTCAGTTTTTAGCGGCAATCTCATCGACCTCCCCTATCATCTCTTGCAAAAAATTGTCTTTAAGTTCTTCGGTATCACCAGTTACACCATTCGAATTCCAAGTATTATCATGGGTGGTCTTCTCGGATTCCTCATCATTCTCCTCCTCAACCGTTGGTTTAAAAACAACACTGCCATCATCGCCAGTATTATCACCGTTCTTTCTTCCAGCTTTCTTTTTCTCGTCAGCAACGGCACCCCACTTATCATGATCGTCTTCTGGCCAACTCTTTTACTTTGGGTTGGTTCCAAGGTCCAGGGAGTCAAACGCCCCGCCCCAATTTGGTGTTTTATCTTTGCCATCGCCCTCTTCCTCTCCAGCTTCACTCCCTATATGCTTTATCTCGTCATTCTTATCTTAATCTATACCGTTTGGCATCCACATCTTCGCTTCACTATCAAAAAGCTCCCAAGGCTGCCGTTTTTCCTCGTCTCCGCCATTATCCTCACTGGCTTCGGTTTTATGGGCTACATCCTACTCAATCACCCGGACATCATTCAGCCACTCCTCTTTTCCGGTAATTTTAAAATCTCCGGCTACTTTAATAATCTCAAGCAAGCCTTTTTACCATTTTTCTCTTGGCATGGCGTCATCGAAAGCATTTTTCTCGCACCACAAATCAGCCTCCCCGCCACCATTATTGCCATCATCGGCCTCATTTCCACCTTCAAAGGCTTCTTTGCCAGCCGCAACTCCATCGCCATCTTTCTCATCCTCTTCACTATTATTATTTCAGGATTCAACACCGACTATGCCGCTCTTCTTCTTTTGCCCTTCGCCATCCTAATCGCTCACGGCTTCCGCTATATTATTAATAAATGGTTCGATCTCTTCCCAGAAAACCCCTACGCCAAACTCTTTGGCGTGATTCCAATCACTTTCTTCCTCTTTACCATGATTACTTCCGACCTCTCGCACTTTATCTCCGGATACCGCTACGCCGCACCTGTGGCTAACCAGTTTAATAGCGATTTCACCATTACTCTATCAAATCTCAAGCCGGGCGATAGTATTCTAATCGATAAAGATAATGAATCCACAAAACCAGTTGCAGAACTTGTTCTTGCTGCCAATAACGTGAAGCCGATTTTCCGCCCAGCCCTCAAATACAACATCATCGAACCAACACACGCCTTTACAACCGGAGAAACTTTTTACGCCCTCGACAAAATCGGATCTAAAGAGAATACCAATTTTGCAATCCAAAAAATTATCACCTCTTCAAAATCCCAAAATGCCGACCGCCTATATCTTTATACTGTCGAGTAATCTGTTATAATATTTCTATAATTATTTAAGGAGAGATTTCATGGGTGCTACCTTTGACCAAATGAAAATGATTAATAACTTACGCAAAGCCCAAAAAGACTTGAAGAACGAAATTGTTGAAGTTGAAGCTGGTGATGGCGCTGTTGTAGTCCAAATTACTGGCGAACTTAAAGTCAAAAAAGTCACCATCGACCCATCTCGCGTCGACCTTGACGATATCTCAGAGCTCGAGCGCTGGATTGAGAACTGTTTCCGTGACGGTTATGCTAAAGCACAGGAAATTGCAACCGACAAAATGAAACCTCTGATGAGCCAACTTGGTGGTCTTTCTGGTCTCGGCATGTAATAAGTCTACCTAGTCAAACTATCATTAAATTCAATTTAGATTAATATCAGATTAAACTTAGTTTATGCTGCCAAAAGCACTAGAAAACACCATTGAAGCACTGGGGAATCTCCCTGGAGTAGGGCCACGTACCGCCGAGCGCTATGCGACTTATCTTTTTCGTGTTGACCCTAAAATCTCTAAAACTATTATTGACGCCCTAACACATCTTCATACCGATGTCAAAATCTGCCCAGTGACTTTTGCTCTAATTAATCACGATGAACAGGTTTCACCACTCTACAGCGATGAAGAACGTGACAAGAAGACTATTCTAGTTGTTGAGGAACCGCTTGACATCTATGCTATTGAGCAGACTAAGCAATATCATGGTACCTATCATGTGTTAGGTGGCGCCATCTCACCTATCGATGGAATCACTCCCGACAAACTCCACATTGAGGAGTTGATTTCTCGTGTCAAAAATGACGCAGCCGAAGAAATTATTATTGCGACCAACCCGAGCGTAGAAGGTGAAAGCACCGCTCTTCTTCTTCAAAGACTACTTTCAGGTAAATACCCTGAGTTAAAAATCACCAGATTAGCCCGTGGACTTCCACTCGGTGTTGATCTCTCCTTTGCTGATCAAATCACCCTCGGTGCCGCCCTTACTAACCGCACTAAGCTCTAGTTTACCCACCTATCCCTCCAGGCTCGAGACTCCAGGCCCCAAACTCCAGATTTCAAAACTCCAGATTCCAGATTCCAGATTCCAGACTCCAGCCCCAATCTTAAAGCCGAATTCTCAAATCCATAATCTCAAACTAATTATGTTTTTATGCTAAAATCAGATTATGTCATCTAAGGAGGTTCATGGAACAATCTAATCTTTTATATTTAATTTTGTTTTTTAATCTAGTCTTATTAATTATTATTTTATTTTTAACGCTTAAAAATCGCAGTAACAAGAAACAAGAAGTGTTACAAAATGCCATCGAGATGATGGCAAAAAATAGCGATCAAATTGTCGAAGCTTCCAAAAATCTCAATGATCGCATGATTCGTGTTGAAACTATCGTCGGCACTATCACAAAGGGCGTTCATGATGGGTTCCGCGACAACCGCCAGGAAATTGCTACCAATCTCCAAACCATTCAAAAAACCATGGATACTAGAGTTCGCGACTTGCAAAATGATAACGCCAAGAAACTTGAAGAGATGCGGCTAACTGTTGATGAAAAACTCCAGGCCTCAGTTGAAAAAAGATTCAATGAAAGCTTCAAAACTATTTCCGAACAACTCACAAGTGTTTATAAGGGTCTCGGCGAAATGAAAAATCTAGCCACCGGTGTTGGCGATCTCAAAAAAGTCATGGAGGGCGTTAAAACGAGGGGAATTTATGGTGAGGTTCAGCTCAGTAGTATTATTTCCGACATCTTAAGTCCAAATCAATATTGTGAAAATATTAGCACCAAACCGGGTTCCGCTGACCGCGTTGAATTTGCCGTCAAAATGCCAGGTCGTGATGAGAATCATGAAACCTTCCTCCCAATCGACTCTAAATTCCCGGTCGAAAACTATTCAAGATTAATTGCCGCCTACGACCTTGGCAATAAAGCCGATATTCTCACTTATCAAAAAGCCCTTGCCACCGATGTTAAAGAGCAGGCGAAAAAGATTTTCACCAAATACATCGAGCCACCATATACTACCGATTTTGGCATGATGTTTGTCCCAACCGAGTCACTCTATGCTGAAATTTTACGCATCCCAGGTCTCTCTGATGAGATCCGCCAAAAATACAATATCAGCATTACCTCCCCGTCCACCCTGCCAGTAACTTTATCTGGCCTACTTATGGGCTTCCGCACCGTTGCTATTGAAAAGCGCAGTAGTGAAGTCTGGCAAGTACTTGGCGCCGTTAAAACTCAGTTCAGTAAATTCGGTGACCTCCTTGAAGCCACCAAGAAAAAACTTCAAGAATCTGCCAATAAAATTGACGCCGCCGCCACTACTTCTCGTCAAATCGAGCGACGCTTGAAAGAAGTTGAAAGTCTTCCAGCCAGTGAAAGCACTAAACTCATTGGTGACGTTGACGTCTAGCATATTGACGCTACCTTCTAATATATTGAGATTCAATTAGCGTCAAATTCCCATCTAATTAACCCATAGTCTCGTCTAATTAACCCTGTAATCTGTTATAATAAAATCAATGTACGACAATTTTCAACAGTTTATTTCAAATAAATCTCGCCTCTGCATTATTCAGGCGGAAAATCCAGATGGCGATTCACTTGGCTCCGCGCTCGCGCTTGAAGCTTTACTTTCTGATAAGCAAATTTCCCAGTATTGCCCAGTCAATATCCCAAAATACCTTCGTTACTATACTAATTGGTCAAAAGTCCAAAGTGAAATCGATTATCAGGCTGATGGATATATTATTGTCGACACTGCCGCACAAATTTTACTCAGTAAACTGACAGATGACCTCACTATTCGAAATCTTCTCTATACCAAACCAGTCTTTGTTTTTGATCACCATGAAACCTCAGACGACCTCGATTTTCCACATCAGTCCATCATTGAGCATCTCCCATCCTGCACCAATCTTATCTATAAGGTCGCCAAGGAGCTCAACTTAAATATCAATAAGACCGCCGCAGAATATATTTTTCAGGGACTTCTTTCTGACACTCTCGGTCTCACCTCAGCCGGTGTAACTAGTGAAACTTTTCGTCTAGCCGCCGAACTTGAAGATCTCGGCGCCGATATTACTGAACTTGAAGAACGCCGCAAAGAATTTATGAAAAAGTCTCAGCGCATTCTTGCCTACAAAGCCGAGCTGATTAATCGTATCGACTACTCACTTGATGGACAGCTCTCCACGATTCATATTCCATGGGATGAAATTCAAGAATATTCCGATGAATATAATCCAAACGTACTCATTCTGGAAGAAATGAAGATGGTGGAAGGTGTCAAAATCGCCGTTGCCATCAAAACCTACCCAGATGGTAAATTAACTGGCAAAATCCGCACTTCTATTCCAGTCGCCGATAAAATCGCTGGCTTTTTTGGTGGCGGCGGACACCCATACGCTGCCGGCTTCCGTATTTATGATACAAATTATCAAGATACTCTCCGCGAACTCGTCGGCTGTTCAATTAAATTAATTGAGGAATACGAGAAAGAGTCCGTTAATCAAGAGACCACTTTTATTGGGAGTTTTTAAATGAAACTATATAACACTCTAACGAGAAAAATCGAAGATTTTACTCCGCAAGACCCTAAAAATCTTAAAATTTACACCTGTGGACCTACCGTATACAGCTTTGCGCATATTGGCAACTTCGCGAGTTATATCTACTGGGATCTTCTCGTTCGCACTCTCACTCTAAATCAATGGACAGTCAATCGCGTGATGAATATCACAGACGTTGGCCATCTCACCTCTGACGGCGACGAAGGGGACGACAAGCTTGAAAAAGGCGCCAAACGTGAAAATAAAACCGTTTGGGAAATTGCCGATTATTACACCGAAGCTTTCCTTAAAGATTTCTACGCGCTTAATCTCATTAAACCAAACAAAATCGCTCGTGCCACAGATTATATCAAGGAAGACATCGCTATCGTTGAAGATCTCATCAAAAAAGGCTATACCTATGAGACTTCCGATGGCATTTATTTCGATACTAGCAAATTCGCTCATTATGCAGACTTTGCCAAACTCGATTTAGAACACCTGAAGACCGGTGCTCGCGTTGAATTTAATCCAGAAAAACATAACGCCTCTGATTTTGCAGTCTGGAAATTTATTCAGGCTGGGGAAGACCACGCCATGCGTTGGGATTTTCTAGGCCGCCCAGGCTATCCAGGTTGGCATCTTGAATGTTCAACCATCTCACACACTGAACTTGGTGAACCACTCGATATCCACACTGGCGGCATCGACCATATTCCGGTCCACCACACTAACGAAATTGCCCAGTCCGAAGCTGCTTTCGGGAAAATTATGAGTCGCTTCTGGCTCCATTGTAACTTCATCACCATTGACGGCCAAAAAATTAGCAAATCACTCGGCAATACCTACACTATTGCCGACCTCTCTTCTCGTGGTTTTTCACCAGCCGACTATAAGACCTGGATTCTGCAAGGACATTATCAATCTGAACGTAATTTTACCTTTACCGACCTTGCCGGCACCAAAAATCGCCGTCTCAAATGGAAAAATCAGATCGCCAAATTATTACAAGAACAACCTGAAATAGCTACACTAAAAACCACTCAAGAACTACAGGATTTTCTCAGTAATTTATTAACCTCTGAAACTACCGCCAAAACCGATCTTACAAAGCAAATCTTAGAGAGTGCATCCAATAATCTTAACTCCGCCGAAGCTTTTTCCATTATCGATCAGAACACGCCAACCCTAGCAGAGTGGGCGTTCATCGAAAATTTGTTTGGTCTCAACCTCTTTTCTGATCAAATCCTCCCATCAGTAGAAGTGCTCAAGCTAATTGAATCTCGCCAAGCTGCTCGCAAGGCAAAAAACTATCAACTTTCCGATGAACTTCGCGATAAAATCGCAGAACATGGCTTCACAGTATCTGACGGCGCCACCCCGATTTGGCAATACCTAAACTAGCTTATTTCTTTTTCTGCTAAACTCGGATATACTTAATAAAAATAAAGGAGGTTCATGTCACGCACTATCGAGGTCGATACCAAGACGTTTATCCGTTTTTGGCTAGTTATCATCGCCTTTGCTGGACTCGGCTACTTAATTCTTAAGGCCGCCAGCGGTTTAATTATCATTTTTATCTCAGCTTTTTTGGCTATCGCCCTAAAACCACTCGCCAAATTAATTGACAAAATCGACAAAAGAAAGGAACGACCGCAACTAGCCACCATCATCGCCGTACTCGTCGTCGTGCTTGGTTTTTCTATTATTCTCGCTGTAATTGGCCCGGTCATCATTTCGCAAGTTTCCGTTTTTCTTTCCACGGCACCGCAAAAAATTGCTGCAGTCACAGGTGAAATCGACATTGATAAATTCGGTAATTATTTTGGTATCCCAGATCTCCAGCTCCAAATCACTTCCGCAGCTAAAAACTTTAGTAATACCTTACTAAATAATATTAGCAACATTGCCATCACCGGTGTCGGCACTATTGGCACCATCATTACCAACACCATCCTAACCATCGTCCTCACCATTCTCTTCATGCTTGAGGGGCCACAATTGGTCGAAGATTTCTGGCGCGCTATTTCACCACGCGATTCTCAAGCCACTCGTGTGTGGCACCGTGTCACCTCAAAAATGAGCACCGTTGTCGCTAAATATGTCTCAGTCCAGGTATTAATTGCCCTACTTGATGGCATCGTCACCGCCTCCGTAGTCTTCATCCTTTGTCTTATTTTCAATGTCTCAGGCAGTATCGCCGTCCCCCTCGGCCTCATCGCCTTCCTCTTCTACCTTATTCCGATGTTTGGCCCGGTCATCACCTGTGTAATTAACTCAATCCTGCTTTTCGTTAATTCACCATGGGCCGCCCTTAGCTTCTTCCTCTTCTATATTATTTATCAGCAAATTGAAAATAACGTCATTAGTCCGCGTGTTCAGGGAAAAGGCCTTGGCTTGCCTCCAGTCATCATCCTTATTTCCATCATCATCGGTATGTATGCCTTTGGCTTAATCGGCTGTCTCATTGCCATCCCAATTGCTGGCTGCATCAAAGTCATCATCGACGAGTATGCCGCCATTCGTAAAGTGATGGATAATTAGATTCAATCAAATAGACTATTTTGGCTCGCTATGCCATAATATTATAGATATTAAGATAGATCAGGTTATTAATAATTTAAAATATTAATATTTTCGATCTACCAAAAATATATTATTAAAATTAGATTTTAAAACAAGGAGTTAACATTATGGAACAAGTTTTACCATTTCTCGAAGGCATTTTTCTTATTGCCACCACTGACGGCGATCAGCCACATCTTCGTCCATTTGATGCCGCCGGCATTCTCGATGGCAAACTTTATATTGGTACCAAAAATAACAAAAAAGTCTACAGCCAGATTAAAAATAATCCAAAAGTAGAAATCTATGCCACCAATGACGCTCTTGGTGCCCTCCGCATTCAAGCCGAAGCCTATCCTGCCGCAGCTGAGATTAATCAAGCTGCCTACGAATCAACTCAAAAAGACTACACTGGTGAAACTTGCGCAGCAATTGAACTCAAAAACGTCCACGGTACTATTTCAAACAAACTTGGTGAAACAATCGATGTCAACTTCTAATTCCGTAAAAAACAATACCGAAATCCGCAAAACAACACTAATCTACCTCACCGCTATTTCAGCCGGCATTCTTCTCATTTCCAACCTTGCCGCTACCAAACTTTGGAATATGTTTGGCATTGCCGTAGATGGTGGAGTAATCTGTTTTCCAATTTCCTACATCCTCGGCGACATTATTATTGAATTCTATGGTAAGAAAACCGCCAAATCAGTTATTCTTTCCAGTCTTCTACTTAATATTCTTGCCGCCATTGTTTTCTGGATCGTTTGCATCCTGCCACCATTCACTGGCACCGAAGAAATGCACACCGCCATCTCTTCCGTTCTTGGCTTTGCACCACGCATCATCATCGGCTCACTCGCTGGCTACCTCTTCTCCCAGTTTTCCAACAACTTCATCTTCGAGAAAATCAAGAAAAAGACTGGTTCAAAATTATTCCTCGTTCGCGCTCTCGGATCCTCTCTGATTGCTCACCTTCTCGACACCTTAGTCTTCGAGACTATTGCCTTCCTTGGCGTCTTACCATTCAACGATTTTCTTAACCAGGCAATCTTCGCCTATCTCATTGGTCTTGGTTTCGAGTTCATCCTGTCTCCAATCGAGTTGCTCATCGTCTCCAAGGTCCGTCCATACTTAGACGACTCTGAGATAAAGAATTCAGAATCAACATCGAAAACTCAGAATAAAACCACATTAAAAGATTCTGAGTCAAAAACTCAAAAAGAGAACTAAACATGACCACTGCCGATCCTTACGATTTTCATTTTGAAATTACTCATAAAATTCCTGGCAAACTTGGCCGAGCTGGAGTTATTCATACTCCACACGGCAAAATCAAGACTCCAGCTTTTATGACGGTCGGCACTCAAGGTTATGTCCGCTTCGTCTCTAGCGAACAGCTTCAAGAAATTGGCGCTCAGGCAATGCTAAGTAACGGCTACCATCTTCGTCGCAAGTCATACAAAATCGCCGAAGAAGGTGGACTTTCAAAATGGTCTGGTTGGCACTGCCCTACCCTCACCGATTCTGGTGGCTTCCAGGTCATGTCTCTCGGATCCGGACTTGGTAAAGTCGTCTCTATGGACAAAGACCGCGGCGTCACCAATACCGCCCATAAAGAACGCCTTGCACATGTCACAGAGCAAGGTGTTAACTTCACAGACCCCTTTGACGGACAACCGGATTTTATCGGCCCAGAAGAATCCATGCAAATCCAGTGTCGCATTGGCGCTGATATTCACATGGCTTTCGACGAACTCACCTCACTTGCTGATGATTATGATTACAATGTTGAAGCCCTAGCTCGCACCGAACGTTGGGCCAAGCGTAGCCTCGATGAACATATGAAACTCCGCGACACACTCGGCTATCGACAAAGTCTCTATGGCGTCTTACAGGGTGGACGTTGGGAAGATTTAAGACGCAGCACTGCAAAAAAACTCGGCAAGATGCCTTTCGATGGTTACGGTCTTGGTGGCGCCTTCCTCAAAGAAGACTTATCCGAAATCCTCCGCTGGTGCAATGAAGAGCTTCCAGAAAATAAACCTCGTCACCTACTTGGACTTTCCCATCCTGATGACATTTTAAATGGCGCAGAAATGGGCGCCGACACTTTCGACTGCGTAGCGCCAACCAGGGAAGCACGCCATGGCAAGATTTATACCAAATACGGCGACATTAACCTCCGCAAATTCAAAGATTCTAGCCTCCTACTTGATGAAGACTGTGATTGTCCAACCTGCAAAGTAGGATATACCCGCGGTGAGCTCCGCGACCTTTGGCGATCCGGCGATGGGGAACTAAAAAGTAAATTCTACACCCTTGTCTCAATTCATAATCTGCGTTTCATCATCCGCCTAACCGAACAAATTCGCGAAGCCATCCAAAACGACACTTTCACAGAGTTCAAACAGGAATTCCTAAAAAACTACTATCAAAAGTAAAACCAAGGTTTTTATAAATCCAACATTATTTTTATGGTAAAATTATAAGGTGGATAATCAAAATTCTTTTTTCAAACAACGACACCCATTGCTGAAGGACATTCTGAGCCTAGTCACCTTTATTATTTTTGTCATCCTTGGCACACTTTTTTTAAATACCTATGTCATGCGCTCATACAACGTAGTTGGCGCTTCCATGGAAAATACCCTACATGGCCAGGATCGCCTCATCGTCAATCGTGCCGCGGTTTCTCTCTCACATTTTCTTGGCAAGCCCTACGTGCCAAAACGTGGACAAGTTATTGTTTTCTTAAATGGCGATGCGTCCGGTCCGCTCACTTGCGGTCTCGAAACTTCTATCCGCGATCAATATATCATTAAACGCGTCATCGCTTTTCCTGGCGAACGCGTCACGGTTAAGGACGGCATATTGACAGTTTATAATAACGAGCATCCTGATGGCTTCCACCCAGACGACGAGACCAGAAAATCCGACAATGATGGACCAAAAGCCCAGACCTCTGGCGAAGTTGATATCATTGTTCCAGAAAATGAAGTTTTTGTGGCTGGCGACAATCGCGAAGGTACCCATTCATACGATTCAAGATACGGACTTGGCACTATTCCATATTGCCGCATCGTTGGCCCAGTTCTCTTGAGGCTCTATCCATTTAACAAAATCCGCCTATTTTAAGGTATAATATTGCTATGTCAGATTATATTTTGATTCGTAAAGGCCGTAATATCGTAAGTGCTTTTTTGCACGCCTTTTTCAACTTATTACTTGGACTTGGCTCTGTATTTATCACCTTTAGTACTGCTAGCTGGATCCCTGGCGCACTTCTAGTCGTCATTTCCAAGTGGCGCATGTTTGCTGTCCGCCCCCGCTACCTTTTTCTCAACCTCAAATCAAACCTTGTCGATCTCATCGTTGGTTTTTCTTTCGTCTTTATCACTTACGCCTCTGGCCCGACTCTTCTCCCAATCCATTTTATCCTTGCCATTCTTTACTCGGCCTGGCTCATCGTTTTAAAACCTATGTCGACTGAACGCGCCTCTGGTATTCAGGCTCTTCTCGCCGTTTTTCTAGGTACCACCGCAACAACCTTAATGTCCGCCAGCGCTAATGCAGCTTTTCCAGTTATATTCAACTTTCTCATCGGTTTTGCTGCTGCCAGACATG
The DNA here is from genome assembly GCA_015257505.1 of Nanosynbacter sp. Taxonomy (GTDB): domain Bacteria; phylum Patescibacteriota; class Saccharimonadia; order Saccharimonadales; family Saccharimonadaceae; genus Nanosyncoccus. Next base: position 819 of record JABZKB010000011.1, on the reverse strand, counting down.
TCCTCGTACAAGGTGATGATCCAGATTTCTCCTTCCTCTCACTTTTGATGGGTTTAATTTTTGCTGAATTCGCCTGGCTCTGCCAATCTTGGCTCATCGTCTACACCTTCAAAGAGATCGGTTTTCTCCTTCCACAATCCGCCATCATTCTTACCACGATAGTCTTTCTTGTCGGCAATATTTTTAACAAAATTTCCAGTGACGAAGAATTTAATTTCAAAAAAATCGCCACCCCAACTATTTTCTCACTTGCTCTCATTCTGATTATCGTGCTTTGGTTTAGCAAACCATTATTTAATGTCTAAAGGAGGTAAATTTATGACAGAAAAAACCGTTTCTTCTCAAACTGAAGAAAGTGATTTTGAATCAAGCGGCAAAATTAACAGCTCAGTCGAGAAAGCTAAGGAAGCTGAGAAAGTCGAGGAGACTAAGGAGACTAAGGAGACTAAGGAAGCCGAGGAATCTAAGGAAGCCGAGAAAACCAAGGAACCTGAAGAGGTCGAGAAA
>JABZKB010000011.1:0-302 GCA_015257505.1 Nanosynbacter sp. | reverse complement strand
GATACTGAAAAGGTGAAATCATCCAGCAATAAACTACCAGTTTTTCTCTCAGTTCTTGCACTCGCCTGCAGTATCTACAATCTCAGTCTAACTAGGAATCTTACTGGTAATAATTTTGGCAATCCAGGCCAAATCGGTCGCGATAGTAACTCTGCCAACTTCACAGAAGGCTCGATTGCTAGCATCGCCAATGCCGTCTCAAAAAGCGTTGTTTCTATCGTTACAAGCACGGATCAAAAATCCTTCTTCAGTAATGAAACTACCAGCCAAACCGCTGCCGGAACCGGCTTCATTCTCAGCAG
>JABZKB010000010.1:0-18753 GCA_015257505.1 Nanosynbacter sp. | reverse complement strand
CCCGAAGTCCGCCTCGGCGGCCTAAGGTGGGGGAGATGATTGGGGTTAAGTCGTAACAAGGCATCGGTACGAGAACGTGTCGATGGATTACCTCCTTTCTAGAGAAGGATTTGATGAGCATTAAATAGTAATATTTAATGTATCTAGGTCGGTCGTAATTGTGTTAATTAAGCTTAGAACACAATATAGCTTACGAGAGTAAGATACGATTTACAGCTTACATTGACTTTCGATGAATTGCACAACTGAGTTGTTAAGGAAGACCCTGGTAGGGGTCTTTTTTCTAGTCTAAATTTAGTTCTAGACGGTCTTCTCGGATTTATCGATATGATATACTCGATTTATGAAGAAAAAGACACTGCTTGATTTGGAAGATTTTATTTACGAATTTTATGGAGAGGAAAATAAAGAACTCTCCGTAGCGGTGCTTACGACTATGCTAGGTGTATTTGTGGGAATTAAGCCGGCGGGGCTTTTAACAAACGATGTCATGAGTAACGGAAATGTGCTACTGGACGGCGGCAAATTCGTAGATTTTTTAAGTGACCTAGGGATTTATATTCTGATTGGTGAAAATAGAATATCTCATGAAGGTGAGCCTTATGCGGCAAAAGCGGAAGAAAGTGAAAATTATGATAATGATTTGGATGTGATTAGCTTGACTGGAGACGCTCCGGATATCAATGATTTAGATATAGAAAAGTTGGATGTAAGTAAACTTGGTTTGGATGGCGGTGAAGTTCGGAAGTTTAATCTGGAATGTTTAGGAAATTATAGGGGTGGGGAATTTTTATACATCTCATTTCAAAAAAGAATTTGTCGGGAATTGAAGTCGGCGTATGAGCAAATGATGGATTCGATGCAAAATGGCTTTGTGGTGGATGGAAAGGAAGATGAATGGACCGTGGCCACATTTAAGATTGGTGACTTGCTAGGCTATCCGGAGACTGCGATTATCGAATATGTTTCTAAAAATAAGAATGAACTATATATAAACAGTGAAGAACATCTAGCGAGAATTAGAAGAAATCGTTACTATGCGCATAGTGAAGTTTTTGAGGACGCTGAATTTAAGGAGTATGATCTGCCAATGAATTTGGCAATCAAAAAGTACTTGCCGCGTACGGCAACGATTATGGCGGCAGATTCGACAAAGAGATGGTTAGACTAATCTAATTTTCTTGTGGTAAAATAGAAAGAGTTTAATGGAGAATAAAAAATAAAATGGGTCTTTTGATCAATCTAGCGTTGCTGCTTGTGGGCTTCGTTTTTCTAATTAAGGGTGCAGATATTTTTGTGGATGGTGCAAGTGATACGGCACGTAAATTTCGTGTACCAAAGATGCTGATTGGCTTAACTATTGTTTCTTTTGGTACGAGTGCGCCAGAACTTGCAGTGAGTATTCAGTCGATTCTCTCTGGTAAGGGTGATATTTTGCTAGGAAACGTGATTGGTAGTAATATTCTTAATATCTTACTAATTTTGGGGCTTTCAGCACTGGTGGGAACGCTTCATGTTAATACGGCGACAGTAAAGAAGGAAATTCCAGTACTTATTTTGATAACCATAGCGTTTACAGTGGTACTTTCTGATAAGATTTTTGGATTGGGTGAAAATTTATTTACTAGACAAGATGGCATTATTTTACTCTTGTTTTTCTGTGTTTTTATCTATTATCTTTTTGGTATGGCGAATCGGAAGACTGGTGCTGAGAATGAGGTGACTGAGAAAAAATCTGTAAAAAAGGAGACTTCTAAGACGGAAAAAGTTGCTGAGGCTAAGACAGAAAAAGTTGCTGAGATTAAGACAGAAAAGGATGCTGAGGCTAAGAAAGAAGCAGATGAGGAGGGGGAAGTTAACTTAGTTAAGGCAGTTTTGATGGTGATATTTGGCCTGGTTGGAATTGTATTCGGTAGTGACCTAGTAGTAAAAGGTGCGTCAGAAATTGCGGCAACCTTTGGTGTGAGTCAAAGAATTATTTCTCTTACCATTGTGGCGCTGGGTACTTCATTGCCAGAATTGGTAACTTCTGTGATCGCGACTCGTAAGGGTGAATATGATATAGCCATTGGAAATATCGTTGGATCGGATATCTTTAATATTGGTATTGTGGCGGGACTTCCAGTTGCTTTGTTAGGTGGGGTCGGTGGCAGTGCTTTCTCAGTTGTTGATATTGCTGCGTTAGTAATTTCACCAATTATTCTTTACTTCTTTGCAAGGCGTGGACATCGAATTGGATTCAAGAAGGGAATCGCTTTCTTATTGATGTTCGTGGTCTACTATGGCTACGTAATTATGGGAAGCTTTGCATAAATGAATGACTTTGTGATCGAACCGAAACTGGACACAAGAAATCTTGTGGATGAGTTTAAGGGGAAGTCTAATGAACAGGTAAAAGCTGAGCTAGGCGAGAGACGAAATAGTCTTGAAATCGCAATTGAGAACGTGGAACATGACTTTAATGTGGGGACGATTGTGCGTTCAGCAAATAACTTTAATGTCGGAATTGTACACATAATTGGGCGTAAGAAATATAACAGGCGCGGTGCGATGTGTACAGATAAGTATCTGGAGATTAAATACTGGACTGATTTTGAGAGCTTTGTGGTTGACCAGAGGGTGCGTGGTCGCGAGATTGTAGCGATTGAAAATAATACGGAACGCGCTAAGCCGATCCATCAAAAGATTTTTTCTAAAAATACAACTCTGGTTTTTGGAAGTGAAGGGAACGGAATTAGTGCGGAACTAACAGCGGCGGCGGACGATGTGCGCTTTATTGAGTCATTCGGCTCAACAAGGTCGCTAAATGTTGGTGTGGCTGCAGGAGTGGCGATGTATGAATGGGTTAGGCAAGTAGTATTATCGCTTGAAGACAATTGATACTAAAAGCGATAAGAAAAGAGTATGAAGATTGGCGGTAACAGCTAGGCCGAGACCAACGCCAATGAGTCCCCAAAATTTGACGCGATCATAAGACGAAACGCCGCTTAACATATTGTCAGAGATGATTTGATATTTGGAGATAACAAGGCCGCTGATGGCGGTGATTAATAAGCCAATTATCATCCAACCGAAACTAAAATTCCATTGCATGGATAAATTATAGCACAATAAAAATGTGAATATAAAAAGTGTAGTGGTTCTTGATTTTTATAAATAGATAGAGTAAAATAATTGAAGACGGGGATATAGCTCAGCTGGTTAGAGCGCGTCACTGATAATGACGAGGTCTGTGGTTCAAGTCCACATATCCCCACCACCTGAAAATATGTTTGTTTGAGCCGCTAGAAGTAGCGGCTTTTTGTTGAATGGGATATAAAAACTATAATCCTGGAGGATGTGTTGTGAAGAAAAAGGAAAGTTTCGGGTGGACGAGAAAAAGAATATAAAGAGGAGTATAGATAAAGACAAGAAAAAAGACCTTTTGGGTCTTTTGTTGGTGGAGTATCTAGCGGGGGGACGCTAAATACCCCATGGCTGATTTTATCAGAAAAATGGTGGAGTAACAGGGATTCAAACCCTGGACCTCTGCCTTGCAAAGGCAGCGCTCTAATCAGCTGAGCTATTACCCCAGTGGAATTATATTAGCAAAGAATAAGTTTAATGTCAATAAAAAAGATAGAGCGACTACCAAATATTAATGAGGATGTGGGAACTTGGTGTAGTGATGGATATAAATGACAGCGTAAGTAGTAAAAAAATATTATAAAATAATAATTAACTTTAGCATATTGACAAAGTGCTTCTGTTATTGTATAATACAAGACATAAGCCAAAAGGTGCGTTAGAGAGAAACACTTTGAGGTGGTGAGGGGAACAATAACAATTATTAATATTTCTGGTGGGCAGAAAGAGAATTAAATGGCAGGAACTAAACAAGGTGGCCTTAAGGCTGCAGCAACTAACCGTGAGAAGTACGGTAAAGACTTTTACGCAAAGATCGGCCAAAAAGGTGGACGATTAGGTTGTACTGGTGGATTTGCAGCAAACCCTGCACTTGCAAAAATTGCCGGTGCTAAAGGTGGTCGTATTTCACGACGTGGCCCAGCTAAGAAAAATGTTGCTTAATTTAAAGATTAATAACTTATTAGCTTAAAATATTAGCTAGATCCATCTAGAAATTGACGAACCCAGAAATGGGTTCGTTTTTTATAATGTTCGGATTTTTATGAAAAGAGGTTATGGATAAATAACTTAAATATGATATATTATAGAGAGAAAAGGAGGTGATATGAATTTTAATGAATACCAAGAAAGTGCACGAAAATATGACACTTTCTCTTATGAAGATTTTGTAAGGGCGGGATCAAAAGTGTCCGATGTTGGTGTTTTGGAGAAGGTATTAGGGATTGCTGGCGAGGCTGGTGAAGCATGTGACAAAATTAAAAAGATTATTCGTGACAACGATGGCGTAGTAACAGACGAGAAGCGCCTAGAGATTATAAAAGAATTTGGTGATGTCTTATGGTATCTTGCAATGGTTTCGCGATATCTTGGAGTGGAATTTAATGAGGTGGCAGAGATTAATCTAAAGAAGCTTGAAGATCGATTTCAGAGAAACCAGATTCATGGGGCAGGCGATAATCGCTAGAGGTTAGAATTTGGAGTTTTAGATTCCAAACGCTTAGAAGAATGGGTGTTGAGAGTTTTTTGGCGCCTTTCGGGCTTAGATTAAATCGCAGTGGGGACAATACCAGGTTTGGTTTTTATCCTGAAACATGGTAAGGCCGCATTTTTTGCAGGTAGTTTTTTGGTGGAGCCAACGACGGTAGGTGTCAAGATGAGCTTCAGCAAAATCTTGGTTGAAAAATAGGTGATATTTTGTTTGTAGATTAGGGTGATTCTCGAGAATTGTTTGGGCCGCATGCCAGGCTTCGGTTTCAATCTTGATACGATCGATGGAAAGCTGAAAATTACGATGACCAGAAACGGCGTGACCTAGTTCGTGGAGCAGTTGGAGGGCAAAATCTTGAAAGGAATTGTTTGCATTATTTGGGTTACTAGGCTCGTAAAAAATAGTGTTTGGTGGGCGGAAAAGGAAGCGGGGGCCGGGTTGAAAGCGAAAATTAGGATAGAGGGATTTTAGGTCAGCAAGAAAATTGGAGAACGGGCTGTTTGGCGACTGTTTTTTTATTTGATTAGAAGAATTTGCCTGACTCATTAAAAATATTATAGGTGGAGGTGGAGAAAATAAAAAGAATAAGAGGGAAGAGATGTGGGCAGAGAATGTAAGAGATGGATGGTAAGTGAGCCATAGACGCACGCTTTACAAACAGGGGTGGATTTGGTATATTAAAAGGTAGATTCGGGTTCGTTCATTTGGGAAAATAGCTTAGAGGTATAAATGCTAAGTGGGAAGATTTTTCTTAAGTGAACGGGCCTGAAGAAAGGAAAATATAAGTAATGGCTGATGCCAAAAAAATCACAATGGACGAATTGCTTGCTTCTGCTAGTGATTCAGTCAAAAAAGTAGTCGCTGGAGATACTGTTTCTGGTGTAGTACTTTCAGTAAAGAAACACGAGATTTTGATTGATCTCGGTGCACAGGGTGTTGGTTTAGTACCACGCCGTGAAGCTTCTTTTGCTCGCAACCTTGAGGTTGGCCAGGAAGTTTCTGCTTCAGTTATCGATCCAGAAATGGAAGACGGTACTGTACTTCTTTCACTCCGTAAGGCTGTGAAGGATAAGGGCTGGGATGAAATCCAGGCTAAGATGGACGCTGCGGAAATCGTGGAGGTTACTCCATTTGATGCCAATCGTGGTGGTCTTTTGGTCGAATATGAAGGAATTCGTGGTTTCTTGCCAGTATCACAACTTTCTGCAGAGCACTACCCACGCGTAGGTTCAGCAGATAAGGATGAGATTTTGCAACGTCTTAACTCTCTTGTTGGTAAGGGAATTAAGGTGAGAATTCTTGATGCTAACAAGAAAGATAACAAGCTTATTTTCTCTGAGAAGGAAGCTGTTAAGGACGGTCTCGCAGCTCGCTTTGCTGAGCTTCATGTTGGTGATGTAATCAAGGGTGTTGTGACTGGTGTAGTCGATTTTGGCGTTTTCGTAAATGTTGAAGGTATTGAAGGTTTGATTCATATCTCTGAAATTTCTTGGGAACGTGTAAATAATCCTTCTGACTACGTGAAAGTTGGTGATGAAATCGAGGCAAAGATTATTGCTATCGACAAGGAGCGTTTGAGCCTCTCAATGAAGCAGCTCGTTGCTGATCCATGGCTTTCAGAAGTCGAGAACCTAAAGAAAGGTTCAAAAGTTGAGGGAACTGTAACTCGTATCACTCCATTTGGTGCATTTGTACAGATTTCACCAGCTGTTGAAGCTTTGGTCCACGTCTCTGAACTTGGTGAAGGTAATGATGTCGACCCTGAAAAGATCTTTACTCTTAATGAGCGCAAGAGCTTTAAGGTACTTGACATTGATCGTGAAGGTCGCAAGATTTCACTTTCAGTCGCTAAATAATTAGAAGACTAAAAAAAAGAACCCCGTAACAGGGGTTCTTTTTGTGGTTGAATAAATTATTTATTCAATGGTTTGTGACAGAGCCACCAATCTTCACAGGTAAATTCGCCGGCTTTTGCTGCGGCAAAACGTTCCTTGACAGTGGCAATGTCTTTGGCTGGAGGGACAATAACGTCGGCACCGAAGAGTTCGTTGTTTGGCCAGTTGGCAGGAAGAGCAACTTTGTGTTCTTCTGAAGTCTGAAGGCCTTTAACCATACGTAAGATTTCATTCATGTTGCGACCAAGTTCTTGTGGGTAATAAAGAATAGCGCGAACTTTGCCTTCTGGGTCGATGATAAAGACGGCACGGACGGTGTTAGTGTCATGGTTTTTACCTGGATGGATGAAACCAAGCTTGCCGGAAACGAGGCCAGTGTCAGCAATGATTGGGAACTCGATTTCAACATCGAAGTGCTCCTTGATCCATTCAGTCCACTTGATGTGGGAGAAGACCTGGTCAACGGAAAGACCGAGAAGTTCAGTATTCATCTCGCGGAATTTAGCGTAATTCTTCTGGAAGGAAACGAATTCGGTAGTACAGACTGGAGTGAAGTCGGCTGGATGGCTAAAAAGAACAAGCCATTTGCCAGCGTAGTCGCCAGGTAAAGTTTTTGGACCATGAGTGGTTTGAACTTGCATGGTTGGCAGCATTTCACCAATAAGAGGGATATGCTGAATTTCATTATCGTTCATAAAAATCTCCTTGTTAAGGTTTGTGTATTTTTTTGGTCGGGAAGACCCCTAATTTTTTATCAAAGTTGTGTTATTAAAACACAGTTAATCAATTTCAAGGTCGTATGCGACCATTACTATTCTAACATAGAAAACAATTGTGGGAAGAGTAATGTGATAGAATGTAGTTAATAAGAGAAAAAATGAGCAGAATTGGGGAAATGGTTAGCGATGTTAGGTAATGATAACCTGGAAAGATGGAAGAAGATAATATATTTTATATTTGTTCTTTTATTTTTGGTTATGATAACACTGATATTGTATATGTTTAACGTGATACCCCATCGGCAATTTACTAATGAGGATTTTGGGATTGAAACTTATAAAAGCCTTATAGATAAGGATGGGGATGGAATTGATGACCAGACAGATTTTTTACAAAGCGTGCGGAATTATATTGCAACAAAGCCGAAATATAAAAGTAAATATTATAGGACAGGTTATCCAGATGATGGGTTTGGAGTTTGTACGGATGTGATTGCTTTTGGACTTAGGGGAGCCGGATACGATTTGATGGAGCTGGTGGATGCTGATATTAGAGCGAATAAGAAAATGTATCAGCTGGACGTAGTGGATAAAAATATTGATTTTCGCCGAGTAAATAATTTAAGAATATTTTTTGAGCATAACGCAAAATCTTTGACGACGGATCTAACAGATATAAAAGAATGGCAGGGTGGAGATATAATTGTGTTCAAAACGCACATCGGAGTAGTATCGGATAAAAGAAATTGGCGAGGAATACCTTTTATTATTCATAATGGTGGGTTTCATTTTGAAGAAGATATACTGGAGTATCGGACGGATATTGTGGGGCATTTTAGGATGAGCTAGGTTTTAATACGCGATTTTATAGTATTAAACAAAAATCCTAAAAATCTAGGAGGAAAAATGGATAAGCTTACATATAAATATTACAGAAAAAATGGCGGGAAAAAAGTATTCATTATCTTGCATGGTAGTGGACCAGTTGGCGTAGAGACTAGTTTTATTGCATCTATTTTTGACGCTATCGCAACAACGAAGAATAGTGTCATTGGTTTTAATTTTCCATTTTGCGATCGTGAAGAAGTTAACTCGAGTGGACCAGAATTAAAAGAAGAGGTGGGCGCACTAAAGTGTGTGATGGATTTTGTCCGCTCAGAGGGTTATGAAGAAATTAGGATTATAGCAAAATCTCTTGGTGGTATTATCGCTAGTTACTACCTGGAACAATATCCAGATAGCGAAATAGATTTAGCAATTCTAGGATATATTCCAAATGAGATTAGACAAAATGCGATCATAAATAATTTAAGTCTTGTTGTTCAAGGTGAAAACGACCGTTTTGCATCGCCATCTAAAATTAAAGAGCTTGTTAATGAATCAGTTGAGGTCGTTGCCATAAAAAATGCAGATCATAGTTATAGGAATGAGAAAAAAGAACCTATATATCAGGGTCTTGTAATTAAAGAATTACTTGAATGGATAAAGAGAAAAAAATAAGGTTGTTTAGAGTTTTAAGATTTGCAGAATTAATTAGTGTTTTTAATATAACTTAGGATAGGTAGTATAACAAAAAACAGACCTTTAGGGTCTGAATTTTCATAGTGGCTCCCCCGGTCAGGCTCGAACTGACAACCTCGAAGTTAACAGCTTCTTGCTCCACCATTGAGCTACAGGGGAATCTATGAAGAGATTATAACGCAACCGGCGCAGCAATGCAAGGGGTTTTGAAACGAGATAGTTGGTGCAAAATGATATAATAGTTTTTAGAGATTAGTAGAGGTTAAAATGAAACAGCTTGAGAAATTGTTGAAAATTCAGGATATTGTCGTTGAGGCAGAAAAGGAACAGAAAAAGATTATTAATGGCATTTCTTTTGAGGTTAATGAGGGTGAGACGGTAGTGATTTTGGGGCCGAATGGGGCGGGAAAATCGACTCTAGGCGCAGCCTTGATGGGGGACAGGAGATATAAAATTACGAGGGGGAAGATTGAGTTTTTCGGGCAAGAGGTTAGTATGATGGATACTGACAAACGCGCCTTGCTCGGGATGATGATGACGATGCAGAATCCAGTAGAGATCCCGGGGATTTCTACGACTGAGGTGATTCGAAATGCTTTGATGGCTAGGGATGAGAGGTTGCCACTTGATACGGTCCGGGAGCGAATTTCGACAGTGTGTAAAAAGTTAAAAACAAATATTTTCTTTGCGGAAAGAGACTTAAATGTACAGTTTTCTGGGGGTGAGAAGAAGAAGAATGAAATTTTGCAAGCGATGGTTTTAAAGCCAAAGCTTTTGATTTTGGACGAGATAGATTCAGGGCTTGATGTGGACGCGACGGAGAAAATTTCAGAGATGCTGGCGGAGCTTGCAAAAGAAACTAGAGCTGCATTTTTGGTGATTACACACAATATGCGGGTCTTAAAACATTTATCTGTGGATAAGGTGTTGATTTTGAAAGATGGAAAAATAGTGCGAACGGGTGGAGATGAACTCGTAAGAGAAGTGGAGGCTGAGGGATTTCAGAATTTATAATAGGAGGATTCAGAAATGATAGGGGTGAAAAGATGATGAAAGTGATGAAGAAAAATAGAGGTTTAACTACGGAATATATCCGGGAGCTTTCTGCGCGAAAAAAAGAGCCAAAATGGATGTTGGAGCTTAGGCTTTTGGGGCTTTCATATTGGGAAAAATTGAAAATGCCAGCATGGGCGCCGGATATTACAGAACTAAATCTTGATGACATTTTAATGTATGTGGAACCGAAGAAAGAGATGGTGGGTAGCTGGGATGAGGTGCCGGTGGAGATTCGGGAAACTTTTGAGCAGCTTGGAATTCCAGAGGCTGAACGTGAGCATCTGGCTGGGGTGGGGGCACAATATGATTCGGAAGTGATTTACCATAATCTGAAGGAGCAGATTGCAAAGAAGGGTGTAGTGTATTTGCCGATGGAAGAGGCGGTGGCAACAACTCAGAAACCTAGGGAAGAGGTGATTCGTCAATATGGTGTGGATGTAGCGGAGATTTTAAAGAAGCATTTTATGAAATTAATTTCTGAATCTGACCATAAATTTGCGGCTTTGCATGCGGCAGTTTGGAGTGGTGGTTCGTTTATTTATGTACCCAAAAATGTCAGTGTAGAAATTCCAATTCAGAGTTATTATCGTTTAAACGCACCGGGGGCAGGGCAGTTTGAGCATACTTTGATTATTGTCGATGAGGGATCGGACTTGCATTTTATCGAAGGCTGTTCGGCACCAAAATACACAGTCTCAAATTTACATGCAGGTAGCGTGGAGCTTTATGTGAAGAAAAATAGTAGACTAAAATTTTCGACCGTAGAAAGCTGGTCAAAAAATGTATTCAATTTGAATACAAAAAGAGCATACGTTGAGGAAGATGGGTCAATTGAATGGGTTACTGGATCATTTGGATCGCGAATTTCAATGCTTTATCCAATGGGAATTCTGGCTGGGGCTAGAGCAAAAATGGAGTATACTGGTGTAACTTTTGCGGGTGCTGAACAAAATCTTGATACAGGTGCAAAAGTTGTTCATATCGGACCGAATACTTATTCAATGATGATGGCAAAATCTTTAAGTAAAGATGGTGGAATTTCGACTACACGAACGTTGGCTAAAATTTGCAAAACGGCGGTGGGGGCAAAGTCATATACGGACTGTAAATCACTGATTTTGGATGATAAATCGATCTCAAACGCGATTCCGGAAGTAAAGGTGGAATGTGATGATGCGGAGGTCTCACATGAGGCCAGTGTAGGGAAAATTTCAGATGAGGCAATTTACTATTTGAAGACTCGAGGAATTTCTGAGGATGAGGCGAGAGCAATGATCGTGCGAGGATTTACGGGGGATATATCGAAAGAATTACCAATTGAATATGCAATGGAAATGAATAATTTAATTAAGATGGAAATGGAAGGAACCGCATAATGTATCGGGAGGAATTTGAAATTTTTGAGTTGGCGCCGGAATTAATTGATCCAATGATGCCTTTCGTATACCTAGATAGTGCGGCAACTATGCAGAGACCGAAACAGGTGATCGAGAAAGTTTCCGAGTACTATAAGACACTAAACGCTAATCCATTAAGAGGATTGTATAAAATAAGTGAACAGTCTACGAGATTGCTAAACCAGACACGTGCTAAGGTGGCTGAGTATATAGGCGCTGGTGCAGATGAGGTGATTTTTACTAAGAATGCCACTGAGGCAATAAATTTGGTTGCAAATGGAGTAAGAGAGCTGATTGGGAATGGGAAAATCTTGATTAGCTTAGATTCACACCATAGTAATATATTGCCATTCACTGAGAGATATGGCGAACAGGTTTTGATCTGTGAAGATGTGGTGGCGGAATATATGAAGTTGAAATCGGTGGGGGAGCAAAGCGCGGATGTGAAAATTGTGGCTTTGACAGGACTTTCAAATGTTACTGGTAACGAACAGATTGAGACGGTGCAAGAATTAAGAAAGTCAGGGTTTAACGGATTGATCTTGCTTGATGCAGCACAGTTGATTGCGCATCAAAAAATTAACCTTGAGATGCTCGATGTAGATTTTTTGGCGTTTTCTGGCCATAAGATTGGTGCACCAATGGGCATAGGAGTGCTTTATATGCGTCGAGAGCTTATGGAAAAGATTAAACCATTAAATTATGGCGGGGAGATGGTGGATGCCGTAGAAATTGCTGAGAATGCGCGGGAAGCGGCAAATAAGACTAGTGATCCTGTTATGGTGCGGGCGGATTATGCGTTTGGATCACAGAAATTTGAAGGTGGAACAATTGATATGGGTGGAGTGGTTGGACTCTTACAGGCGATTAAATTTTGGAATAAAAATAATAAAGATGAAGAGCTATTTGCTGAGACTAGAAAATTGACCGAATATGCTGTAGGGAAGTTATCTGCAATTTCAGACTTAGAGCTTTTTCATGGTAAAAATGGCATAATTTTATTTAATATTAGGGGAGTGCACCCACATGATACGGCTCAGATTTTGAGTAATTATGGTGTGATGGTGCGGGCTGGATGGCATTGTGCAGAGCCAGTATTGACGAAGCGAAAAATTGGTCCAGCGATACGTGTGAGTTTGATGTTTTATAACACAAGGTCTGAAATTAATTATTTGGCATCAATTTTGGGAAAGATTCGTAAGGAAATGGGGCTTTAATTATTCTTTAAATTAAAATATTTTTTAAGTAAGAAGTAAGCTAAAGATTAGAGGATTGAGTAAAAAATGTATGATGAGATATTGCTAGAGCATAATTTATATCCAAAGAACAGGGGAGAGTTGGAGGGGGTAGAAATAAGAAAGGAATTAAAAAATGCCAGCTGTGGCGATAAAATTTTTGTTCAGCTAAAAATTGAGGATGGAGTGATTGTGGATGGTAAATTTACTGGGCATGGATGTGCAATTTCTTTAGCTTCGGCAGATTTAATGATCGAGACGGTGAGAGGGAAGACTTTAGAGGAGGCGAAAGAATTGAGTGATTTATTTAGAGAAATGATTCTTGAAAATGAGAAGTTTAATGCGGACGGCGGGTTGGAAAAAATGGGAGAGGCAAGAGCTCTAGAAATAGTCTCGAGGATGCCAGCGAGGGCAAAATGTGCGGAATTAGCGTGGCAGGTTTTTAAGTCATAAAAAGCTTGTGTTTATAGCTCACGCGACTTATAATGGGAGTAGTTTGAGGAGAAATAAATGATAAAGGTGGACGAAAGGTTCTTGGCGGAGGTGGGATTACAAAATCTTCCCGAACCACAGAAAGAGGCGCTAGTGGCTGAGATTCAAGTTGAGCTCGAAAATCGCGTCGGTGAAAAAATGAGTGAGGGGATGACTCCTGAACAACTTGAAGAATTTGACGGGATTATGCGAAAAGACCGCAATGTGATGATCAGGTTCTTATCGAAGCTTGGCGACTATCGACAAGATGAAATTTATCAGAAATTATTGCAGAAATATAATGTCACAGAAGGAACGCTGGAGATTTTAGGGGAATACTTAAGCGTGAAGTGGATACAGTTGAACCGACTGGACTATGCAAAAGTTGCACAAGATATCGAAAGCGAGTTTAAGCAGGAAATTATTCGAAGTCACGATGAGATAATTGAGGTGCTTAGACAAGCCGAAGCTCAAGAGACAGCGACCGAGCCGATGCCAATATCAGTTTAGTTAAACAAAAACTGAAAAAATAGTAGAAAGCCCAGAAGTGATTCTGGGTTTTCTGTTGGGACTTTAGGGTTTTGATTATGATTATGATTATGATTTTGATTATGATTTTGATTTTGATTTTGATTATTTCATGTAGCCGTTATAGAAGGAATTTGCATCCATGGGTTTGCGACCGAGCGGCTGCAAACGATCGATGATGATGTTTTGATTGTCGCCGCACGTGAATTTGATTTTGGCGCGATTATCAGTCTCTGTTTTTGCATCTAGATGGGCTTCCAGGATAATACATTCATGATCACCAATCTTAAGTTTGCTTTTTGGGAAAGTTTGAAAAGCGCGAATCTGATTTAAGAGATTCATTGCAGACTTTTTGAGATCTAGTTGAGACATTGAAGTATCGAATTTTGAGGTATAGGTGGCTTCCTTATCATTTTGTGGTATTGGAATTGGTAGAGAATTGAGGTGTTCAACCAACCATGTAGTGGCGCGGAATGAGAGAGCCTGATAGATCTCGGATTTTGCAGGATACGCAGAACTGAATTCATCAGATTTAATGGTGGTTTGGTAATAAATTGGGCCGGCGTCCATGGCTTTAACGAGTTTCATAACTGAGACGGAAAAATCTTGGTCACCATTTAGAATTGCGGATTCAATTGGTGAGGCTCCTCGATATTTTGGTAGTAATGATGGGTGAATATTAAGAATGCCGATTGGCTCAAAAAGTTCAAGGATGTCAGATTTTATAATAACACCGAAGCTTGCGAGGATACCGAAGAGAGAAGGGGTGGCACTTTTGAGACGTTTGACTTCATCGAGGTCGGTCTTGTTTTTGGCATGAAAAACAATTTTACAAGTGCCTGAATTCTCAATACATTGTTTTGTGAATTCGGCAAGAGGGCCGTTGCCGAAAAAGATAATCTTGTTTTGCCTAGCTTTATTCATCGCCGAATAATTCAGGATTATTTTTGATACGTGAGTCATAGTCAAGTGGTTTGAGATCACCGTCTTTGTCGAGTTCAAAAAAGGCTTTTTTATCATCTTTAATATGATCAATGAAGAGGATGCCGTCGAGATGATCAATTTCATGCGCAAGGGTACGCGCAAGGTTGTCTTCGGCTTTGATACGAACTTCGGTACCATCAATAAGTTTGGCTTTTACGCGAAGTTTGGAATAGCGGGGAACGAGGCCGTAGATAAAAGGTACGGATAAACAACCTTCATAGTCACTAACTAGTTTGCCGCTAGCCTTGATTACTTCAGGATCAATAAGGGCGGTAAAGCTGGCATTTGATTTATCGTCAAGATCATCACGAATGATAATGATGCGTTTATTAATACCGAGCTGAGGTGCGGCCATGGCTGCAGAAAGCTCGTGTGGATGTTCTTTTTCCCATTCTAGGCTGGCATCAACCATCTGTTTGATGATTTGGTGAGTCTCTTCAGTAACATGATTAACCTTGGTTGAAGCCTTGCGAAGACGTGGGTCGGGTACAGTAATAATATTCATATCTATATTATAACCTTTTTTGGTTGTTTATAAAGTATAAGCAGTATTCTCCTAACAGGGGTAAAATAAGAAAAGTGAAGATTTTAAAGAGGCTATGCTTGTGTTTTTGGGAAAAAGGACTATATTCAAGACAGAGAGATAAGCTACATAGATAAAAGTAGACAATATAAACGTTACTCTGATGTGAAAGAGAATATGTAGAGACGAGGTATTTACTTATCTTTACAAAATATTATATGAAGGATTAAAACCCTTTATATACTTTCTGCGAATAAGGATTAGATTTATAGGATTTAAATCATGATCCTAGCTCATCTAAATAAATCAAATTTCTATTCTCTTTCACATTAGATTAAGGTTTGAGACTATAAAAAATACCCCCAGGGAGGGGTGTTTTTTATATCTAGAGGAGGGAAGGTGGATCAAGAATGTAGCGGAGATTTGAGAGAGAAGCGTGGGTTTGAATAGAAAGAATAGCGGAAATAAGAGATTGTCTTGAGGTGGCTTTAATAATAATCTGCCAGGTATACCCACTAGGGGAGAACTCATGAAATGCTGGAGTAGGTGCGGAAAGAAAAATATTCTTTTCGGAGCGGAGGAGGGTATGGAGTTCGCGAATTTTCTTAATGGTAGTTTGTTCGGTTTTTTGAGTAATATAAAGTTTGGCCAT
This sequence comes from Nanosynbacter sp., assembly GCA_015257505.1. Classification (GTDB taxonomy): domain Bacteria; phylum Patescibacteriota; class Saccharimonadia; order Saccharimonadales; family Saccharimonadaceae; genus Nanosyncoccus. The sequence goes on along the minus strand of JABZKB010000010.1, from coordinate 3,157 downwards.
ATAAAAGTATGGTGGGAAATGACCCTGTTTACGTTTGGCTAGGAGATATTGATAGGCTGAAAGATAATCATTTTTGATGGCAAATTGAATAATGGGGTGATCCGGTTGATAGGTTTGGATAAAAACAGATGCTTCGTCTAAATGGCCACGGCCAACACGGCCGATGACTTGGGTGAGGAGATGGAAGCTTCTTTCTTCCGAGGAGTAATCTGGTAAACTAAGACCGCCGTCAGCTTGAACAATGCCAACCGTGGCAAGTTTAGGTAGATCAAGTCCTTTGGCGAGCAACTGAGTGCCGACAAGGATATCGATTTCGCCAGCTTTAATTTGTTGATAGAGCTGGTTGAGGGAATTTTCGGTAGTATTATCGGCGTCGAAGCGAGCGATTTTGGCATTTTTGAAGAGTTTTTTGAGTTCTGTTTCGAGTAATTTAGTACCGAAGCCTTTATGGATAATGTCAGTATGAGAGCAGACCGGGCAAACTTTAGGTACTGGCTCAGTATGGCCACAAGTGTGGCAAACTAATTTAAAGCTGTCACTGTGAAGAGTGAGTGGCAGGGCGCAGTTTGGACAAAGAGCTTGCCAGCCACAGTGAGTACAAATTGTAAGCGGAGCGGAACCACGGCGATTATGGAAGATAAGGGTCTGCTGATGCTTTTCAAGGTTCTGAACAATATTTTTAATCAGGGGATCAGAGAAGTAATGGTTTTTTGTAAAACTGTTGGAATTTTTTAGATCGATTAGTTCGATTTTAGGGGTGAAGGCGGTCTCTTTGGCGCGCTTGGTTAGTGAAACATAGGCGTGATTTTTTTCTGCAAGATAATAATCTTCGATGAGAGGGGTGGCGGTTCCGTATATACAGTCAATATTTTTAGTGTTCGCTATAAAACTAGCTAGACGGAGAGCGGAATAGCGAGGCGGATTTTCTTGGTAATAGGCGGGATCGTGAGCTTCGTCAATAATAATAAGGCCAAGATTTTGGAGTGGAGAAAAAATGGCTGAACGTGCACCGATGATTATGAGCGGTTGGTTGCTACTTATGATTTTTTGCCAGGTTTGATGACGACTAGCTTCAGTTTGTTTGGAATGTATGGTGATAACGGAATCAGGGAAAAAGCGTTGAAACTCTTGTACGAGTTGAGATGTGAGGGAAATTTCGGGAACGAGAATAATGCTGGAATGGGATTTTTTGAACTGCTCCATGGCGAGAGTGAGATAGAGATTGGTCTTACCGGAGCCAGTGATTCCATGCAGGAGCTTGGTATGGGATTTGATTTTTTTGAGATTTTCGAGGGCAGTTTTCTGAGATTGGTTAAGGGGAATGTCTTGAGGTGATTGAACAAAAATTGTGTTAATTTTCTTTTCGGATATTTTACGACGATTCTTGGTGAGGCCTTTTGGAAGCAAGAGGTTGGCTATGGCGGGAAGAGGAGAAAGGTAATACTGACTAAGCCAGAGAGCTGATTTTAGGAGGTGGCTAGGGAGTGGTGGTAGGTCTAGGGAAGTGTGGATGGATTTGATTTTGTAGGGGAGATTTTCTGGCGGTGTGGTGGATTTATAAATAATGCCGGGGGTGATAGCTTTGCCAAGTGGGATGAGGACGATTTGTCCAGGTGTAAGTTTATCGGGCGAGCTGTAAGTCAGCAAACTCTCCGATGGGTCGGTAGCCTGACGGAAAATTTTGGTGGGGATGACCTGGTAATACATTGGAACTATTTTAGCATACGTAAAGAGATGAGGTATTTGTTGTGAGAAATACAAAATTTTGGTATACTGGTTTGAAAGAAAAGTGAGGTAAAAATGTTGGATATATTCATTACATCCAGGGTCCGACGGAAAATTTTGGTGGTTTTCGCGAAGTATCCAGATTTTAAGACACACGTAAGAGCGTTATCAAAGCTGATTCATGAGGATCCAGGAAATATCCAGAGAGAGTTGAAGCGACTCGAAAAAGGTAATTTTTTGATTGTGACAAAAAAAGGAAATACAACAATTTACCAAACCAATAAACAGTTTCCAATCTTGAAAGAACTTCAGGGAATCGTGATTAAGAGTAAGCAGATGGTGCCGGGCTCAAAACAAAATAAAACAATTCAGTAATTAAGAATCGTCATGACGAGGATTTTTGAGGAATTACTGAAGAAACGGGGGGTGAATCATGATTTTTTGAGTCCAAAATATAGGGTGGATCTTGCAGAAAAATTGCCGGATATTGAGGTAGCAACAAGTCGAATAGCTGAAGCGATCGCAAAACAAGAAACCGTATTAGTGTATGGTGATTATGATGTGGATGGAGTGACGGCGAGTACTTTAATGTATGATTGCTTGTGGCTTTCTGGGATCAAGAATGTGTCAGTGATGCTGCCGGATCGTTTTATTGATGGATATGGAATGGGAGAGAGAGTAGTAGGGCGGGCGGAGGAACTGGGTGCCACGTTGATTATTACAGTGGACTGCGGCAGTAATAATGCGGAAGTGATTGACAAATTAAAGGCACGTGGGGTGGATGTGATTGTGACGGATCATCATGAAATCATGAAAGAAATACCAAAGGGGGCGATCGCGGTAGTGAATCCGAAGCGGGATGAGCGGTCGGAAATAAGGGAGCTTTGTGGATGCGGGGTGGCGTTTTTGGTTATGCAGAAAATGGTGAACTTGGGTTATATTCCAGAGGGGCGGGAGAAGTGGTATTTGGATCTAGTCTTGATCGGAACTCTGTGTGACTCGATGACGATAGATTCCGTGAACCGAATGCTGAGTTTTTATGGCATGAAAGTTCTGAAGAAAACTAGAAGGCCAGGTTTAATTGAACTAATAAAAGCCTCAAAAGCAAATAAAATTAATTCAGAAACAATTGGATTTCAACTTGGGCCAAGATTAAACGCGGGTGGAAGAATGGAGTCTGCGGAGATTTCTTTGAAGCTTTTGATGACAGAGAATCATCAAGATGCTAATAAATTAGCCATGAAGCTAAATGAGCTAAATTTGGCAAGGCGGGAGAGCCAGAAAAAAGCGATTTCTGAGATTGCAGTGACAGAGGATGATGTGATTGTGGTGGCTGGAGAGTGGCATGAGGGGGTGCTGGGGATTATCGCGGGTAGATTGGTAGAAAAATATCATAAGCCAGCATTTGTTTTGTCGGAGGTAGGACAGGGGG